>DASWRG010000119.1:0-56542 GCA_036403295.1 Pyrinomonadaceae bacterium
GTCGCCATCACCGAAGTCACGGATGAATCCATCACCCTCGACGCCAATCATCCGCTCGCAGGCCAAAAGCTCATCTTCGACATCGAACTCGTCGGGATAAAACAGTGACAAGTTAAAATAACGTCAGTTCGAGATAAGCAAGGAAACTCATAGAGCCTGCGTCAGCAGGCGACCAGAGTGTAGCCCCATGCGTGAGCATGGGGTCACGTCACATCATATTCTATAGAGCCTGCGTGAGCTGGCGACAGATGCTTCTGCTGCCTCTCATCTGCCGCCTGCTTACGCAGGCTCTATGTCTAACTTCGCTGTGTCCCCCACGCTGACGCGTGGGGCTACACTCTCTCGCCTGCTGGCGCAGGCTGGTTGATAGCTTTATGTCGAACTGACGTTAAATAGTCCGGAGTCTAGAGTCTTGAGTCCATGAAAACCAATTTCTTTGTCTTTGACTCCAAACTCTAGATTCCAGACTTCTTTCTCTTGCCTGTCACTTGTCACTGCTCTCCATCGTCTTCAGGGGTGACGCCGAAATAGCGCATCCAGTCGGGGACATCTTGCGGCGAGACGGTTTTGGCGTTTTCGCTTGAAGCGGGCTGTGTGTCGCTCGTCGCCTCCTGCATGCGCTTGCGAAAATCGCCGGAGCGGATGACCTGCGCGCCGCAACTGCGAACATAGGCGGCCAGCTCTCTGTCCGAAGTGACGACCGTGAGCGTGCGCCGCTCGCGCGAGGCTTCGACTATCTTCTTGATGCGCTCGTCGGCGTTCGAGCCGCGCTCGGCGTAAAAGACGCGGACGCCTCTGTACGTCGCCCCGTCCGCGAAATGCTGTTCGGGCGCGCCGTCGAAAACCACCGTCACGCTCGCGCGCTTCGAGCTTGCGAACCCGGCCAGCTCGGCCAGCAAGCCGCGCCGCGCTCCCGGCTTGTCCCTGTGCCAGCCGACGCGCTGAGCCATCACGTTGTTGCCGTCAACCAGATAAGACATCACGCACGACTGCTACTCAAGCTTGAAATTGTAATTAATCATGCCCGTGACCTTGACGGCCTGCCCCGAAAGCTTCGTCGGAGTAAAGACGGCTTTGCGCGCGGCGGCCACGGCGGAGGCTTGGAGCAGCGGATGACCGCTCACGGCCCTGGCCTGTGTCACTTTGCCCGCTTCATCAATCGTGACCTGCACGACGACAGTGCCTTCGGCGCGAGCGGATTTGGCGGCAGCCGGATATTCAGGCTCGGGCAGGCTGATGGCTTTGCCGTTGAGCACGCCGCCTGAGATGGTCTTCGATTTGGAGTTGGAATTAACGGGACTCGCCGGCTCCGAATTTTGGTTCGTCTCAACGTTCCCGTTGGTCATGCCGCTGTTTCTGTAATCACGCTCATCAACGATGCGGATTTCCTCTCCGCCAGCCAGTTTCATGCTCGCTCGCTGGACGTGCCAGATGCTTCTTCTTCTCATCAACGTGACGACGTATTGCCCGCTCGCCCGCTCTCCCTCGACAGACATCGTGAAGGCCGCGAAGCCTGTGCCGTCCGTCTCCTCTTTGTAAGTGCCGAGCGGCATGCCGATGCTCTTAATCTCGCCGAGCCGCTCTTTCGCAATCGGACTCTCTCTGAGCGTGGACTCGGCCAGAGCGTAAGGCTCGGAATTTTTCATCGAGCGTATGTAAGACCTGACGCCGAAAAAGATGGCCGTTCCGATGCCCGCGACGAGCACGACGAGGATGAGGCCCACGATCAGAAGTATCTTGCCCACGCGCGACTTTCTTTCGGGCGGCGCGTATCCGACCTGCGGGGCGGGCGACCAGACGGGCTGAGCCGGCTGCGCGGGCGCAGCGTAAGGCGTCGTCGCTACCGGCGTCCCGCATCTCTGACAGAACTTCATGAAGTCTGCAACCTCATTACCGCAATTCGGGCAGGTCATTTTTTGTAGCCTCCAAGAGAAAGAAAATGCTTTTTATCTTTATGCGGGAACTCATCCTCATTCAAATTCGCCAATTCCCGTAGTCGCAATATTCGACAATCGGGCAACGTTCGCAAAGCGGTTCGCGCGGGCGGCAGATGGCGCGGCCATGACGAATCAGGTTGACGTGAAAGGAATAGAATTTCCCTTCGGGCACGATGCTGTTCATGATTTGATGAGCGCGTTCGTCAGTGCATTTCTGCGGAATCAAGCCGACGCGTCGCAGGATACGAAAGATATGCGTGTCGAGCGGAAAGACCTCTTTGCGGCACGCAAAGAGCAGCGTACAGGCGACGGTCTTCGGCCCGATGCCGCGAAACTGCTTGAGATAATCCACAGCCTCTTCAGCCTTCAGCTCATGCAAAAAATCGAGACTGATCGCGCCGTGCTTCTCTTTAATCTGCTTGAGCAGGCTCTTGATAACCTTCGCCTTCTGATTCGCCAGGCCGCCCGCGCGAATCGTTTCGGCGATGGTTGACTCTCTGGCGCGCGAGGCGGCGTCCCAGGTGGGAAAACGTTTTTTCAGAGCCGCAAAGGTGCGGTCGCTGTTGGTATCGCTCGTCGCCTGCGAGAGAATAATTTTAACCAGCATGTCGAGCGGCGAGGACGCGCGCCTGTTCTCTGGCACGCCGTAAGCGCGTTCCAGATTTTGAATAATATAGCGAAGCGGTTTTTCGTTCGACGAAAAATCCGCTTCCGTGTTTTCCGCTCTACGCGGCGAGGATGCGCTCATCTCTTTACCTCATAACTGCATCTGGCTCAGCGCCAGCACGCGCAATTCTTTAACACGTTGCAGAGCTAAGTCATTAGTCAGAAAAGCTGCGCAACCGGCAGACAGTGCCGCCGCGATTTGCAAAGCGTCAGGCGTGCGTAAATTGTAACGGGCGCGGAGGTCTGCGGCCATTTCGGCAATCGTCGCGTTAATCGGAATCAAGTTGAAATTACGACTATTAAGTAGCAAATCCCGATAATCATTTGCCAGCTTGGTCTGCTGTAAACGTTTCGGTAAGGTGAGGACTTCGGTCAAAGTAATGACTGAGCTATAGCCTGTCAATGCTCCGACATCCACACGACTAAAGATTTCTCTCATCAAATCAAAAGCAGCCGAATGCTGTTCGACAAAATAGATAAACGGCGAGGTGTCGAATCCGAGCGCAGACACACCGAGCAAGGCGTCGTCTAGTTTCATCATGGACGATCATCCCACTCTTCACGAAGCTTGTTGACATACTCCTGCGCCTCGACGCCGTTCCAGATTTCCGCGCCCAACCCTTCCAGTTCAAGCAGGCTGCGCTTGGGCGGCTGCGTCACGTCTTCCGCCAAACCTTGCGCCACTTTCGCCAGCAGGCGCAAACGTTCCTCCGGCAGCAATGATCTGATATGTCGTTCGTACAACTCTTCAATATTATCGGCTGACATCTTTAACTTACCTCCGCCAAGCTGATGACATGATAATAGATTTAGGCGGCGAGGACACGTTCATAAAAGTTCAGGTATTGGGGAATGACCAGATCGGTGCTGTAGCGCGAAAGCGCAGACTCTCTGGCTCGCGCTCCCATCTCGCGCCTCAGCTTTTCGTCTTCGACGAGGCGCAGGGCGTCCGCGCTCATCTTTTCGACATCTCCGACCGCGCTCAAGAATCCCGTCTCGCCGTCTGTGACGACTTCGGGCACGCCGCCCACGCGCGAGGCGACGACGGGGACTTCGCAGGCCATCGCTTCGAGGGCGGCGAGGCCGAACGATTCCTGCTCGGATGGCAAGAGCAAGACATCGGAGGCCGAAAGATAGTCCACGATCTTCGGCTGCTTGCCGACGAACGAGCAGTATTCGTGAATTCCCAGACAGCGTGCGCGATGCTCCGCGTTCTGCCGCTCGCTCCCGTCGCCGACCATCACGAGCCGCGCGCGTGCGTGCTTCAAAACCCGCGCCATGATTTCGATGCAATCCACCGGACGCTTGACCGGGCGAAAGTTTGAGACGTGCGCGATGAGCGGCAGGCCGCCGGGCGAGAGGCTGCGGCGCAAGTCCGGCACATCGTACCTCCGATAATCCGTGCCGCAGATAAAGTTCGGAATGACCTCGATCTTATCGTACTGAAAAGTCTCGATGGTCGCCTGCTTTAAGTAATGCGAGATGGCTGTGACGCCGTCCGATTGCACGATGCCGTAACGCGTAATCGGCAAATAAGAACGGTCTGCGCCGACGAGCGTGATGTCCGTCCCGTGCAGCGTCGTGATGACGGGCAATCTTATGTGCGGCTTCAAGGATTCGCGCGCGAGAATCGCGCTGATCGAATGCGGAATCGCGTAATGCACGTGAAGCAGATCAAGCTTTTCCGACCCGGCCACCTCGGACATCTTGGTCGCTAAAGCGAGCGTGTACGGCTGATGCTCGAAGAGCGGATACGACATCATCTCGACCTCGTGAAAGCGCACGCGGTCGCTGAGTTCAGTCAGGCGCGTTGGCAAAGCCGAAGCGATGAAGTGTACCGTGTGGCCGCGCGCCGCCAGCTCTTTGCCAAGCTCTGAGCCGACGATGCCGCTGCCGCCGTATGTCGGATAGACAGTGATGCCGATATTCATAAAACAGGTGTGGGGCGTCTTCTCCGTCGCTTCAAATAAGAAAGAACGGCGAAGTCCTCTACACAAAAGGCTCTTGAGTGAAGAGCTTTGATTGCTCCGACGGCTTGTCAACGAGAAATAAAGATTTACGTTCCTCATTGAGCTTGTGCTGTCGCGCGGTTCGCAATCGCTGATTCGCTAAATCAAGATACTCAGTATTAATTTCGCATCCGACAAAATAACGTTCCAGCCGGTCGCAGACGACGGGCACAGTCCCGCTTCCGACAAACGGATCAAAGACTATATCTCCCTTATGAGAACTGGCTTTGACGATGCGCTCGATGAGCCTTTCAGGCTTTTGAATAGTATGTAATAGCTCTCTGCTCATAAGCTCTTTGGATCTGTATGTGAGCTGCTTAATATCTCCCCACACGTCGCCGGGATTTTTGCCATGCTCATTAAAAACTGTCTTTGAATAGGGTCCGTTTTTTACCGAGGGCACGTTCTCGCATCTCTTTCTATGCTCCAATTCTACCAACTGCGGGACGCGAATATCTTCGAGATTAAATGTTGCAGGTTTGCCTTTCGTGAAATAGAAGATGGTGTCGTAATTGTTGGTGTATGATCTGCGCCCTTGAGCAAGTCTGCTTGGCTGATACCAGATAATTCTTGATTGCAAAGTCAAATGTGGTCTGTAATCTACGAAATCTATGCCGTCCTGCTTACCGAATAAATAAACAGCCCCGCCCGGCTTCAATAATCTGGAAAATTTATGCAGGAGAGTCAAGTTATATTCCTGTATGTTATTGATCGCGTCCCATTCATGCGTCGTCACCCCGTAAGGTCCATCACTGACAACAAGGTCAACGCATCCATCCGGCAATTCGTCCATCAAAGCTACGGAGTCCGCAGCAGTGATAGTCCCTATCAAGTCTTTGATATTTTTCATGCTCTTCTCTTTCGAGATAATTCGTCCAAAGATGTCGGATAAATACTAACATCTCACAGCCGGTATCTGACATCCATTTCGCGATGTCGAAGAGATTATTTGAAGACGCGGAATGAGGACAGTGGAGAACGAGAAAGCAGGCAACCCTCGCAATTGCCTGCTTCTCGTCTCAACTTGTCTCACCTGTAAACAGGGGGTCAAGCGAGGCTTGGAAGTATATACTCATGCAAACCCTTTAGCAACGCTTTGCTTGCAAGAAAACACGCTGTACAACGTAAAGCAAAATGTTCGTGACATTTAAGCGGAAAAGCGTCTATTAACTCACAAAAATCGGCGTTTTTCCGAAGAATCGGATGCCTCACAGCCCGGCTCAAATACTCTGCACAGCGTGCGCGTCTGTGGCTGCATGAGCGTGCGAAAGAGAGTATAATCGGCATGTCATTTGTGAGGCCGGAATTTTTTATGAGCCGCCTATTTCATGTGAACGGGCGGCGCATTCGTGGAGATTGAAAGCATGCCGAAGATTAGTGATATTGAAGAGACGCCGAATCCGAACGCCGTCAAATTTATTCTCAAAGAGCCGGTCAGCAACGGGACTGCTCATCAGTTCGCGTCCGCCGAAGCGGCAGAAGGCGACCCGCTCGCCAAGTCCTTGTTTGAAGTCGGAGAGGTCGTCTCGATTTTTTATATGGACAGAATGATTACGGTCGAAAAAGAGGACACGGCGGATTGGGACGACTTGCTGCCCACGCTCGCCGTGCCGATTCGCGCGGCGGCCTCGACCGGAGCGACAGCCGGAGCGGCGGCGGCAGCAGCCGTCGGCGGCTCAATCGCCGCAGCCGTCGAAAGCTCAGACCCGCGTATCATTCGCATCAATGAGATATTGGATGAGAAGGTGCGACCCGCGCTCGCGGGCGACGGCGGCTGGCTCGAAGTGATGGGACTCAATGAGCACACGCTGACGATTCGTTATCAGGGCGCGTGCGGCAGTTGTCCGAGTTCGCTTTCGGGAACTTTGATGGCGATTGAAGGAATGCTCAAACAGGAGATTGACCCGGAGCTTGAGGTCGTCGCCGTCTAGCATAATTTTCATCACAGATGTTGATTGACCCGCCGCCGGTGAGCAGCTTATGATGCAAGCTCAAACCGGCGGCTATTCCTTTCTCAAGAAGCTACACGGCCTGTATCCCCCTGACCGCAAGGCCCATTCTCTTTACAAATTTCATGTGCCCGGAGGGATTGCGTCATGCCTTGAATTAAGCATCAACAAAATACGTGGCTCCGTTTCTTCTGTCTCGGCGCGGCGGTGTGCCTGCTGGCTGGCGTCGTCGCCGCACAGTGTGCGCGACCGGGCTTCGATATTGGCAAACGTATCTATCCGAATCTGTCGTTTGCTGCGCTTCCCCTCGCGGCTAAGGACAGTGGTACGTCTTGCGCAGTCTCGATAACGGTTTCACCAGTGTCCACCGGGGCGCGCCGCCGGACATTCCGGTGCCGGGAGATTTTGCCATGAGGGATGGCCTGATTGACCTCACCGTGCGCCGCGATAGCAACAACAACTTCTATAGCATCAGCGAACCGAACACAGGTTTTCCCGTCTTGTGGAGCTTGAGCGGCGACGTGCCAGTCTCCACGCCGTATCGCATAGAGTAGGGCGTGTCCGTTGGGTTTTCGCGCAAAGGCGCAAAGAAAACACGCCAAGCACAAGCATCGAATGTCTTTGCGTGCTTCCTTTGCGCCTTTGCGCCTTTGCGCGAAACTGTCTTTCTCTTCACTGATTTTTGCAACTGCCCACTTGTCTTAACGTATACTTGAATTGAAGTACGCACGTCCCGCCGCTTTTTTAAGTTTCTGGAGATAAATATGAAGAATCAAGCCCGCGCGCTCTTCGCCGCGCTCATCCTGCTCGCTTCGCTCTCATACACACACGCGCAGACTTCGCCCACGGCGAAGAACGCGCCTCCGGCGAAAACTCCTGCCGCCGCAGATAAGAACAAAACTGCCGCGAGTGATGAAGCTAAAAGGCGCGAAGAGCAGCGGCGCGCCGCAGCCATCGCGCTGCTCATCTCCGTCGCGGACGAGGCGCGCAGCTATCGCAACCAGACTTTGCGCGCACGCATACAGGCACGCGCCGCAGACATCTTGTGGGAGACCGATGCGGAAAAAGCCCGCGCGCTTTTTCGCCGGGCGTGGGAAGCCGCAGACATCGCGGACGCTGAGAGCCAACGGAAATTCGATGACGAGCGGCGCGCGCGCGAACAAGAGGGCAAATCCTTCAATGGCAATGTGCCGCCGTCATTGCGCACGGAAGTCCTGCACATGGCCGCGCGCCGCGACCGGGCTCTTGGCGAAGAACTGTTGCACAAGCTCGACGAAGCACGAAAGCAAGAGGCCGCGAATGCTTCCACACAGCAGAGCAATCAGTCGGACGACGTAGACCCGTTTGAGCTGCCCGCTTCGCTCAAGCTGCGCCTACGGCTCGCGCAGCAGTTATTGGACACGGACGTTGCACGCGCCATAGAGTTTGCAGACCCCGCTCTCGGGCGCGTGAGCGTGGACGGATTGGTCTTTCTCTGCTACCTCAGAACAAAAAACACGGCGGCGGCTGACGAGCGATATACAGCGATGCTGATGCGCGCGGCGGGCGACGCGGCTTCGGACGCGAACACCATCTCGCTGCTCTCCTCTTACGTGCTCACACCGTTTCTTTTTATTCGCTACACGCCTGACGGCAGCACGAACAGCAGTAGTTATAACGAAACGCAGCCCCCGCCGGACATCACGCCCGAGCTTCGCTTGAGCTTCTTCCGCGTCGCCGAACAGATTTTCCTGCGCCCGCTCGCGCCGCCTGAACAAGATCACACGACCTCTGGGCGCGTCGGAAAATACATGGTCATAACGCGCCTCATGCCCTTCTTCGAGCAGTCCGCGCCTGAGCAGATGACGACGCTCATCAAAGCGCAACTGACAGCCCTGGCGCGAGAAGTTCCTGACAGTTACAAGAATGGCAACGATGACAGAATCACGCGCCGCGCGAGTGATGCGGAAAACGACAACAACGATTCGATTCAATCAATCTTAGACAAGATCGAGCACGCGCAGACGCAGGAAGAACGCGACAATCTCTACACGGAGGTCGCGCTGATGGCCGCCGAGAAGGGCGACGCGCGCGCCTTCGACTTCGCAGACAAGATTGAGAACACGGAGACGCGCAAGGGCGTCCGCGCTTATGTTGACTTCACCGTGTTGAGATACGACATCGAGAAGAAGCGCATGGAAGAAGCTTTAAAGCTCGCGCGCGCGGGCGCGATCACGAGCATGCAACGCGTCTGGGCTTTGACAGAGATCGCGCGCGCCTTCTCCAAATCCGACCGCGAGCAGGCCGTCCAACTGCTCGACGAGGCCGCGCTTGAAGCCCGGCGCATCGGCGGCTCAAGCGCGGAGCGTCCACGCGCGCTCGTCGCCATCGCCACCGCGCTTTACGAAGTTGATCGCGCGCGAGCGTGGGACATGATGTCGGAGGTCGCGCGGGCGGCCAACAATGCGAGCGAAGAGTTTTCGGGCGAAGACGCGCGCATCGTCGCCAGCCTGCAAACCAAAGTGCAGAACTCGATGTACACTTTCACGGCGGACGAATTCGACCTGCCCAACATCTTCCGCTCGCTGGCGCGAGAGAATCTCGAACGCGCCACCGCGCTCGCCAAAGACTTCAACGGCGAATCGCCGCGCGCCACCGCGCTCATCGCCATCGTGCGTGCGACGCTTGAGAAAAAGAAATGATTAGGAACGATTTGAAATACACCTGGTTACGCCACATGATACAATCAATTGTAAGTTTGTATTCGCGCTAAAAGGTAGAAGAAATGGCAAACGTCATAACCGAGCGCATCACCAAAACTCCCGGCATTTGCGGAGGTAAAGCGTGTATCGCGGGGCATCGCATCCGTGTGATGGACATTGCGGTCTGGCACGAGCACATGGGGATGAGTCCAGATGAAATCGCTCAAGAGTTTCCGACTATCACTCTGAGCGATATTCACGCTGCTTTGGCTTACTACTACGACCACGTCGAAGAAATCCGAGAGGACATCCGCCGCGAGGAAGAGTACGCCGATGAATTCCGGCGCACGCATCCGTCAGTGCTGGAACTCAAGCTGAACTTTCGCCCTGCACAATCATTTTAAGCTGGGAAATTGAAAAGCAGCTTTTGTTCTATTTCTTCTCACGAATAAATATTCATCGGGCGCGTCAGGAGCGCGAGCGGGTCATTTACATTTAAGGCTTCGCGGACGTAGAAGGCTTCGCCTGCGGTCGCGCCGATGAGCGAGCCGTAATAGCGCATCCTCCATTCGATCTGTTGCAGAAAGCCCTGACTGCTGATGCGCGTCTCAGGCTCTTGAGCTTCGGGGCGATAGAACTGTGAGGCGTGCGCGCGAATGGCGCGCATCTTCTCTTCCACAAACTCCGAGACATCCACGATAAACGTCGGCGGGACGAGCCGCGAATAGACCGCGTGCGCGAGCGCGGGCACAGGAATCGCGGCCTGCGCGGCCTCTTCATCATAACGGCGCATGCTGGCGAGGCGCGCGGCTTCGCGCACAATGCGACAGGTGTTGGCGTGATCCGGATGCGGGTCGTCCCAGTGCGAGGTGAAGATGACTTTCGGTTTGAGTTTGCGCAAGACTCTGACCATCGCCGTGCGCGCCTCTTCGGTCGGCCAGACGTGGCCGTCCGGCTGCGCCAGATTGAGGCGCGCATCCAGCTTCAAAACGCGCGCGGCCTCTTCGGCTTCCGCCGCGCGAATCTCAGGCGTCCCGCGCGTGCCCATCTCGCCGCGCGTCATGTCGAGCACAGCCGTCCGGTAGCCGAGCGATTTCAGCTTGAGCAGCGTTCCGGAGACCGTCAACTCCGCGTCGTCCGGATGCGAAAAGATAGCTAATGCGTCAACCTCTATGTCCGGTGTGTTCATCCTCGCTCCATCAAAGTTTTGAGTGGCCGTTCAAAAGAATCAGCCACAGAGAACACAGAGGACACAGAGCAGGAGAGATGAAATTAAGAGACTGTTTCAAAACCCTGAATCACGCTTTGCGCCTTATGTCTTTCTTTGTTTGCGCCACCAGCGTGAAATGTTGGTCTTTCTCGCTGGTGGCGCAAAGATAAGACTAAAGCTCGCAAAATGGTGAGTCATCAGTCTCTTGAGTTTTGAAAGAGCTTCTAACCCTGTCGCAGCTTTTTATCTCTGTGCGCTCTGTGTGCTCTGTGGCTAATCTTTAATCATTACTTAGCCTAACAGGCGGGCGCGGGTCAAGGGAAACGATTGCGGGCGTGCAACCTTACGCGGCGAAATTTCCTCAAAATTCGTTATGCTGCGAGTCATCAAATTTTTGGCCGGACAATCGAAGCCGTTCATGCTCACTTTAAGCCTCTTGCTGGTGCTGCTGATCGGAGTCGCGGATTATCTGGCGGGGCCGGACATCTCGCTGCTCGTCTTTTTCATGCTCCCGATTTTTCTGGCGGTCTGGTTCGTCGGCAAGCGCGCGGGCGTGCTGGTCTTAATCCTGAGCGGCGCGGTCTGGACGATGTTGGCTATCATCACCACGCATCCTTATTCCAGTCCGGCGATTCCTTACTGGAACATACTGACGCGGCTCTGCTTCATTCTCATCTTCGCCAACATCCTGACCTCTTTGAAAAAAGTCTTGGAGCACGAGCAGGAGCTGGCGCGCACGGATCACCTGACGGGCGTCGCCAACCGCAGATACTTTTACGAGCTGGCCGACATGGAGATCAAACGCGCGCGCCGTCACAATCGCCCCTTCAGCGTGACCTACATGGACATAGACGATTTCAAAGAGGTCAACGACCGCTTCGGCCACAGCGCGGGCGACGTGTTGCTGAAAACAATTACCGAGACGATCAAATCCGACGTGCGAAGTATTGACACTGTAACGCGGCTCGGCGGCGACGAGTTTGCGATTCTGATGCCTGAGACCGGAAGCGAATCGGCGCGCGCCGTCGTCAATCGAATTCAAAAGAGCCTGCTCAAGATAGTGCAGCAAAACGACTGGCCGGTCACGTTCAGCATCGGTGTGGCGACGTGGACGACCCCGCCGCGCACGGTTGACGAGATGGTCAAACGCGCGGACACTCTGATGTACGAAGTCAAAAGCAGCGGCAAGAATCGCATCGGGCACGAAGTTTTCGGAGAGCGTGCAACGGCGGCGTGATGAAAGTTTAAGGTTCAAAGTTTAAGGTTCAAGGTGAAGACATCGTCTTTGCCTTTCAACCTTGAACCTTGAAGCTTAAACCCTGAACCTTTTAAAAATTATGGAATTGATTGTTTTAGGCTCGGGCACTTCAGTGCCGCATCCGTCGCGTGCGGCGAGCGCGCATTGGCTTGAGACATCGAGCGGCTCTGTCTTGTTGGATGCGAGCGCGGCCTGTGTGCATCGGATGGCGCAGGAAAAGCTCGACTGGGCGAGGCTGGACGCGATCTGGATCAGCCATTTTCACCTGGATCACGTCGGCGGCCTCGCGCCCTTTTTGTTTGGCACGAAGCACGCGCCGCAGACGCGCGGGCGACGCAAGCCGCTCATGATTTACGGCGGCTACGGTTTGAAGAAATTGCTGCGCGCTTTTGACGAAGCCAATGATTATAAACTGCTCGATCAATCTTTCCCGATAGAAGTGCGCGAGGTCGCGCCGCGCGCGAAGTTCGAGCTGCTGCCGGGACTCGCCGCCGCAACTTTCTCGACGCCGCACACGCGCGAAAGCCTCGCCCTGCGCCTGACGGATGAGGTGGGCACGTCGCTGGTTTACACTTCTGACACGGGATATGCGGAAGCTCTCGGCGCGTTCGCCGAAGGGTCAAACCTGCTCTTGATGGAATGCTCTTTCCGGCGCGACAAGCCGGTCGAGACGCATCTCGAATTGGCCGACGCCATGCGCCTCGCACGACGCGCGCGACCGCAGAAAGTCTTGCTCGCGCATCTCTATCCCGAATGGGACGGCGCGGACATCTCAAGCGAGGCGCAAAAGCATGAGCCGGGCTGCGAAGTCATCGAAGCCACGGACGGCTTGCGCCTCAAGCTGTGATTAGCAGAATTCAAAAGAACGGATAGCCTTGCTCAAACAGTAGGGGCAGGGACAAGCCCTGCCCCCACATTCGTATCGTCAATTGAAAATTGTTAGTTAACCTCACGTCCTTCAAACCTTTATTCAAAAAAAACGCGGGCGCGATTTTTTTTTGAGATTGATGTATCAATCCGGCTGCGCGCGGCATTGTTGTATTGGTGTGTCAGGTTTTGAAGATCGAGCGATGGGGCGTCTTCTCTCCACTCGGTTTGCTCACACATCTCCCCTCAGTTCTGAATCCCGACGACAGCCTCTTCAAGAAAGGGCTGCTAAAACTCTTGACTCAATGCGTTTTGCGGGAGGCAAAGAGAGAGTATGCGCGTCAACCTCGTCAAGTATTTCGTCCTTATCGTAATGCTCGGCATTGGGAGCGGGATGGCTTGTTTTTCATGACACCTTTCGTGCGAGCGCAGACCCCGTGCGGCAAACTCTTTCCGCTCCGTTTGAGCGCGAGACGCTCGTGCCTGAGCCGGAAGCTCCGCTCGATTTGAGATTTTTTGAGACGGCGGTCAAGACCGATTCGCGCGGCGAGATTATCACCGGCCCGACGAGCGACCCCGTCAAGAACATCGTCGGCGCAGAGAGCGCGGGCATTCGCGTCGGTCTCCAACGCTTCACCAAAATCATGTACGGCGCGTCGTACATTGACGGGCGACCCGACCCCGGCACGCGTATTGAACCGAACAACCCGCAGGTTCATAGCGGCAACCAGTTGTGGCCGAATCGCCCGAACACGCTCGGCCACACCATCGCCGTCATCAACATCGAAAACGACGCGAACACTTTAGTCAAAAACATGCCCGTCGGCGGACTCGCCACGGATGTCAAGATCGCCGGACGATGGGGCATCGTCTCCGGACAGGAGACGGGCACTGTGCTCAATCAGAAAGAGACGGGGCACGGCTTGCCGACGAAGAACGCGCAGGGCGTGGCGATTAAGAACAACGGCTCGGTGAGGACGCAGTTGTGGGGACAGAGCGGCGACGTGCCCGCCGTGTCTGATTACGTTGTTGAGTGAGATAAAAATTAACCGCAGAGACGCGGAGACGCAGAGAGCAAAAGAAAAATAAAAACAGGCCACAGATTAATGCGGATAAGCACGGATAAAGAGATGAAATGATTTATTAATTCGTGCTCATCCGCGTCAATCTGTGGCCGTTTTGCTTCTCACTTGTCTCTGCGTCTCCGCGTCTCTGCGGTAATTATTTCCGTTAGAGCTTCAGACTAATGGTCGTCTTTCTCATTGCCGTCACGGCGTGCGTCGCGCGCATCGCGTTCGGCGGCGCGGGCGTCGAAGCGTTGCTGCTGTTCGGGCGTGAGAAGTTGGCGAATGCGCGTGCGCGCGTTCTGGCGAATGGCGTCATAGCGCGGTCGCACCTCTGTGCGAAGGGCGCGATAATCATTGCGCGTCTGGTCTAAGATGGCGCGAATCTGAGTCGCCTGCTGCTCGCTCAAATTGAGGTCGCGTTTCATACGCTCAAAGCCGTCGTCCCTCCCGCCTCTGCCGCGCAGACGATACGCGCTATCGAGGGCTGCGCCGGTCACGCAGCCGAGGACGAAGACGCCCACCACGACGAGCCAGATTTTCAAACGGGTCTTACCGCGCGGCGTCATCTCGCCACCTCTCCATCATCCTTGTTGAGAATCGTCGCCAGCACGTCGTCGCTCGTGAGCGATTGATTGTCAGTGAAAACCGTGCGCTCGATTCCCGCGTCCGGCGAATTAATAATCGCTTCGGTGACGAAGCCGCCCGTCGTCAGCCGTGTCGTCGCCACAGACCAGAACAGCGCCAGAGCGCAGACCGCGACCAAAGCCATCGCCGGAATTGCGCGCCAGAAAACTTTGAGCATGGCGAGCCAGCTTTCGCCCTCTTCATGACGTACGCGCTCGCTCGTGATGCGTGCGCGAAGCCGCGCGTAAAGAAAAGGCGACGAGGCGACCGATTCGGCCTCAGCTTCACTCAAAGCGTTGGCGCGCATGATTCGGCTGCCGAGAAGGTCAAGCCGCTCATCCGTTTCAAGTTTCTTCTTTTTGCCGGGCATTGGAATTTCCCTACCCTCTCCAGCCGTCATTATTCAAAAGACGGTTTCATAAATTAAGACGCAGAGACGCGCCGCGCGGTTACAGGAATCTGGACAGCACGCGGCGCAAAGAGGCGCGCGCGCGATGTGCGCGCACTTTGACTTTCGAGACCGACCAACGGGTTGATTTGGCGATCTCGCCCACCGACATCCCTTCCACGTCGAGCATGACGAGGACGAGGCGGTCTTCCGGGCTGAGCCGCGCGAGCAGCTTGTCGGCCAAATCGCGCGCGATGGCCGCAGACTCCACGTCTTGACGGGAGGTGTCGGCCAGCAATTGCTCTCTGAGCCAGGCGTTATCTTCTTCCGTGATTTCGTTGAGAGAGCTTTCGGGTCGCCGCTTCTGCCGCCGCAGCTCGTCGTAACAGGCATTGAAAGCGATTCGCGCGATCCACGAAGCGAAAGAGTTTTCCTGCTGGTTGGCGAAATCGCTGAGAGCGAAATAGGCTTTCGTAAAACTCTCCTGCACGATCTCTTCGACCTGTTCGCGCTGGCGAAAGAAGCGACCGGCGATGTGCGCGACGCGCCGCCGGTGGCGATTGAAGAGTTCTTCAAACGACTCCTCCTCGCCCGCCTGAACGCGAGCCACCAACTCCACATCCGACGGCTCGACGAAAGGCGAGCGCGCGTCTGATTGAATCCCTGCTGGTTCGGAGTTATCTGCCATTTCATCAATCAAGCTTTTCTTTGCGTCTTTGCGCCTTTGCGTGAAATTATATCTCACGCAAAGGCGCAAAGACGCAAAGGAAGCTCTCTTTAAAAATAAAGCGGCAGCCCTTTTTGAGAGAGCCGCCCCTTTATCTTTCGCGTCGGCGTATTTTCCGACAGGCTCAGTAACGATGCCTGCGATTGCGCAGCTTGTAGGTGTACAGAGCCGAGCCGCCCGCGCCGAGCAGCGCGCCGATGGCCGCTCCCTTACGGCCTCCGGCCACGCCGCCGATGATTGCGCCCGCGCCCGTCCCCGCTGCAAGCGTCAGCTTATCGCGATGCTTGTCCCAGAAAGAACGATCACGATAGTAGCCACGATTGTACCCGTAACGGCTGTCATAACGGTTGTTATAACGGCTGTCATAACGATTGTCATAAGAGCCGCGACGCTGAGTCTCGTATCTTCTGTCATAGCGTCCATACTGCGTCGTGCGTCCGGCGTATCTGTCACGCCGACCCTGCGCCATCGTCGGAAGCGCGGCTCCGGCGAGCAGCACGAGACACATGATTGCTCCCATTACTCTCTTCATTCTTCAAAACCCCTTTCTCTCTGCCGTCTGAATCACTGGTAGATTCGTCTGCCGTCCGGGAGGATGGTGACGATTCTGCCGTTGGGCAGGCGATAGGTGCGCGCGCCGTAGGTCTGACGCCCGTACTGACCATAGCGACCATTGTTTTGACGATAGTCGTCTCTATCATTAGAGCGACCATTGTTGCGACGATAGTCGTCCCGGTCGTTGTCCCTGTCATTGTATCGACGGTCGTCACGACGATTATTCCAACGGCCATCATTGCGCCGGTCATCGCGCCTATCATTACGATAATCGCGCGTATCACGCGTCGTCGTCTGATAGATAATCCGCCCGTCACGCGTTCTGTGTTTGATGACCTGCGCCGAGGCTGCGCCCGCGAGTCCAAGCATGAGCGCGCACATTGCCAACACGATTCCTAATTTGCTCTTCATCTTTTTATCGTCCTCCACTCCAAGAATTTAGCGGGGAGAGACTTTAACTTTCGGGGAGAGAGGTTAAAGAGATAAAGCTTATGCTCTATCAAATAGAGCATAAGCCTCTTCTCTGTTTTTGACTAATTGTCCTCGGTCTTGTTGCCGCCATTGGCGCGCCACTGCTGACGACGCTGCTCGCGCTGCTGACGCTCTTGCGCCAGCTGCGCCTTCTGTTCCGGCGTCAGGATAGCGTAAATCTCAGACATCATCCGCGCCCGCGCCACTTCCATTTCGACATGGAGATTGGCTCGCGCCTGAGCCGCCGCGCGCACGGCTGCTTCGTTGAACGTGCCGCCACTGAAGGCGTCAAAGTCTTTGTCGCCGCCGGCGCGCTCCTGCTCATGCAGGGATTTGGTGCTCTCGTGAAAGCGCGTTTTGATCTGTTCGATCTGCTGTTTCTGCGCGTCCGTCAGGTTGAGCTTTTCGGCAAAGCGACCGCCGAAGCCTTCGCCTTCCATGCCGCGACCCTTGCGGCCTTCACGACCTTCGCGGTTCCACCCGGCGCGGTCTTTGCCCCCGTCTTGAGCCTTTTGCTGCTGCTGCGCGAAGCCGACCACACCCGTGATCGCCAAAGCTCCGGCCAGAGCGATTCCGCCCAGAATTTTCTTCGTCCCAGTTAGTTTCATTTCGTCCTATTCTCCAAATGATGAAATTTTTGTGCGCCGCATCAGACACAGAGGGGAGAATGAAGCCTCCAATAACGGCCATTCGATATGTAAGACGCCGTTTGCGAGCCATCGGTTACAAATTTATCCGGCGGCTCAAAACGTTTTAGCCACAGAGGACACAGAGCACACAGAGGTTTAAGCAGATTTGAGATTTCAGATTATTTGTACTCTGTGTCCTCTGTGGCTAAAAGCTTTAAGGCGTTTCGTCAACGAGTGAGCCGGACGTTTTGGGTTTCTCTTCTTCCGCATCGGGCGAGCGGAAGTATTGCACGAATTTCCAGCCGAGGATGGCGACGAAGAGGAGGCCGATGATCGCCCATGTGAAATCTCCGACGACCTCGCTCATGGCCTGCACGCTGCTGCTAAAAGCTCTGCCGAGCGAGACGTAGAGGACGACCCACAACACTTCGCCCGCGATGTCGTAGCAGAGAAAGCGCGGCCACGAATACCCCGTCAACCCGGAAGTGAGATTGATGACCGGGCCGAGCGGAGTGAAGAGCCAGCGGCTCAGAAAAATTCCCGCGCCGCCCCAATGATTGAGCCAACGCTCCGCGCTCTTCAAGCGTTCCTCGCCGCCGATGAGATTGCCGAGCCGCTTTGAAACTCTGCGGCCTCCCCAGCGTCCGAGCGCGTAGCCGATGTTGTCACCGATAATCGCTCCGCCTGCGGACAACAGCAGCGTCGGCCACAGGCTCAACTCGCCCTGTTCGACGAAAGAGCCTGCGGCGAGCAGGAGCAGGCTAGCGGGCATCGGAACTCCGATACAGCCGACCAGTAGAATCACGAATAGCACGGGCAGGCCGTAAACTCCGAGCGTGCTCAAAAGATAATCGCTCATGGGCTTGCGCCTCCATCCGGCGGCGGTGGCGGAGGTGGCGGCGGATAAGGCGGGCGCGAGTGGACGATGGCCGTCTGTAATTCGGCAATCAGAGTTTCGACGGGGCGATTCTGCTGGCGCGCGATCTCTCTGAGCGGCCTTCTGTCATGCGGAATCGGCTGAAGATTGATGGCTTGATAAAGCACGTACGGCGGCACGCCGTAAGAATGCGCCACATACGGCACGGGCATCCACGGCTTTATCACTTCGTCCTTGTGATTGCGCCAGTAGAGTGCGCGGCGCACGGCTCGCACACCGAAGAGCGCGGTGACGAGGAGAGCCACCAGCAGGAGCGATAACAGAAGCCATTGATGCCAGCCAAGCTTTCTCATGTTCTGCGAATTAAAACGAACGCCGCCGCTTGAGGGTTACAGCTAATCTGCTCATTCGGGCACGACCGCGACGCGAAATCCCATCAAAGACCACTCGGCATCGCCCTCGACTTCGTTGATGTACGAAAAATCTCGCGGCGCGTTTGAGCCGACCGCGTAACAGACCGCGTTGCCTTCGTCATCACGATAAAAGCCAAGCTCAAGCGTTTCGGTCTCGCTCCATTCGGGATGAAAGACCGTGCCGATGAGATTGAAGATGACGGGCGGGCAGACCGTGACGCGGTAACCTTCGGGCAAGATAGCACGCGCGCGCCAGTCTTCATTGACGACGCCCATGAAGGCGCGCAGTGAAAGATAGTTGTGATCGTAACGCGTGCCGTTCATCATTCCGGCCCGTCCCATGTAGGCCGCGAACGGGTCTGCCGAAGCATCGTGTCCATAAACCGTGCCGTAGAACTGACGATTGTGCGGCAGGTAATGCGGCTTCGCGGTCGTCTCGATGCCGACGACGCGCCCCTGATGCTTTTTGTGTCCTTCGATAATTCTATCGCGGCAACTCGCTTTCGGCTCATGCGCTCTGGCGAAATCTCTCGTCGCGTTCGGATAGAGCTTTGACATGTAAGCTTCGTCGAGCAGCAGGGCTTCAGCCGATGGGATGACGTGCCACTCGATATTGAAGTGCGCGAGTCCTTCCGTCTCTTCACGGCGCAGCTCAAGCTTCGCCTCGCCGGGCGCGAACAAATCCGCTTCCGGTCGAAGCTCAAAAAACTCGCGCAGCTTCCCGGCTCTCTCTTCCATCCAATCCATCGGAAACCCTCCTTTGCCCGTGACATATTCGACACCGGAATTCATTTAATCGCAAGCTCGCTGTGATGCTCAAAGGCATCGCGGCGGATAGCTTTGCGCGTCCTATCCCTGATAAAGTTTAGTCGAACCTTCCCCCAAAATTCTGTAACCGCGCGCAGTTGCGAGGCGTCTTCAAATAAATAAGGAGTTAGGCACTTTAGGGTTTAGTTATGTCTTCATTATTTCTCTCCCGCAGACTTCAGACTGTCGCGCTCATCCCGGTCGCGCTCGCTTTCGCTCTCTCGCTCGCGGGCTGCGGGCGTTCGGAATCGAAGGCCAACACGAAGGGCGCGGGCGGCAATGAAGCTCGCGCGGCGGGGGCTGGCGATGCCGCGCCCATCGCCGTCACGACGGCCAAAGCGGTCGCGCGCGAAGTCCCATCATACATTCAAGCCACCGGCAGCTTAATCGCGGAAGAGTCGTCCGATGTCGCGCCGCAAACCTCCGGGCAGGTCGTGGCGACTCCGGTCGGCGTCGGCGCGTTTGTCAAACAGGGCGAAATCATCGCGCGGCTTAATGACAAGGACGCGCGTCTTCGTTTGCGTCAGGCGCAGGCCGGAGTGCAACAGGCCGTCGCGGGCGTGCGTCAGGCCGAGGCGCGTTTGGGCTTGCGTCCCGGCGGCAACTTTGACGCGAGCGCGATTCCCGAAGTTCGCGCCGCCAATTCAAATCTCCAACAGGCAGAGGCGCAGCTTCGTCTCGCTCAAGCGAATGAGAAGCGTTACCGCGAGCTGGTCGAGACGGGTGATGTGGCCTTGAGCGTTTACGATCAATACCGCACGCAGCGCGACACGGCTCAGGCACAGGTCAACACCGCGCGCCAGCAGCTCGAAGCCGCCATCAACACCGCGCGCCAGAGCAATCAGGCGATTCAGAGCGCGGAGGCAGCGGTCGAATCCGCTCGCTCGCAGGCCGCGATTGCCGAAAAAGCTGTCGCAGACGCCATCGTCCGCGCGCCCTATGCGGGCTACGTCAGCGCGCGTCCCATCGCCGTCGGCGAATACGTCACGCCTTCGTCAAACGTGGCGACGGTCTTGCGCACGAATCCGATTAAGCTGCAACTGCAAGTGCCGGAAGCAGACGTGCCGTACATCTCTCAAGGCATGGGCGTGTCGTTGGAAGTTGACGCGCACAAGGGCAAGAAATTTGCCGGACAGGTGACGGCGGTCAATCCGGCGATTGATCCGGCCTCGCGCTCCGCGACGATTGAGGCGGCGATTGAGAACGGCGACAACGAGCTTCGCTCAGGCATGTTCGCTACAGCGCAGATCGTGCGTCAGGGCGGAAGCAAATCCGTCTTCGTCCCGCGCGCCGCAGTCTTCTCCGACCAGAATACGCAGTCCTATCGCGTCTTTGTGATTCAAGGCGACACCGCCAAGCTGCGCGTCGTCCAGATCGGAGCCGAAGAGGGCGACACGATTCAAATTCTTTCCGGCGTGCAAGCAGACGAGACGGTGGCGACCAGCAATGTGCAGCAGCTTTTTGAGGGAGCGAGGGTCAAGCAATGAGTTCAAGGTTCAAAGTTCAAGGTTCAAGGTTATCAGCTTTCTAACCTTGAACTTTGAACTTTGAACCTTGAACTGAGATTTGAGTTATGCAGAAGTTAGCCGAAATTTGTGTGAAGCGTCCGGTCTTTGCGACCGTCATCGTGCTGCTGTTGACGGTGGTGGGCGCGTTCTCTTTCTTCACGCTCGGCGTGGATCGCTTTCCGAAGATTGATTTGCCGACGGTGACCGTCTCGACGACGAATCAGGGAGCCGCGCCCGAAGAGATTGAGACGGAAGTGACGGATATTATCGAAGGCGCGGCCAACACCGTGCCGGGCATAGACGAGATGCGCTCGACCTCTTCGCAGGGACGCTCGCAGGTCACCATCACTTTCAATCTCGAAAAAGACACCGACGTGGCGACGCAGGAAGTGCGCGACAAGGTCAGCGCGGTCATCAACCGTTTGCCGTTGACGGCGGACGCTCCCATCATCACGAAGGCAGACCCCGACTCGCAGCCCGTCATTCAATACGCCATCAGCGCGCCGCGTTCGACAATCGAGCTGACAGACATCGTGCAGCATCAGATTCAGGAGCGGCTTGAATCCGCGAGCGGCGTCGGCGAGGTCGTCGTTTACGGCGGACGCCAGCGCGAGATCAAAGTTTATCTCGACCCGCAACGCCTGACCGCCTACAGCATTTCGGTCACGGATGTGGTCAACGCTCTGCGCGCTCAGAATCTAGAGTTGCCCGGCGGCAATCTCAACGAAGGCGCGAAGACAGTCGCCCTGCGTACAATCTCGCGCGTGCAGAAGGTCGAAGAGTTCAACAACATCGTTATCACGACGAAGAACAAATATGCCGTCAAGATTAGCGATGTCGGCAGAGTCGAAGACAGCGGCGTTGATCCGACATCGGCGGCTTCGCTCGACAGCACGCCTTCGGTCTCGCTCGCCGTGCGCAAGCAATCAGGCTCGAACACAGTGGCCGTCATCAACGCCGTCAAGCAGCGCATGGCGGAAATCAAACCCGTGCTGCCGCCTGACCTCAAGATCGCGGTCACGCGCGACCAATCCGAATTCATCGAAACCAGCTTGCATTCCATCGAAGAGCATCTCATCGTCGGCGGCCTGCTCGCCGCGCTGATTGTGTTTCTCTTCCTGTGGAACTTTCGCTCGACGCTCATCGCCGCGTTTGCGATTCCGACTTCGATCATCTCCGCCTTCGCGCTCATCGCGGCCTTCGGCTATTCGCTCAATCAGATGACGATGCTCTCGCTGACCTTGATGGTCGGAATCGTGATTGACGACGCGATTGTCGTGCTCGAAAACATTTATCGCTTCGTCGAAGAGAAGGGGATGCATCCGTTTCAGGCCGCGATTGAGGGGACGCGCGAAATCGGACTCGCGGTCATGGCGACGACGTTTTCGCTGCTCGCGGTCTTTATTCCGGTGGGCTTTATGTCGGGCATCGTCGGACGCTTCATGTCTTCATTCGGCCTGACTTCGGCGGCGGCCATCGCAGTCTCGTTGATAGTCTCTTTCACTTTAACGCCGATGCTCGCCGCGCGATGGATTAAGCCGCCGAAGGAATCCGTGACGCCCGAAGGCATGCCCGACACGATTGGCGGCGGCACGGATTTGTCTGCGGGCGAGCATGACAATCAGGCTCAGGAAGATGCTCGCAAAGAGCACGGCTCATCGAAGGAGGGACGCTTTTATCGTCCGATTGACAGGACGTACATGTGGCTGCTCAGGCTCTCGATGGCTCATCGTTGGGTCATCGTGCTTATTTGCGCGATAGCTATCATCTCGATTTATCCGCTCTTCAAATGGGTCGGCTACAACTTTCTGCCTGATGAAGACGAGTCTGCTTTTCAAATCTCACTGCGTGCGCCCGAAGGCACGAGCCTCGCGGCGACGCAGAGCATACTTGATCGCATTTCGCGCGACGTGCGCGAACAGATTCCGGGCGTGCAGAACACCCTGGCTCTCGCAGGTTTCGGTCGCGGCGGCGGGCCGAACTCCGGCACTGTCAACGTCAGTCTCAAGCCCGTCAAGGAGCGCAATTCATCGCAGACCGATTTGATTAATCTGACGCGCCAGATGATTCAGAAACGAAAATATCCGAAGGAATATCAGATCGGAGTCTCCGGCACGTCGAGCATCGGCGCGAGCATCGGCACGGGTCGCGGCGGGTCGTCCGTCGGCTTCTTTATCAGCGGCACGGACATACAGAAGCTCGACCAGTATTCCGCGAAACTCGTCGAACAGCTCAAGCAGGACTCGAAATTCCGCGACGCGGATCGTTCTTTACAGCTCGGCAATCCCGAAGTGCGCGTCCTGATTGACAGACAAAGAGCGGGCGACCTCGGCGTCAAAGCCGGAGATGTGGCGCAGGCTTTGAACATCCTCGCCGCAGGCCAGCGCGTCACGACCTTTAGCGAGAACTCGGAGCAGTACGACGTGGTCGTGCAGGCCGAAGAGGAGTATCGCCGCACGCGCGACAGCCTCAAAGATTTCACGGTCGCATCAACGACCGCAGGCACGGTCAGCCTGGACAAGCTGGTTGACTTGCAGGAAGGGAAAAGCCCCGCCTCGATTGATCGCTTGAATCGTCAACGTCAGGTCACTATCTCCGCGAGCGTCGCGCCCGGAGGTTCTGAGGCGGACGCTATCGCGGCTTTGCAAGGCTATGCGGCGGGCTTGAACATGGAAGCGGGATACAGGACGGGCGTGACGGGACAATCCAAAGAGCTGCAACGCGCGAACCAATCCTTCATGCTCGCGTTTTTCCTCTCGTTCATTTTCATGTATCTGATTCTGGCCGCGCAGTTCGAGTCGTTCATTCATCCGGTCACGATCCTGCTCACGCTGCCGCTCTCGATTCCGTTCGCGCTCCTGTCAACCTTAATCGCTGGACAGCGGCTCAATATCTTTTCCGCGCTCGGCATACTCTTACTCTTCGGCATCGTGAAGAAGAACGCGATTTTGCAGATTGACCACACGAACGAGCTGCGCTCGCACGGCATGGAGCGTTACAGCGCGATCTTGCAAGCCAACCGCGACCGCTTGCGTCCGATTCTGATGACGACGATTGCGCTGGTGGCGGGCATGATTCCGCTTATCCTCGGCACTGGCGCGGGCGCGGCGACGAATCGCTCAATCGGCGTGCTGGTCGTCGGCGGGCAGTCGCTTTGTCTACTGTTGACGCTCTTGGCCGTGCCTGTCTTCTACTCGCTTTTTGAGGACGCGAAGGATTCGCGCGTGTGGAGCTTTGCCGGTCGTGGATTAAGTAGTTTCAAGCAGGGCGCGGGTCGGCGTCTCAAGGAAGTTTACGCGGGAGCGCGCAAAGGCAAAGTGGCCGAGCCGGTCGCGCGTAAAACTGCAAAGGATAGATATGTGGATCAAGCTTCAGGCGATTAAAAATTTGAGTTTAAAAAGCGCACCTCTTCTTCTTTGCGCCTTTGCGCCTTTGCGTGAAAATTTAATCTCACGCAAAGGCGCAAAGATGCAAAGAAAAGCATTATTTTCTTCGATGAGAATTGCATTTCTCCTCTCCATGTTGATTGTGCCTGTCGTCGCGTTCGCGCAGACGCCGACGCAGACGCCGCCTCCGTCGCCGCCCGCAGGCACGACGCAACAACAGCAACAGCCCGGCTCGCCGCCGCCTTCGACGACGCAGCTTCCGCCGAACTCCTCTTCGGCTCCCGTGCGTCCAGACAACGAGGCGCAGCAGAGCACACAGCCGCAGACCGGAGTCGAGCAGCAGCGACAACAGACCACGCCCGACACGCAGGGGCCGCGCCCGCCTTCGCCGCAAATCGCGCCGCAACAGACCGCGCCCGGACAGGGACAGCCGCAAACAGCCACGCCCGCCGGAACGACCGCGCCGCAAACTACTACGACGACTGGAAACGGCGCGACGACGACGAACGGCGTGCCGCAATCTCCGACTCAGAACGTCGGAGTCTCAGGCGGCATCGCGCCCGCAGAGCTTCCCGCAGAGCCTCCGCCCGTCGCTCCGAATTTCAAAGCGCAGGAGCGTCCCTTGCCGAGCGCGGAACGCGTCGGCGTGGACATCAACAACCAGACTCCAATCACTTTGAATGAAGCGATTGCGCTCGCGCTCCAAAACAATAACGACATTGACGGCTCGCGCATCAACGTGCAGATAGCGGAATATCAACTGACCGCCGCGCGCGGAGTTTACGATCCAGTCTTTTCATCCGAAAGCTATTACGAGAGCCGCGTGACGCCGACCAGCTCGACTCTCGGCGGCGCGCAGAACGGCTCTGTCAAGCAGACGGACGCGACCGGCGCGGTTCGCTTCGGCGGCTTCTCGCCGTTCGCGGGCGGCGCTTATCAACTCGATTTCTCTTCGACGCGTTTGATGACGAACAACCAGAACGTGACGCTCAATCCGCAGTTCCCTTCGGCTCTCACGTTCACTTACACGCAGCCGCTCTGGCGCGGCCTCAGGATTGACAACAATCGCCGCACGATTGAGATTGCGAAAAAGAACTTGAGCCTCACGGACGCGCAGTTTCGCCAGCAGGCCATCGAAGTCATCGCGCAGGTCGAGCAGGCTTACTGGGATTTGGTTTTCTCGCTCAGAAATTTACAGGTGCAGATAGACGCTGTGAAACAGGCTCGCGTGCAGCTTGAGAGCAATCAAAGGCTCGTCGAGAAAGGCGTCCTCGCGCCGATTGACATCGTCGCCGCCAACACGCAGGTCACCACCTTTGAGCAGAATGTTTACACGGCTCAAGAGGCCGTCACGCGCGCCGAAAATACTTTGAAGACTTTGATGTTGCCAGACCGCAAGGCAGAGCTTTGGTCGCGTCCTCTGACGCCCGTCACGCCGGTCAGCCTGGAAGCTCCGCGCGTGCCGCTCGAACAGGCCATCAGTGCGGCATTGCAAAATCGCCCTGAGCTGGCTCTGCTTCAGACCAACGCCGAGATAAATCAGATTGATACAAGATTTTTCCGCGACCAGACCAGGCCGCAAATTGATTTAGTGGGGACATACACCGCGACCGGACTTGCGGGCGCGGCTGTGACAGCGCCGCAGAATCCGACGAGCGCGAATTCCATCTTGCGCGCGCGTGTGAATCAGTTGTCAGCCCTCGCCGGACTTCCGCCGCTCGACACTACCGCGTCCGGCTCGACCGTCCCGCCGATTCTGGTCGGAGGCTACGGCCAATCGCTCTCAAACTTGCTCGGTCAAAACTTTCCGACCTACCGCGTCGGCGTGCGCGTCGAAATCCCTTTGCGCAATCGCACGGCGGAAGCCAATCTCGGAGCATCGCTCGCCGTCGGTCGGCGGATCGAGAACCAGCGCGCGCAGCAAGAGCAATTGATAGAAGCGGACGTGCGAAACGCGACGCAGACTTTGCGCTCATCCGAAGCGAAACTCGCCGCAGCCGCCGCCGCGCGCTCTTCGGCAGAGCAGCAGTACGCGAGCGAGCAGCGTCAGTTCAAAGCGGGCACGACGACCGTCTTTCTCGTACTGCAAAGACAGACGGAATTGTTGGCCGCGCAGGGGCGCGAGCTTCAAGCGCAGACCGATCTCAACAAAGCCATCGCGGACTTTGAACGCGCGACCGGCAACACGCTCGAAGCCAATCACGTCGCCGTGCGAACAGACTCGAACCTGCCCGAGTTCGAGTTTCATCAGCCGTCATTTAGCGGCGCGGGCATCTACGGCAGCTCATTCAAAGCGGCGAGCACGACGAGTCCGAAATGAGTTACGACTTGAAGAAGAAAATCTCCCGCAAAGGCGCAAAGGCGCAAAGAAGAAGCACGCCAAGAGCGAGCAGCACTCAACCTCTTAGCGTTCTTCCTTTGCGCCTTTGCGCCTTTGCGGGAAACTTCCTGCTCTTGTGCGCGCTGCTGCTCTCAACAGCTTGCCACTCAAGCAGCGACAACAACGCGCGCGGCATCATCATTGTGAACTCGCCCGTGACGGGCGAAGTGCGCCGCGTCCTCGTGAGCGAGGGAGCGTCTGTCAATGAAGGCGCGGCGATTGTCGAGATCGCCGTCATCAACGAAGCGCAGACGGCGACGCCGCAGCCTCAGGCCGAAGACCCGCAGAAGCGCGCCGCGCGAAACATCGAGTCCGCGCAATCGGAGATCGAAGCAGCGCGCGCCGAAGTCGTCCGCACGGAGGTCGAAGTCAATCGCCTGACGCCGCTCGTCGCTTCAGGCGACGCGCCGCAAGCTCAGCTTGACGGAGCGCGCGCCGATTACGACCACGCACAACAACGCCTGCGTAAAGCTCAAGCCTCGGCGCAGGACGCGCAGGGCCAACTCGTCGCCGCGCGTCAGCCGACGCCGCAGAATCCCGTACAGCCCGCGCCCGCAATTCCAACCGAGCAGATCGTCACGGCTCGCGCCTCTTCAGCCGGAACGGTGAGCGCGATCAGCATCCAGCCCGGACAGCGCGTGACCGCCGGACAGCCTTTGGCGACTCTTCGCGCGGAATAAGAGATGAGCGCGAACAATCTTGAGCTGTGCAACATCGGCACGCGCGAGCGGCGCAAGCGTCGGCTGCTCGGCTTCGTCTGTCTCACGGTCGGCGTCGCGGCGGCCTTCGTGCTGGTGGTTTACAATGCCCCGCGCTGGTCGCGCGCGATTATTTTCTTTCCGATCTGGATCGGCGGCCTCGGCTTGATGCAGGCGCGGGATAAAATCTGCATCTCGCTGGCCGCGCGCGGCGTGCGCAACATGGACGCGGGCGAAGAGGAATTGAACGACCAAAATCTGATCGAGCAGCTTCGCCGCAAAGCGCGAGGGATTAACCGCCGCGCCCTCATCACAGCCATTGCGATCACGATTTTAGCTCTCGCTTTTCCCAGAAGTTAAAACGGCTGTTCATCTTTGCGTTCTTTGCGTGATTTCTCTTTGCGTTCTTTGCGGTTAAGTGATTCTTTAACGCAAAGAGCGCAAAGTTTGAAGACGCAAAGGGACGCAAAGAACGCACGTTCTTCATGAGCATTGACTACGCCTACCAAAACTCTTATCTTTTCTGCTTCCCCGTTTTCCCTTTCAAGCCGTCAGGAAAAGCGATGCCGCAGACAGTGCTTAAAAAATCCGCGAAGTTGAAAGCAGCCTTCTTTTTACTCTTAGCCGTGTGCCTCTCGCCTCTCGTCTTCGCGCGCGCGACCTCTGCGGATGACGCGCTCGTCGAAACAGGAGGCGCGGCCAAGCTTGATGCCAAACGTGCTGTGCCTGATGAGATCAAGCTTATCTCCTACAACATGCGTTGGCGCGGCGGCGACGACCTGCGCGCGTTGATCAAGTTGCTCAAAGAAGACAAAGAGCTCGGCGGGGCTGCGGTCATCGGTCTTCAGGAAGTTGATAGGGATAAAGAGCGCACGAATCACACCAATACCGCACGCCTGATGGCCGAAGAGCTTGGGATGAATTACGCGTGGGCTGCGCCTCCGCCTCCGCCAACTTCTGCCGGGAAAGAGCGCGTCGAAGAAGAGACGGGCGTGGCTATCTTGAGCCTCTATCCTCTGACGGATGTCGCGCGCATCGTGCTCCCGAACGAAGGCCCGAAGGGACGCAAGCGCGTCGCCCTCGGCGCAACTGTTCACCTCGGAGGAAAAACCCTGCGCGTCTATTCAGTCCACGCCGAGACACGCATCTCGAACGAGAAGAAGATAGAACAGCTTGCGGCAGTGATTGACGATCTGCAAACGCATCACGCGCAAATAAAAAATGCGGTCATCCTCGGAGACTTCAACACGCTGATGCCGAAAGATATTAAAGGGACTGTGCGGCTCTTCGCCGGGAGAGGCTTTCAGACTCCCTTCTCGATTGACGACCCGACCTGGAAAACTTTCGTCATCGAACTCAAGCTCGACTGGATGTGGCTGCGCGGCCTGGATGTCAAGACCTTCGGCATAGACCGTCAGGTCAGCCTCTCCGACCACTGGCCTCTGTGGGCTGTCGTGAGGCTGAGGGATGGAAGGAATGACGCAAAATGAAGGCGTTGAATTTTGCTCAAGCAGGCGCGCGCTCTTTTATTAATCCTCGCCCTTAAATTGCGCTCGACACCTTTTTCTTGACACGTTGCCCCGCGCCATAATATCTTCCCGCTGCGTTACTCACTATCCTGCTGACAAGATACATGCTCTTGTTAGCCTCACGAAACCACTTTCAAGCAGATGCGGCCTGTGATACGCATGCGAATATATTAAGCCAAGCGCTTAGGCAAAATCACGGGTGGGTTCTCGCAATGAATATATGGATACGACTATTTAGAGGGTCAAGCGATAAGCTTAAGGTCTGGAATTGTATGGTTTCATTTCTTGAACTCAATTAACGCCGGAGGTGAAAGATGGAGCTTGATAATCTGGCTAAACAAATCGCATTAGGCGACTGCACAATCTTTGTCGGAGCCGGACTTTCTCTCAGCGCAAAGCTGCCGAATTGGCCAGACTTGCTGAGACGCATGCTTACGTGGAGTCTTAAGAATGGCGTGGTCATCTCCAAAGCTGAATTAACTGAGTTAAAAGCTCATATAAACAACAACGATTTGTTGCTGGTAGCAGAGGAAATGAGCGAGAGACTAACTCCTGAAAAGTATCAGAGATTCATGCATGAGGTCTTTACAGAAAATCGCCCCCGGCCTGCGGACGTACACAAATTGATTACGCAAATACCCTTCTCATCCGCTTTAACCAGCAATTACGATACTTTGTTAGAGACGGCATATCAAACAAGCTTAAATACTTCCATCAACGTCTATACTCATAAAGATGTATACGATCTGCTTGGGGCATACCGGCGTAAAGAATTCTTCATATTTAAGGTTCACGGAGATATTCAGCGCATATCAACGATTGTTCTTGGCCGGAGTGATTATCGTAATTTGATGTACACGAATGTGCAGTATCGGCGAATGTTGGAGATGCTCTTCTCTACACGTACAGTGTTATTCATCGGATTTGGTTTGACCGATCCCGATCTACTGTTATTATTGGAAGAGTTAAGGGAAACGTTTCAGGGATATAGTGGCATGCACTATGCTTTGATGGATACTAGAAGTTGCTCCAGCATTATGCATAAGCGCTTTGTAAAAGATTATGGAATTTCTATCATACCTTATACATCATCGAGTAGTAGCCATCCTGAGATAAGAACGTTTCTCAAAAAATTAGGCGGTTTAGTGAGGAGCATGAAAAATAAACTCAGAGAGGATGAAGAAGCCAGGACCAAGAAGACATTCGACGCGTTGATTAATAAGGAAGGCTCGAAGTACGAACTGCGTGCCGTAAGGAGAGAAGAAATCCCCGCTCTCCGTGAGTTTTGCGTAAAATTGCTTGGCAACGAAATCTCATCCGTCGAGAAAATGATTGAATGGCATGATAAAAACCCGGATATTTTTAACATTCTCTTGCAGGCTCGCGCGGTCAGCACGGAATCGTTAAAAGATATAGTGGGATACTACTGTATTATTCCCTTAAATGAAGAAGCTGCAAAGCTGATTCACAACGAAAATATTACGGGAGCCATGTTTTCGATTGACCACATTGTTCCCAAAGGCAAAAAGCCGGCGGCAATCTATATAGGGGGCATCGCTGCTGAGAAGCAGGGAAAGGCGCGCGCCTATATTATAGGTTCCATCGTTCAACAATTAAGCAAAATTAGAAGTAGGGGAATTCCTATCTACAGTAGACCAATCACAGATGAAGGTCTAAACCTACTTCATGGTTATAGCTTCGTTCCTGTTAATTATGCGAGCTCGTCTTTGAATCACGTTCACAAGTTGAGCTCATTAAAGAAACTTGATTAAATTGAGGCGTCAGTTACGCGCCGCAAATGATTCGAATCTGCCATCCGATAAGATATTTTTCCCGGCTCTTTATTCCCTCAGACCGGAATACCGTTTGCAGATAGCTCAACAATAAACCTTTCACTTTCTGTAATGGAATTAAATGAAGGCGATGAGCGTCGCCCCAACGCTCATCGCCTTCTCGGTCGTCCGGGTGCTGCCGAAAAAAGTTTTTCAGCGCACGCTCACGACGACGTTGTTGGCCTGTAGAGAGTTGCCGGTCGCGCGTTGCAATTCGGCAATCGCTTTGTTGAGGTCTGTCTGCGCGCGCAGCTCGTTGCCGCGTGCGGTCGTCAGTGCCGTCTGTCTCTCAAGCACTAAGAACAAAGTTGACTGCCCGGCGTCGAAACGTCTTTGCTCGCTCGCGTACTGCTGTTCGGAAGCGTCGCGCGCGGCGGCGGCGGCGCGCAGGCGCGACTCAGCCGTGCGAACTATCTGCAAAGCGTTTCGCACGTCAACCTGAATCAGTTGCTCAAGCTGTTCGCGCTGCGTCTGTATGCGCTGGCCTTCGACGAGCGAGCGGCCAAGCTGCGCCTCAGCCGTGCGGTTTCTGATGGGCAGGTTCAACTGCACGCCGACGCGATAGTTGTTGTAGCGATTCGCGCCCAGGTTCAAGAGCGATTGGCCGTAGCCGCCGACCAGTTCGTCCGGCAGGCTTTGCGGCGCGGGCAGCGGCAAAGGCTGAATCGTCGTGTTCGGCAGAGACGCGATAATCTCGTTAATCTTCAATCGCGTGCGCTCGCTTGAGCCGGTCAACGGATTCGCTCCCGCCGCCGTGTTGAGGCTTCCCGCCAGACCGACCACGCCGTAGCTGCCGATGAGGTCAACCTGCGGCTTGGTCTGCTCGCGGTAATAGCGTTGGTCAATCTCGTTAATCGCCTGCGCCACGTCCGACTGCGCCAGCTCAGGCCGATTCTCCAAAGCGGCCTGCATCGCGTCCGGCAAAGTGATTGAAGGCGGAGTGATGTCAACCGCGTCGGTCGGGATCACGGAAGCGTTCCAGATGGCCGAGTTGCGATTCTCCGCGATCAGATTTTTTAGCGTGTTCTCAGAGCGCGAGACATCTTCGAGCGCGCTGTAAACGCTCTGCTCGTAGCCAGAGACCTGCGCGTCCGCCGCGACCACGTCAATCGGCGCGAGCATGCCTTCCTCCACGAGTCGCTTGTTATGCTCAAGCTGCTTGCGCGCGTCACGCACGGCGTCGCGCTGAATCTGCAAGTTGCGAAGCGCGTAAACCAAATCCCAGTAGGCGCGCTGCACCGCCGTGATCGTCTCAATCGTGCGCTGTCGAAACTGCGCGTCGGTGAGCGAGAGATTTTTCTTGGCGACTTCGATGCCCCTGCGATTGATGTCAAAGCGCAGGCCGCGCCAGAGTGGCTGTGTGTAATTGAAAGTGAGCGCGGTCGGATACTGCGGATTGAGCGCGGTGAACTGATTGTTGGTCGTCAGGCGGATGCTCGAAAAGTCCACGCGATAGCCGCCGCCGTATTTCGGGACGAGTCCCTCAAAGCGAAACGTGCCGGTGTAATCGCTCTGCGTGACCGCTCCGTTCGAGCCGCCGCTTAAAAAGCTCGAAGACGGCGTGACGCTCCTCTCGTAATAAGAGAGCGAGCTAAGGCGCGGGTCGTAAACTCCGCGCGCTCCTTGCAAGTCGAACTCCGCGATCTTCACATTCGAGCGCGCGACCTCGATGTCCTTATTATTAGTCAGAGCCATTTCCAGAGCTTCGCGCAGAGTGAGCGGCTTCTGCTCCGTCATGTCCACGCCGACGCGTCCCAATTCAGGCAAAGGTCGCGCGGGAGCCTGGTAGTTCGGCGCGACCTGCGGCACGTTGAGCGTGTCCTCTTGCGGCGCAGGTGTGCGCACGACCTCGCGTCCGGGCTGGCGCGGCGTCTGCGGCGCGTCGATGGTTTGCCCCGGTGTGGCGGGCGTCTGGCCGGGCTGAATCTGCGGGACGGATGAAGGCTGCGCGCCGCCGGGCAAGCTGTCGCTCGTCGGAACGCCGGGCGCGCCGCCTTGCGGCGTCTGCGGCTGCGTGACGGGCTGTGCCTGTGTGCCGCGACTCTGCTGGTCTGCCTGCGTGGTCGGCTGGACGCTCTGCTCTGTCTGTCCGGCGGGCGTCGCCGAACGCGCGTTCGAGCCGGGCTGCGTCGGCTGCCCCTGCGAAGAGTTGCCGGACGGAGCGATATTCGTTCCGCTCGAAGAGGACGGCGGCGCGCTCTGCTGCGGCGTGTTCGTGTTGCCCGAAGGAGCAGGCGTCACGGGCTGCGGCGTCGTCTGCTGCGCACGCACGACAAGCGGCACGCACAACAGCATCGCTGTCATCCATAAACGAAAGATAAATTGCCTGTTCGATGTCGTCATAATTGAAAATCATTCCAAACAATTTCACCGCAGAGACGCGGAGACGCAGAGAGAAAAGAAAAATATAAATTCATTCATTCAAGAAAATCCTTTGACGGTTTTCTCTGCGTCTCTGCGGTTAATTCTTACTTATCAAACTAAAGAACGAAGCGGTCGCCGTCGCAGCCTTGCGCCGCGCCCAGACGAAGGGCGTGGTCAGCCCCGCGCCGACGCGTCCCCAAATGTGGCTGCGTCCGAGATCGTCAAAGAGCGAGTAGAAGACAGGCACGGCCAGCAGTGTTAAGAGCAGACACAGGCTTTGCCCGCCGACGACCAGCACGCCGATTGAACGGTTCGTGCCCGCGCCCGCCCCGCGCGAAATCACGAGCGGCATCATGCCCGCCACCAGCGCAATCGTCGTCATCAGAATCGGACGCAGGCGGTCGCGGTTCGCCTGAATAATCGCCTCGCCGCGCTCCATGCCGTGCGAGCGCAGCTCGTTCGTGTGGTCAATCTGCAAAATCGCGTTCTTCTTGACCACGCCGAAGAGGAGCAGGAGTCCGAGTCCCGAAAAGATGTTGACCGTCTGTCCCGTCACGAGCAGAGAGAGGATGCCGAATGGAATCGCAAGCGGCAGCGTCAGGAGAATCGTCACCGGATGGATGAACGATTCAAACTGCGCGGCGAGCACCATGTACATGAAGATGAACGAGAGCATAAACGCGAGCACGAAGTAGTAGCCCGCGCGCCCAAGCTCTTTCGAGCGTCCGGCAAGCCCCGTCTTGTAAGTGCTCTCGACATTCAGCTCTTTGACGAACTGACTCGTCTTGTCGATCACCGCCTGCTGCGAGCCGCCCGGTCGCACGTTGGCGAGCAACGTGACCTGACGTTGACGGTTGAGACGGTCAATCGCCGAAGGCCCCGCGCCCTCCTGGATGTGAACTAAATTATCGAGAGTGACCCAGCCGATTTTTGAAGAAGAGACGATCATCCGCTTCAAGCCTTCGACGCTCGCGCGAAACTCTCCGATGGCGCGCACGCGAACTTCGTACTGATCCGTGCCAGCGTTGAAAGTCGAAACCTGTTGACCCGCGACCAATGTGTTCAAAGCCTGCGCGATGTCTCCGACGCGGACGCCGAGGTCTGCCGCGCGCGCGCGGTCAATCACGACGCGCAGTTCGGGCTTGCCCGTAATCAAAGTCGAATCCGCGTCCACGACATCGGGAATCGTCTTCATCTTGGCTAAGAGCTCGTCCGAATATTTCGTCAGCTTCTGCAAGTCAGGCCCGCCGATGACGAACTGTATGTCAGAGTTGCGATTGCCGCCGCCGCTAATCGCCGCGACCTGCTGAACGCTGGTGCGAAGCTCTTGCGGATAATTCTTCAAGAGGTCGCGCGCCCTGACCATGTAAGCTTCCTGCGTCTCCTTGCGCTCTTCAATCGGTAGCATCTTGACGTAAATCGACGCGTTGTTGACGAGCTGCTGCTGTCCGCCGCCGATGGTGATGAGCGTGTCGGAGAGGCCGGGGAACTTATTTTTGTCCCTCAAATCTTTCGCAATCCGCTCGACCAATTCGCTCGTCGCAGCCAGCGTGTAGCCTTCGGGCGTGCGGACGCTGATCTCGAACTGCGATTGATCGTCAACCGGCAGAAAGTTCTTGCCGACGAATTTGAAGAGCGGAACGATTGAGATGATGACGGCGACGCACATCAAGACGACCGCCCAGCGATGCGCCATTGACCACTTGAGCAGCCACGTGTAAGTGCGATCAATCGGACGATAAAAACGCGAGTCCTTCGAGTCGTGCGAGCGTGGCTTTTCGGCTTTCTGCGGCGGCAGAGCTTCAACAGCACGGCTCTCATCATCATAGACATTCTTCTCGGCGTCAGTCTCAGCCGCCACGACGCGCGACTCGTCAGCCAGTGCGACCGGAGCGTCTCCCTCCGAAGGCTCGCTGCCAACGCTCGCGGGCAAAGGGTCTTCCTTGCGCTTGATGAGACGAGCGGCGAGCATCGGCGTTAAAGTGAAAGAGACTATCAGCGAGACTGCGACCGCGAAGCTCGAAGTCAGACCGAACGAAGACATGAAGCGACCGACGATGCCGCCCATAAATCCGACGGGCAGGAAGACCGCGAGCAATGAAAGCGTCGTCGCCATGACGGCGAGGCCGATCTCCTTCGTGCCCTCAATCGCCGCCTGAAAGGGCGACATGCCCTTCTCTTCGATGAAGCGAAAGATGTTCTCAAGCACGACTATCGCGTCGTCAATCACGATGCCAACCATCAGGGTCAGCGCGAGCATCGTGATGTTATTGAGCGTAAAGCCCATCAACAGCATGAGGCCGAAGGTGGCGATGAGCGAGGTCGGAATCGCGATGGCCGCGATGAAGGTCGAGCGAAAGCTCCACAGGAAAATAAAGACGACGATGGCCGCGAGGATGCCGCCTTCGACGAGGTGACGCTCAATTGATTCGAGCGAAGCCTTGATATAAGTGGACTGGTCGCCGACGATCTCCATGCGAAAGCCCGCAGGCAGTGTCGGCGCGATCTCGTTCAAACGCGCTTTGACTTCATCCGCGACCGCGACTGTGTTCTGTCCTGACTGTTTCGAGACGACGAGCGTCACGGCTGGCTGTCCGTTAAGCGTCGCCTGCGTGCGCTGCTCTTCCGCGCCGTCCTCGACGTAGCCGATGTCGCTGACTTTGACTGTGTAATTGTCGCGCGTGGCGACGACCAGATTGTTAAAGTCCGCAGGATTGTCAATGCGTCCCATCGTGCGGACGGTCAGCTCGCGCGTGCCTTCGTCAACGCGACCGCCGGGCACTTCCATGTTTTGCAGCTTGACCGCGTTGGCGACCTCCGCGACCGTCACGTTGTAGGCGCGCAGCTTGTCCGGGTCAACCCAGACCTGTATCTCGCGCTTGCGACCGCCGATGATCTCGACCTGCCCGACGCCGTTGACGGATTCGATGCGCTGCTTAATCTGCTTGTCCGCGATGTCCGTGACTTCGCGCAGAGAGCGCGGCGCGGAGACGGCTATGCGAAGCACGGGCGCGGCGTCAGTGTCCAGCTTTTGCACGACGGGCTTTTCCGCCGTGTCGGGCAAGTCGGGGACGACGAGGTCAACTTTGCTGCGGACTTCCTGCGCGGCCACGTCCGCGTTCTTCTCAAGCAGGAACGTGATAAAGACCTGCGAGACGCCTTCGACGGAGGTCGAGCGCAATTCGTCTATGCCGCTGATGGTATTGACCGCGCCTTCGACCTTGTCCGTAATCTCGGTCTCGATCTCCTGCGGCGAAGAGCCTTGATTGACGACCGTCACGGTGATCGTCGGCAAGTCGATTTTCGGGAAGAGGTCAACGCCGAGCGAGAAGAAAGAGAAGATGCCGACGACCACTAAGGCCATTATCAGCATCGTCGCAAAGACCGGACGGCGCACACAAATTTCAGCAAGCTTTTGCATAATCTTTAAGGTTCAAAGTTCAAGGTTCAAAGTTCAAGGTTTTCGACTTTGAACCTTGAACTCTGAACCTTGAACTAATTTACTGTGTGACAGCCATGCCGTCGCTCAGTTGTTCCACATTACTGGTCGCCACAAGCTCGTCGGCGGCGACGCCGGTTTTGACTTCGATCAAGTCGCCCTCGGACTGTCCGAGTCGGACGAGGCGTTGCTGCGCGCGTCCGTCCTTGATGACAAAGACGCGGCTCGTGCCTGCTTCCGTCCGCACGGCTCGCGCGGGGATGAGCACGGCTGGCTCAGTCTGCGGGAGCAGAATCCTGACGGTCGCAAACTGTCCGGGCTTCAAAGTGTTGTCGCCGTTCTCGACCTCCGCTTCGACGGTCAGCGTGCGCGAAGTCGCGCTGACAGACGGCGAAACTCTGGCGACGCGCCCGTTGAACGTGCGGTCGGGATACGCGCTCACGGTGAGCGAAACGCTCTGGCCGACACGCACTTCGCTGATCGCCTGTTCGGGAATGTCTATCTTCATTCGCAAAGGGTTGGTGCGAACGATGGTGGCGACCTTGCTCGATGTGGTGACGTACTCGCCGATGTCCGCCGGACGATCAGAAACGTAGCCGCTCATCGGCGCAAGCACGACCGCATCATTGATGGCCTTGCGCGCGGACAGAACTTGCGTCTGCGCCGCATCAACAGCCGAGAGCGCGGTCTGCACGGCGGCGAAGTTCTGGCGCGCCTGCGTTAGCTGAGCTTCATACTGTTGCTGCAACTGATCTCGCTGTGCGCGCTGCTGGTCGTAACCGGAGCGCGACACGTCGCCCGATTCGATGAGCTTCTCAAAGCGTCGCAGATTTTTCTCTGCCAACTCAAGCGCGACGCGGGCGGAACGAACTTCGGCCACATTGTTCGGGTCAAAGTTCTGTCCTGAGCGAAGACCGATGCGCGCTTCCGCCTGCCGGACTGCGGACTGAGCCTGCGCGACCTGCGCCTGCGCCTGCTCAAGCCGAATCCGCGAGTCTCTGTCATCGAGGCGCACGAGGACTGCGCCCTGCTGCACGTAGCTTCCCAAATCCACGCCGACCGAGACGACTTTGCCGGCGACCGCCGGCGCGACATCCGTCTGCGCGTCAGCCGCGAGGCTGCCCGTCGCTTCAAAGAAACGTGGCAACTGGCGCGAGATGGCCGGAGCGGTCGTCACCTGCACGACCGTCGGCTGCGCCGGAGAGGCGGATTGTTTCGCCTGATTGGTCTGCGCCTTTGAGCCGCCGCACGCAACGGCGAAGAGACTGATGGACGCGAGGGCGAGCGAGAGAGTTATAAATTTTAGTTGCTGAGGAGAGATCATTTCTTTCTCTTTTTAGTCACCGGGCGAGCCGCGTTGGTCTTGCGGCGGCTGCCGTTTTCAGTGATAGCTCCGGCGGCCAGAATGCCGCTCAATAAAATGCTGGTGAAATCGCGCGCGGCCTGCTCGTTGGAAATGTTCAAGAGGCTGCGCTGCTTGTCCCATAAATTGTTGTTCAAAGAATGATGAATAATCATGCCCAAAAGGGCGCGCACGACTGTGTACGGATGCACGTCGCGGAACGCTCCGTCCTGCTGCCGCTCGCGTATGTACGAACCCAAGAAGTCATAAATCTGAAGCACCGTGCGTTCCCAGAACATCTGTCCCAGCTCGTGCTCTTCGAGCGCGGAATGCAGGAGCAGGCGTTGAAACTCAGGGTCGTGCTCGTGATGCTGTAAAGCTTCAAAAGCCAGAGTCTCAAAGACGGCGCGGTCGTCCTTGCGCCGGACGGCATCGGACAGCATCTCGCGCGGGTTTTGAAACTGGACTCCGGCGCAAGCCTTGTGATCGAGAATCGCGGCGTACAATTCCTGCTTGGTGGCGAAGTGGCGGAAGACCATCGCTTCGGAGACACCGGCGGCCTGCGCGATCTCTTTGGTGGTCGTGCCGCGAAAGCCGTGCTGTGAAAAGAGATGCACGGCGACGCGCAAAATCTGTAGGCGGCGCAGCTCTCCGGCCATGCGCGCTCCGGCCACGACCGGCAGGCCCGGATTGTCTGGGACGAGGGGCTGTTTGCTCACTTAAATCTGCTTTCCGTTTCGGCGGCTGAACATAAAGTAAGTACTTACTTACCATCTCTTTTGAACGATGTCAAGCCTCTGCAAGTTGCAAAAATTTAGGATGAGGAGGCGGCTCATGTGCGCTGAGAGGTTGTACTGTTCCCGACCTTTGCAGTATCTTTACGCGTACCTTTTCGCAACAAAAGATGTGGAGGTCGGCGACGGCGAGGCAGCGCGGCGCGGGTTGTTTTCTCAGCCCGGCGCGGCGCGGCGCGGCGTCGGCGGCTCATGCGAGAGCGTCGGCACGTCGTTTGCTCGACAGTTTCGGAGTGCGATTCATCTTTAGAAGAATCATCAACTCTCGCATCATCATCCGAAGTCATTGTCGGATGGAACTAAATTTTAGAAGGAGAAATCGAAATGTCAGAAAATAGACCTACAGGCGGTTACACGGGCGGCGGAGCAGGCACGGGCGCAACCGACGCCGGAACCACGCGCGATTCGAGCACGCTCAACACGCAGGGCGGCGGCACTCAGGGCGGCGGCGGTCAGGGCTTGACGACGACCGGCGGCACGACCGGCCAGAGCGCGGGCGGCGGCACGGGCGCGGGCACTGCGACCGGTCTGGCTCAAACGGCCAAAGAGTACGGCGGCAAGATCGCGGACGCAGCCTCGACCGCCAAAGATTATGTGACGGACAAAGCTTCAGTCGTGACTGATAAGATCAAAGACCTGTCAAGCAGAGATTTCAGCGAAGTCGCCAACGAAGCCAAAGAGTACGCGCGCAAAAATCCGGGACAGGCGATTCTGATCTCCGCCGCCGCAGGACTCGTGCTCGGACTCTTGATTCGCGGCAGTCGCAGATAAGTTCAAGGTTCAAGGTTCAAAGTTCAAGGTTGGCCGTCAGGCTTTAGCCTTGAACTTTGAACCTTGAACTTGTAACTAATGAGAAGGAGGCATGGGCGATGGCTGATTTGGAGAGAAGCACTGCGGCTGTGCCCGCCAGAAGCGGCGAGCAGTCGGATTTAGAGACTTTGCCGACGCTCTTCGGGCGTCTGGGCGACGACGTGATGACGCTGCTCGATACGAAGCTCAGTCTGTTAAAGGTCGAGGTCAAAGAGGACGCGAACAAGTACGTCAAAAGCGGCGTGATGATCGCCATCGGCGGCGTCATCGCGGCCATCGGGTTTGCGCTCTTGAATGTCGCGGTCGCCTTTTTCGTCTCGACCCTGTTCACGTTCCCGAACCCGGCGCTCAACTACGCGCTCGGCTTTATCATCACGGGCGCGGCGTACCTCGTCGTCGGCGGCATCATCATTCTGGTGATGAAGAGCAAGCTGTCAAAGGTTGACCCGGTGCCACATAGAAGCGTTGAAGAACTCAGAAAGGATAAGCAATGGCTGAAGAAAGAAATCTAGGAGTGGCGCGCGCGCCCGAAGCGGATGAAGATTACACGAAAGCAGAGCTTCAACGTCGCATGGAGGAAGCGCGCGAGTCCATCACACAGACCGTGACCGAAATCAAAGACACAGTGGCTCAGCAATACAACTCCGTCAAAGAGAGCGTGACGGACGCGCTCGACTGGCGCGAGCAGTTTCGCAAGCGTCCCGTCGCGTGGACGGTCGGCGCGCTCGGCGTCGGCCTCGTCGTCGGCTACAGCCTCGGCGGCGCAGTCATCCCCGCGCGTGATGATGACGACGAAGAGGCGCGTTATTCCGACGACTACGACGAGATGGAGCGGCTCGTCGAAACAGGCACACGCGCGACGCGAGCTTCCGACGACGAGCAGAGCGCGTTTACCGATCATCGCTCTTACGCCGCGCACGCGCACGCCATCGAGGGCGGAGCTTACGGCTCATCGGAATATGCTGCGCCCGCGCCCGCTCAAACCCTGGCCGCGCCGCCGCGTCCGTCTTACAGCAGCGGCTACGACCAGGCTCCGGCGGCGGAAGCGGAAGAGGACAAGCCCGGTCTCATCGAGCGCGTCAAAGAGAGCGGACTGATCGAGCGTTTCAAAGAGACGCGCGCTTACGACCGCTTGCAGGATGAGGTTTCCGAGTTGGGCAATCGCTTTATGGACGAGTTGTCGCACGCGGCGCGCACGATTGTCCTGCCCGCGCTCTTTAATAAGATCAAAGAGCTGGTCGGCGTTGACCTCTCGAACAAACAGGCGAGCGGTGCGACGACGGGCGGGCGGCAAGTCTCCGCGTCAAATCAAAGGAGCGCACAACGGACGACTGCCAATCAGGCGAGCGCGCAAACGGGAAACGCTCCTTCTGCTTCACAGGGCGGCGCGACTTCGGGCGCGAGCGCGGGAGCGCAGGCGTCTTCATCCGGCGCGAGCGATTCGCGCAGCAAGTTTGACCGTCTCGCCGGCGACGAACGCACGCCCGCGAGCGGCGGCATCAGCTACGACGACCGCTACGAGCGCGAATCGCAGCTCTACGCCCGCAGCGAAAATCGCGGCTTCGGCACACAGGCTCGCGGCACAGAGAGCGACACGGACACGCCTCCTCGCGGCTCCGGCAATCAGGGACAGGGCGGTGTCTAAAGCTTAAACACATTCAAAAGCATGAAGGGCGAGCTTCAATCTCGAAGCTCGCCCTTCATGCTTGAGAGCTTAACTTTATCTCAAGGGTTGGGAAGAGGGGCTTGCCTCGCTTGTGCCAATATTATTCTACTCCTTTAGCTAATTCTTCAAACACGCTCTGACGCTGCTCAAAGACGGTCTTTGTCGCCTCGCCAATTTTCTGAGTTCGCGTTGCTTCATCAACATGATCGTGGTCGAACGCCGCCGAAGGATTGGCGGACGGCTTGATGCTGATGACGACGGATTTGGAGGCGGGCGTGTTGCTCTTTTCGGCGACGCTGCCGATGGGGACGAGGACGTTGGCTTCGGGAAAGTAGGTCGCCGCGCAACGGCGCGGGATGCTGTAGGGTACGACGAGGAAGCGTTGAGCCGTGCGCTCCTGGCCTTCAAAATGGCTCGTGAGGTCTACGACCTGTCCGGCTGAGAAGCCTGCCTCGGCGATGTCCTCAGGGTTGAGCAGCACGACGCGACGACCGCCGTGAATGCCTCTGTAGCGATCATCGAGGCCGTAGATGGTCGTGTTGTATTGATCGTGGCTGCGCATGGTCATCATCAAAAAATGTCCGGCCTGAAGCTCTCTGTGAGGCAGCGCGTGAACCGTAAACTCCGCGCGCCCGCTCTTCGTCTTAAAATCTCCCTCGCGCGCGGCGTTCGGCAGATAAAAGCCGCCGGGCTGTCGCACCTTTCGATTGTAATCCTCAAAGCCGGGAATGACGCGCGAGATGTGCTCGCGTATGCGGTCGTAATCTGCCGTCAGCCCTTGCCAATCAATAGAGCTTTTCTCACCGAGTGTGGCGCGCGCGAGGCGTGCGACGATGACAGGCTCGCTCAAGAGATGTTCGGACGCTGGCTTTAGCGTGCCGCGCGACGGATGGACGACGCCCATCGAGTTTTCGACGCTGACGAACTGCGCCCCCGCAGCTTGCGTGTCCTCTTCCGTCCGACCGAGACACGGCAGGATTAAAGCCTGCTTGCCCGTGATGAGATGCGCGCGGTTCATCTTGGTCGAGACGTGAACCGTGAGACGGCAACGCCGCAAAGCTTTCGCCGTGTACTCAGTGTCGGGCGTCGCTGACAAAAAATTTCCGCCCATCGCAAAAAATATTTTAGCTTTGCCTTCATGCATCGCTTTGATCGCTTCGACGGTATCGAAGCCATGACGACGCGGCGGCTCAAACTCGAATTCGCGCGCGAGCTTGTCGAGAAAAGCTGCGGTCGGGCGTTCCCAGATGCCCATCGTCCTGTCGCCCTGCACATTACTGTGGCCGCGCACGGGACACGCGCCCGCGCCCGGCTTTCCGATCTGCCCGCGCATGAGCAGGAGATTGACTATCTCTTGAATATTGGCGACGGCGTTCCGGTGCTGCGTGAGTCCCATCGCCCAGCAAAAAATCGTGCGCTCTGAACGCATCATAATTTCCGCCGCCGCGCGAAGCTGTTCACGACTGATGCCGCTCTGCTCGATTATCTCTTCCCAACTGACTTCGAGAAGTGCGGCTTTGAAGCTCTCAAAACCGTTGGTCTTCTCCGCGATAAATTTTTGGTTCAGAACCTCACCCGGACGCTTCTCTTCTTCAAACAGCATCTCTTTCATGATGCCTTTCAGCAAAGCCACGTCGCCGTTGATGCGAACTTGCAGAAAGAGGTCTGCCAATTTTGTTCCGTGTCCGAGGACGCCGCTGATCTCTTGCGGATATTTGAAACGCTTGAGGCCGACTTCGGGGAGCGGATTGATGTGAACAATCTTGCAGCCATTGCGTTTGGCTATCTGCAAGGACGTGAGCATGCGCGGGTGATTCGTGCCGGGATTCTGACCGATGACGAAGATGGCTTCGGCCAGCTCGAAATCATTGAGCGTGACAGTGCCTTTGCCGATGCCGATGGTTTCGGTCAAGGCGGAGCCGCTCGATTCATGACACATGTTCGAGCAGTCGGGCAGATTGTTCGTCCCGAACTGACGCACGAAAAGTTGATACAGAAAAGCCGCCTCGTTACTCGTCCGCCCCGATGTGTAAAAGAGAGCCTCGTCCGGCGTTGGGAGCGCGTTCAACTCTTCCGCGATAATTTGAAAAGCCTGTTCCCAACTGACCGCTTCGTAATGCGCCCCGCCCTCGCGTAGATGCATAGGGTGCGTGAGGCGTCCCTGTTTGCCGAGCCAGAAATCGGATTTGTGAGAGAGCTTTTCAACGCTCCACTCCTTGAAAAATTCGGGAGTGACGCGCCGCGTCGTCGCTTCTTCCGCGACGGCCTTCGCCCCGTTCTCGCAGAACTCCGCGTGCGCCCTCTCGCCGTCCGGGTCAGGCCACGCGCAGCCGGGACAATCAAAGCCGTCCTTCTGATTGACCTTCAAAAGCGTCTTCAAGCCGCGCGATAAGCCCATCTCGCGCCAGGCGTATTTGACAGATTCCAGCACCGCCGGAATCCCGCCCGCAGATTTGCTCGCTGGCACGATCTCAACATCCGCGACATCATCCGGCGGCTGCGCGCTCGCTTTCGTTTCCGATTCGACGCGTGTGTTGCCGCCATTTGACGACGCCGCCGGCTCGCCGTTTGACGCGGCTTCGCTCAATTCGCCTTCGCTTTTCAAGTCATGCTTAGGCTCGTAATGGCTATGCTCATGTGCCGAAGCATCCGTCGTCGCAGTCTTTTCACTCATCAGCTCGCGCTCCGAAATTTGATGTTTCGATTTTACTTCCGTGCTGACGGGAAAGCCACTCTGGCTTGTGACTTAGAAGCTGTGTGAAAAAGCGGGGACTTAAAAAGTCCCGTCAGGGACTTAGCGAGAATAGCCCAGCAATTTATTGCTGGGAACATGACGAGACAAAATATAGAGTCCCGCAAGGGACGACTGAGTACGGCTTCAATCGTCCCTCGCGGGACTCCGAAATAATTTCCGCTTCTCTCCCAACGATAAATCGCTGGGCTATTTTCATGCTGTCCCTGACGGGACTTTTCAAATGGCTTCTTTGGGCTTTGATGTCTAATTCAGCCTGAGTTTTATCACTCAAGGCCAGAGTCGCGTGCAAAAACCTAAAGCCAAAGACCAAAGGCCAAATGAAGATTTGTGCTATCCTCTTCCCTCCCATCTTATTTTGAGCGAAAGGTTACGCTGTGCGTCCGGCAGTCATCATCAACGCCTCTTCGGGGACGGACGATAAAGAACAGGCTCTTGAGCGTTTGGAGGAGATGTTCGCGGCGCGCGGGCTTGAGGCGCAGGTTCAACTCGCAAGCAGCGGCGCGGAGATTGTTGATTTCGCGCGGCGAGCCGTCAAAGAAAATCGTGAGCCGATCATCGCGGGCGGCGGCGACGGGACGATTAACGCGGTCGCGGCTCAACTCATTAATACAGACCGGACGCTCGGCGTGCTGCCGCTCGGCACGCTCAATCACTTCGCCAAAGACCTCAAGATTCCGCTCGCGCTTGACGAGGCGGCGGAGACGATTATCTCAGGTCGCGCGATGTTGGTTGATGTCGGCGAAGTCAATGGCCGCGTCTTTCTCAACAATTCGAGTCTGGGTTTGTATCCGAGCATCGTGCATCAACGTGAGCGGCAGCAGCAGAGATTGGGGCGCGGCAAGTGGCCTGCTTTCGTCTGGGCTGCGCTCTCCGTCCTCAAGCGTTATCCTTTTCTGAACGTCCGGCTGCACGCCGACGAGAAGGAGTTAAAGCGGCGCACGCCCTTCGTCTTTGTCGGTAACAACGAATATGTGATGGAGAGTTTTAATATCGGCTCGCGCTCGTGTCTCGACGCGGGCGAGCTGAGTTTGTACATCGCACACCGCACGGGGCGAATGGGACTCTTGCGCCTCGCGTGGCGCGCTCTCTTCGGCGGCCTGCGCGACGCAGAGGATTTCGACGCGCTCTGCACAAAGGAAATCTGGATCGAGACGAGCCGCCGCAAGCTCCGCGTCGCCACCGACGGCGAAGTCACAGTCATGCAGACGCCGCTCCATTACCGCGTCCTGCCGCGCGCCCTGCGCGTCATCGTTCCGGGGAAGTGACAAGTGACGAGTGACAAGTGACAAGCAGGAAAAAAGCATTTATCTTGTCACCTGTCACTCATCACTGTTTTGATTATGCGTACAATAGTTCATCTTTCAGACTTGCATTTCGGCAGAGTTGATTACGCGGTCGTCGAGCCGCTCGTGCAAACCGTCGTGGAGCTTGCGCCGGACGTGCTGGCCGTCTCAGGCGATTTGACGCAACGCGCGCGGAGCGAGCAGTTCAAAGAGGCGCGCGAGTTTTTGGACTCGCTGCCTTCGCCGCAGATTATCGTCCCCGGCAATCACGACGTGCCGCTCTACAATGTCTTCAAACGCTTTCTGCAACCGCTCGACAAATACAAACGCTACATCACCGAAGACCTGGAGCCTTTTCATGCGGATGCAGAGATAGCCATTTTGGGCATCAACACGGCGCGCTCGCTGACGATTAAGGACGGGCGCATCAACGAAGTGCAGATCGAGAAGGTGCGCGAACGGCTCTGCGCTTACGGCGACGAAGTGATCAAGATCGTCGTCACGCATCATCCGTTCGACCTGCCCGAAGGACACGACGCTGAAGCTGATTTGGTCGGACGCGCGGAGATGGTGATGGAAGCTCTGGCCGCCTGCGGCGCGGATGTCTTGCTCGCGGGACACCTGCACGTCAGCCACACGGGAGACACTTCGACGCGTTACAAGATCGCGGGGCATCGCGCACTCGTCGTCTCGGCGGGGACTGCGACCTCTACGCGTGCGCGCGGCGAAACCAATTCCTTCAACGTGCTCAGAATCAATCACCCGCACATCAAAGTCGAACGCCACTCATGGCAGGCCGAGCGCGCGGCCTTCGTCATCGCCTCGACGGAATATTTCCGGCACACAGATGACGGCTGGACGCGCGTGCCCGACGAAGCCTCGCCGGATGTGATGTTCAAAGCCTAGATTCAAAGAATAGTTCACCACAGAGGACACAGAGGAGCACAGAGGATTAGATGAAAGACATGCTTTCTTTCTTCTCCTCTGTGTCCTCTGTGGTGAATTTTCCTTTCGATTATCTGGCGACGCGGCTCTCGTCGCGTTTGGCGGGCGGGGGCGGCGCAGTTGCTTCGCTCTTGTAATCGCAGCCCTCCTGAGCGCACATGAGGACAGTGCCTTCCTTCTTCGTCGTCTTCTCAAGCAGAAACGGCGCGCTGCATTTGGGGCACGGCTCGCTGATGGGCTTGTCCCAGAAGACCACGTCGCATTTCGGATACTCGGAGCAGCCATAAAAGGCTTTGCCGCGTTTCGATTTCTTGACGACGATCTCGCCCTTGCAGCCAGCGCGCGGACAGGCCACGCCGGTCGTCTCGCGTTTGATGTAATTGCATTTCGGATAGTTTGAGCACGAGATGAATTCGCCGAAGCGTCCGTGACGCCGGACGAGTTGCGCGCCGTCAACCGGACACTTCTCGTCGAGCGGGACGGGCGCGGGCGCGACTGCGCCGCTTCGTGCGATCTTGCGTATGTTGCGGCACTCTGGATAACCCGTGCAGCCCAAAAATTGCCCGAACCGCCCGCGCTTCAAAGCCATCGGCTTGCCGCACAGCTCGCATTCCTCAGCCTCTTCACCATCTGCGCCACCCGCCGCTTTCGCTTCCGTGCTTGATGAAGATGAAGCTGTCCCGGCTTCGCCGCTCTCTGCGCTCGCGGGCTTGGCGACCTCGCGCGTGGTGCGGCATTCAGGATAGTTCGAGCAGGCTAAGAACTGGCCGAAGCGTCCGAACTTGATGACCATTGGCGAGCCGCAGTTCTCGCAAATTTCATCAGTCGGAATCGCTTGCTGCTTGGCCGCGCGCATGGCGCTCTCGGCGTTCTTCAAATCCTTCGCAAACTTTTCATAGAACTCATGAAGCGCAACCGTCCATTTCAGCTTGCCCTCTTCAATCTCATCAAGCTCCTCTTCCATCCGCGCCGTGTAAGTCTCGTTAAAGAGATCGTTAAAGCTGGCGACGAGGAGATCGTTAACGGTCGTCCCCAAAGCGGTCGGATGAAAACGTCCCTCGTGCTTCTCGACATATTCGCGGTCGAGAATCGTCGTCATAATCGCGGCGTAAGTCGAAGGCCGACCGATGCCTTTCTCTTCCAAAACTTTGACGAGCGTCGCTTCCGTGAAGCGCGGCGGCGGCTCCGTGAAATGCTGTTCGGGATTGATGGAATTTAGTTTGAGAGCTTCGCCTTTTTCGACCAAAGGCAGCTTGCGCTCCGCCTCTTCATCATCTTCAGGCTTTTCGTCGCGCCCCTCTTGATAAATTTTCAAGAAGCCGTCGAACTTTTGCACTGAGCCGGTCGCGCGAAAGATAAACCGTCCGGCCATAATGTCAATCGTCGTCTGGTCGAAAATCGCAGCCGTCATCTGCGACGCGACGAAGCGTTGCCAGATCAAGCGATAAAGCTTTAGCTCTTCTTTATTCAGAAAACGCGCGACCGCGTCGGGCGTGCGCGCGACATCGGTCGGGCGAATCGCTTCGTGCGCGTCCTGCGCGTCCTTCTTCGAGCGATAGTGAACGGCCTTCTCCGGCAAATAATTCGCGCCGTACTGCGAGCCGATAAAATCTCTGACTTCATTGAGAGCGGTTTCGGAGACGCGCGTCGAATCCGTTCTCATATAAGTGATGAGACCGACCGCGCCTTCCGAGCCGATTTCGACGCCCTCGTAAAGTTTCTGCGCGAGCATCATCGTCTTCTTGACCGCGAAGCCGAGTTTGCGCGAAGCCTCCTGCTGCAATTTTGAAGTGACGAAGGGCGGAACCGGATTGCGCTTGCGCTCCTTCGTCGTCACATCACTGACAACATAGCTCTGCTCTTTCGCCTCCGCGACAATCGCGTGAGCTTGCTCTTCATTCGCAATCAGGATTTCCGTCTTCTTCACGTCCTGATCGAAGCCGCCGGTCTTAACCGTCTGTTCACCGACTCTCCACAAACGCGCGTCGAAGGCGGGCGGAAGCTTCGCCGCGAGATTCGCCGTCACAGTCCAGTATTCGGTCTTGACGAAATTCTCAATCTCGCGCTCGCGCTCGACGACCATGCGCAAAGCGACGGACTGGACGCGCCCCGCGCTGAGGCGTCCGCCGACTGTGCGACAGAGGAGCGGCGAGACTTTGTAACCGACTAAGCGGTCGAGGACGCGGCGAGCCTGTTGCGCGTCAACGAGATTCGCGTCAATCTGCTTCGGCTCTTTGAAAGCGTCCTGCACGGCGCGTTTCGTGATCTCATTAAACATCACACGAAAGGCAGGCTTCTTGGGACGCTTCGGCACGATCTCTTCGGCGAGATGTTGACAGATAGCTTCGCCTTCGCGGTCAGGGTCGGCGGCGAGGAAAATCGCCTCGGCTTCCTTCGCGGCCTTCTTCAAATCGGAGACGATCTTTCGATTGTTACGCTTCTTCGTGTCGGGGATAACCTCATACGTCGGCTCGAAATCATGTTCGACATCCACGCCCAAACCTTTGGACGGTAAATCCTTGATGTGGCCGATGGAGGCCATCACGAGATAATCGTTTCCCAGATATTTATTGATCGTTTTCGCCTTCGCGGGCGATTCGACGATGACTAAATTCTTTGCCATTTTGATTCAGTGACAAGTGCGTTGTGACGTGTGACAAGTTTAAGAAATGCCACGGCCACTATATTTCACTTGCTACTTTTTACTCCTTAATTGAACCCACTTTGATGCAATTGCAAGCCTTTAAGCTTGCCTTTCATGACTTTAAAACTTGACTGAACGGTGACGAGTCTTTGCTTTTATCTTGTCACGCGTCACAACGCACTTGTCACGGCTCTCTTCACATTTTTCTCACAAAGCATTTGCCCGGCAGTTGCCTGATTAGCTCTCTCATTTCGAGCGCGAGCAGCGTGCCCGTCAACTCTTGAACCGGGAGCTTGCTCGTTTCGGCGAGAGCGTCTATGTGCGCCGGTTCGTCCGTCGAGAGCAGTTTCCAGACGGCGTGCTCGGTCGCGGTCAAATCGCCCGGGACAAGCTCTAACTGCTCTATCAAATTCACATCAACCTTCGTGGGCGATGGCGGGAGCAGCGTGGCCGCAATCTCCGGCGGCAGCTCTGTGGCTATGTCCTGCCAAGCCTGCACGAGTTTCGCGCCCGCGCTCTTAATCAGATAGTTCGTCCCGAACGAGTTGCGCGAAGTGATATTGCCCGGCACGGCGAAGACCTCGCGGTTCTGCTCCATCGCGAGGCGCGCCGTAATCAAAGAGCCAGAGTTTTCGGCAGCCTCGACGAGCACGACGCCGAGGCTCAAGCCGCTGATAACGCGATTCCGATACGGAAAGTTCTGCGGCGCGGGCGGAGTCCGCAACGGGAACTCCGACACGAGCGCGCCGCCGCCCTCCAAAATCTCCTGCGCCAGCTTGCGATGGTCGCGCGGGTAAACCAGGTCAATTCCAGTTCCCATCACGGCCACCGTTTTGCCTCCGGCTTCGAGCGCGCCGCGATGTGCGGCGGCATCTATGCCTCGCGCGAGTCCCGAAATAATCGTCACGCCGCGATGCGCCAGATCGCGCGCCAGCATCAAGGCCGTGTTCTGCCCGTAGGTCGAACAACGGCGCGAGCCGACCATCGCAATGCACGGCTGGTCTAGACATTCAGCCCAGTTTCCCTTCACGTACAGCGTAATCGGCGGGTCGTTAATTTCCCTCAAGAGGGACGGATAGACGCCGTCGTCCAGCAAAAGGATGTCTGCGCCGAGTTCGCGCACGCGTTCAATCTCAGCTTCGGCCTGCGCTTCCGCGCTTCTGGCAAGGATGCTCTCAATCGCTTCGGGACGCAGGCGCAAACTCTCCAACTCTCCGCGCCGCGCGCCGAAAACTGCTTCCGCCGAACCGAACTGCTCAAGCAGTTTCGCGGCGGCGCGCGGCCCCACGCCGGGCGTCATATTGAGCGCAATCCACTCTCTCATAATCTCAAATTTGAGATTTCAAACCTCAAATCAAGCGAAGCGTGGTGGCGGAGGCGTGTGGGAATCGAACCCACCCGAGCCTGCTCTCACAGTCTCACAAACGGTTTTGAAGACCGCGCCATTCACCAGAACAGATGCGCCTCCGCACTCTGGGTCAAAAGCGAACAGGACACTACGCGCCGCAAGCGTCCGCTGTCAAGCCTGCTCTCCGACGCGGCTCGCTGGCCGGGCGATGCAGAGGCCGCGCCGCGACATCTCTTTTGTCACGCAGGCAGCCTCGCCACGCCATGCCCTCAGCCGCCTTGACTGAGAGAGTTGGACAGGCTATTATTTTATTCGAACGAACGTTCGAACGAGCCGCCGGACGGCTCATTTTAAGCTACTGCCGGAGAGACAAATTCCGCATGATTAATTTCGAGACGAAGCCTGAAGAATACAAGCACTGGAAGCTGTTGATAGACGGAGCGGTCGCGCGGCTTGCGATGGACGTGCAGGAGGACGAGACGCTGAATGACGGCTACAAGTTAAAGCTCAATTCATACGATCTCGGCGTGGACATAGAACTCGCGGACGCTGTGCAACGTTTGCGCTTTGAGCATCCGGAAGTTCGCGTCGTGGTCATCACGAGCCTCAAGCCGCGTATCTTTTGCGCGGGCGCGAACATTTACATGCTCGGCACTTCGACGCACGCCTTCAAGGTCAACTTCTGCAAGTTCACGAACGAGACGCGATGTGCGATTGAGGATGCCTCGCAACATTCAGACCAACGCTATGTCGCGGCTCTCAACGGCACGGCCTCCGGCGGCGGTTATGAACTCGCCATCGCGTGCGATGAAATCTTTCTGGTCGAAGACGGCAACTCCGCCGTCTCGCTGCCGGAAGTCCCCTTGCTCGGAGTCTTGCCCGGAACGGGCGGCCTGACGCGTCTGGTTGACAAGCGAAAAGTGAGGCGCGACCGCGCGGACGTTTTTTCGACTTTGGCCGAAGGCTTGAAGGGCAAGCGCGCGAAAGAGTGGGGCTTGATTGACGACTATTTTCCGACGAGCAAGTTTCAGGAATCGGTCGCGGCTCGCGTGCAGCGGATGATTGAAGAAACTAAAGAGCCGCAGTTTAAAACGGGCATCAAGCTCAATCCGCTTGAGGTCTCGATGACGGATGACGGGCGCGAGTACAAGTACGTCAGCGTGAAATTGAACCGCGAGAAGCGTTACGCGGATTTGACCATGCGTGCGCCCGAAGCCGACACGCCCGCGACGATTGAAGAGATTGAAAAACTCGGCGATGCCTACTGGCCTTTGCGCGCCTTTCGTGAATTGGATGACGCCTTGCTTTATTTGCGCGTCAACGAGTTGGAAACAGGTCTCGTCTGCCTGCGCACGTTGGGCGACATCGAAAACGTGCTCAAGGTTGACGAAACTTTAATCGAGCACAAAGAGCACTGGCTGATACGCGAAATCACACTGCACATGTCGCGCGTCCTGCGTCGGCTCGACCTGACGGCCAAGAGCTTCTTCGCGCTGATTGAGCCGGGCAGTTGCTTCGCCGGAAACCTGTTGGAGCTTGCCCTGTCAGCCGACCGCACTTACATGCTCAATTCGCCTGACGAGAAAGTTTCGATTGCGACGAGCGAATTGAATCGCGGCGCGTTGCCGATGTCGAATGGTTTGACGCGCCTGCAATCCCGTTTTCTGGCCGAGCCGGAAAAGGCGTCCGAAGTGTTCGAGCACGAAGGCGCGTTTGACACTGAGGAAGCGGAAGAGGCCGGGCTGGTCACCTTCGCGCCGGACGAGCTGGATTGGGAAGACGAAGTGCGCGTCGCCATCGAAGAGCGCACGTCGCTTTCTCCAGACGCTCTGACGGGCATGGAAGCGTCTTTGCGTTTCGCGGGGCCGGAGACGATGGACACCAAAATTTATGGCCGCCTGACCGCGTGGCAGAACTGGATTTTCCAGCGTCCCAACGCCGTCGGCCCGCAAGGTGCGTTAACCAATTACGGCAAACCGACGCAGGCGCAGTTTGATTACAAGAGGACGTAAACAGTTTTCAGTTTTTAGTTTTTAGTTTTCAGAGAGAAACCGTTTTGCTTTTCTGAAAACTGCGAACGGAGTGAGCACCCATGAATTTATACGAACGCATTCCTAATAATGTGAACCTGTCTGAGGATAAGAAGCTTCAGCGCGCTTTGGAGAAATGGCTGCCGAATTATCTTGAGTGGTGGCGCGAGATGGGGCCGGTGGGCTTTCAGGACAAGGACGTTTATTTGCGCACGGCCACCAGCGTCGAGCCGGAGGGGTGGGCGCATTTCGATTACGTCAAGATGCCGGATTATCGTTGGGGGATTTTTTTGAAACCGGCAGACCCGAATGCTGTGGTCGGTTTCGGTGACAACTACGGCATGCCCGTCTATCAGGAAGTGCCGGGAGAGTTTCGCAACTCCTTGCGCCGCATCATCGTCACGCAAGGGGACACGGAGCCTGCTTCGGTCGAGCAGCAACGCGAACTCGGCAAGACCTGCCCTTCGCTTTACGACCTGCGGAATCTTTTTCAGGTCAACGTCGAAGAGGGACGACACCTGTGGGCGATGGTCTATTTGCTGCAACGCTATTTCGGGCGCGACGGGCGCGACGAAGCCGACGAGTTGTTGCAAAGACGAAGCGGCAACCCGGACAAGCCGCGCATTTTGGAAGCCTTCAATCAGCCGTGCGACGACTGGCTCAACTTTTACTGCTTCACGATGTTCACAGACCGCGACGGTAAGTATCAACTGGCGGCTCTTGCCGAATCAGGCTTTGAGCCTCTGGCGCGTACCTGCCAGTTCATGTTGACGGAAGAGGCGCATCACTTGTTCGTCGGAGAAACCGGAGTCGGGCGCGTCGTCAAACGGACGGGGCAGTTGATGAAGGAAGCGAGCGGCGGCGACATACGCGAGCACGGCGGCATCCCGCTCGACATTATTCAAAGATACATCAACTTCTGGTTCAGCTATTCCCTAGACCTTTTCGGCGGCGAGATCAGCTCGAACAGCGCGGACTTTTTCGCAGCCGGACTCAAAGGCCGCTTCAAAGAGCAGGATCAATACACGGAGCACACGGCGGCCAACGATTATTTCGCGTTGACGGTCATCGAAGACGGCCAGCTCGCGGCGCGCGAAGTTCCTCTGCGCAATGCGCTCAACGAAGTCTTGCGCGGCGAGTACGTCAAAGACTGCGAGCGCGCGATGACGCGCTGGAACAAATATCTGAGGGACGAAGGCGCGGACGCGCAGCTCTATTTGCCGAGCACGCGTTTTCATCGTCACGTCGGAGAATTCGCCGGGCATCATTTCGACATTGACGGCACGCTCATCACCGCGCCGGAGTTTGAGAGCCGCCAGGCGGAATGGCTGCCGACGATTGCAGACCGCGAGTTCGTTCGCAGCCTCATGCATCCCGTCACCGAACCCGGCAAGATCGCCAACTGGATCGCGCCGCCCAACACGGGGATTAAGGGCAAGCCGTTTGAGTTTGAATACGTCAGGCTTTAAAACTGTTCTTAGTGCTTAGTGCTTTGTGCTTTGCACGCAACTCCATCTTGGGTTTTGAAATTCAAGCTGAGCGAGACCTGCAAAGCACAAAGCACCAAAATCATGGCAGCCAATCTTTCACAAAATTTCACGCGTTACGATCAGAAGCTGGAATTTATTCTGCGAAACGCGGCGCGCATCTTCGCGGAGAAGGGCTATCACTCGACCTCTATGCGCGACATCTCGCGCGAGACGGGAGTGAGCCTCGCCGGGCTTTATTATTATTGCAAGTCGAAAGAGGAACTGCTGTTTCTGATTCAGGACAACTGTTTCGGGCACGTCCTCGAACGCCTTGAGCAGAGGCTTTGCGAGACCGTCGAGCCGTTGGAAAAGCTGCGGCTGGTCATCGAAAATCATCTCTCGTTTTTCGCCGCGAACATGGCCGAGATGAAAGTGCTCTCGCACGAGGCGGACTCGCTCGCAGGCGAGATGCACGCGCACGTCTCCGGCAAGAAGCAGCAGTACACCAAGCTCGTGCGCAAGATTCTGTCGGAAGTTCAGGCGCGCGCAGAAGGTGGCGCGCAGAAGCTCGATTTGACTATCGCCACCTACGCTCTGTTCGGGATGATGAACTGGATTTATAACTGGTACGACCCGCGCGGCAAGCTCTCCGTCCGGGAACTCGTGCATAACATCACGCGCCTTTTTCTCAATGGCTTTCTGGCGGGCACGGCTGAGCTTCAACTGACGCCCAAGACGACGCACACCGAACGCCTCAGCGTGTGGCGCGAGTCTTAGCATTAACCACAGAGGGCACAGAGATGCCTTTTCAATCATCTCAAAGTTGAAATCTAAAATCTGAAATTATTTATGCCTCCGTGTCCTCTGTGCTCTCTGTGACTACTTCCTATTTTCCAAACTCTCTAACTTTGATTGGAATAAAATAATGAAACGATTAATAGCATTTCTCTCAAGCCTCTGTTTAATCATCGCCACAGTTCTGACCATCTCAGCGCAGACGACTAAGGAAAGCAGCGCGCAGGTCAGGCAGAAAACTTTCGAGGTCGTGTGGAGCACGATTCGGAAAAAATATTACGACCCGACCTTTGGCGGCGTTGACTGGAACAAAGCGCATGAGCGTTACGCGCCGCAAGTGGCGGCGGTCAAGAGCGATGCCGAGCTTTATCGTTTGCTACGGCAGATGCTCGGCGAGCTTCACACTTCGCATCTAGAGATCATCACGCCCGAAGAGCTTGCGAAGCTTGAAGCGGCTCCGGTGACGACCGGACTCGGCTTGAGAGCCATCGAAGGCAAGGTCGTCATCTTTCGTCTCTATCCGGGTTCTTCGGCAGAGCGGGCGGGCTTGCGTCCCGGCTTCATCGTCGAAAAGATTGACGACGCGACGGTCGCAAATTTGGAAGACGCGCTAATGAAGCTGAGCGGCGCGTCCAATACGAAAGTGCGCCTGACCTATCTTGACGGACAGGACGCGGAGCACGAAGTGACGCTTGAGCGACAGCTTTTACAGGCCAACGAAGTGGATAAAGAACAAGTCGGCAAGCTCTCCATTTACTCTCTCTTTGAGGCCAGGCGGCTGGCGGACGGCATCGGCTACATACGCTTTACCACGTTCATCGAAGCGATGAACAAAAAAATCCGCGCAGCCATCGAATCCATGCGCGACGCCTCGGGCTTGATTATTGACCTGCGCGGCAACGGCGGCGGTGAAGATCAGGTGGCGATCAACATGGCCGGGATGCTCTTTGATAAGCAGACGCAGTTGATGATTACGAAGACGAACAAGGGCGAAGACAAATACTATCAAGCGAAGCCGCAGAAGAACGGCTTTCTCGGGACGGTCGTGATTCTGGTTGACGAAGGCAGCGGCTCTGCGAGCGAACAGTTTGCGGCGGGGATGCAGGAGGTCGGGCGCGCCTTTGTCATCGGCAAGACGACGGCGGGCGAAGACATGGACGCGGATTTGGCGAAACTCCCGACGGGCGCATATCTGGTTTACGCCTACGGCCTGCCGCGCACGCCCAAAGGCGTCGTCATCGAAGGACGCGGCGTGATTCCCAACACCGAAGTCAGCCTCACCCGCGCCGAGCTTTTGAAAGGAAATGATTCGCAGCTTAACGCGGCAATAGAGTATATTCAGAAGCAGAAGAAATAAATTTCATTCACGGAGCAGTCTTTAATATGTCAGAAGCAAAGCCTCAGGAGACATCGGAAGCGGGCGGCAAGCTCGTCGAGTATCGCGCAGAGGGCGGCGTCGCCGTCTTGACGCTCAATGATCCTCTGGCCAACACTTATAGTTATGAGATGATGTTGGAGCTTGACCGCTCCATCCTCGCGGCGCGGATGGACGAGAGCGTGCATGTCATCATCATCACGGGTCAGGGCGAAAAGTTTTTCTGCGCGGGCGCGAACATAGCGATGCTGTCGAGCGTGACGCCCGAATACAAATACTATTTCTGCCTGCACGCGAATGAGACTTTGAATAGATTAGAGCAGACGCCGAAGCTCGTCATCGCCGCGCTGAACGGCCACACGGTCGGCGGCGGTCTTGAAGTGGCGATGGCCGCAGACATTCGCATCGCCAGACGCAACGCGGGCAAGATGGGCTTGCCCGAAGTCTCTCTCGGCGTCCTGCCGGGCACGGGCGGAACTCAGAGATTGGTTCGCATCGTCGGCAAATCGCGCGCGATTGAATTGATGGCGACGGGCGCGCTCTTCGATTTCGAGAAGGGCTTGGAACTCGGCCTCGTCAATCACATCTACGAAGCGGAGACGGGCGAAGCTTTCATGCAACAGGTTTTGGAATACGCCGGAAAATTCACCACGCCTGACAAGGCCGCGCGAGCCGTCGGGCGGATCAAACGCAGCGTTCAGACGGGCGCGGAGATTCCCTTTGAATCCGCCCTCGCGCTTGAGCGAGAGCTGCAACAACAGCTCTTCCAATCGGAAGACGCGAAAGAAGGACTCGACGCTTACGTTCAAAAGCGTAAGCCGCAATTCAAAGGAGCGTGAGTTTTCAGTTTTTAGTTTTCAGTTTATGTTTGAATTCTGATGTCTGGACACATTTGATAAATAGGCGAGTGGTCATGAGTCAGTGACTCGTGAGAGCATCGGTTTACGATGACTCAACACTCTCTGACCACTCGCCTTGGCGAGTATATCAGTCTTGTTTTGCCTGATGCACACGG
>DASWRG010000120.1:0-10071 GCA_036403295.1 Pyrinomonadaceae bacterium
AGGGGATGGCATGGAATGAATTGTCAGAGCTATAGATGATGTACCAATTTCCGGTTGAGGGACGGAAGACTGAGAGGTCTGTGATGCCGTCGCCGTCAAAGTCGGTTGTGGCCTGCCCGCGCGTCAGTGCGCACTTGTTGAATATCTTGAAGAGTCCGCCGCCCGAATTTCCGAAGAGAATGTCGCGTTTGCCGTCCGCGTTGATGTCGCCGATGGCAATCGTGCGGTCTCCCGCGCCCGTGTAAATCACCGGCGGATCGAAATCGTTCCCGTTGTTGAGATAGATCTTGAGTTCTCTGCTGTAACCTCCACCTGTGAGGACGATGTCGGGTTTGCCGTCGCTGTTGATGTCGGCGACGGCTGTGGTTCCCGTATCACCGCTTGAGAGCAAAGCCACGCTCGCCGTGAAACTCGCGCCGCCCGTATTGTAAGCCACCACCCGACCGGTGAAAACGCTGCCGAAACCCGTATAGGTCAAATCAAGCCTGCCGTCCCCGTTGAAATCACCGGCGGCGGCAAGCTGTGGATTGAGGACAATGAAGTTCGGCGCGGCTGCGTCTGCGATGTCAACCGGAGTTCCGAAGCCGCCCATGCCGTTGCCCAACAGCAGCGTCAGCACTTTCGAGGTGCAGGACGGACCGGAACACTCGTTGGCCGTGACCACGTCCAGTTTGCCATCGTTGTTGAAATCGCCGGAGAGGATGGTCGCAGGGTTTGCGCCCAAGTTGGTGACGCCCGTCAACAGAAAAGCGCCGACCCCGTTGCCGGTGAAGAATTTGACCGTGCGGTCGCCGAAAGACGCGACGACGATGTCGAGCTTGCCGTCGCCCGTGTAATCGCCCGTCACGAGTCCGGCGACGTTCGAGCCATTGCCATAGTAGACCGGCGCGGAGAAATTGCCGCCGCCCGTATTCAAGAGGACGGCGACATTGTTCCCGTTCGCCGCCGCAATATCCGGCCTCCCATCCCCGTTAAAATCCCCCACCGCGAGATGAATGCCGGCCACGGTGGCGAAGGTCGTCGGGGCTGCGAAATTGCCGCCGCTATCGCCGAGTCCCAGTCTGACCTGCAAGCCATTGAAGGAGATGGTGAGCAGGTCGAGTTTGCCATCGGCATTCACGTCGTAAAGCAGAGCGAACTCAGCCACCGCTCCGGTAGACATAGCAGTCTCAAGCTTGCCCGTGCCGTCGTTGAGCGCGATGGAGACGCCGGAGCCGAAGAGGTCTGAGTAAATCGTCACGACATCGGGCTTGCCGTCGCTATTGAAGTCTCCGGCGGTGACGCCGCGCGAGTAATATCCGGCGACCACGTCCTGCGTGGTCGAGACGCCGCCCGTGCCGTTGCCGTAGAAGATTCTGAGGGGGGTGGCCGGCGTGTCCGTGAAGTAGTTGGCGACGATGATGTCCAGTTTGCCGTCTAGGTTAATATCCCTTAACTCCACATCAGATGCATTGCCGCCCGTCGCATAATTAGTTGGCGATAGGAAAGTGCCCGTGCCGGTGCCCGGAATGACAGTGGCAATTTTGGCGGTGTAATCAACCGCCACCACATCGAGTTTTCCGTCGCCGGTAAAGTCTCCGGCGGTGACGGCCTGCGAACCGGCGTTGGTCGTGATGAACTGCGGCGTAGCGAATGTTCCCGTCCCCGTCCCGAGCAGCAGGTGCAAGCCGCCGGGATTACTCACCACCGCGAGGTCTGCTTTGCCGTCAGTGTTGAAGTCGCCCGCCGCGAGGTCTCTGGGTCCCGCACCCGGAATCGTAACGAAACTGAGCGGCAAGAGGCCGCCCGAACCATTGTTGAGCAGAATCACCACCGCGCCGCCTGTCTGGTTGGTCGCGGCCACGTCGAGCTTGCCGTCGCTGTTGAAGTCCGCCAGCACCACGCCGCCCGGTCCGACGCCCGCGCCGTAGCTCGTCACGGTGAACACACCCGCGCCGTTGTTGAGCAGCACCGACACGTCGTTTGACATCGCATTCGAGGTCACCAGATCGAGCTTGCCGTCATTGTTCATGTCGCCAGCGGCGATGTACGAGGGATGCACGCCGACCGCAGTGCTGGTCGTGTTGAGGAACGAGCCTGAGCCGTTGCCGAAAGAGAGCTTGACGGCGTTCGCGGAGTAATCAGCCGCAGCCAAGTCGGGTTTGCCGTCGCTGTTGAAATCGCCGGTCACCAACGCATAATAGTTTTGTCCGGGCTGACTGAAATCGCGCGCGCCCTTAAAATTCACCGCCGAGCAGCCGTCTGCATACCCCGTCATGGCGTTGAACCCTACGCAGGCTACGAAGAGAATTATCATTAACAAGAGAGAGGAGGATCGGTTTTCGACAATTGTGGTACGAGGCATTCTGGGACTCCTTATGATGTTTGACTGAAACAGATTTAATGGTTAGACACAGCACTGGGCACGAGCATTTTTGCTGCTGAACGTAGAGTCGCTCCTTGGCTGTGGAGCAACTCGATAACGCTCCGGAGGGGACTGGATGAGACGCATTATAACTTAAATTAATTTATACGCAATGATTTATGAAGCTGCCCCGCCGCTCGCCAGCGACACGAGGCACAGCATATAATTCGTCCGCGCGATTGACCGACAGCTCATGAGCCGCGCCATAACTGATGTATCACAACTGCTTTTTTTATTTGAGGAGAGATAAATGTCTGAATCGCAAAATTACGGGAACAACTCGCAGACGATGGTTTACGACGCGAACGAATTTCAATTCGAGACGATGGAGCAACAGAACGGGCAGGCCACAGTCATACGCTTTGAGCTAAACGATCCGCGTTATCACGCGGGCGACATGATCGTCGTCCTCTCTGGCACGGACATACATTTTCACGGCATGATCGGACAGATCGCGGACGGGTGGGCTATCGCCACAGACCGCAGAGGCTCGCTGCTGCCCGCGACGGTTCAATAAGCAGAGCGCAACCACAGATTAACCACAGAGGAACACAGAGAAGAAAAATAATTTCAGCTTTGAAATCTCGAATTTGAGATGTTGAATATGAAATTCCTCTGCGTCCTCTGTGGTAAAAATCCCTTTTCTATTTGAAAGGACGACGGCAATGACTGTGCAAAGAAGAAGAGCAAGCAGGCTCAGCTTTCGTCTCACAACGATTCTCTTCGCCTGTGCGGCAACCCTGCTGGCGACGGCGTGCGGGGATGAGGTCAAGAAGGCGACCGTCGGCAGCAAGTCTGCGGCCAACGAGGGCGCGGCCATCGGCGCGTTGAGAACCGTCGCTTCCGCCGAGTCAACCTACTCGGCTTCGCACGATGGCGATTATGGAACGCTCGCGCAACTGGTCGAGTCCGGACAGCTCGACGCGCGTTTCGGCGGCTCGTCGCCAATCGTCGGCGGCTACGTCCTGACGATGAGAGTCTCGCCGCAGGATACGGCGGGCGGGCGGCCAGCCTCTTACGCGGTCAACGCAGACCCGCAGCAGAACGTCGCCGAAGCCTCGACCGGCAATCGCCATTTCTGTCTTGACTCAAGCGACGGCGCGATTCACGTCAACGCCAAACAGACGGCCTCCGCCAGCGACCCGCCGCTCTGAAATAACCGGACGCAGCTGAGATTTCGGATTTGAGATTTCGGATTTGTATAGTAGATTTGAGCTGAAAGCGGCGATAAAATCCTGCAATTGCTCTTTAAGCTCGCGGCGGTAATCCAAAAGTCAATGTCATCGCGTAATCTTAATAAGGGGATGAGCGAGCCTGCTCTTCAGCCACCGGGCGCGGTCGAAACGGTCGCGCGCGCGACGCATCTGGCGAATCTCATACGCGGCATGGCCGAACGCGATCAGGGCGCGATGAGCGCGCTCTATGACGCGACGAACCGTCTGGTTTACAGTCTCGTCTTGCGCATCTTGTCCGACCCGGCCAGCGCCGAAGAGGTGATGCTCGATGTGTACATGCAGGTCTGGCGGCAGGCTTCGACGTATGACGAGAAGCGGGGTGGCCCGCTCGCGTGGCTGACGACCGTCGCGCGCAGCCGTGCCATTGACCGCCTGCGTTCCGGCAAACAGAGACAGCAACGCGAAGAGCCGCTGGAGCGCGCGGACAACCATTCCGCGCCCGCGAACATAGAAGAAGAGGTCGCCGCTTCGGAAATGCGAGGGCGCGTGCAGGCCGCGCTCGAACAGCTCTCGCCGGAACAGCGCGAGGTCATCGAGCTGGCTTACTACGGCGGCCTCAGCCACAGCGAGATCGCGGCGAAGCTGGGGCAGCCGCTCGGCACGGTCAAGACGCGCACGCGTTTGGGGATGATGAAACTGCGCGACTCGCTCAAAGACGTGCAGGACGAGAGGGGATTATGAATCACAGTTGGCTGGAAGAAGAGACGGCGGAGCGTGCCTCGCTCTACGCGCTCGGCGCGATGAGTCAACATGAGGCGCGAAGCTTTGAAGAGCATCTCGCGGAAGGATGCGAGACATGCTCGACTGAATTAAGCGAGTTTGAAGCCGTCATGACGAAACTCGCCCTCGCCGCACCCGAAGCTGCGCCGCGAGCGGAGGCGCGCGAAAAGCTTCTCTCGCGTCTCAGCGCGGAAGAGGAGCAGACGCCGCCCGCCCCGGCCTCTGCTCAACACGACGACTCTCATCCGTTAATCGTCCGCGCAGACGAAGGCCGTTGGCACAAGATGTGCGCGGGCGTCATCTTCAAACAACTCTTCAAAGACGCGACGCGCCAAACCGTCACCTCTCTCGTCAAGCTTGAGCCGGGCGCGTACATTCCGATGCACCGCCATCGCGGCATCGAAGAATGCTACGTCATCGAAGGCGACGTGTTCGCCAACAACGAAGCACTCAAAGCGGGCGACTACACCTGCGCCATGGAAGGCAGCATCCATCATCCCATCTCGACCCTGAACGGCGCGCTCCTCCTCATCGTCGCGCCTGAGAGCTATGAGGTTTTAGAAGCCTAAAATTTATTTTCATCGCAGAGACGCGGAGACGCAGAGAGAAGATAAAGGGAAGATAAGAGGCAAACTCTTTAACTGCCCACAGCCAACTGCCAACTGCCTGCTGCTTTTCTCTCTGCGTCTCCGCGTCTCTGCGGTTAATTCCTATTTTCAATACTTCACTCTGACGCGATACACGAGCTTGGCTTCGCCGTCTTTTGCCACAGGCACGCGGAAGCGCGCGGCGAACGCCGCAGTCTTTTCCGCTTTAAAAGTTGAAGAGATAATTTGCCAATCGCCGCCGATGGGTTCGTTGACGACCACAGTGATCGGCACGTCCTTGTGATTGCGTATCTTGATCTCGTAAGCGTATTCGTAAATGCTCGATGAGATTTCTTTGTAGTCAAGCTCCTTACGCTCGGCCACGACATCGAAGGCGTCGCCGACCTTGAGGCGCACGTCCTCGTCCTTCGGCGTGTGGTCAATTTTATCTTCGCCGATGAGCTGCTGCCCGCCGTCCGTATCTTTTTTGTAGAGCCGGATCGTGCCCGCCGGAAGCGGAAGGCCGAGCTTGTTCTGCTCGCTGTTGCGAAACTGCATGTAGACTCCGACCTTCTCTTTAATCACCTGCCCCGGATTGTCGTAGCTCTGATAATATTCGGGCTGGCCGTTGATGACGAAATCTTTGCTCAGCGTAAAATTCTGAGATTCGAGGAGCGAAACCTGCTTCGTCTCCTGCTCACGAATCGTGGCGGGACGCTGCAAGGTGTAAAGGTGATACTCGAAAAATGACTGCTCCTTAAACGACGACGCGCTCTTCTCTGAGGCAGCGCCCAGCACCGCGCGGCGGCGCGCGTCGTCTTCATCACGCCCCTCGTCAACGCGGTTGATGTCGCCCGCGACGAGTTGCAGGCGAGCGTTCTCGAAACCCGTGCCGCTCATGTTCGTCAGCGTCACCCAACCTTGCATGTCACCCTTCGTGTCGTCAGCATTGATGACCAAAACGTAATCCGCGCGCCAGTTCAAACCGGCGGTCAGATAATTCGCTTCGACCGTCTGCGCGCCCGTCCCCTCGTTCTCCAAATCCCAAACGAGCGTCGGTGTCGCCACCAAGTTCTGCGGCACGTCCGGGAAACGCGTCTCGGCGATGTTGCTCGGATTGATGACGATCTGCCCGTTGATGCGCCAGACCTGCCCGTTGTTGTTCGACAGGAGCGTGGCCTGCACGGGCGTCAGAATCTCCGTGCTGTTCTCGTAACGCCGCAGGACGAGCGTCACTTCGCGCCCGACGTACTTGTCCAAAAGCTTCGCCGGATTCAAAAGGTCGTATTGATAATTCTGTTCGAGGATACGCAGAGAGTCCGCCGCCGTCATCGAAGCCAGATGCACAGTCTCGGGACGAATCTGCGCGGCGACATCCGCGAAGTTTAAAGCGATGCGCCCGCTCGGCAAACTCAACGCGCGCGTCTCTCGCACGAGTCCGATGTTTGAATTGTAAACGGTGATGTTGACGGAGCGGCGATCACGCGCCGTCGTCGTGACGGCCTGCGTCTGCGCCGAGATATGAGAGACAAACAGGAGCGAGCAAACAAGAAGAGTCGTGGTAGCGATAAGGCGTCGCATATTTTCGGGTGAACCTCCAAACTTAAACATTGACCGCGCGTGCGGGTCTTGGTTTTAGAACGTAGCGTTCACCTTCTGCTTGCGAAAAGAAGTCTCACGCAAAGGCGCAAAGGCGCAAAGAAGAACTTGATTGTCTTCTTTGCGCCTTTGCGTGAGACTCGTTCTCTAGTTAGACATCTGCGGCGAGATATAAACCACCGTTTTCAACTCCGCGAGAGCCGCCAGTTTATCCAACGGGATGCGCCCGATGACCAGCTTCGCGGACTGCGGGTCGAGCACGATTTCAAAGCCGAGCTTCTTCAACTCTTCAAGCACAGGCGTTGATTTGTCCGTGAGCCAGATTTGAATCTCCGCTTTGTTGTCGCGCACGAACTTCGCCTCGTCCGCGCCCGCCCGCGCCTTCTTATTTTTGATGCGCTCGATCAAGGCGGCGATTGACGGATGCAGCTTCGCCAAAAGCTCTTGCTCCTTTCGCTCTTTCGGCGAGAGACGCGCCGGGCCGTCGCTCCTATCGTCAACCGTCATGTCAGCCGAGACATTCGCGTTTGCCATCATCCCCGCGCCCTGACCGTTTCCTGCGCCTCCTCCGCTCCTCCCCTTCGGCGGCGGAGCTTCTTTGGCTGGCCGCCGAATCATCTTATTCTTCCGGTTGACGCTCACGGATTTAGACAGCACCGCAGGCTGTGGATTGTTACGCAGATTAAAGTTAGAGGCTCCCGTTTCTTCATCCTTCTCGCCAAAGACGCCCTCGCGGCTCACGCCTTCGGGCAGCTCGACGGGAACTTCAATCTTGCGCGGCTGGCCTCCGTCCGTGACCGTCATCTCTTCGACCGCGACGAATGAAGTGAACTGCGTCATCAATCTGTATTCGAGGCCGAGCTGCGTGATCGTCTCCTGCACTTCGGGCTTGGGCGCGCCCTGTTGCATGCCGCTCCAATCCTGACTCATCAAATCGTCAATCCGCGTCCTCGCCCACAAAGTCGCCAGCACGTCGTGACGAGTTTCGTTGTCAGGAAATTCGACCGGAATCTCTCGTGTGAATTCCCTGCCGCTCATCATGCCTTTGAGCTTGATCGTGCCCTTGCCGCTGCCCGTGTATCTGCCCGTCAAAATCACAGGCTTAGCTCCGAACAAATCGGGAATCCGTTTCGGATACACGTCAGCGACGCTCAGGCCGTTCCAATCAACAGAGATGTCAGTCAAGAGCGGATTACGAACTCGCTCATGAAAGCGACGCGCCGCCGCCGAGCCGTCATCAGTCAGCGAAACGTATTCGACTTCGCCTCGCCCCTCTTCCGCCATCTTGTCGAGCAGGAAGCGATTGACCGAGCTGCCAATGCCGAACGAGAAAACGCGCGCGTTCGGATGTTTCTGCACTTCGCCGATAATCGTCATGTCGTCGCCGACGTAACCGTCAGTCATGAAGCACACGATGCGGACATGATCCTGCGCGTCCGACGGGTCGAGCGCGGCCTTGATAGCTTTCATCATCTCTGTGCCGCCGCCGCCCTCTCGCGTCTCCAAAAATTTTTGCGCCTTTTGCAGATTCTCTTTGGTCGCGGGCACTGGCTGCGGGAAAAGAATCGCCGTGTCTCCCGCGAAAGTGATGAGATTGAAAGTGTCCTGCGGATAGAGATTGTCGAGCGCGAGCTTCATCGTCTCTTTGGCCTTCTCAAGCGGAAAGCCTTCCATCGAGCCTGACGTGTCGAGCACAAAGACAAGCTCTTTCGGCATCACATCTTCGGCGGTCACGCGCTCGGGCGGTTGCAATATGAAAGTGAAGAAGCCGCCCTTGCCCGTGCTGTGCGTCAAGAGCGCGTCCTGAACTTTCTGTCCCGCGACCTGATATTTCAAGACGAAATCCTTGTTCGGTATCGTCTCTCGATCCTTGAGCGCGATACGCGCACGGCTCAAAGCCTGTTTCTCAACCTCTATCTCATGCGAGGTAGCTTTGATCTCATCAATCGCCACGCCCGCGTCCAAATTCACTTCGAGAGAAATGTCATGACCGGCGCGCGTGCCCGCCGCCGCGACCTGCGGCGTGATGCGCGAAGCGTCGGGCACTTGCGTCGTGTCGGGAGAAAAGCCGCCGCCCTTTTGTCCTGTCGGCGCGCCCGGGTTGTAACGCGGCCCGACGACCATCGGAAAGACGAACTCGTAAGCTCCGTCTTCATATTTCAAGGTTTCGACGTAACTGATTTCGATGGTGACTTTTTCGCCGGGCATGATGTTGGCGACCGACTGCGTGAAGATGTTTGGCCGCTCTTGATCGAGGAGGCTGGCGACCTGGCCCGCGTTGCGCGCGGCATCGTAAACGGCCTGCGCCTCTTGACGGCGAAGGATGCGCCCGTGAACGATTCTCTCGCCGACGCGCATGGTCATGTCGTCAACGGCGGCGGCCTGTGGCAGAGGAAAAGTGTAGACGGCTTCGATCTTATCCTTGAACGGATTCTCGAACTCCTGCGTGACGACGACGCGTGAGAGAAAGCCGCTGATCTCGGCTTTGACATCGGTGTGCTTGAGCGGGCACATGCCAGCAGGCTTGCCGTCTTTGCCGACGACCTCCAGCGCGCCCGAAGTGGCATCGGCTTCCGCTTGCTTCGGTTTTGACTCTTCAGGACGGCCAAACGCGAGCAGGCTCACGGCGCAGGTTGCCAGCAAGAGCGCGCTCAAGAGAAAATTTTTTCGGCGCATAACAATCTCCTCATCAACCACAGAATTTCAGTTTTCCTACTCTCCTTGAACGCGCGAGGATGAAGAGCTTGCAGGCAAAAGAGATTCTCACAAAATTCTTTGCGCCTCCTGCTTTCGTTTCTTTGCGCCTTTGCATGAAAAGCCGGTTTCACGCAAAGGCGCAAAGATAAAACTGAAGGCGCAAAGAGTTGAGCTAAGCAGTGCTTGAGTTTTGAAATCTACTTAGTAGATGTTGAAATTGTACTCGACCTGTATGTACTGCGACACCGCTCGCCCGTCTTTCATCGCGGGCGTGAATTTGATTTGACGCGCGGCGGCAATCGCTTTTTCCGTCAAGCCGAAGGGCAAACTGCTCAAGGCGCGGATGTTCGTCACCGCTCCCGATGACGAGAACACCATCCGCAGTGTGACGGTCCCGGTGATCTGATTCTTTCGAGCCTCTTCCGTGTATTCCGGCGAAGGCTTCTGGAGGATGCGCGCCTTCTGCTCTACCTCATTGGGCTTGAAAATTTTACCGTAATCAATTCCGGTGCCGCCGCCACCGGTGCCGCCGCCGCCCATGTGTCTATAATCACCGTCGGTGTTGCCGCCTCTGCCGGGACCCAAGCCTCCGCCTTCACCTGAGCCTGCGCCTAGCCCGCTCCCATTGCCAAGACCGCCGCCCGTGCCCGTCCCGTTCGATGGTGTCGTCGAAGTGGAGTTCGGCATCCCATACGGCGAGGGGCTGTTATCTATTTTCGCCAACTGCTTGTCCAGATCAAGACTTGGCGGAACTGGCAAGGCCGCATTCGGAATCGGAGGCAGTTTCAAGTCCGGGCCACGCACTTGCTGCACATCCGGGTCAGCCACA
>DASWRG010000121.1:0-19925 GCA_036403295.1 Pyrinomonadaceae bacterium
AACAGGGAGCGAGTGTAAGCGGGAAGTTAGCGGGCGCGCAAGCAACGACTAGATGGATATGATTCCGCGGTTAAGAGATAACCCGTTAAAAGACAAAGCGGGCAGCCAGAGAGGGGTTGTCTGCTGCCCGCTTCTGCGTAGAATCACGGCCTACTTTGTGGGAAGCAGGCCGCTCTGTTCATCTTGAGAAGCAACGTGTATGCCATTGCTCCGCACGCGAGGCGCGCCGCGACTTTGCTTAATCTTTGCGCAGTCAGCTTTGAAAACAGACGGGCGAGAGTGTTGACGCGCAAAGACAGTTTGAGCGCACGGGTGTCAACTATTGTAGACAGCAGGCATTCGTCTTCAAAAGTTTTAAGCCAGCAAGAGGCGCAGGATGATGGGCGAATTGGCGAGCAGCATCATCAGCCACGCGTGCGGGCGATTGTTTTCGATGAGATAAAAAAGGCGCGGCGGCACGTAGATGAGCAAGGCCGTGAAGCCGAACGTGAAGAGCCGGTCGAATGTGCCGCTGTAATCCTTCGGCAGCTCAGTCATCAAGTAAAGCCACAACATCTGATAGCCGATGAGGTTGAGAAAAAGAGAGATGTCACCGCACAGCTCGGCTCGCGGCGACTCCAAGAACTTGAACAGAGGCTCGCGCTTCGGCTTCATAAAATAGAAGAAGAAGACCAGCGTGTTGATAATCGCGAGCAATGGAATCCCGAAAAAGAGCGGCGCGAAAAGCCCGCGCGCGGCCTCCTCCCTGCCGGAAATCAGTCTCACTAATTCTGCGAGCATTAATCCCGCAAAGAGCAGAAACATACACTGCGACAAAAAGTAAGGAAGCCAGAAGCAGCCGACCGCGCCGGTATTGAGATCGGGATTCCGCATGTGCGCGCCCCTGCGTTTGAGCAACGCTCCGATGGGCGACAACAGAGCCAAGCCCAAACAAAAGAGCGCGACCAGAGTTTCAGCCGTGATGTCCTCTCTGACCTCGTGCGTGAGCCGCGCGAAAAGCCGCGCGAGAATAATCATCAACAACGAATTGATGACGAACACAATCACGTCGAGCAGAATGCCGCGATTGCGTGGCTCGAAAATTTTCTTGTAATCAATCATCTTTGCGGGAATATAATCTCCCGCAAAGGCGCAAAGGCGCAAAGAAAAAAAGGGATGAAGCCCTGTGGCCTCATCCCTTTTCATGTGAATCGTCAACGACTATCTGGTGACTAACTGAGCCGTGACGGTGCGGGTTATCGGATTGACGGTAAAGCGCACGATTCTGGTTAAGGGCGAGGGCGGATTGCTCGGGCCGCTGCCGAGGCCGCTGCCGCCGACGGTACGTGTTCCGGCGTTGCCGTTCGCAGAGCCGTTCGGCAACAGTTGGTCGCTGCTGATGCTGTACTGGCAAGGAGCATTCGCCCAACCCCTGACGCGTAAGAAATAGTGCGTGTTGGGTTGAACCGCCGCCAGTATATGCTCGGTCGCCGTCGGCCCGGCGGATTCCGCGATCACTTGTCCGTCCACCGTCCGCAGTTCAAGGTCAAGGTCGCGCGCACTGAGAGTTGCCGTCAGGGTCGCGTCGATAAACTGTGCGTCGGACTTCGTGACGACTTCGATGTCGTCCCAGGTGATGCCTTTGAAATTAGGATCGCCGTAGGTTGGCGACGGGCTGCCGGTCACAAAGTTTGACGGCTCTCCGACCACCAGTTGACCCGTCTTGTCTTCGTGGAAAACCGAATAGGTAACGGGCGGCGGCGGGTTCGACGTGCCGTCCGGATTCTGGCTGCCCATGCCGATGGTCGTGCCGAAGAGCGCGCCCGCCGTTATCTTCGCGTCGAAAGTGAAGAGCGTGGCCGACGGGTCGTTGAACTGAAGCCGTTTGGCTGACGAGGTCGAGCCGTATGGCAAGGTCTGGTTGTAGATGAAGATGTTGTTGCCCTGATCCGCATTCCTGACCGTCACGGTCGGGTTCGAGATGCTCATGATCTGCATCTGCACGGGGCCGTAAGCGGTTCTGTCCATGCTCAGCGCGCCGCGCGCGTTGGTCAGCGTGTTATCGAACGCCATCACGCCGCTCGCATAAGCGATGTTCGAGATGGTCGAGTCAAACTGCGAGGTCAAATCCTGCGTCGCTCTGATGGCGTGCGATGAGCCGCTCGGGTTTGACCAGCCGAGCTGTCCCGTAGAGTTCCTGCCGATTGAGCGGACGACGTATTCGCTATCGAAGAGATCGTTCAAGCCTTCGGGCGCGAACACTTCGTGGACTGCTCCTTTGTCAACGTAGGAAAGCTGGTTGCCGTCAACGTATGCGACGTGACGGAAGCCCGTCGTCGAAGCGTCGCCGTCCGAGAATTCGCGTTTGCCGTTTGGCTGGCGGCGATTCTCAAAGCCGAGCTTGCGCTTCAAGACTTCGTAAGCGACTGCGCCGCCCACTGCGTCCCAAGAGACGCGCAAGGAGCGCGGGCTGGCCGAATCAACCTGGATGTTTGAAGGAACAGCCGTCGCCGCCTGGTTGCCCGCAAAGTCCGTGACCTGCGTCGAGATCGTGGCGCGGCCTCCGTTGACTTCGAGAGCGTTGATGCCCAGCTCGTGCGCCGCGAAGACTTGCTCGATCAGCGCGCGGTTCTTGCCGGGCGAGTCCGGGTTGGTCGAGTCCGACGGATAGAGCAGTTGGTCTGCGACGATCATCGCGTCACGCGATTTGACATAAGTGTCGGGCGCGGTCGTGCCGAGGACGTACATCGCGCCTAAAAAGTCGCGCTCGAAAATGTTCGTGCCCTGCGTGATGACTTTCTGCGGCGCGCCGTCTTTCGGCTGCGGGCGGCGGTAGTTCGCCGTGCTCGGATATTCACGATTGAGCATCTCGCGGATGTCCCACATCGTGGACATGAAAATCTCGCCGTCATAGTGAACTTCAAAATCGTAGTGAGCCGGAATGGCCGCGCCGGTCAAGTCAGTTGAATCGGGATAAAAGAGCGTTCCGATGTCAGAGTATTTCAAGGTCGAGCGTGCGCTGCGAATGTAAGCAATCGAGTCCGGGTCTTTGCCACGCGAGCGTGCGCGGTCGCGGTAGCCTTTGGCGTTGACCACGTAATCGCCGAGCGACGGATTGTTGGTAATCGTGAAAGCCCACATGTCTGCCTGACCCTCATTCATCGCGCCGCCTTCGGGCGTGCCTTCGAGTCCGGCAATCGGAGTCGTCACCGAATGCATGCCTTCGTGATACGGCACAGTTCCTTCGAGCGCGAGGTCGTTCAAGAGATAGCCGTGACCGTAAAAGGTCGGATTAATCACGACGGGCATCTTGACGCCGGTCAGTGATTCGAAGAGCGCGGAAGCCGGGACGGCGAAAGCGTTGTCCATGCCGAGAGCTTTCAAGCGCAAGTCCGGGTCGGTCGGGCTGGGAAGCTGACCGTTCGAGGCCGCGACCGCCAGATAATAGTTCGGCATGTGAACCGTCGCCGGAAGCGGCACGGTCTTGTTCGGATAATCGTCCGGGAACGCGCCGCCGCCGATGGTCGTGTTGTCGCCAGCGACGTGCAGGTAATCAACGTATTCGATCAAGTAGTTGACGAAGAAGAACGAGTTGATTTCGTCCTGATGCTCGGCGGGTTCTGCAAACTGATCCTGCTCGTTGGTGCGAGCTTCAAACCCCGCCGGATTGTCATTGCGAAAATGCCATGTGCCCATCGCGGCCTGCGCGAACGGCTGCTTGGTGGCGAGCACGTTGTTGACGAGCGCGTGCGTTCCCGTCAACGTCCCGTTGATGCCCGTCACGGCGTTCGTCTGGTCGAAGTTGCGAAGCTGAACGCGCTCCTGACCGCAGGGCGTGCCGCCGCAATCGCTGATGATGCTCTGGTCTTTCAGCTCAGGCGTGATGGTCGGATACTTCGGATAGATGTCAGCCGTGAGCGGCAGAGCTTGTTGAAATTCGACGAAGTCTTGGCGCGAAACGATTTCGCCCGTCTGCGCGTCAATCATGTAAAGAAACGCGCCGAACGGATTGGTCGAAAAACGCGCGACCTTCCAGACCAGGCGATAACCATTGGCCGTCGGATAAATTCCGAGGCGCGGCGCTTCGTTGTTGATCGCGCCGAGTTGTTGGTTCAAGAGTTGATTGGCGGGGCCGTAAATGCTGCTCAGCGAATCAAGCAAATTGGAATGATAGCGATTCAAATCGGCGTCCACCGCCGAAGCCGCCTGCGTCGCGGTCAGCGTCGGCGTCGTGTTGACATTGACATCGCGGAAGTACGGCCCCGAAGCCATCACGACCTGCTTGTTGCCGTTCAAGACGAGGCCGACGCCGCCGTCTTTGACATCCACGCCGTTAAAAGTCTGTTTGAAGCGCAAGAGATAGCCGCCCAAAGCCTGCGTCTGACTGAAGAGCTGCAAGTCGTTGGCGTTCGAGATGCCGAAGAGCGCGGCGTTCTGCGCTAAAAAGGCGCGTCCGGCCTGCTCCGGCGTGCCCGTGTAAGGCTGGCTGGCGAAATCATAAAGGACATCGGGCGAGCCGCCGAAGTCGTTCCAGCGTGCCGTCATGTTCGGCGCGGCGGAAGATGTTTTCAGAGCTTGCAAGGCCGCCTGCTGCTGGCCTGTGGCCTGCCTCAGATTCGTCAATCCGCTCGCCTGATTCAAGTCGTATTGCGGAGCGGGACGACCGTACATATTGCCGAGCGATGCGCCCGCCGGATTGTTCGACGAAGCCTTCGCCGTTCTCAACGGCAGATAAACGCTCGCCATGATAAATGAAAAAACCAGAAGTGCGGTGACAATGCCGTAGCCCGCTTTCCTCGTCAATTTCTCAGCCTTCACTCTCATTTTGCTCCTCCGCGCTATTCCTTTTGGAAATTTTTAACTAACTGCCGACGAGATTAAATGCTGCCTCTTGAGAAATGCTTGACCCTCTGAATTTTTCAACTTGAGGCAGACTTGAGAAAGTTTTGAGGGATGAGAAACAGCTTGTCTCTCATCCCTCAAGAGCGTCCGCGCGACTTATCCGCCGATTACAAAGAGCTGGCGATACTGGTTGAGCTTGACGGCCAACGTGGCACGCGTCACCGTCGTCGCCGGTTCAAAGCGCGGCCCCGGCAGGACTTGAAACTGTCCCGGCCCGGTCTGAACGACCTGCGCCGGATAGGCTTCAAACAGTCCGTCGTTAATGGCTATCTGCACGTAGCCGCGAAGCGCGGGCGGAATCTGCGCGTCGTCCGAAAGCTCGGAGCCGTTCCACATCACCGGCTGACCATTCAGAGCGCGTGCCTCCGCGTCGTGTCCGAGCGCACGCACGAGCGCGACCGCCAGATCGAGCCGGTTGATTGAAGCAGCCGGATTGAATTGGTTTCCGTTCGCGCTCATCATTCCTCCGGGCACGAAATTGTAATCACGAAGCGTCGAGCCGTTGGCCGTCACCGCTTCCGCGATTCGCGCCATCTCGCCCGACACGTCCGTGAACCTCGGCGTCGAAGCGATTGATTGACGAAGCGGCGTGTTCAAGACCAATGAGCGAGCCAAATCTTCGCGCGTCGCCGTCACGTCGGGACGGAAAGTGCCGTCGGCGAAGGTGTCGATCACGCGATTCTTGAGCGCGGCTTCGATCTGCGTCTGTTGTTGATGTCCCTGAATGTCCGCGATGACGGGCAGAATGTACTTGACCTGCGTCACGTTGCCGTCAACCGGGCCGGGCGAAGCGATCTGTATCGGAGAAGAGGCTTGCGGAGCGGCGGTCAAACCTCGCGCGCCGCGAACTTCCAAATGCCAGGTTCCGGCTTCGGGATTCTGCACGGTGATCTCACGAGCCGAGCTGCCGATGACCGGATACTCAATCGCGGTCGAGTAATTGACTCCGCTCGGCGAAGTGATTCTGATGCCGACCAGATTTCCCGTTCCCGCTCCAACCAGATTGTCCACGGTCGCAAACACGTCGAGCACGTTCATGTTCGGCTCAACCGTGAAAGCCGTCGCGTTGGTCGAGTTCTGTCCTGAAACTTCGGGGCTGAAATCAATGTGGAAGCCCTGCGCGGCGGGGCGTTCTTCGCCGAACACTGTGTTAAAGGTCGGGTTCGAGAAATTGCTGTAAGCCTTCGAGCGATTGAAAGCTTTATCAACCGCCGCGTAAGAGTTGATGTAGCCCGCGCCGACTTCAAAGTCCTGATAACCCGGCATTCTCGTCGCCGTGTCAATGAGAATCTGTTTGATCTCGTCCGGCGTTAAGGTCGGGTCAACGTCGAGCATCAAGGCGATAGTGCCAGCCGTGAACGGCGTCGCCATCGAAGTGCCGGAAATCTGCGTGTAAAAGGGAATCATGCCGGGCGGCAGCTCCGCGTCGGCGTTGAGGCCGTTGGCCGTCAAGTTGGTCGAGGCGCGAACCGAAACGATGTCGGAAGTGAAGCCGTAACGACTAAGGCTGCCCGCGAAAAAGCGTCCGTTGCCCGGCGCGGTCAAAGTCGGAGCTTCGTTGTCGTTCAGTGGATTGCCGTCGCTGAGGCGTTCTTCGCGCGGCAGTCCGCGAGATGAAAAGTCCGCGAGCATGCCGTCCTTTGTTCCGGCGGCCACGCCGATGACCCACGGGGCTTGCGCGTAAGGACTCAAGGTATCCTTCGCCGCGCCGTCGTTGCCGCCCGCGAAGACCACCGACATGTTCAGGTCATGAGCCTTTTTCGCGGCGATCATGAACGGATGTTCGGGGTCGTACTGGCCGCCGCCGAGAGGGCCGTAAGAGTTGCTGATGATGCGAATTTTGTAGATGTCCTGATGCGACAGTCCGTATTCCCATCCGGCCAGAGCATCCAAAACCAGAATCACCGCGCCGCCGCCCGAGCCGACAATCTTCACGCCCGGCGCAACGCCGGAATAAACTCCGCCCGAATGGCTGCCGAGGCCGCCGATGATGCCCGCGCAGTGCGTGCCGTGTCCGACGTTGTCCGTGTTCGGAACGCCTTCGAGCGAAACCGACGGCGTGAAACCGTTGAGCGGAATACCTGCGACCGTGATGCCCGTGTTGCCCGCATCGGTCGAGACGACGCGCTGTGTGTTCTGAATAATCTTCGTGCCGTAAGGCAGGTCTGCGTGCGTCGCGTCAACGCCCGAGTCAATGAGGAGCACCGAAAAATCGCCGTTGCCCGTCACCGGCGAGCCGCCGTTGCGAAACGTGAACCCAGCGTCCGTCCGCACGTTATCAACGCCCGCGACCATCCGCGCCTGATTCATGTAGTAGGCTTGGCGGTCGTTTGACCAGATCGAGCGCACTGACGAATTATTTGCCAGCGCGCGAATCTGTCCGGCGGTCAGAACTGCTCCGACCATGCCGAGTTTTTGAAACGTCACGCCTTTGGTGATGCCGACGCTGCGCAAGACATTCAAATGACTCGTCGTCAAACCATTCGGAGCGTTAAAGCTGATAATGACCACGCCAACCGAAGCGTTGTTGGCGAGGCCGTTAAGTTGATTTTGCAACGCCGGGCTGAGCCGCGCCGCGCCAAACGCCTGCCCGTAAGAGACACACACCAGCGTCAGCACGAACATCAAACCCAAAAATCTTTTCGCCGTTTCACCTGCTCTCGACCTCATCTCTTTTCCTCCCTCAAGCTTAAGAAAAACTTCGCATGCTAAGAGAATATGGATTCGGCTTGAGAAATCCTTGACCGTCCGGCGAAAATTAAAGACTGCGTTTTGAGGCAGATTTTATGCGGGTTTCGAGCGACTTGAGGAAAACTTGAGAGCTGAAAAAAGGGCAGACGGGGAAGCAGCCAAAGCAGTTAAAAGCCAAGCTCTTCGAAATTAAAAAGGACGCGAGAGAGAACTCTCGTGTCCTTAGAAGCTGATTGAAAAGTCCCGCAAGGGACTCTGTGAGAATAGCCCAGCGATTTATCGCTGGGAACAGAAAGAGACAAATAAAGAGTCCTGCAAAGGACGACTGAGTAAGGCTTCAATCGTCCCTGACGGGACACAATCTTTCTGCAACGCTCTCTCCCAGCGATAAATCGCTGGGCTATTTTCAGACTGTCCCTGACGGGACTTTTCATGCCTCCGCTTTTCTACATGGCTTCTTAAAAGCGAAAATCTTCGCGCGCTGTTTTAGTGCGTGTCGTAAGCCGCGATGGGAGAGTCGGTGCTGAATCCCCATTGCGTCTGTTGGACGACGCCGTCCATGCTTCTCAAGATGTAAAAGGTCGCGCTGTTGTCGCGCCACACGGCGATGTCGGCTTTGTTGTCGCCGTCGTAATCGTTCTGCACGGGCGTGTCCGTGTCCGCCGCTCCGAAGTTGGCGTAACGAAGCTGCCCGTTCGTGCTTTGCAGAATGTACCAGTCCAGCGTCGTGCCGTTGTTACGCACGGCGGCGAGGTCTGTTTTGCCGTCGCCGTCGTAATCGCCCGTCGCAATCCGGTCTGTGCCGAGTCCCCACTGTACGCCGTAAAAGCCTGACATGCTCCCCTGAATATAAAAGGTCGAGACGCCGCTCGCGCTGCGCTGAACGGCGATGTCAAACTTGCCGTCGCCGTCGTAATCCGCCGGAGCAGCCAAATCGGTCGAGAGGCCGAACTGCTGCGCGCGGAGCGTGCCGTCCGTGCTTTGTAAGATGTACCAGAACATGTTGCCCGATGTGCGCCGCACGACCGCGAAATCCGTTTTGTTGTCGCCGTCATAATCGCGCTCGACGATCTCGTCGCCGATGACGCCCCACGTTCTGGCCTTGACGGTCGAAGCACCGCTTTCGAGATAGTAGAAGGTCGCGTTGCTGTAACGCCAGACGCCGATGTCGCCTTTGCCGTCGCCGTCGTAATCGCCGGGCGCAAGCGTGTCGGTGTGAAGCGAGCCGAAGGCTTGAGAGATAGAGCCTGTGCCGTTGCTTTTCAAGATGTACCAGGTGTTATCGCTCTGGCGAAAGATAGCGATGTCAGCTTTGCTGTCACCATCGTAGTCCACTACATTACGCAGCTTGATTTGAGCAAACGAGGCGGCGGCCAGCACGAGCATCGCCGCGACGGCGCACGCCGCGCGCAGAGAAAATAGGTTTGAAACTTTAATTTTTTTCACCTGTCTTTGCTCCTTTCATCAAGCGTTGCAAGTCGTCGCCGTCGTGCGAATGCCGATGACCCTGGTCGCCTGCAAGTATTTGTTATCAACCAGCCGCGTGCTGAAGAGAAAAGGCACGACGCGCGTCAGTGCGCCGCCGATGACATTGTCTGTGGCGTTGGTCGTGTCGCGATTCGGACGCGTCGAGTAGTTCGGATGGCTGCGGTAGACGAACTCGCTCACGCGGTCTGCGAAGAAGAACTGCGTCGTGACGATGGCCGTCGTGCCGATCCGAATCGTGGCGTGGATGTGCGTCGTGCGCGAAGAGTACCAGCCCGGATAGAACGAGTCGAAGTAAGCCCAGCCGTTGGCGTCCGAGTTCTGAATCCCGCGCCCGAACCTCTGCGTTTGCACGACCGGGTCTGAGCCGTTGCAGAACGTGCTGATCGGAGCGGAGTAGATGCCGTTGTTGTCCGTGTGCCAGATGTCAATCGAAGCGTTCGAGATCGGCTCGCAGGTGTCTGCGTTGACGATGCGAAAAGCGAGACGCGTCGGCAGGCCGGGTTTCCCTTCGGTGATGTCTCGCCGGACGAGTCCCGTCGAGAAATAGCAAGGCCCGAGCGTTGACGCGCAGGTTAATACGCAAGGCTCTGTCGCGGCGAAATCGAGCGCGCCGTCAGGAACCCTGGCGAGAGCTTTCGAGGCGAAAGGATCGAAATTGCCTCCGGTCTTCAAAGCCATCGCGCCGAGCGAGAGCGCGGCGGCGGCCTTGAATCCTCTCGTCAACAGGTCTCGACGGTTCATCAAAAAGTTCTGTTTCATCATTTCTCCCTGTGCTCTACGCTTTAGTCGGTTAAGCGATTTTGATAATTTGTTGAGGGGATAAAAAAGGATAGGAGGCACAGATGACTTGGCCGTTTATACCATGAAGTTAGCCCCTCTTCATAGTCCTCAGCATCATGCCAAGTCACCTCTGCCTCCAACTGAATATCATCGCGGCTCTAGTTCTTGAGTCACGCGCGAAAGAGTAAAAAGGGCTACACGCGCCGACGAAAAAAAGCTCGCGTGAGCTAGTAGCAATCCGCAGGCCGCAAGCCTTGAGCGTGCGCGACACGGACGCCCGCGCCGTCGCTTCTTCCTGTGTATCTGAAACAGTTTTGCCTCGAAAAAATTTATCTCGAAACCATTTTCGCGGGACGCGCCGCACACACGACTGCGCAGTTTTGTCACAACGGCGTGAGCCGCCCGCGCCAGCTTCCGGTTAATTCTGTCACACGCCATCAGGCTCTTGAGCTAATTTGAAGAACCGGCACAGCGTTTTGTGTGCGCTTTGCCCGACGGATTGTAATATCTTATGATGGTATGATATTTGATAGGCGTTTGGTGGGCTGCAAGATTAGCCTCGGACTCTGTGCGTCTAACTCGGTAGGGGAAATCATGCGATTCAAGCGAGCAACCGTCACCTTCCTTTTGATCTCAAGCATCGTCGTGCTGGTCTCAATCAGCGTGCGGCCACAGACTTTAGTCTCGGCCAGAATCCTGAGCAGCGACGGCGCGGTCGAGATCGAGCGGCGCGCGCAAGGGCAACCGGCGTTTGTCAAGGTTGACTATCGCGTCAATGACGAGTTGGTCGCGGGCGATGTGATTAAGACCGCGAAGGGCGGGCGGCTGGTCTTGGGATTGACGGACGGCTCGCAGGCGATCATCGGCGAAAAGACGACCGTCGAGATTACGGATTTGTCGAAGTCGCCGCGAACCATCTTTAATGTGCTGCGCGGCAAGACGCGCATCAAGATTGAAAAAGTCGGCGGGCGTCCGAATCCGTATCGCGTCAACACGCCGACGGCGGTCATCGCTGTGCGCGGAACGCTCTTCGACGTGCTGGTGTCTGAGAAAGAGACTCAAGTCTTCGTGCATGAAGGCCAAGTGGCCGTCAGTGGCTTGAAAGCGCCGGAGATGCCCGTCATCTTGGAGCCGGGACAGAAGACGCGCGTCCCGATGGCCGAGTCTCCCGAAGCTCCTTCAAACTTTCAGCCCGGTCGCAATAACGATAGCTTCACACCGCGCATGCAGCCCGATAGAGAACCGAACGGCGGCAGAGAGCCGGTCGGCGGCGGCCCGAACCATAACGGCGGCCAGAATAACGGCGGCGGTCAAAACGGCGGCGGTCAGAACGCCCCCGGAAACGGGCCGGGAGGCAACAATCCGCCTTCATCACAACCACCCGGCGGCAACGGCCCCGGAGATCAGGGCGGCGGCGGAGGCAGACGACACCCCTGAACATTTCATGTGAATCAAAGATAGAGCATCTCTTTGCGCCCTTTGCGAGATTTCCCTTTGCGCTCTTTGCGGTTAAGTTGAACTCTAAGCGCAAAGACCGCAAAGATTGAAGACGCAAAGCACGCAAAGAAAGCTTTACAGCCCGGCTCAGTGTGATTTATCGATGCTCGATAACCAAAGCAAAAAAATCAGAGTGCTTATCGCGGACGACGAGCGCGGCGCGCGGATGGCTCTGGAAGTGCCGCTTCGTCTCGGCGGTTACAACGTGGCGGCGGTGGCGAGCGGGCGCGAGGCGATTGAGCTTGGACAGCGCGACCACTTCGATGTCGTCTTGACGGATGTCTTCATGCCTGATGTCGGCGGCCTCGATGTGATACGCGAGTTTCGCCGCTTCAGTCCCGAAACCAAAGTCATCGCAATGACGGCGCAAGGCTCTCTGGAAATCGCGCTCGAAGCCATCTCGGAGGGCGCGGTTGATTTCATCGCCAAGCCTTTCGCGGTCGAACAGGTGTTGGCGGTCGTCGAACGCGCGGCCAGTCAATCTCAAATCACGATTGATGAAAGCGAAGCTCATCTTTCAGGCTCCGGCCTCATCGGTCACAGCCCGCAGATGGTGCGCGTTTACAAGCTTGTCGCTTACGCCGCGCGCACAGACACGACCGTCCTCATCGAAGGCGAATCGGGGACGGGCAAAGAACTCGTCGCGCGCTCGATTCACAAATACAGCACGCGCTCGGCTCGTCCCTTCACGGCTCTCAATTGCAGCGCGCTCACAGAGACTTTGCTTGAATCCGAGCTGTTCGGATATGCCAAAGGGAGTTTCACGGGAGCGGTCACCGACCGTCCCGGTCTGTTCGAGAGCACGAACGGCGGGACGATTCTGCTTGATGAACTCGGCACGACGAGTCCGTCTTTGCAGGCGAGCCTCTTGCGCGTCCTGCAAGAGAAAGAGGTCAGGCGCGTCGGCGAGCACGAGGCGCGCAAGGTGGACGTGCGTATCATCGGAGCGACGAACACGAATCTCGAACGGCTCGTCGAGCGCGGCGAATTTCGCGTCGATCTTTTTTATCGCTTGAGCGTCCTGCGTATCAAGCTTCCGGCTTTGCGCGAGCGCGGGACGGAAGACCTCAAGCTGCTGGTCAGGCATTTTCTCAAAAAGTACGGAAGAGGAATGCAGATCGGCGACGAGGCGATGGAGCTTTTGTCGCGTTACGCCTGGCCGGGCAACGTGCGTGAATTAGAGAACGCGATTGAGCACGCGGTCGCCATCTGCGGCAACCATCTCGTCCGTGCCAGCGACTTGCCGGAACACATCATCGGGCAGGTCGCGCCCGAGACTCTCAATCGCCCGGCGCAACACACGCTCTCGCTGATTGACGACCGCCCGAATCTGGACGAGCTGAACCGCAGATACATACAGCTCATCCTCGCCGAGATGGACGGCAACAAATCGCGCGCCGCCGAAGCTCTCGGCATCAACCGGCGCACGCTCTATCGTTATCTGGATTCCAACGGCGATTTCTCGCACGCGGACGAGCCGGGTGAGAAAGACTCGTCTGATGAAACGGGCTGAGCTTTCAGACAGTGCGCCGCCTTAAATCACAAGCCATTCCAATCATTCTGATTCTGCTCTTCAGCCTCTCGGCTGTGATTGCCGTGACGTGGCTCGCGCCTTCGCTCACAGCCGCGACCGCCAATATGCTCTTCCGCCTGCGCGGCGAGACGCCTCCGCCCGCAGACATCGTCGTCGTGGCGATTGACGACGCGAGCTTGCAACAGATCGGCAACTGGCCGTGGCCGCGTTCCGTGATGGCCTCCGTGCTGGATCGTCTGACTGACGCCAACCCGCGCGCCGTCGGCCTCGATGTGATTTACGCCGAAAGCTCCGAAGCCACAGGCGATAAACTTTTGGCCGAAGCCATCCGGCGCAACGGGCGCGTAGTCTTACCCGCGCAACTCATCGAAGCCGAAGGGTCGCCTGCAAACGGCGTGTCAACGTGGCTGCGACCTCTGCCGGAGATCAGAGACGCGGCGGCCTCAGTCGGCCACGCGCACGCAGACCCGGACGTTGACGGCGTCTTGCGCACAGTCCAGCTCAGCAAAGCGGACGCGAAGGGCGAGCGTCTGTGGGCTTTCGGCCTTGAGACTCTGAGAGTCGCCGAAGGGATTCCGTCCGGCGAGGTCTTGGAGCAGAAGGACGCGCTTCGCCTGGGGCAATATGAGATTGCGATTCATGATGAAGCAGAAAAATCGTCTCTCGCGGGCGTGAGCATCATTCGCCCGAACGAGATGTTCATCAACTATCTCGGCCCGCCGCAAACATTTCCCTATTACAGCATCGCGGATGTCCTCAACGGCAACGTCCCGTCTCAGACCTTCACGAACAAGATCGTGCTCATCGGCGCGGTCGCGCAAACGATGGGCGACACGCGCATCACGCCCTTCATCTCATATGGCGGAGCGGGCGCGAGCGGGATTGGCATGCCCGGCGTCGAGGTTCACGCCAATGTGATTGAGACGATCAGACGCCGCGCGTGGCTGAGGCCGCTCGCAGACTGGCTCAGCTTCTCAATCGCGCTTCTTGTGATACTCGCCGCTTGCGTCATCATCCTCCTGCTCGACGGCTGGCGCGCTCTCTTGAGCCTCTTCGCGCTCCTCGCCTTCATCCTCCTCGGCAGCCTTTACGTTTTCAGTCATCACTACATCATCCCGCCAATCGCGCCGATGCTCACCGGATTTTTTTCAGTCGTGCCGCTGCTCCTTCTCAATAGCTCGGTCAACGCGAGCCGCGATCTTGATCGCAAGCTTGAGACGCTGACGGAGATTGAGCAGAGCTTTATGTCTCACACGATGTCGGAAGATTCTTTCCAGACGCCGCTCTCCTTTCTCGGCTCTATCTTGAGAGCCGAGATGGTCGCGCTCTTTCAGAAAACTCCATCAAGTCAAAAGCTACGCCTCGTCGCCTTTACGGGACGCGTGCCGGATGAAGTAGAAAAGCTGTCCGGCTTAAACGGCGAGAGAGATTACGATGAAGCTTCATCGGCTTCGTTTCGTTCGCCGCTCATGGATGAAGCGGAGCAGTTCGGCCTGCTGCTCGTCAAGAGAAAAGCGGGCGAGCCTTTCTCCGAGAGCGAGCGAAAGTTAATCGCGGAATTCTCGACGGGTTTGGCTGCGGAATTGAAAGCCACACAGCGCAGCGCGCGGCTTCAACATCGCGCGCTTCCAGTCAGCCTGCCGCACAACATTATCTGGAAGCTGCGCGCGGTTGATGACATCACGGCGCATCTCATCGCGCGCATCGGTTTCATGAATCGCGTCTTTACCAGCATGACCGAAGGGCTGCTGGTCGCGGACATCACGGGACAGGTGGTCTTCGCCAATCCTTCCGCCCTCTCGTTCTGGGACGCGCGCGAAACGGATTCGCTGACGGGCAAAAGTTTGACGGAGCTTTTCGTCGAGCGCGGGATAATTGACATGGACGGTTTGCGCGAAACCATGCGCGAGGTCTTGAACGGTCGGAGCGTCTTGTTGGAGGTCGAGCTGTTAACACGCGAAGGCCGTTTTTATACGCTCCAATTTTCTCAAGTCGTCGCGAGCGATCATCCGTCAATCGAACTCAAGCCGGAAGACGACGGCTCTCTTCTGCCAGAACGTCCGCGCGCCGTCGGCCTTATCATCATCATCAACGACATCACCAAGCGTCGAGAGCTTGAAAGAGTCAAGGCTGAAACCTTACAGCTTGTCTCTCATGAATTGCGCACGCCTCTGACTTCGATTCAAGGCTTGAGCGATCTCTTGCTCAAGTGTCCCGTCTCGGAGGATGAGACGCAGGAGATGCTTGGCATGATTTATTCCGAAGCCGTGCGGATGAACGACCTCATCAGGCGTTATCTCGACGTGACCCGAATCGAATCGGGCGCGCAGACTTTGACGCGCAAGCCCGTCGTCGTCAATCAACTGGTCGCCGAATGCGCGAGAGCGCACACACATCTCGCGGCGGGAAAGGGAATTCGCCTCGATGTGAGATTGGATGAGCCGTCTGTCACAATCTTCGGCGACGCGCAACTGTTGACGCAGGCCGTCAATAATCTGTTAAGCAACGCAATCAAGTACAGCCCGCATGATTCGTTGATAGAGATCGGCACGGCGAAGACGGACGCGCAGCTCTGCGTCTATGTGCGCGATCAGGGTTATGGGATTCCGAAAGAAGCGCAGGAGCGAGTCTTTGAAAAATTTTATCGCCTCGAACGCGACGCGCAATCGGACACAGTCGGCACGGGCTTGGGACTCCCGCTCGTCAAAGAGATTATCGAAAGACACGGCGGTCATGTGACGCTCGAAAGCGAGCCGCAGCGTGGCTCTACCTTCTCCATTCGACTCCCGCTCAAGGAATGAAAAATCCAATATTCAAAATGCAATCCTGGAGTGCACTAGATAAAACTGGAGGGGCAGGGCTTGTCCCTGCCCGCATCGTCCGAAGAGGACGATCCGCAAGATTCGTCCTCAAATTTCAAATTTGAGCTGTCTCCTGCTCATTATTGTCACGCAGCCTCGGCTTCTTCATCCCGCCTGATGTCCGGTTTTGTCACATGTGATGGGAACGTGTGAGAGACCGCTTTTCGAGCTAACCATTTACACCTTACGGGTTTAAGACATCTCAGGGCGCGACTGACGGCCTCACCGCTTCACAGTGGAATGACTGTTGCCAAGCATCGCTTCAGTTCGAGACGCAGGACTTGCGACGAAGGGCTTTAAAACACCTACCGGACAGGCAGCACAAAACAGTTCGTTCCCCCGCTTCAATGACTCACGTGTCGGACGCGGGCAAGGAGGTAGTATGAAGAAATTGAAACTGACGGTCGTCGCGCTGTTCGTGACGGCCTTCGCGCTCGCCGCCACATTCACAGGCAAAGTGCACAGTCAGGACGGAGCAAACACAGTCCCGTCCGTTGACCAGGTGCGCCGCCAAAGATTTACTCACAACGGCATCATCGAGAATGAAGACATCTCAAGCTTCAACAACAGCCAGAGCCGTGATGTCAGCAAAGATCGGCCAGGCCGCCCGATGGAAGCTCCGACAGGCTTTGACAATCTGACAAACGGTTACACGATTCAAGGACCTCCTTTCGAGACTCTCAACGGAGACAACGTGATCGCGCTCCGCTCGTTCAACGACGACCGGTTTATCTTTGAAGAGGTCGAGACGGTCGCAGACGGTATCGGGCCGACTTACAACGCGCAGAGCTGTCGTGAGTGTCATCAGAGCGTCGTCACGGGCGGCGCGAGCCAGGTGGCCGAGCATCGCACGGGGCGCACGTTCAACGGCGAGTTCTTTGAATCGCTGGGCGGCTCGCTGACGCATTCGCGCGCGACCTATCCGGACATCGTCGAACAGGTGGCCGCGACCGACAACACGCGAAGTTTCCGCCTCTCGACCAACACGCTCGGCGCGGGCTTCATTGAAGCGATAGCCAACTCGACCTTGCTCGCCATCCGTGACAGCCAGCCCGCGAACGTGCGCGGCACGGCCATCATGGTTCCGATCTTTGAAGGCAACGGCGAGGCGCGTATCGGTCGCTTCGGCTGGAAGACGCAGCACGCCAGTCTCGAATCTTTTTCGGCTGACGCTTATCTCAACGAGATGGGCATCACCTCTCCGATGCTGCCTGCGGAGAACACTTCGAGCGGGCACTTCGTCGGTTACGGTTCGGGCTATGATCCAGCGCCGGAGCCGGAGGATGACGGCACAGACGTGAGAGCCTTCGCGGATTTCATGCGCTCGACGAAAGCTCCTGCGCGCGGGCTTATCACGCCTGATGTGCTCGGCGGCGAGTCGCTCTTTCAACAGGTCGGCTGCGCGATGTGTCACACGGCTTCGATCACGACGGCGATGCCGGGTTCTGTGATTAACGGCGGCACGTTCACAGTCCCGCTCGCGCTCGGCAACAAGATCGTGCATCCGTACAGCGACTTTCTCTTGCACAACATAGGGACGGGCGACGGCATTCCGTTTCTGAACACGCCCGACTACGCGGCGACGGCCAACATGATTCGCACGGCTCCCTTGTGGGGCTTGAGAACTCGCAATCGCCTGATGCATGACGGGCTGACTTTCAACGCGCAGGAGGCCGTCCAGCGTCACGCGGCACAGGCAGTGAATGCGCGGAACGCTTTCAACGCTCTGACGAACGGGCAGCGAAATCAACTGCTCGCCTTCTTGAACTCGCTTTGAAGTTTCCCCAGAGGATGACGAAAGCAAGGGCGGAGAGTCCTGTAAATCCGTGAAGGCTGAAAAGGGAGCAGCCTTCGCGGGCGAGCCGACTCTTCGCCCCGTCATCTTTGATTATCATCTCGCGCGCTTGAAATCCCGCACTCGACGAGCCACGCACCCGCCCTGCTCTAAAAATATCCGCCAAAAGAAAGTAGCTTCATTCGGAAATTTGTTGTATAAACCGCGTCCGAAGTCGAACGCAAGCTCTAGCCACCGGTTTGCGCTGCCCACAGGGAGGATTGAGAGCCGCAGCAAGCCCGCCTGCTCTCGATTGACATTATGAATCTGCGCGCGGATTGAGCCTGCCGAATTTTTATCCGGCTTCACTCGCACGCCAACCACATACTTCTCTGAAGGAGACCATGATGACAAAATTGAATTCGCTGCTGGCCTGCGCGTTGCTCTGCCTGATGGTTCTCGCCTGCGGCGGCAATGGCAACAACTCGAATAATTCCAACAACGCCAATAGCAACTCGAACAACAGCAACAACTCGAACGGCGGCAACACCTCAAACAGTAATAGCTCGTCCTCTTCCAACAGCTCTTCGTCTCAATCGGCGGCGTCCTCTTCCGGCGATAATATTTATAAGAATGAAAGCGCCGGGATTCAGTTTGAGACGCCTGCCGGATGGCCGGTTAAACCTGACGGAGAGCAATTACTGATCGCCTCCCCTGACGACACTTTGCGGATGGTCTTCTGGGTGCCGCAGCAACAGAGCTTTGAGTCCGCCATCAAAGACCTCGACAAAGAACTGGCCCGGATGATTAAGCGCTCGAAAACCAACGGCAAACCGGAAGAGACGGAGATTAACGGAATGCCGACTTATACCGTGAGCGGAACGGGAGAAGTTAACGGCAACAACATCGAATGGAGCGTTGACATTATTAAAGCGAAGAAGCCGGTCATCGTGCTGACGTTCGCGCAGCCCGGAGCGTGGGATAAGTACAGGCAGGAGTTAAAGACCTTCGTCAACAGTTTCAAGCAGATCTAAGGAGAAAAGCATGAACCGTTACGCAAAAATCTCGCTGCTTTTATTCGTCGTTCTGCTGATGACGGTGCCGCTCGCCGCCGTGCGGGCGCAAGATGATGAGCAGAACTACGCTTTCGTCATTTTTGAAACTGCCGTCACGCGCAAAGGCGTCGAGACGAGCAGCGAGAATCCGGAGGAGCGACGCTTTTACGTTTCCAACGTCGTCGAGTTTCCTTCGTCCGACCCGGCGCTTTTCCGCCGCGCCTCGAAAATCGCCGACGAGTATTTCACGCAGACCGTCGTCGAGCCGCTGAAAGCGAAAGGCATTCTGCTCGAATACTACGACGACGGCATACGCATCAACGACGACGTGGTTTACAGGCTTGACACGCGCGCCGAAGTCGAAGAGTTGCGGCAGAAGGTTTTGAAAGACTTGAAGGAACAAAACGTCAACATCTTTACGTTCACATGGGTGCGCGACGCCACACCGAACGGCACGGACACGTCCCGCCCGTCGCTCTTTTATCACGACCCGCAACAGCCGCTTTACGGCGCGAGCGAAATGCAAACCGCCGCGCCGAAGCAAGCTCAAACCCCTGCGCCGCGCGCGAAGCAGGCCGGGGGAAAACGTCCTTGAAAAAACGGCTGATGACGGGCAGCGCAACCACACTCAAATACATTTGGAGGAAAACCTGAGATGAGAAAACCCCTTTCAATTTTCACTGGCGCAGTCTTAATCGCTCTCTGTCTGGCAGCGTGCGGCGGGAAACCGAACGTGACAGCAGTTCCCATCACCCCTCCGTGGAGCACGATGAATCTTCCGGTCAAGGAGAACGCCGTCGTGTGGGGCAGCACCCCGCAAGAATTCAAAGCCGTTCACACGGAAGACAAAAAAACGGTGATGGGGAAATATGTGGACGCTTTGAAGGCGCAGGGGTGGGCATTGACCAACCTCGACGACAAATCGGCTGACAGGTATTACGTTGACATGACCAAAGGCGCGGACAAGATTCAAATGGAGTTTTACGACTTTGAAAAGAACGCCGGCGTCATCATCAAGAAAAAGTAATGAGGAAAGAGCAAGACAGCTCTGCCTCAAGGCCAACGGCTGTCTTGCTCATCCCATTAACAGTTAGGAAGACGAGAATAATAGCGACTTTCGATGTGAGGCTGCCGGTGACGAAGCCCGCTTGAATAGCAAAGCACCGCAGGCCGAAACCAATATCGCTCAAGCCGGACAGTATATGAACTATTGAAAACTTAAACGCGCCACTCAAAGTTGGCAACGGAAAAGAAAACGGCCAGCCTACGCTGACCGTCAACACTTGAAATTATTGGTGGAGCAGAGGAGGGTCGAACTCCTGGCCTCCGCATTGCGAACGCCACAAAAGCGAGTCTATGCGCTT
>DASWRG010000122.1:0-14554 GCA_036403295.1 Pyrinomonadaceae bacterium
TTCCAGCCGTCCCCGGTCTTAACCCACGTCTCGCGTTGCGTCGTGCTCGTCTCAATGGTGTGGAGGCGTCCGGCGATCTCCTGCGCTCTGGAAAATTTCTGATGGACGATAGCGATGGCTTCGTTATCCATCAAAATCAGAAGCTCGATCTGATTGCTGAGACTTATCGGAGCTTGAATTCCATTGAGCAGCGTTGCGGCGCGCGCGGCCATCTGCGCGCTCCCGCGAATGTTTCCGTCGGGCAAGCGCGCGGCAAAGTCTTTCGTTCGCAGGGCTTGAAAGGCCGCGAAATCTTTATTGCGCACGGCCTCCGATAGCTCCCTGTAACGCGCCTCGATCTCTTGACGCGCGATGCTCGCCTCGCTCTCATCCGGCGCATGCGCGTATGAAGCGTTGCTTGACGAGCCAGCTTCGCTGAGCCTGTAGAAAATGCTGGTCAGCGTCAGCCCTTCCAGCTCGACATGCATGCCGTCCACGAAGATGCCGAACGCGCTCACGCCGTTGAGGATTCGATTGGCAAACATGCCGTGAAATTTCTCGCTTCCGCCGTCCGCGTAAACTTTGGTCGCGGTCAGATACGCGCCCGCAACGCGTATCTCTTTCAAGGTCGCCTCACGCGCGCCTTCATGACTGCGGATGGAAAGTTTTCCATCGCCTGAGACGACGATCTCGATAAAGTAAGAGGCTTCGATGCCGACGTACTTTCCCTCGTAATCCTTCAGGCTCGCGTGCGACGCAGGCTCGTATCTTTTCTCTTTGAACTTTTTCTTCTGCGCGAAAACTGCGCCCGTCGCGATGGTCAACGTCAGCAGCGATGAGAGGACGAATATCAATGCACGTTTCACGATTCTTCTCCCTTGTTTGTTTACTTCGACAGTAGCTCTTCAAAGAAAGCGAGGGCGCGCTCGTCGCCGGTTCTGCCGAGCCAGAAAATGGCCGTCTTGCGAATCTCGCCTTTCGGATGCGTGCGCGCGATCTTGATGAGGAGCGGCACGGCCTCGTCGTTCGGCCTGCGGCTGATGACGAAGACGGCCTGCTTCTGCACCTCTGTGTCGGGGTCGTCAACCGCTTCCTTCAAGACTCCCAAACTCTTCTCGCCCACTTTCTGTCCGAGCCAGAACATCGCCTGCTTTCTGGCTTCGGTGTCCGCGTCCGTCTTTGCCACGCGAACCAGAAAATCGGTCGCCGCGTCCTGATTGTCATTGATGGAGATAGCGAAAATCAGTTTCCGCTTAATCTCTCGATTCGGAACTGTGCGATAAAGCTCCGTCAGAATATTGAGAGCCGCAGCATCTTTGCTCATCCCGATGGCGTAGGCCGCCGTCTCGCGCATGTCTTCGCTCTCCTGCTCATTACGCACGAGGTCTGTGAGGAAAGGCATCTCGCCTCCGGTGAAGCCGAGCCAGTGGACGGCTGTGCGGCGCGCGTCCGCGTCGAGAGAGCTGCCCGCGAGATTTTTCAAGACGCCGCCGACGCGGGGGTCGTCGTGCAGAGCGATGGCGACCGTGCCATGCTCCGCAATCTTGCGCGACCTGTCATTCATAACGAGCTGGCGCAAGAGATTCAGACTCTCTTCGTTGCCGCCGCGTCCGAGCCAGTAAACGGGATAGCCGCTATATTCACGTTGCCGGTCAAGATTATAAATTTCGAGACGCGAGACAGCGCCGCCGTCCGGCTCGTAAAGCAGAAAGATGCCGAGGTTGCGCGTCTCGACCGAGACGCCGTTGCTCTTGCCGATGAAGACCTCTATGTCGTCATACGTCATCATGTTGCCGTGAAACTGTCCCTCGCCCGGATCAACGGCGACGCCCGGCCTGACATCGAAAGAGTAAGCGAGCCAGAAGCGCGTCTGCGGCGACCGCGCTCTGCCCAATCTTTGCGCCGCCTCCATCTTCGCGCGCAAGTCCGCGCCCTCGACCGTGATGAAACTACGGCTCTGCTGCACGGCTGGCGCGGAATTAAAAAGAGATGAGACCAGCAGGACGCATGAAATGAATAAGCTTGAGAACTCCATACAGCTTGCCTTTCAAATAAATTCAAAAGATTTAATAACTCAATCCCTTTGCGCGCTTCCGTCTTATCTTCGCGCCTTTGCGAGAACCATCAACGTTTCACGCTGTTGGCGCAAAGAAAGGAAAGACTCAAGGCGCACAAGGTGAATCACATCTGCGTCTTCGGCGCGGAGGCGTCCCACATCGTCATGCTTTTAACTCTGTGTGGTTTGCTCTCTTCCAGCTCGAACAGTACGCCGCGCCAGATTTTCGCGCGCTCGGCGTAGACCAGCACGCCGAACCTGTACGCGCCCTGTTGCGAATAACCGTAGGGCTGATACCGCCCGTAAGTGTCAAGTAATTCCTGCCAGCCTTTGGCTCTCTCCTCCGGCGTCAAGCCTTTGGGAGAAGGCGGGCGATGCTCCGCGTAAAACCTGGCGATCATCGCTTCCTGTCCGGAGTTCCATGCCGTGAAGAAGGCTGCCGCGCGACGCTTCACCGTTTGGTCAGGCCAAGCCTTCTCATCTTTCATCTTTTTCAAAGGCGTCCACATCGAATCCGGCGGGTCTGCGGCGATGGTGTCTAAAATCCACTGGCGTTTGGTCGAGATGCGACACATGCCGTCAATCGTGTGATACTTGCCCTCTGTGTTGTCCGCCACATCGCCGCTATTAAAATTGCTCACCGCGAGCAAGTAGAGCTTGCCGCCGTCTTCGTAAAAAGCAGGCCCGCCGCTATCGCCCGGCCCGCCGATTCCTTCCATCTCAGTTCCGCCCGGCGGCGCGTCGAAAGTGATGACCAGCGAATTCTCAAACGCGGCTTCAATGCGATTCGTCGCGGCGTGCGCAATCGAGACCTTCTCTCCGACCGGGCCGGTCAAGCCCGTGCCGAGCTTCCCGCGCCCGACCAGCGTGATCGGCTTTCCGACTTCATCGTCCTTGTCATAAAGCAGCGCGGGAGCGATGCCTGCGACGGGCTTGGCGAGTTTGAGGAGCGCGATGTCATTAGAGCTGTCAACCGCTTCGCGCACACGGCGCGGGTGAATGATGATCTTCTCGATTTCGTATCGCTGCCCGCCGAACATCACGTAGTAGTTGATGAACGGAGGATTGCTCTCGACCGTGTGCGCCGCCGTGACAGCCCAGCGCGGGTCAATCAGCGTGCAGCCGACCTGTTCCTGCAAATGTCCGACCGCCGGATATTTCGCGGCGAGAGCGATTGACTTCCCTTCATCCACGTCATGGCGCAGCAGCATGGCGTAGGCCATCGAAGCGGCAAGACACGTGATGACGGCTGCGAGACAGCACGGCATGAATGCTTTTCTCATCGCGGGCTTCTCCTTAAAATTTTAGAGAGCGGATTATTTAACCCAAGTTGCGAGTAACAATTTTCACCGCAAAGACGCAGAGAACAATATTGCTCAAAGAAATATCAATGCGCCGCTTTGTTCTCCTACAGCTTCACTTCTCTGCGTCTCTGCGGTGAAAGTTAATCTGATAACCAGCGACCCGGGTTATTTCAGAATCTCTTCCAAAAACTGCGCGGCCTCCGGGTCTTCGCTGCGTCCGAGCCAGAAGACGGCCTGCTTGCGCAGCTCTACGTTTTTGTCGTGGCGCGCGATGTCCATCAGCTTCCGCAGTGCGCTCTTCTGATTCGTGCGGCTGAGGGCGAAGATGATCTGATTCTTAATCTCATCATTCGCCTCGGTGTCGTAAGTCTTAATCAGATAACCGACGGCCTGCTCGTCGCCGCGCTGCCCGATCCAGTGAATCGCGTCCTTGCGCGCTTCGACATCGCCCGTGCCGCTCGCAATCTCGTACAGCTTCGTGATTGAGCGCGGGCTGTTCATGCGACTGAGCGCGAAGACGATCTGCTTCTTAATCTCTTCGTCCTGCTCTGAGTTGTAGAGCTTGATTAGCTCATCGAGCACGGCGTCATCCGCCTCACGGCTGAGCCAGAAGATCGCATTCTTGCGGACTTCGACGGACTTCGCGCTGCGCGCCATCTCGAAGAGCACATTGCGCGACTTGTCGGTATTGAAACGCGAGATGGCGAAGACTGCGGCGTTGCTCACGTCATTATCCGTAGAATTTCTGACCATCTCGACCAGCACATCGAAGGCGCGCTCGTCGCCCGTCCGTCCCAAAACTTCAATCGCCGTCTTGCGCATTTCGGCATCACGATCATTGCGGATGATCTCGATGAGCATCGGCACGGCCTGTTCTTCGGCGTAACGCCGGATCATTTCGAGGCCGGCCTGTTTCATGTTCCGGCTGTAATTCGAGCCTGCCTTGAACATGTTCGAGACGTAAGCCATGCAGCGCGCGGCATTGGATTGACAGAGCGCCTGCAAGGCGACGACCTTAATCTCTTCGTCCTCATCGCTGGCGCTGCCGCCCTCGCCGCCACCCTCGCCTTTGCCAAATCCTTTGCCCTCGCCTTTGCCGAAACCCACGCTCTCGCCCTTGCCGTTAGCCTTGTTGACCTTCTCGTTCTTATTGAGCACCTTTTCGATGTTCCGGTTGTCGCCGAGATGAGAGTCAATCTGAATCTGCAAAGCGCGCGCGTCGTCCGCCCAGTTTGAGTTCGGATATTTTTTGAGAAGCTGTTGAAGCTCGCGGCTCGCCTCCGTGTACTTTTCCAGCTTGACCTCGGCGAAGGCGAGCCAGTAGAGAGCCGCGTCCACGTTCGGGTCTTTCGGATAACTCTCGACAAAGCTCCTGAACTTTTGCGCCGCGTCCTTCCAGTTCTCGTCGCCGATCAAATCTCTGCCCTGACGAAAGATTTTGGCGGACGCGTCCGAAGAGTTCTGCGTTTGCAGGAAGCGGTTGAGCTTTTCCATGTTCTGCGCCGCCGCTCGCGTCACGCCGCCCGTCCCGATGAGCATGACGCACATCAACAGCGTGACGGTTGAAATCAGTCTCGCGGAAAAGCCCGCGCGGAAAAACGTGTGCCATGTCTGTGTGTGTTCTCGCATAATCTTTTTTACCTTTATCAATATGAATTCTGTACGACTATCGAATGAACCTGCAAAGCGGCCATGATCTCTTTCTTGAGCATCCGTTGTTCGATTAAGCTCACGTCGTTGCCGGTCGGATGATCCGGCAGGTTGGCGATGTCGAGCAGAATCGGCTCAAGCGCGCTCAAGATTTTCTCGGCGGGCGCGTTGCCAATGGTCGCGGCCTCGCGCCTTAAAGTAATGTTGCGATAGAGCAGCTTTCGCGCCTGCTCTTTTTCATAAGAGATGTCGAGCGCGTGACTGGTCTCTGCGAGCTGAATGTTTTTGAAAGAGCGCAGGAGCAGCTGCGCCTGCCCGACGTGACGCGCGACCTCCGTTTCGGAATCGCCCGGCGGCTGAGCGACGCTCGCCGCCAACGCATCCCTCTCGGCCACCAGCGTGGCCGTGCGCTCGACCTCATCCAGCGTCAGAGCGGGCGAACGCGGAGTCTCAGGACTCTTCACGAGCGGCTTCACAATAGCTTTCCTCTTATCATGCACGCTGGCCGCGACCGTCCCTCTCTTTTCGGGCGCGTAGTTTGTCACAGCGACGTTCGGATTCTTCGGACTCTCAGGCGTCATGACCTGTTCGGGTTTATCAGGCTTCTCTTCACGCGGAATCTCGCGCGGCTTCGTGTCTCGCGCGGCGAGCGTCTGCTGCGCCTGACGGGAGTTCAGATATTTGACGACCGCGACAGTCGTGATGAAGAGCGCGATTAAAACCAGAGCCGCAGCAAACGCGGGGCGCAGGCGCGGCGTCGCGCCGAAAGTTTCCGCGAGCCATGTTCGCCAACCCTTCACAGCATTTGACGGGCGCACCTGCTTTTCCGCTTCAATTCGCTCGCGCACGGCGTGCCACATCGCGGGCGTGACTTCGACTTCGCGCTCGTAATGCGCGTAAATTTCCTGCTCGCGCACGAGTCCGTCCACCGCTTCGGCGCACGACGCGCAGAGGGAAAGATGAGCCTGTAGCCCTTCGGCCTCTCGCTCATCGAGTTCCCCGTCAACATATTCTTCGACGAGTGGCAAGCATTCCTCACACTTCATCGCTCACCTCCATGTACGGGCGAAGCAGGCGGCGCATCTCTGCGCGCGCGCGGTGCAAATCCGTCTTGAGCTTCGCCATTGAGAAACCTGTAATCAAAGCAATCTCCTCATAACTCTGCTGCTGAAAAACTTTGAGCGAGAAGACGAGCCGCTTGTCTTCATCGAGCAGCCGCAGCGCGAGATGTATCGCTCTGTTCATCTCTTCATTTATCAAGTGATCGTCGGGCGGCAATCTTTTATCGCGCAGCTCCGTGACCAAAGGGTCATCGAGTTCAAGCTGATGCTGCCTGCGCCTCTCGGTGCGGATGGATTCGCGCGCGACGTTGCGTGCGATGCCGAAGAGCCACGTCGAAAGCTTCCCCTCGTCGCGCAAGCCGCCTAAATTTTTGTAGCCGCGAACGAATGTCTCCTGCATCAGTTCTTCGGCCAGACCGCGCTCTCCGACCATGTCGTAAATAAAACTGACGACGGGGCGGGCATAGCGTTCAAAGATCAGACGAAAGGCTTCGTCGTCCCCCTCACGGACGCGCGCAATCAAATCCTCTGCACTGTTCATCAGTGTTCCAGCCACGCGGTCGCCCTCGCCCGCGTGCCCCATCGCCTCAATTGCCAGCCGCTTCATCATCGTCTTTCATAAGGTAAGTGACACGAGCGGCGAAAAAGTTTCACTCGCCGGAAAAATTTTATCACTACCGGACGGAAAAGCTTCTTTGCGCTCTTTGCGCGTTCCCTCTTTGCGGTCTTTGCGTTAAAGAATCACTTAACCGCAAAGAACGCAAAATGAAATCACGCAAAGGACGCAAAGAAAATGCTGCCTTACCTCTCGTCCGGTCAATCAAATCGTGTATGATTGCTCTTAAATTTGATGTCAGACAATGAGCACAAAATTTTCCGAAGCGGCTACGTCGCTCTGATTGGCCGCCCGAACGCGGGCAAGTCCACTTTGTTGAATCGCCTCGTCGGCGAAAAGATCGCGGCGGTCTCGAACAAGCCGCAGACGACGCGGCACAGGATTCAGGGCGTCATCACGCGCGAAGACGGGCAGATTGTTTTAGTGGACACGCCCGGCGTGCACAAGCCCGGCTATCTTTTGAACCGCCGGATGATGGCCGCCGTGCATGACGCGCTCGAAGGCGTAGACCTCGTGTGTCTCATTCGTGACGCGACCGTTTCGACAGGCAACGGCGACCGCTTTGTCCTAGACCTCGTGCAGAAATCGGAAAAGCCCGCGCTCTTGCTCTTGAACAAGACGGACAAGCTCGCGGACAAGTCGAAGCTACTTCCTTTGATGGAGTGGTACGGGAGCGAGTACGACTGGCGCGCGGTCGTTCCGCTCTCGGCTTTGAAGGGAGACATGATCGAAGTCCTGCTTACAGAAATCATCGGACACTTGCCGGAGGGCGAGCCGATTTTTGAAGAGGACGAGCTGACGGATCAACCCCTGCGACAGCTCGTCGCGGAGATCGTGCGCGAGAAGATTTTGCAGACGACGGGCGAAGAGATTCCATACGTGACGGCGGTCGTGACGGAAAAATTTGAAGAAGAGCGCGCGGATTTCACGCGCATCTACTGCGCCATCTACGTCGAGCGTCCGTCGCAGAAACGCATCATCATCGGCAAGGGCGCGGAGCGACTCAAAGAGACCGGCATCAATGCGCGGCGCGACATCGAACAGCTTCTCGGCCATCGCTGCCACCTTGAGCTTTTCGTCAAAGTCGAAGCGGACTGGCGCGACAAGGAACACCTGCTCGACGACATGGGAATCAATGAGTAAGACCTGGTATGAGCTTGATGTGATGCTGGAAGCGTCTGCGCGCGAAGCGGTCGAGTATGCTTTGATGGAAGCGGGCGCGCTCGGCACTGAAAGCGTTGAGGCGGGCGATGGGCTAATGCGTGTCGGCGCTTACTTCGACGCGCCGCCCGAACGTGAGCGCGTGCGTGCGGCTCTCTTCGATGCTCTGAGAGTTTACAGTCTGCCGACATCTGCTGTGCGTGAGATGGAGTTTAAAGAAGTCGCAGACCGCGATTGGCTCGGCGAGTGGAAGAGAATCTGGCAGCCGGTCGAGGTCGGTCGCCGCTTCATCATCGCGCCGCCGTGGAGTGAGGTCGCGGAGACTCCTGATCGCATCATCATACGCATCGAGCCGGGCATGGCCTTTGGCACGGGCACGCACGAAACGACGCGGCTCTGTCTCGCGGCCATCGAAAAATATTTCGACCGCGAGAGCTTCCTCGATGTCGGCACGGGCACGGGCATCTTAGCCATCGCCGCCGCGAAGCTCTCGCCGTCGGCGCGCATCGAAGCCTGCGACACGGACGCGGAGGCCGTCGGTATCGCGCGTGAGAATGCGCGGCTGAATCAGGTGGCGGAGAGCATCGGTTTCAGCGTCGGGACGATTGACGAGACGGCGACGGCTTCGGCCAACCTGGTCTGCGCGAATTTGACAGCGGACGTGATCGTGCCTCTGCTGCCCGCTCTCATCGCGGCCACCTGCGGGCGGCTCGTCCTCTCCGGGATTCTGCAAGAGCAGGTGGGGATGATAGAAGCCAGTCTGACTGAGCACGGCATCGGCGAGTTCGAGCTTGAGACTGATGGCGAGTGGGTGGCGATAATAGTTTGAGAACAGAAAATACATCTCACGCAAAGGCGCAAAGGCGCAAAGAAAACCTTCGCGTTCTTTCTTTGCGCCTTTGCGCCTTTGCGTGAGCTTCTTTCGTATGACCCGCAGAAGATTCCACGCGCCGCCCCAAGCATTCGATCAAGGCCGCGTCACGCTCGCCTCCGACGAGGCGCGACACTTGAGAGACGTGCTGCGATTAAAGAAGGGCGACGAGGCTTTCGTCTTTGACGGCGAGGGGAAAGAGTTTTCATGCGTCGTCGCGGAGACCGGGCGCGGCAGCAGTCCCGCGATGCTTGAAGTCCAAGCAGAGGTCTTGCCAGCGAGTCCCGAATCTCTTTTGAGTTTGACGCTCGCGCTCGCTCTGCTCAAAGGCGAAAAGTTCGACCTCGTTGTTCAGAAAGCGACGGAGCTTGGCATCACACGCCTCATTCCTTTGACAACCACGCGCGCGGATGTGCGCCTGCGTGATGAGAGCGATGCTGTTAAGCGTGTGACGCGTTGGCAACGTCTCGCGCTCGAAGCATGCAAGCAATCGGGGCGCGCTCGTGTTCCAGTGATTGACGCTCCAATCTCTTTTTCAGCTTTGCTTGAGAGCGCGAAGCCGGAAAGCTTTAAACTTCGTCTGATGTTCGCGGAGCGAATGGGGCGCGGCTTGCTTGAGACGCTCGAAACGAGTGAGCGGCGCGCGCAATCAGTCATCGCTCTCGTCGGGCCGGAGGGCGGTTGGGAGGACGAAGAAATCCGGCGGGCGAGCGAGAGCGGCTTCGACATCATCACACTCGGCGGGCGCATCATGCGCGCGGAGACGGCGGCCATCACCGTCACAGCCCTGTTGCAACATCTCTGCGGCGATCTCAAATGAATGTGAGATGGTGAATAAAACTGTAGGGGCAGGGACAAGTCCTCAGCCCGCCGCGCGAACGCGCGAATCTATTTACTTTGACATGCAAGCTTGAAGGATTATGAAACTTGCAGATCGCCCATGCGGACGATGCGGGCAGGGACAAGCCCTGCCCCTACAAAATTGCTTGTCTGAAATTCCAATCAGGCTCATAATTGAGGCGCGCGGGACAACTCGGAAATTGCCGGACGGCTCTAACAAAAATCAAACCGGAAGGCGCGCTTGAGCGTAGAATGTTGTGGAAGCAATTATCATCTTGAGAGGATTGAAGCGAAGATGGGTTTGAGCAAAGAGGATGCGGTCAAACGGGCGCGGCGTGATCTGGCGAATCGTTTGGGCGTCAATGAGGATGAGATTAAGGAAGAATCCGTCGAGCGCGCGGATTTCCCGGACATGGCGCTCGGCGCAGCCGTCGGCGATGAGATGAGCGGGCAGATGATTACCTCCGGCTGGCGCATCCGCCTCGGCGCGGGCGGTCATGGCAGCCACGAGTATCGCGCGTCGAGCGACGAGTTGAGGCTTTACAACTTCAAGGGGTCGAATTATCGTATTTAAGAGTTTGAGAGTTCAGAGAGTTCGTAGAGTTTGAAGAGATTGCTTTAACTCTCAAAACTCTACGAACTCTCAAACTCTCTGAACTCTCCAAATTCGGAATGAGGTGATGTGATGAACCGGCAGAATTTTCTCGGACATCTGGCTCTGGCTTTGACAGTGATTCTGGTCGCAGCGTTTGCGGGGCAACTCAGGCGTTGGGAACGCGGGCGCGATTACGCGCCGCGCCCGAACACAGGCGCGACGACCGTTTATGACAAAAAAATTGTTCTCGCGCCCGATGACGTTGAGGTGACGAGGCCGGAAGTGCTCGTGCGTTTCAGTCAAAAGGTGGATGCCGCGACGGAAGACAGAATCGCGGAAAGTCTTCATGACCACGTCGTCTTTCACACGTCGAGCGTGCAAGGGCTGACGGAGATTGACGATCTGGATAACGCAGACCCGGAGGCGGTCGCCGAGCAGTATCGTCAGATGAAAGACGTGGTCGAATACGCCGAGCCAAATTACGAGATCAATCTTGAGCCTGAGTTCGGAAAATTCAGCAACGTCTCGGCGGACACGGACAAAGCCAATCTGCCGACTGAGACATCAGGCAAGCTGCCGAATGACCCGATGTTCAATGAGCAGTGGTCGCTTCAGAACACAGGACAGCGCGGCGGCAAAGCTCAAGCAGACATCAAGGCTTTGCTGGCGTGGGAGCAGAAGAGCACGGGCAGCGAGAAGGTGGTCGTCGCCGTCCTCGATAGCGGCGTTGACTACACGCATCAAGACCTCGCGCAGAATATCTGGCAGCGTCCGGATAACATCTCGGAATTTTATGATGAAGACGGCGCGGGCTATGTTGACGACATGAACGGCTACGATGCCACGACCGATAGCGGCGATCCGATGGACGACAACGGCCACGGCACGCACTGCGCCGGAATCATCGGCGCGGACGGCAACAACGGCGTCGGCATCGCGGGCATCAACTGGCGCGTTCAGATCATGCCTTTGAAATTCATCTCACGCACCGGCTCAGGCTCGACCGGAGACGCGATCAAAGCTATTAACTACGTCATCAATCGCAAAGAGGCGGGCGTCAACGTGCGTATCATCAGCGCGAGCTGGGGTTCGACGCAAAAGTCAAAAGCTTTGGAGGACGTGATTCGCGCGGCGGGCGACGCGGGCATCCTCTTCGTCGCGGCGAGCGGCAACGCGAGCGCGGACGCCGACAAAAATCCGCATTATCCAGCGAGCTTTGACCTGCCGAACATCATCAGCGTCGCGGCTCTTGATCGCAATGACCAGTTGGCTTCATTCTCAAACTACGGAGCCAAGCGCGTACACATCGCCGCGCCCGGCGCAGAGATTCTGAGTACGTGGCTCAATCAAGAGTTCCGCGAGGCTTCCGGCACTTCGATGGCGACGCCGGAAGTGGCAGGCGTGGCGGCTCTCGTCGTCGCCTCAGAGCCGGGGATTTCGATGGCTGAGTTGCGCGCGCGCCTCTTGAAGACAGTGGACAAGATGTCCTCTTTGAATGGCAAAGTCTCTTCGGGCGGACGCCTCAACGCGGCTCGCGCCGTCGGGGCGGAGTAATAAAATTTACAGGGATTGACAGGATACACAGGATGCAAGGAAGGGAGAGCGTAAGCTGTACGCTCTCCCTTTTCTTTTTCGTCTTATCCTGTGCATCTTGTCCCTCCCTGTTTCCCGTCGCTTGCGCTCGCGCGCCGGATATGTGATATTCAGTTATTGAAATAAATAATCAAGCAATGCCTTTTATCAGCCATGATCTTTTGAGGAGATGAAGAGAGTGAAAGCGGAATTAGAGCAGTTGATCGCTTTGCAGAAAACGGACACGAGTTTACGCAGACTACAGGCAGACATCGAAGCTATCCCGCAAAGGCGCGCCGAGATCGAAAAGGAGTTCGATCAGCGCGCCTTTGAAATTCGTGAGCTGGAAAAACAGCGCGACGAAGCCAGAAGCGAACGCGTGCGCCTCGAAGCCGAAACAGTCGAGCAGCGCGCGCGCCTCGAAAGGGCTGAGCGCAATCTGATGTCTTCACAAAACGAGCATGAGTACACCGCCGCGATCCGCGAAGCAGACGCCGCCCGCAAGCATATCTCGCAGCTTGAAACTCAAATCCTGGAAAAGATGGAATCGCTTGAAAGCGCGGAGTCAACGCTCAAAGAGCGCGAGCCGGAGATCGCCAACCTGCGCGTTGAGATGGAAGCGCGACTCCGCGAGTTTGAAGAACAGACCAGAACGCAAACCGAAGAACTCGCCGCCACGCGTATGGAGCGCGAACGCCTCCTCTCCGCGCTGCCGAAACAGATGAGCGCGATGTATAACCGCATCTCGACGCGCATCCGCGACGGCATCGCCGTGGCCGAGGCGCGCAACGGCTCATGCACCGCCTGCTTCATGCCCGTGCGCCCGCAGATGATGGCCGAAGTCCGTCGCGGCAACGAAGTCATCACCTGCGAGAACTGCAATCGCATCCTCTATTACGAGCCGACCGAAAAAACGCAGGAGCCGAAAACCACGCGCCCCAACGCGACCACCGAGGCCGCCGCTCCGTAAGCATCAATTTCAACTTTCAACCAAATGCTCAATTAACCCGACGGACGATACGGGCAAGGACAAGCCCTGCCCCTACAATGCGCGCCGGACTGCGCGCCTGACAGCTTCAGCCGTCAGGCCATAGACCAGATGAGAGGCGAGCGAGTAGACGTGCGTCGAGAGGGGGTATTCGGTCGGGGATTTTGAGAGGCCGAGCGCGGGCACTGCGCCCTCGTCTCCGGCGACCCAGACGAGCGTGCCGAAGGGCATGCCGATGCCCGCCGTCACGACCGGCGCAAGCTCCGCCGCCGCCCCGTAAAACGCCCCCGTCGCAGTGCCGTAGAGATAATGGATGGCTGTTCCGGCGGTCTCCTTTTCGGGCTTCGTCAATTCCTTGCCGAAGATGTTTTCCGAGATCGCGCTCGCCAGACGCTCGGTCGCGTCGTCGCTCTCTTCGTCATTTTCATCATTGACCGGCTTGTCTGCTGTATCCGGCTTGCCCTGTTGCAAGCTCTGTGCGCCGTGCGATTTTTCGACGCCTTCCATCAGCTTGCCGCACAAGGCTTGAAACTGGTTCATCACGAAAGACGCGACCAGCCCGCCCACAAAGCCCGCCGCCAATCCCTTCAACACATCGTCGCCATGCACGCCCGTGCTGCGTCTCTTGCTTTGCATCCTCTTTTGACCTCCCTGTTTTGGTTCGTGCTATGATGCCAGAAAATCACCGACTCGGAAAAGGATAAAAGAGGGATGCGTGTTTTGGTCACGGGCGGCGCGGGCTACATCGGCAGCGTGGTGACGGAAGAACTGGTCAAAGACGGCCACGAGGTGGTCGTTTACGACAGCCTTTATAAGGGACACCGCGAGGCGGTTGTGCCGGAGGCTGTGTTCGTCGAAGCGGATTTGATGGATGGAGAAGTTTTGCGGCGGACGCTTGAAGAGCATGCGATTGAGGCTGTGATTCACATGGCGGCGGATTCGCTCGTCGGGGAATCGGTCGAGCATCCGTCAAAGTATTATCGCAACAACGTCGTGGCGGGCTTGTCTCTGCTTGATGCGATGCGCGAGACGAAAGTTAAGCGGCTCGTCTTCTCTTCAACGGCGGCCACTTACGGCGAGCCTGTGAAGCAGCCGATTGAAGAGACAGACCCGACCGCTCCGACCAATCCTTACGGCGAGACGAAACTCGCCTTCGAGCGCACGCTGCACTGGTACGAAAACGCTTACAGCCTGCATTACGCTTCCCTGCGTTATTTCAATGCGGCGGGCGCGACCCGATTGTGCGGCGAGTCGCACGATCCCGAAACGCATCTGATACCGATTGTCTTGCAGGCAGCAGCCGGCGCGCGACCGCACGTCACCATCTACGGCGACGATTACCCGACGCGCGACGGCACGTGCCTGCGCGATTACATACACGTCGTAGACCTCGCGCGCGCGCACATTCTCTCGCTCTCTATTTTGGACGAGAGGAGCGCGATTTATAACCTCGGCTGCGGCGGCGAGGGCTACAGCGTGCGCGAAGTTATCGAAACAGCCAAAGCGGTCACGGGGCGCGACATTCCTGTAAAGACGGGCGCACGCCGTCCGGGCGACCCTGCCGTCCTCATCGCCAGCTCCGCGCGAATCAAAAGCGAACTCGGCTGGCAACCCGCCCTCCAAGACTTAAAACTCATCATCAAATCCGCCTGGGAATGGCAAGAACGGTTCAAGGTTTAAGGTTCAAAGTTCAAGGTTAAAACGTGGCTTTTGCCTTTAAACCCTGATGTCTGGACACATTTATAAACTGACCTCTAAATCAAGTTTACGTTCATGATCGAGCAACTGCCACAGGCTTTCACCTCGCACCAGCAGTTCGACGATGCACCGCACTATGCTCAACTCAGAGCGTGCCCTGCGG
>DASWRG010000123.1:0-2149 GCA_036403295.1 Pyrinomonadaceae bacterium
AGCCGAGTGGTGTCCGCCGTGTCGCCTCATCGAGCCGACCGTCGCCGCGCTGGCAGACGAGTACGCCGGACAGGTTCGCGTCGGCAAGATGGACATGGACGACAATTCCGCTGTCCCGCAACGCTACGGCATACGCGGCATCCCGACCTTGATTCTGTTCAAGAACGGCAAGGAAGAGGAACGCATGGTCGGCGCGGCCAGCAAAGAAGCCATCCGGCGCATGATTGACAAGCACGCGAGCGTCACCGCCGCCGCGTAAAAATTCAAATTAGCCACAGAGGGCACAGAGCACACAGAGATAAGAAAGGCTTGATATGCTTTTCTTATCTCTTCTCTCTGTGCCCTCTGTGTTCTCTAACGTCGCGGAGTTTCCCTACCTCAATGCGAAGATTTTAGAGCGCGAAAAATAAAATGTGCTAAGCTGTCGGCGCAAGCATAACCGGACAGTCATTCCTCATTCCAAGAGGCGGAGGTCGAATATGAGTCAAGAGTTAGAGGACGAGATTGAAGCGCAAGAAGCCAAAGGCATCTGCTTTCCTGAAGAGAGTAATACGGCGACCATCGAAGGCTTTATCGGCGGCGACTCGCATGATAGCTATCTGATTCATCTGCGCAAGGGACGCAAGCTAACTCTGCAAATCAGCCCGGCGAAGGGTGAAGACGAAGGCGAAGCCAGCTTTGACGTGAGCGCGGAGGAGTTTGGCGCGCCGGTGGATTTCGGACAGAAGTCGGACGGAGATAAAACGTGGACGGGTGAGATACCGACGACCGGCGTTTACTTCATCTCGGTCACGGCCTTTCCGGGCAGCGCACATTACACCCTCAAAGTGATGGTTGAATAGGCCGTCACGTTGGTTGTCTCTCACAAGCGATGATGAACGTCAGGCGATTAGCGTAGGGCATGAGCGCACTTGGCCGTCAGAGCTATCGTGGCATCGCTCTTTCTCTGAAGCACGGGCGCGCTTTGCCCTACCTGCTCCTCGCGCCGACCGTCGCCGTGCTCCTCGCGCTCTCGATTTATCCGCTCATCTATTCCGTCAAGGTCAGCTTTCAAACAGGCGCGCACGCCGCCTGGTCAATTCAAAATTTCACGCGTCTCTTCTCCGACAAATTTTTTCTCGCCGCGCTCTGGCACACGCTCGTTTACGCGAAGGTTGTTTTGACGTTCGAGTTTCTGATTGGCCTCGCGCTCGCGCTGCTTTTAAATGAAGCCTTGCGCGGGAGAAACATTTTCCGCGCGCTCTTGCTCGTGCCGATGATGCTGCCGCCGGTCGTCGTCGGCGTCGTCTGGCGTTTGATGCTCAATCCGAACTTCGGGGCGATTAACGGGACATTGAAAAGCGCGGGCGTGAATACAAACGCGCTCACCTGGACGGCCTCGCCGCGACTCGCGCTCGCATCCGTCATCTTCGTGGACATCTGGCAGTGGACGCCTTTCATGTTTCTGGTTTTGCTCGCGGGCTTGCAAGCCATCCCGCAAGAGCCTTACGAGGCGGCTCTGATTGACGGCTCAAGCCGTTGGCAAACCTTCGTACACGTCACGCGTGTATCTGATGGACGAGCCTCTGTCGAACCTTGACGCGAAGCTCTGCGTGTGCAGATGCGCGGCGAGTTGAAACGCTTGCAGCACGAGCTTGGCACGACGACCGTTTACGTGACGCACGATCAGGCCGGAGCGATGACGCTCGCGCATCGCGTCGCGGTCATGCGCGAAGGGCGTTTGCAGCAGTTCGACATGCCATTAGATATTTATCATCGCCCGGCCAATCGCTTCGTCGCGGAATTCGTCGGCAGCCCCGGCATGAATTTCATCGAAGGCCGACTCGATGAGGCCGCGCGAACGTTTGTGAGCGAAGCTTTCAAGCTCTCCGCCTCTCAGCTTAAAAGAGTAAAAGGACGCGGGGCGGTCACGCTCGGCATTCGCCCGGAGCATGTCCACCTCGCCATCTTAGAGCAGGACGGAAGCTTGCCCGCCAAAGTTCATGTCACGGAATTGATGGGCAACGAAACGCTCGTCTTCCTGCGTTTCCCTGACGGCGCGCAGCTCATCGCCCGCGCGCCCGCCAGCTTTCGCGCGGAGCTGGAATCAAACATACGTGTAATTTTTGAAGCGGAGAGGGTTGATTTCTTCGACGCGGAGAGCGGAGAG
>DASWRG010000124.1:0-58029 GCA_036403295.1 Pyrinomonadaceae bacterium
CTCGACGCCCACCTGCTCTCTCATCGCTGCTTCAACTTGAGCGGCAAGCTGTGCAATCGTTGGCGCTTCAAACAGGACTCGTAAAGGCAATTCCACTTTGAAGCCTTCGCGGATACGCGAGAGCAGCTGTGTGGCGAGCAGCGAGTGGCCGCCCAGCTCGAAGAAATCGTCATGGACGCCGAGGCTTTCGATGCCGAGGACATCCGACCAGAGATGAGCGAGCAGCTCTTCAATCGCTGTTCGCGGCAGAGCTTGCTCGTCAGTTTTTCCCTGCTGCATTTCGTCCGGCGCGGGCAGAGCATTCCTGTCAACTTTGCCGCTCGCGTTGAGCGGCAAAGCATCGAGCACGACGAAAGACGCAGGTATCATGTATGAGGGCAGTCTCTCTTCGAGAAAATTTCTGAGGCGTTGCACAAGCCGCCGTGACAGTCCGCCGCGCAGGGGGCTGTTGGCATACGAGCTGAGAGACTTGCTCCCGCTCTGCTCTCTTGTGAAGCTGAAAGACTGTGCGGGAAAATCATTCGACGCGCGCTCAAGCTGTGATGTGAGCAGAATGTCAAAACACTCCGCGTCATCCTCTGACCAGCGAAGCTGAATCGCAAAAGGCACAGCTTCGCTCAAGCTCCAAACATCTTCCGGGTCAACGGCATCGAGGCTTGCTCGGCTTGCTGTTTCAAGCAGCTCACCGGCAGTTTGCGAACCATCTCTCTGTTCCAACAACCCGACGAGCCGCACGTCCGCCAGCACGCGCGCGTTAGGCACGCGCCGGATTTCGAGCGCGGCTGGCTGCTCTTCGATTAAGAGCTTCCTGAGACGCGTGAGCGTCATTCCCTCATGCTGCCAGTCGAGCACGCGCGCCGCCGCTTGAACGGATGGCGCGTCTGCTGTGTGCAGCACCGCGTGATAACGAAAGCGGGCGAGTTCGTTATGAGCCGCCCCGCGTTCGAGTTGCACTTCGACTCCGGCGAGCTGCGGGAAATGCTCTCTCAGCGCGTGAAACAAAGCGGGATCGACGAGCAGCTCTTCCTCCATCGCCACGCTTCTCTTGACGCGCTTGCGCAATGCTTCGACGCTTAATGAGGAAGAGGCTTGATGAAACTGGACGGAGGCGTGAAAGGCTTCGAGCAGGCGGTAATTTCTCAAATCTCCGAGAAAAATCTTGCCGCCCGGCTTGAGAGCTTTGAATGCGCCCGCGAGTACGCGCAAGAGATAATCCAGATCGGGGAAATACTGAATCACCGAATTGAGAATCACCAGATCAAACGCGCCCTCTGCAACATCGCTGAAGTCGTCCGCCATCTGGCGCAGCAGTTTGACTTGAGGCAAATCACGCTCGCCGCTCAAGAGTTGTCGCAGCACATAATCGAGCGCGCTCGCAGAGAAATCAGTGCCGCAGTAAGACTCGCAGTGCGGAGCGAGTTGCAGGAGCAGCAGACCCGTGCCGCAGCCTATCTCTAAAACATTTCGCGGGTCGAGCAGGCGTATGCGTTCGATGATGGATTGCTGCCACGCCCGCATCTCTTCCGCCGGAAGAGGCAAGCCCGTATAGCTGCTGTTCCATCCAATCACATTGAAGGCCGCCTCAGTCTCGTCCGCAGGCTGCCTGTAAACATCTTCATAAAGCGATTGCCAGTGTGAAAGATGCTGCCGCTCGAACTCTGCCGCCTCGTCCTGCAACGTCTCAACTCTGCCCGACGGGACGACATAAGCGACCAGACGATTCTCGCCTGATGTTTCAAGGCGAGCGATGACGGTGGCTTCGCCTATCTCTTCATGCTCATGAAGCGCGGCTTCGATCTCGCCCAACTCGATGCGAAAGCCGCGCACCTTGACCTGTGAATCCAGACGCCCGATGAATTCCAATTGCCCGTCCGGCAGATACCGCACCACATCCCCGGTCTTGTAGAGCCGCGCGCCCTCTTCCTCGCTGTACGGATGCGGGATAAAGCTCAATGCTGTTTGAGCGGGCTGGCGCAAATATCCTCTCGCCAGTCCGGCTCCGCCGATGTGCAGTTCTCCGGCCACGCCGATTGGAACAGGCTCAAGATTTTTAGCCAGCACATAGACATCCGTGTTATCAATCGGGCGACCGATGGGCGGCGCAAGAGAGCGACTCTCTGCTTCATTGACAATCGCGGAGGTCGTCACCACCGTGTACTCCGTCGGGCCGTAATTGTTCGCCAAGCGAAACGGGAGCGGTTGTCCCGGATATTGATGCAGGCGGTCGCCGCCCGTTAAGAGAAATCTGAGAGCCAAACTCTGCGGCAAAGGCTCTGCCAGCACGGCCTCCGCGAGCGGAGTCGGAAGAAAACAGATCGTGATCGCCTGCTCGGCCAACCAGTCAAGCAGTTTGGAAGGCGAAAGGCGAACCTCTTCCTCGACGAGGTGCACGCTCGCCCCCGTGGTGAGGTACGGCCACAACTCCCACACGGCTGCATCAAAACCAATCCCGGCCAGATGCGTCGCGCGATCCGCCCGCGTCACTCCGTAAACACGGCGATGCCACAAAGAGAGATTGACGAGGCCGCCATGCTCTACAAGGACGCCTTTGGGCGCGCCCGTCGAGCCGGAGGTGTAGATGACGTAAGCCAGATTCGCTTTCGTCACCGAAGCTTCAAGATTCTCCGCGCTCTGTGCGCCAATGTCATCAAGCAACGTATCCAGATAGAGTGTGCGCGCTTGATGAGTTGAGAGGCGATGGCTGAAACTTTTTTGAGTGAGGAGCAGCAGAGCCTCCGCGTCGTCGAGCATGAAAGAGAGACGCGCCGCAGGATAACCCGCATCAAGCGTGACGAATGCCCCGCCCGCTTTGAGAATCGCCAACTGCGCGACGATCATCTCTATCGAACGTTCCAACATGATGCCGACACAAACTTCCGGGCCGACGCCGCGTGCGCGCAGGTAATGCGCCAGTTGGTTGGCGCGGCGATTCAACCCGGCATAGGTCACGCTCTCGCCCGCGCAAGAGATGGCTGTCGCCTCCGGCTGCGCTTGCGCGCGCGCCTCGAACAATTGATGAACTCCAGGCTCAAGCGAATGGTCGCGCTTCGTCTCGTTCCATTCGCCCAATAACTTGCGCCGCTCGTCTCCGGCTAAAAAATTGATGCGTGAGACGGGCACGTCGGGACTTTTGATAATCTCTTCGAGCAGTTTTTGAAAATGTGAGAGCAGGAGCGCGATGGTTGATTCGTCGAAGAGGTCTGTGCTGTAGAAGAGATAGCCCTGAATGCCTTCGGGTAAATCCCAGAGCTGAAACTCAAGATCGAATCTCGTCGTGAGGCTTTCAAATTCCTGTGTGCGAAGCGTGAGGCCGGGCAACTCAAGCGCGGGCATCGGAGCGTTCTGAAGCGCGAGCATCACTTGAAAGATAGGGTTGCGGCTCAGGTTTCTTTCGGGCTGTAACTCTTCGACCAGCTTTTCAAACGGCAAGTCCTGATGCGCATAAGCGCCGAGCGTGACCTCTCGCACCCTCTTGAGCAGTTCGCGGAAACCCGGGTCGCCGGAAAAATCCGCGCGCAACACCAGTGTGTTGACAAAGAACCCGATGAGTCCTTCCAACTCGGCGCGATTGCGATTCGCAATGCCTGTGCCGACCAGTATCTCCGACTGATTTGTGTAACGATGCAGCAGAGTCTGGAACGATGCCAGCAAGAGCATAAAGAGCGTCGCGCCTTCGCGCTGGCTCAATCGCTTGAGCGCGGCGGACAGTTCGAGCGGAAGAGCAAACGAACCTATCGCGCCGTGAAAGCTTTGCCGCGCGGGACGCACTCGGTCGGTCGGCAGGTCGAGCACGGGCAGCTCGCCGCCCAGTTGTCGCTTCCAGTATTCAAGCTGCCGCTCAAAAATTTCGCCCGTCAGCCAACCGCGCTGCCACTCCGAAAAGTCCGCGTATTGAATCGGAAGCTCTGCGAGCGGCGAAGCTTGTCCCTCAAGATAAGCTTTGTAGAGAGCCGCCACTTCATTCACCAGCACGCCCATAGACCACCCGTCCGCGATGATGTGGTGAATGATAAAAAGCAGCACATGCTCCCGCTCGTTCAAGCGCAGGAGACGGACGCGCACGAGCGGCGCTCGTTCCAAATCAAACGGGGTGCGCGCCTCTTCAGTCGTGAGGCGCACGGCTTCCGCCTCGCGCTTCTCTGCCGACAGGTGTTGCAGGTCTTGAACAGTCAACGAAAGCTTTAGCTCCGGCACGACCGTTTGCATGGGCTGGCCATCAAGCTCACGAAAGTGTGTGCGCAGGCTCTCATGGCGACGGATGGTTTCGTTGATGCTTTGTTCCAGAGCATTGATGTCGAGTCGGCCTGTCAGTCGCAGCGCAGTCGGAATGTTATAGGCAAAGCTCTCCGGCTCTAACTGGTACAGAAACCAGAGCCGCAGTTGTGCGAAAGAGAGTGGAACGGGCTGTTGCCCGGTCGCGCGCCGCTCGATAGTTCGAGTCTCAGCCAGTCCGGCGCTGTGCCCGCGCAAACGTTTTTCGAGCAGAGCGCGCCTGGCTTCCGTCAATTGAGATCGTCGCGTCGTAAGCTTGGTGTCGGACATATTTTATCTTCTGCTCTTAATTCGGATTTTATCTCTTCGCGCGCTCAGTCTGCGACCTCCGGCAGGCTCGCGCCCGAAGAGATAAAGCCCTGCTCGACGAGGTATGCGAATATCAATTCTGCGTTATCTTCCTCCGAGCTGGTGACGGTGTCGAGGACAAGCTCTGCGCTCGGCGGCGGCTCATACGGATCGTCAATGCCCGTGAAGTGTTTGATCTCGCCTGCGCGCGCCCTCCGGTAAATCCCTTTCGCATCGCGCGCTTCGCAGACTTCAAGCGGCGTATCAACGAAGATTTCGATAAAATTATCTGAGCCGACCAGCGCGCGGCATTCGTTGCGCGTGTGCCTGTAAGGGCTGACGGCGGCACAGATGACAAGGCCGCCGTGCCGCACAATCTCAGACGCGACATATCCTATCCGGCGGATATTTAAGTCGCGGTCTGTTTTGCTGAAGCCAAGTCCCTGCGACAGATGTGTCCGCACCACGTCGCCGTCGAGCACAGTGACTTGCCTTCCGTTTTCGAGGAGCTTGACCGTGAGGACGTTTGCCGTAGTGGATTTGCCAGACCCGCTCAATCCGGTAAACCACAGGCAGACGCCTTGTCTGTGACGCGGCGGATGCGCCTGCTCAAGTATCGCAGCCACCTCCGGTCTCGTGAACCAGCGCGGCAGCCGTTTGCCCCGTTGCAGATAATTTTCCCTGACTTCCGTTCCCGAAATAGTGGCGGCGCTCGCACTCGCAGCGACACGCGAACTCTCTTCGTAGCGATCCTCTTCCGGCAGGTAAATGAATTCGGAAAACGGCAGAGGCTTGACGCCTATCTCTTCGGCGTGCTCTGCCAGCAGCTCTTGCGCGGCGTAAGGCTCATAGAAAGCTTGCCCCTTAGAGTCTTTGCCGGGGCTGGCATGATCTCTGCCGACGATTAAATAATTTGCTCCGTAGTTGCGCCGGATGATGGCGTGCCACAATGCCTCGCGCGGGCCTGCCATGCGCATCGCGAGCGGCAGTAGCGCAAGCAGCGTGCGGCTTTGATCGTAATACAACTCGCTCAGCATCCTGTAAGAGCGAACGCGCGTGTAATGGTCTATGTCGCCCGGCTTCGTCATGCCGACGACCGGATGCAACAGGAGCGTTCCTGCGACAGTTTGCGCAGCCCTCTTGGTCATCTCTTCGTGTGCGCGATGGAGCGGATTGCGCGTTTGAAAAGCCACCACATTTCCGTTGCCGATGTGCCCTAGCCGACCGCGCACTTCGGCGGGCGTCATGCGTAAATTTCTGAAATCGTATCGCGGCGGAACGTCAAGTACGCGCAGCTTGCCTGTCAGACACAGTTCGCCCCATGAGTTCATCTCTGCGACGAGTGGGTGGCGCGGGTCTGTCGTTCCGCAGACGGCGCGAGCTTCGCGCGCACGATCCCAATGGAAAATCTCATCCACTCGCATCAATGCCAGCAGGTTATTGTAGGAATCCCTGAGCGCGACTTCGGCATCGAGTTTGACGGGGACATCTTTGCCAATCGTGAGCGTCAACGGGATCGGAAAGAGCGTGCCATCGCTCAGGCGCATCTCTTCAATCACACGTTGATAGTCGGCGCGTCCCAAAAAGGTTTCGAGCGGGGAGAAGCCGCCCGTCGCCAGCAGTTCCAAATCACAAACCGCACGCTCGGACAGTTGTATCTGCGGCAGGCTGGCGGCATGGCGTTTCAGCTCTCCCCTTCCCTCTCTCGGCGTCATCAAATTAACTAACCGCCCACGATATGGCTCAATCAACTCTTGATTTTCTTGTCTCACGCTCATGCTGATACTGTTCTCTGTTCGGTTGAGAAATATTTAAGCTCAGTTAATGTGGAGATCGATGGCGGCTTGCCGCGCTGTAAAAAGCAGGTCTGATTCGCGACTCCACAAGACCTGAAACTATATCATTGACGCTTAAACTCAGTCTCTCTTGCTACAAGGAGAACTATTCCGGGCGATAACGACGCACTTGAATCGGAGATGAATTGTGCCTCAAGAGTGAGTTCCCTATGAGGTGACAGATGCAAGAGAAATTTGATTATAAACAAGAACGGTTTTCTTGCAACCGCGCGGGAAATGAGGCAGCGGATCAGTTTCAAAAATCAGTGAAGAGAAAGACAGTTTCACGCAAAGGCGCAAAGAAGAAGACGCAAAGAGCGTGTGGCACTCAACAGCTTGGCGTTCTTCCTTTGCGCCTTTGCGCGAACTGCTTGTCTGTTACTGGTCATTCACCTGAAATTTCAAACTGACCCGGTACTCAGGGGTGAAGTTGCTTGACGCTCAGGGTGTCTTGGGTTATAAGGCGATACATCGGCGGAACGGTAAAAGAAAATTTGGGTAGTGGCTCAATTGCGAGAGAGCGCCAGTGATAAATTGTAATCATGCAGGAAGAGCCGTAAGCACAAATCGTGCATGACATCGGACTTGGAAAAATATAGCGACTTTCTGACAAAGCGACCGAGTCGTTGCCGCAAAGTGTTGTTCCATCGCTCGACATGTGCCGTCACGCCGGTCTCTTTGCCCACTGCCGTATGTTGCTGTTTGGGGATCACCAATTGGTAGGCTTCCCAAAAGTCGCTGTAGCAGTGTGCAGTACGATAGGCGGCGGGGATTTGCTGCCAGAGTTTTCGACAACTCGCCCGGCTTCTGTCGCCAACGACATAGGCGACGACTTGCCGGGGAGCACGACCCAAGGCCATCCAAATCCAGCGTTTGTTGAGGCGTTTTAAGACGAATGACCAGAGTTCATCCAATTCCAGCACGGTCTGAGTTGGCTCTGCCGGGTCTGGCACAACCAACGTCTCTTGCAAGTCAGGCAGCGTCGCCTCTTTTTTGAGCCAACTGGTGACGGTGTTTCGAGAGCCGCCGAAGGTGCGAGAAAGTCCGCGTAAACTGCTGCGCTCGTGATAGGCGCGCAGGATGCGCTCGCGCTCTTCTGCGGTGTAGCCATTCGGTTGTGGATCGTCACGGCTGGTGCGCCCACCCTCAGAGCAGAGATAGCGTTGTTTGCCATTTGGGGTTAAGCCATTGCGGGCGAGTTGCTCGCCATCGCAGTGATAACATTTAAGTTTGACCATGCGTGAGATTTTACAGCCTCTCCCGCGTTTGAGCCACTACCCTCAAGTTTACACATCCTTACCTCATTTAGTTTGAATTAAAGCCTCTCTTGAAATCATATCAAATCTGACATAGAATTGTATTGATGACGCCCCTTGATAAACCCCTGGTATGGCTGCGCGGCGAGGTGAAAACGCCTCCCTTCTCCCAAGATGCGCGCATCGAAGCAGGGGTTCTTCTGAGGAGGTTGCAGCGGCGTGAAACTTTGTCGCTACCGCACTCACGCCCGATGCCGAACGTTGGCGCACGTTGTCATGAATTGCGTATTGTGGATAGGGATAAGACGTGGCGCATCATTTACAGGATCGATACGGACGCAATCATAATTGCCGACGTATTCCAGAAGACGACGCAGCAGACGCCCAGGCGTGTGATTGATGATTGCCGGCGTCGTCTCAGGCAATATGACGCGCTGTCAGAATAAAGAGGAGAGGGCAAATGGACGCAGCCAAACGGAAGAGACTTGAAGCGGCGGGCTGGAGCGTCGGCTCGGCCACGGATTTCCTGAAGCTTTCACCGGAGGAAGCCGCCTTCGTCGAGCTGAAGCTGCGCCTCAGCGAGAGCCTCAAGCAGCGTCGCCGGAGTAAGAAGCTTTCACAGGCAGCGCTGGCTAAAAAGATCAACTCAAGCCAGTCGCGCGTGGCCAAGATGGAGGCCGGAGACCCTAGCGTCTCACTTGATCTGTTGATTCGCGCGCTTCTCGCTATCGGCGCTACTCGAAACGACCTTGCCAGAGTCCTTGGCTCGCGGCAATGATTGTCACAAGCCGGTCTCTTGTCTATAATTATTACGGTTAACAAAAGATTTGCCTCGTCAGTTTCTCAACTCGCTTGGCACTCCCGCTCCGAGGCTCACTGACGGGCAGCCCCAACCATTAACTTTGGATAACTGGCGGCTCTTTCATCTGCTCATCAGTTGAAGGCGCAGTCTCTTTACGATTCTGAGGTCTTCAAATGAAAAGCTTTAATCCTTCTTTTTACTCATCTCTCTCAATCGTTTGATAGCTTATGGACAAACGCTTGCAAATCGTAATCGCGTTAATGAAGGACGAGCTTCAACGTGACATCTCACTGGATGAGCTTGCTGCATCGGTTAATTTGTCGCTCTCACGTCTTCATCATCTATTCAAGGCTGAAACGGGCACAACTCCCGCTCAGTATCTCCGCTTTCTGCGCATGGAGCGTGCCAAAGAGCTGTTAGAGTTTACCTTTATGAGCGTCAAGCAGATTATGATGAGCGTCGGCGTGAGAGATCGCAGCCACTTTGAGCGCGAGTTTAAAAGAATGTACGGACTGACGCCCACACAGTATCGGGCGCAGAGCCTCAAGCACGTTCTGTCGGTAAGATAAAAGCGATTGGTAGCAGGAATCGCCATCAAATAGCAGGAATCGCCATGCAAATTTGCTTGTTCCGCAAAGAACCTTGCGATAAGGTTGCGTTCTCGTAACGATTCCCCTATTACGATTCCCCTTTTAGAATTGCAATCCAACTCATCTCTGCGGTGACTTTTTTGTCAGCTATATGAGGAAGAGATAAACCCCGCTCTCACCGGCAAGTGTGAGCGGGGCTTGTGACACTGACACATCCTTCTCGCTTGATATTGCGAGAGAATACATCGTCTCGTCAACCTGTATTTTAGCGCAACATCGGCGGACGGCTCAAACCAAGCGTAGGAGCCATAACGATGGTGCGCCCGACGTATGATCATCTCCGGGAATTCTTCCGCTCACCAACATCTCGGCTGGGCGCTGCCCTTCCATCCTTGAGAAAAACTAATCCGCTCCTGCTGCCCCGGCGGATTTCGCCGGACAAATTGCGTTTGGAACTCAGGCAGAGGCGGACGACGACCGCTCCTACTACTGAGTCTTGAAAGAGCAAGCGAGTTGCTCATTACCACATGCCTCGATAAGGGGAGGAAGAAAAATGAAATATCTGAAATGCGCTGTGCTGTTGCTGATGCCGACAGTGCTCGCGCTGACGCTCATCCTAAACCACAGCGTTCATAGTCAAGAGACGACTCCGACTTCGACGAACGGAGATGGCATCGCTATGACAGACCAGGCCAACAAGGTCTCCGGTAACGATGCTATTGCGACGCCGTCGGGCATTGACTACGAGGGAGTTGATCCAAACTCCACAGACACTTTTACCTTCAGCACGGTTGACGATCCGGTTCCGACTCCGACCACCGGGCCGCTCTCTTCGCCCGGTTGCACCATTCCGCGAAGGAATGCTCCGGCCAATTTCGACAATGAGACCAATGGCTTCTTGAACCCGGGTCCCTTCGCGGACGCCAAAGGCACTTTCGAGCAAATTGACGAAATCGGGGACGGCCTCGGCCCCGTTTACAACGCGCAGCGTTGCAGCGAGTGTCACCAGAATCCAGTCACGGGAGGCATCAGCCAGATCACCGAACTGCGCGCGGGTCATAATATTTGCCTGACCAGCGATTGCAACCCGGACACCACGTATTTCGTTGATGCGCCGGGCGGCTCTTTGATTAACGACCGCTCGATTCCGACGAACTTAAACGACACGTCAAATCCGCGCAAGGACGCGAAGCTGCAAGAGCGCGTGCCGCCGCTCTTTACGGCGGGAGTGGTGAGCGGCGGCGCGATTACGCAGGCCGAGCCTGTCCGCACTTTTCGCACTTCTCTGAACGTGCTGGGCGACGGCTTTGTCGAAGCGACGGCTAACGGTACGTTGCTCGCCATCTCGAACCGGCAGGCTGCCATCAGCGGGGGCACGATTAAAGGCATGGCGATCAAAGTTCCGGTGTTGGAAACGGCTCCGAACAGCGATCCGACGCAGCCCTTTCCGGGGGCATATCGTCTTGGCCGTTTTGGCTGGAAAGATCAGCATGCGAGCCTGCTCTCGTTTTCCGGCGACGCTTATTTGAACGAGGTCGGCATCACAAATTTCCTGATTCTCAATGAGAATACATCGCTCGGGAGGTCTGTCGCCGCGTTCGATCCGAAGCCTGATCCTTCGCCCAATGGCGAGGATGACATGCAGGACATTTTGGTGTTCGCGGACTTCATGAGATCAACCAAAGCGCCTCCATTGGATCAGGACATCAAGACCCAGTTCTCGACCGATTGGACGGCTGGCCGCGATCTCTTTATGTCGTTGCCGCCCGCCCCGGGCGAGCGCGCAGACCCGCCTCCTGTGATGGGTTGCAGCATCTGTCACATTCCGGCCATCGTGACAGTCAAGCCCTGCACGGTAATCAATGGCGGGAAATTCACGGTGCCGATGGAGCTTGGCAACAAGGTCTTTCGTCCCTTCGGCGATTTCCTGTTGCATGACGTAGGCACTGGCGACGGGATTGTGCAGAACGGAGGGCAGAAAACGCGGCTCAGAGTACGCACTGCGCCGCTCTGGGGAGTACGCACTCGTGATCGCCTGATGCATAACGGAGAAACTTTTACTTTCAAGGATGCGATTCTGCTTCATAGAGGCGAGGCCACGGTCATCACCAACAGATTCCAGAATCTGACAACTCTACAGAAGAGGCAGCTCATCACCTTCCTTGAGTCGTTGTAGAAGAAAGCGGTATGCTCAACCTTCAAGGCGAGAGGCCGATCAGACCGGAGAACTGATTGGCCTCTCAAGCCGGGTTTGCTTCCCGGCCATCTGCTCAGGCTGTAACTATCACAAGTGAATCCGCAAAGGGGAACTACAGATGTCTGGAAGAATAGCGGTCGTGTTGTTGATTTCCTGCATTGTGATCGTTTCTTTGATCCTGTTTAGAAGCTCCTCATCAAAGCCTCAAAGGACTGAGCCGTCGAAGGCGCAGCCGGAACAGGTAACACCGCCTCCCGCCCAACCGATTGCAGCCAGTCCCGCATCACCGCCCGCTCCCGGCGAGGCGCGTACCCTCATTCAACGGATATACAAAGACGCCGTGACCGTAGATGAGAGTCGCGCGAATGCCATCATCGTTGGCGACTTTAATGGCGACGACTCGCAGGATATTGCTGTCTTAATCAGACCGGTCAAAGGCCAACTCCCGCAGCTCAACAGTGAATATGCTAATTGGATCGTAGAAGACATGCGAAACAGGCCGCCAGCACAGACGCCCGAAAATGCGCATTCGCCTGAAAAGAATCCTGCGCCGGTTAAAGTCGAGCAGAGCGATCTTCTTTTGACAATCGTTCACGGTTATCAACGGGCTGGCTGGCGCGACCCACTGGCAACCCAAACTTATTTGCTCAAAAATGCTGCGGGCGATGAGATGAAGATGGAATCCGCGCTGGAAATGATGAGGAGCAATCAGAGCGCAGGGAGGCTGCCCGGTCTGCGAGGCGATTTGATACGTGAGACGCTGGCCGGAGAATCAGGTTTTCTTTATTGGACCGGCGCGCGTTATGCATGGCAGAAAGCTCCCTAAGTTAGAGACATTACCATAAGCAAAGACTCAAGACTGAAAAGATAAAGGAGTAGGGAAATGGCAGATACTTCAGAGCAAAATGAGAATTCAGAGACCGAACCGTCCGTCACCGGAGAGCTATGGAACAAACGATATTGCGAGGTCATCCCTGTCACCAGCGACGGAGAAAAGCTTACCTCGTGGGTCTACAACACACTTGGACTCAACGACTGCCCTCCCGCGAAGTGGGCGGCGTTGACCGAAGATGAGGTCAACGCGGAATACGGGTCTGTGGCCGCCAAGCTGAACGGCCCGCGCTTCTGGGTGATTGATAAGCTCGTCGCTTTGGGGTCATCGACTACCGGGGAGAGAGCCACCTTCGGCGGCATCGAGATGTCGCTACGTGCCACGATACCGGACACGGAAATCGGAGAAGAGACGGTCGGCGAAAAGTTCTACGTGCCGAATGAGGTGCGGCGCGATACGGTGTACACGTACGATGCCGGCAGACCAGTCTACGAGTTGATCTCGCCGGAGGGCGATGTATATATCATGCAGTCCTACGCACGGATTAAAGACAAGACCCTGAACATCCACAATCTGGACTCACTAGCTTACAAACTGTCACTCCCGGAAGGCTGGAAATTCACGACGCGCACGCTCACCGAAGACTTCGACCTCGACAGCGGCGGGCTGGCATACGTTATCAATGATGACTTCTACAACTCCTACCAGCGGCGCACCTGAACCGCCGCCGGTATTGTGACTGCCGATTGATTGCATGTTGCCCGCGAGCTTTTTGACAGCGCTGCCTTTTACCTTATGTACAGGCAGTTGCATTCAAGGTCTCGCGCACCTTACGCGCCAGAGCATTTGGAGTAAAAGGCTTCTCGATGAAGGCCATCCCCTCATCTAAGACGCCGTGATGCACGATGGCATCGTCCGTATAGCCGGACATGTAGAGCACCTTCATCTCTTTGCGCAGCGGCGACAACTGCTCTGCTAACTCACGCCCGCTCATCAGAGGCATCACCACGTCGCTCAGCATTAAGTGTATGATCCCGGAATGTTGACCTGCGATGAACAATGCATCCTGACCGTTCCTGGCCTCCAAGACCTTGTAGCCGCTTTCTTGAAGTATCTCTCTGGTCATATCACGTACTCTTTCTTCGTCCTCAACCAGCAACACGGTCTCCGTCCCTATCTCTAATCTGGCGTCCTCGGCGCGCACCCTTTGCTCTTCGGCGGAATGGTTGACGCATGGCAGATAAATCTTAAAGGTCGTGCCCCTGCCCACTTCGCTGTAAACCCAAACGTTTCCGCCCGACTGCTTGACGATTCCGTAGACCGTTGAGAGTCCAAGCCCAGTTCCTTTGCCCAACTCCTTCGTCGTGAAGAAGGGGTCGAAGATGTGTGACTGTGTTGCTTCATCCATCCCGCATCCGGTATCGCTGATCGCCAGCACGACATACAGACCCGGACTGACGGAGAAGTGATGTGCGGCATATTCCTCATCCACGTAAACGTTGTCCGTCTCAATCGTGAGCTTGCCGCCCTTAGGCATCGCGTCGCGGGCGTTGATGGCAAGGTTCATCAAGACCTGCTCGATCTGGCTGGGGTCGGCCTTCACTTTCCCCAGCTCGGGCGCAAGCCCGATTAACAGGTCTATGTCTTCGCCAATGAGAGGCCGCAATATCTTGTTCGTCTCGAAAATGACTTGATTAAGATCGAGCAGCTTCGGTTGCAGTATCTGTTTGCGGCTATAGGCGAGGAGCTGGCGGGTGAGTGAAGAGGCTCGCTCTCCGGCCTCTCTAATCGCTTCAAATTTACGATACGACGGATCGGCTTGCCCCAGTCGTCTCAGAGAAAGCTCGGCCTGCCCGTTGATGACCGTGAGCAGGTTATTAAAGTCGTGCGCCACGCCGCCCGCCAGCTTTCCGACAGCTTCCATTTTTTGTGCCTGGCGCAACTGTTCCTCTGTCAGCTTTCGCTCAGCGACTTCCCTTTCCAATTCCTTATTGGCCGCCATAATCTGCGCCGTGCGTTCAGCCACACGATGTTCCAGACCGGCATTGAGACTCCTAATCTCAGCCGTGCGCTCGGCGATGTTCCACATCTCGCTGACGCCGCGCTGAATGGCAATGAAGAGGAACGTATCTTCAAAGAGAACCCAACCGGCGTGCTCAAGCCAGCGCCATTCGCTCGCCGTGAGCACGCCATACACAGACTGCGGCCAGAGGATACCGCGCAAAAAGTGATCGGCAGCGACCACGACCGTGGCCGGAACAAGCACACGCCAATCCCTGTAAAAAGAGAGAAAAGCCAGAGAGCCGAAGACGTGGAAATGCGTCTCTATCCGTCCACCCGTCAGATGAATCAAAAGGCTGCCCATCAACATCTGCGCGACTGCCACTGTGTAGCGGGTCGAGGCGCGCCCCGGCCTGGTCAATGCCAGTACGATAGGCAGGGAGCTAATCACCCCGCCCAGAAAGAGCGCGGCCCAGACGTGCAGGTGCGTCCGGCTCGTCGTTCCGACCCAAGTCTGCGGCGCAATCCACAGAGCGGCAGCAATTCCCGCCAGCCATTGAACTGCCATCAAGGCCGCAAACATTCGGTCTGTGTGCTTGTAGATAGCCTGTTGCTGCTCGTTAAAGATAGCCGCAACTCGCCGGGTAATTATCTCGTCACTGCCCGACTCAGTCTTTATTTCGTTCATCATTTGAATTTCGACATTCAGAGTTTTTATCAAACAGCGGGCAGCCAAAAACAAAAGTCTCCGACTGCTCTGCCGCTCCTACGTTTACGAGTGAGATGATGGCGCTCCGACCGGCGTTATCACCCGAGTGTCCGCGTGAACCTGTGATTCCGCCACTGAACACCAAGCGTCCATCTGCATCATAGAGAACTGTCTGGCCGGAGGTGGCGGCATGGAAACGACGAGCCTCGACGCCTCCATCGTCAATCACAGCCGTGACGCCGGGAATACTCGCGGCGCTTTGCCAGAGATCGGTTTTCTCCCAATCGTCAGAAAAGCCTGCCGGTTTAAGGAAGAGGACGTAAGCCTTGAGCCGCCCCTGGCAATGAGCCATCAGCGAGGCCAGTTCGCCGATGCTCGCTCGCGTGCAGGGACAGTGTGGATGAGCCAGCATGACCAGCGTCGCCCCATTCGGCGCACGCTGAATCTGACTGTCAGCCGGCCACAGCACGGGGGACTCCGCAACTTCGCCCGGAGCGTTCTCATAGCCCCACAGGGCGGACAGCCCGGCACTTACCAGAGTCGCCCACAAAATAATGGAGACGAAAAGAACCAGCCGGTTTCTCCGATAGCCTGGCGCGCATGTGACTTCAATTTCTTGAGCGCAGGCGGGTTTAAAGAATTTCATGAAATGTCCTGAATAGGATAGTGATTAAAAACTCAAGTTATCCGGCTGATGAGCGGGAACTGTTTCGCTTTGCGGGTGTCTTAGGCGGGTACGGAAGAAATCAAAATAAGAGAGCGACTGGTCAACATGATAGATAACCAATCACATAGACACAGAATTGTGCCTCTCCGACCCTATCACATTACTCCAGCATATTCCATACCAAAGTGTAGAATAATCGGGACGGGCATCAGATTGCGTCTGTCGCGCTCCACCTCTAACCGGGAACTCGGGTCAGATATAATAGTGGCCTCTGCGGCAGAAGCTAATTTTGAGAAGTGGGTCAGTTTGAAATTCAGGTGAATGACCAGCAACAGACAAGAAGCTCGCGCAAAGGCGCAAAGAAGAAGCACGCCAAGATTAAGGAGCACTCAAGGACGTGAAATAGTGCTGCCGTTGCCGACCGCGCCGGAAACGAAGTTCAAAGTATTGGAACAGCAGCAGGCGGGTGGTGATGTAATTTTGAGGTGATATGAATTAGCCCCTTGTCTAATTCGACCACCGGCTCGGTGGCTCGTCTGTAGTTTGACCTCTCAATCTAAGTATCACACTTTTCACTTGGCGGCGTGCGAACCTTATTGGCGTTCGACCACCTCAAAATTACATCACTACCAACCACTGTTAGCATGACTCCGAATGTTTACATCGGCCTGGCTGTGACGAGCCACAACAACACGGTCTTGAACACGTCAACTTTCAATAACGTGAGCGTGTCGATGCCGTCCAACGGTGATTTCTGGACGGACTTAACCGGCGTCACAGTCAACAACAGCAACGGCTTGACCAAGAACACAGACACGACTGCTGGCTGGAACGCTGGCGCGTATTCAGTTCAGACTCTTTCGGGTGACGGCTACGTCGAGTTTTCGACCGATGAAAACAACACGGGCAAGATGTGCGGCCTGAGCGCCGATGTCGCCGGACAGAATTTTACGGGAATTGATTATGCCATCTCACTCGGCGCTGCCAACCAGGCTCGCATCTATGAGAACGGAGTGCAGAAAGGGGTCTTCAGCGGCAGCTACGCACCGACGGACAGGTATCGTGTGTCAGTCGAAGGCGGTGTCGTCAAGTACTACAAGAACGGAGTGGCGCATTCGTACACGGGTACTGTTCCACTGACGCACTCATTGCTGATTGACACCTCGCTCTATAATCCCGGGGCGACCATCATCAATGTTATCGTCTCAGGAATGTGGAGCAATTAAAACTGCGCCTGCTCATCACATCATTAACCTTTCAGTAGCTCACCCGTCGCCGGGGACAGCCGATTAGAGCTGCCCCGGCACGCGGTGAGATGATCGGTTAATAGTTCGTTACAGTAGGCGGAAGATTTGAAGTCGCATTCCCGTAGAGCTTGTACTCAATCTTCTTTTTGATAGTCCCGTAAGCATCGAAGATGAGAACAACGCTCGATTCGGGCGAGATGGTTTCGTCGTATTGAACAGCGACCCCGGCATCAACATTAATCTTCAAAGGTTTTGTGCCGGAGACGGCGCCGGTATTGAGCCGCACCGTGTAATCAAAGCTGCTCGACTGTTCCTGATTCATAATCATCACAACAATCTGGTCTACGTCTTGCGAGGCAAAGGTCTTGACGTTGGGTTGATTATTACCCGTCGCCGTGACAGTATCCGTCGCCGTGACCGAGTACCCCCTGAAATTCTGAGCCATCATTTGGAAGTGATAGTAAGACGGACGTTTGATTGTGCCATCGCCACTAAAATAACCGTTCTCACTGTCCAAATGGTCAGGGGGCCCTCCTTCAATCGTGCTCCAGAAGGTGACGAAGTCAACCCCCTGTTGCATGGCGATGCCCATCAACTCAGCCCAGAACTGGCCGCCGATGAAGCTGCCCGAACCCACACCACTGAGGCCGTCGTTCGGGGGCTGTGTGTAATTAACGTTTGCTTCGGTGATAGCCATTTGGAGAGCATTCTCGCCCGTTCTTCCATGATAGCTATTACAGGTGGCGAGATTTGACTTCAAAGTACCGAGGCGATTATTGAAACCGGCCGATGACATGAGTGTGGAAATTACTTGTGAACGGCTCTGACTACCATCAAATCCGTTATAGGTGTGAAAAGAAAAGATGTCCACATAGTAATGGCCGTTGCTATCCTTACCCATGATGGAATAGGCATCTGTCGCGGGATTTCCGGTGCAACTCGTCAACCCATCGATGATGTAACTGTCATACCATGCAGTCTCAGGCCCGATGATCTTGATGGACGGGTCAACTGCCTTCATTGCCGAGGCAAAGGGTTTGATATAAGACGCAACCTGCTGCGCGCTCGTATAATCATAGCCTCCACCCGGCAAGTTAGGCTCATTACCTATGATCCAGTACTTGACGTGTTTGCCTTTGGTGATGTTGACGTATGTGACTATATCCGCAGCCTGTTCTGCGCTGTACCTCCTGCCGTTGACAGGAACCTGTAGAACCGGCTCGATCCCATTGGCTTTCATGGCCTCTACCATCGCCACATACTGGTCCTTAGTAATATCCAAAATCGGGTCGGCATCTACATCAACGCCGTGCCCTCCATACCTCATGATCCTTACGCCACTGGCCTGCACGTCTTCCCATTTCGACCCCAACTTCCCATTGTACTTATGAGCGCCGATCTGAGACGGCATCCACGCATTGATCCCGGCGAAATGCAGCGAGATCGGGACGCCTGTCGGTGGCGGCGGCGGCGTGACGCCTGTCGTCACGCTCATGGAGGCTGAGTAAGCAGACTTGCCTCCGACGCCCTCCGCTCTAACCATGTAGTAATAGGTCGTCGAAGGATTCAACCCGGTATTGGCATAGGTCGTGCCCTGAATGTTACCAATCCACACCACATTCTGAGTGAACCCGCTATCGGTCGCACGTTTGATTTCAAATCCCGTTTCGTTATTTGAATTGTCCGTCCAACTCAAGTTAACCAGAGTGCCGGACACCGCCGTCGCACTCAATCCGCTCGGAGCAGTCGGAGGGGGTTCTACCGATTGGTTCGTGGTCGCACTGACGGACGAACTGTAAACGGAATCCTGCGTCGCGCCTTCCGCCCTCACTTTATAGTAATAGGTCGTCGAAGGACTCAAGCCCGTGTTGGAATAGGTTGTGCCCTGAATGTTGCCAACCCATATCACATTCTGGGTGAACCCACTGTCAGTTGCGCGTTTGATTTCAAATCCCGTTTCATTGTTGGAATTATCCGTCCAACTCAAATTTATCTGAGAGCTGGACACCGCCGATGCACTCAGCCCGCTCGGAGCGTTCGGCGCAGTGCCCGTCGTCGTGGCAGTGATGTATGCAGTGAACGCGGAATCATACGCGTCCGACGTACCTTCAGCCTTGATCTTGTAGTAGTAAGTCATTCCAGCGTACAGCCCCGTGTTGTTGAAACTCGTGGCACCGGCTCCGTTGACATACTGATAAACGGCCCCTGAAAACGAGCTGTTTGTGGCGTAGGCAATCGTATAGCCCTGAATATTTGAATTGCCCGAGTTCCCTGTCCAGGACAGATTGATCTGGCTGCTTGAGACAACGCTTGCAGCCAAACTTGCCGGAGTCGTGGTGGTCGTGACGACCGTTCCATATGGCGAGTCAAAAGCATCTGATGAAGTTCCCTCAGCCCTAATCTTGAACCAGTAAGTTGTGGCCGTACTCAGCCCCGTTTTCGAGGCGCTTGAGCTATCATTATTTGCGACCCAATTATACGTCGCTCCGGTGAATGAACTGTTGGCGGCGCAGGCATAGGTATAACCGTGGATAGCGGCGTTGCTTCCGTTACCTGTCCAGATGAGATTAATCACGCTATTTGAGGTGGCGGCGGCTGTCAGACCGGAAGGCGCGGTGGTGGCGTTTTCGACCGAAGACCAGGCAGAGTCCGGATTCCCTTCCGCCTTGATCTTGTAATAATAAGTTGTCGCCGGACTTCTTCCGGTGTGAGAGTAGCTGGTGGTGTTAGCTCCACCTGCGTAAACGTAAGTCGGACTCGTCAATCCGCTATTGGTATCGTAAGCAAAGGTAAAGCCGGTTTCATTGCTCGAATTATCCGACCACGACAGATTGATCTGACTGCTCGACGCTCCGGTTACCACCAGAGTGCCTGGAGCATTCGTCGCCAACGCTTTGAATTGGAAAAAGAAACAGACCACTAAGGCCAAAGTCAAACACTTCCTCGCGAGAGATTTACGAACATGACTGTTGCTCAGAAACGAGTTTCGCTGATTCATAACAAACCTCCATAGAGTTCAGGAATGAGCGCTACGTTATCGAGCGCTATTCGCTGATGTGGGAGGGAGGTAAAGCAGCATAATCCCGGTGCGCTGGCGCGTCATGGTTTGTGCAAGTTTGCTCCGTGGCAAATGATAGAAGTTGTCCTGAGTGAGGACATCTCTAACCTCTCGTGTCCGCTATTGTTGCGCCGTCGAAAGATGCGGTAGGGGCCGTACAGTCCAGGCGAGCCAGTGTGAGACACTGCACCATTTTACTTCCCGCTAACATTTGTGGCCTGCCGAAAATGTTACCGGCAGGGTGAATTGCTCTTCAGGCCGTACGTTTTTGATATTCAGCTTGTTGAGCTTCACAAGAAATGGCAACTCATATGCCAGTAGTGGTTCAGTTTGAAATTTCAGGTGAATCAGCCTCACGAAAGAATCTCGCGCAAAGGCGCTGGTGGCGCAAAGCAAGAAAGCTAAGCTGTTGAGTGCTGCGCGCTCTTGGCGTGCTTCTTCTTTGCGCCTTTGCGCCTTTGCGCGAAACTTCTTGTTGTTTCCCGGCTTATTCTCTGAAACTGAACCACTACCCATATGCCAGTGACAAAAAGTATCTGCCGGACGGAGGGGGCGGGGTCGTTTGTACAAAACGCGACAGGTTTCCAGGCGGTGGCTTACGGAATATAAGCCGAGGGCAGAGGAATGTCCCCGCCGATGCCCCAAGCTTGCCCCTGCGCGATTCCGGTGGAACTGGGTAGCACGTACCAGTAGCCGATGCTCGGTCGCCAGACGGCGACATCGAACTTGCCATCGCCATCGTAATCACCGGGAACCGGAACATCCAGATTGGCTCCCCACGCCTGCGCCGCAAGACTATTGTCGCTGCTCCTCAGGATGTACCAGACGCCATTTGAGGGACGGAAGACAGCGAGGTCGGCTTTGCCATCGCCGTCATAGTCTGCGGCGACGGGGCGATCTTGGCTCAGGCCAAAATGCTCTGCGCGAACCTGACCGTCAGAGCTTTGCAAGATATACCAGACGCCGTTTGAAGGCCGGAAGACGGCGAGGTCAGCTTTGCCATCGCCATCGTAGTCACGCGCGACAGGCTTATCTTCGCTCGTCCCAAAAGGAATTGAGAGCACGGAATTATCAGTGCTTCGGCGGATGTGCCAGAAGCCGTCTGCGGGACGGAAGACAGCGATGTCGGCTCGCCCGTCGCCGTCATAATCCGCCGGAACGGGAACATCGCCCGCGAGACCGAAGAAGAGATTATGGCCTCTCAGAGCGACCCATCTGGCCGTGCCCGGACTGAAGTAGGCGACATCGGTTCTGCCGTTGCCGTCATAATCCGCCGGCACGATGATGTCCGTGCTTGAGCCGAATGGTATAGCGCCGAGGAAATACCAGCTTCCGGCGCTTGGACGGAAGACGATAACATCGGTTTTGCCGTCGCCCGTGAAGTCGAACCGATTGTCCTTTGCTAACGAGCAGACGTTAAGCAGCACAGAGATATTATTGGAACCGGAATTGGCCGTCACGATGTCGGCCTTGCCATCATGGTTGAAATCTCCGACGACGAGCGCGCCGGGCGTGGTTGTGAGGTTAAAGTTAGTAGAACTTCCAAAGCTCCCGTCTACATTGAACAACGCCGAAACATTATGCGAGCCGCTGTTGGCGACTATGAGCAGAGGGTTGGAGTTGCCATGAAGGTCTACGGCCTTGATTGAGACGGGTCGATTCCCGATGTTGTCCGGGTTCAGATTTCCGGTAAAAGCTCCATCACCTGTTCCAAGGCGCAGAGAGAAACTGAAAGAGTTGTAATTCGCAACCGCCAGATCGGAGTTGCCGTCCCGATTGAAATCGGCAACCGCGATAGAGATCGGGCTGACGCCCACACTCACCAGAGGAGCTGCTGCAAATAAGCCGTTCGCTGTATTCAAGAGAATCGAGACATCGTTGGAGCCGAAATTCGCCACCGCCAGATCACGATAGTGGTCGCCGTTAAACTCTCCCGTGGCGACAAAGACCGGCTGCGTGTGTGCTGCGAAACTGAACGGCGCGCCGAACCTGCCCCTGCCGTTGCCATACAAGACGGAGACTCCTGAGAAGCTGCCGCCGGATTCCGCCACCGCCAGGTCGAGATGCGTGTCGTTATTAAAATCCGCGACCGCCACCGAGAGCGGATTCGTTTCAGTGCTGAAATTAGTCGGCTCAGAGAAACCACCCGCCCCGTCGCCGAGCAGGATTGAAACATTATTTGAGCCTGTGTTGACGACGGCTAAATCCTGATTGGCATCGGTGTTGAAATCTCCCACCACGACGGCGGCAGGACTCGTGCCGACTGCGAAGCTGGCTGGCGAGGAGAAGCCGCCTGTCCCGCCGCCGAGCAAGAGTGAAACGCTATTTGAGCTTTGATTGGTGACAACTATGTCCTGCTTGTTGTCGTGATTGAAATCTCCGGCAGCCACATCGCCCGGCACTGAACCGGCGGCATAGTTGACCGGCGCGGAGAAGCTCGCCGCGTCGCAGCCGACGGACGGGATAATGTATGGCTCGGTCGCAATTTCGAGACTCCATCCACCGCTCAAGCTGCCTGAGACTGTTGCCGAATCGTCCATGATGTACAGGCTCCATCTGCCGTTGGGACTAAACCCGTAAAGACCTGATAGTGGATGGGTGCCATACCCGTTTTGGCCGTAAGGAATAGGCGGAGCAGGGTCTGGAAACAGGTCGGGGGCGGAAGAGATGTCGTCGCCGTTGCTTGGTTTGTAAGTCCCGCTGGTTATGACATTGGGCAGAAATGTGGGCGCGGCATCGTCGAATGTCAGAATTGCGTTATCAGCAGATTCACCCAAATCCGACATCAAGACTACATAGTGTCCGTTCGGGCTGACCAACATTATGTCAACATCAGCTACTCTAGTGTGGCTCAAACCCCTCAAAGTCACTTTGAGGTTGGTGAGGACGCCTGACAATCCGCTCACCTCTATCGTCGAAGGGTAAGGGGTAGCTGCCATCGTGCCATCGTCTATACGAATGTAGCCCGAATTTGAAAAGGAGGTGGCGGGCATGCCGCTGGTCGTGACATTCAATGTCCAGCCCTGTGTGATAGTGCCGTCAACACCGGCCTGGTCGTCCACTATGTACAGGCTCCACGCGCCGTTCGGGTCGACTCCATTGAAGGCTGCGGCCAAAGTTGTGGAATAAGGCTCGACGGGCGCAGGCGCGGGAAACGAATCACCTCCCCCAATGTTAGTTGGCTTGTAAGTCCCGCTCGAAAATCCCACGCTACCCAGGGAAGTCGGAGCTGCATCGTCAAGTATCACGTAGCCATTGAAAACAAAGGCATTGAAGCCAGCATCAGACATCAAGATTATTTTGCCGCCCGTCGGACTCACCAAAAGGACATCTATGTCAGGCAGGCTAAAGTCATTTATTCCGGTCAGCGTGACAGTGACTTTCGTCGTCGCGCCCGTCAGTCCTGAAACATTGATGGTCGAGGGATATGGCACGGCGGGGCTTGGCGGCGCGATGCTGCTGTTGATGGCAATGCTGGATGGATTAGAAAAGACGGTTGATGATGCGGCGTTCAACGAGCGTGAAGCGAGAGCGAAGATTAACAGGAGCGACAGCGCCCCGACGGACAGGCTGGTGCGCCTGTGTGTTCCAAGAATCCGGTTGAGTGATAGCGAACTGAGGGTGTGAGCAGATGACATCGGATGACTCCTTTTCCAATCGCGTGTGATGAACACAGCAGACGGCACAAGGAGTAGCGAAGGGGGGCTGTCACCGATGTCGAGTGTTGAATTCTTAAAAGATCAGGCTCGCACAGTGAGGTAAGCATATCACACTTACCTTGCCAGACTGCACCGGATGACGTTTGGGTAGTGGTGCAGTTTCAAACATCAGCGAAGAGGAAAGCAGTTTCACGCAAAGGCGCAAAGGCGCAAAGAAGAGGACGCAAGGAGCAAGCAGCATTCAATAACTTGGCGTGCTTCCTTTGCGTCTTTGCGCCTTTGCGCGAGCTTCTTTCGTGATGATGATTTACCTGAATTCCAAACTGAACCACTATCGACGTTTGCTTAACTTGATGTCTGACCGCGACGGGCATTCTTGCTTATCTCGAACTCACGTTAACTAGGGTTCGACTGTTGGATTGAAGGCCGATGGCACCGGAGTATCTTGCGCGCTGCCGAACGAGGCGCTGGCAAGAACGCACGGGCAGCTGGAGAAGATATACCATGCGCCTGTGGACGGGCGATACACTGCCAGATCAGCTTTGCCGTCATGGTCATAGTCTCCGACCACCGGCACGTCTCCCATTTGTCCCCACTCATCAGACCTCATCGCGCCGTTGCTGCTTTGCCGTACGTACCAGAAGCCCGTCGAGGGACGCCACACCGCTACGTCAGTCTTGCCGTCTCCATCGTAATCCGCAGGCACCGGCACGTCCGTCGAGATGCCCCAATCCACGGTCGCCGTCCCGCCCGCGCTCTGCCGGATAAACCAGGTGCTCACGGATGGACGCCAGACGGCAACATCGGTCAGCCCGTCGCCGTCGTAATCTGCCGGTACAGGCTTGTCGCCGCTCGCGCCCCAATGTCTAATGTCTGTCTCGCCAGTGCTCTTGACGATGTACCAGTTACCGTCAGAAGGACGAAAGACTGCGATGTCGGTCTTCTGGTCTGCATCATAGAAGCCCGGAGCCGGAATGTCTCCGTCGCTGCCCCACTGCACCGCGCCGTAGTTGGTTGATGGGTCAAGCGAAGTGAACCAGATGTGAGTTGATGGTTGATAGACCGCCACGTCCGTCGTCCCGTCGCCGTTGTAGTCGCCGGGCACGATGACATCGCCGGCGCGACCGAACGGGATGAGCTGAGTGCTATTGTCACTGCTCCTGAGAATGTACCAGTAGCTGGAATCATTCTCGTTGTCTGCCGGGCGGTAGAAGGCAATGTCCGCCTTCTTGTCTCCGTCAAAGTCGTACTTTGTCGGGGCAGTCGGAGGCGCGACGACTTGCAGCATGAACTGTCTCTGAGAGGTCGCAGCCGCATTGTCCGTCGCTGTGAGAGTGACGGTGTACGTTCCGACAGGGCCGCTGCTGTTGATAGTCACAACGCCGGTTGCAACGTCGGCAGAAATGCTCCCTGTAAAGCCCGCCGAAGCAACGCCCGTCACACTCACCACCGTGCCGTTATCCGAAGGCGCGGCGTCAGGCGTGAGGAAGAGTTTGCAATCCTCCACGATGGCGGAGTCTGCATAGTTGCCCAGCATCGGCGCGGGGTTGACAGTGACGACTTGCGAATTGTCGCTCAACGCGCCGGTCGAAGCATTGAAGTTATCATCGCCGTTGTATGAAGCAGTGATAATATGGCTGCCGACCGTCAAAGCGTTTGTCTGGCAAACAGCTTGCCCTTCATCCACAGCTACGGCCTCGCAACCCTCTATCGTATTGCCGCCATCCAGAAACTGAACTGTGCCTGTAGGAATGATTCCTCCCTGCGGATCGGACGTGACCGTCGCCGTAAAGAGCACGCTCTGGCCGAAGTCCGAAGGGTTCTGCGACGAGGTCAGCGTGATGCTCGAAGCTTGCTTGTTGACTGTCAAAGTAGCCGGGTCAGATGTAACCGTGCCCGCCAAGTTAGACAGCACGGCTTTGTACTGATAGCCATTCTGCGATCCGGTTGCCATGAAGCTCAGCATCCAGTTCGTTTCACCTTTCATGGCATTAAAGGTAGTTCCGCCGTCGTCGCTGAACTGCCACTGCACGAACGGCTCCGGCGAGCCGTCGGCGGCCACTGTGAAGCTCACTACGTCGCCCGCCGTGACTGTCGTGCTGTCCGGTTGCGACGTGATAGAGGGCGCGATACCGGCAGGCTGACAGTCGCTCAGCAGCGCCGAAAAAGTGTTGTCATTACTGTTCGCCACCGCCAGGTCTTGCTTGCCGTCTCTATTGAAGTCACCCACGACGGCGACTTTGGGATCGTCTCCGGTGCTAAGTTCAGTCGTGCCGTTGAAGCCGCCCGCGCCGTCGCCGAGCCGGATCGAGGCGTTATCCGATTTGAGATTAGCCGTCGTGAAATCTTGTTTGCCGTCGCCGTTAAAATCGCCAAGAGCGATTGAGGCGGGGAAGTTCCCAACGTTGATGTCGTTCGTGCCGGAGAAATTGCCCGCGCCATCGCCAAGCCGGATGGCAACCCTGTCTTCAGTGTAGATGGCCGCCGCCAAGTCCTGATTGCCGTCGTCGTTGAAATCGCCGATGGCGACCGAGATCGCGCCCCCGCCGATGTTGAGATTAGTCGCGCCGTTGAAACCGCCGTTGCCATCGCCGAGCCGTATCGAAACACTGGAGCTGAGATTGGCCGTGGCGAAATCTTGCTTGCCGTCGTTGTTAAAGTCCCCGACAGCCACCCATGTTGGAGACGCGCCGGTATTGACATCGGGCGCGTTGGCGAAACAGCCCGCGCCATCGCCGAGTCGGATCGAAACGATATTGGACTCGCTATTGCTCACCGCCAAATCCTGCTTGCCGTCGCGGTTGAAATCACCGACGGCAACCGAGTAGGGCTGCGCTCCGACATTGACGTTGGACGCGTAGGCGAAGTCGCCCGCGCCGTCTCCGAGTCGGATTGAAACGAAATTGGAGTTGTAGTTGGTGACCGCAAAGTCCTGATTGCCATCACCATTGAAATCGCCGATGGCAATCGACTGCGGATTAATCCCGACTTTCACTGCGGTCGTGCCGTTGAAGTCGCCGTGGCCGTCGCCGAGACGAATCGAGACGGAGTTTTCGTCGTAATTGCCGAGCGCCAAGTCCTGTTTGCCGTCATTGTTGAAATCGCCGATAGCAGCCGCGCCGGGTTGCCTCCCGACGGCATGATCGGTCTTCAGGGCAAAGCTGGCACTGTTGCATTCGTTTGAATTATTGACCGTCAAAGTGAAGCTCCTGGTCGTGATGACGCAACCGCTCGTGACCTGTACCGTGATAATGTAGGCGTCTGCCGCAGCCGGCCCGGCGTTCGTCACCCTCACCGCGCCGGTCGTGGCATTCACCGCGAACGTGCCGTCGAAGCCTGCTGAGGCGAAAGCCGTAATACCCGTCGCTCCTGTCGGCGCAGCGTCCGGCGTGACGGTCGTGTCGCCGCCAGCCGTGACAGAGGCGTCGGCGTAGTTTCCGAGCGTAGCTGTTGAAGCGACCGAGACATTGACCGTCAGGCTGGCAGTCTGCGTCATGCCGCCTTCGTCGGTGACGGTCAGAACGATGGCGTTGTTTCCGATTGCTGCCGTGCAACTCGCAGCCACGTCGGCGTTGATCGCGCCATTCGTATTAGTAATGCTGTTGACGTTGATGCCAGTCGGCACAGTCGTAGCCGTGACAATCAAATCGGCGGCTGCCGACTCGATGTCGCTGACATTGGCGATGGTCGCGTTGCTGCCCCCCGCGCCCCGTGTGCGTGCGAGCGCGCCTCCCGTCGTGATGGTCGGCGCGGTATTAACGCCGAGAGCAGTCGCGGCGTTATGAATCATTCCTCTCGCTAAGGTCTGCGCCTTTCCCGTTGCCAGTGACATTAAGAGAATCACAGTGGCCGTCAGAAGCAAACTCGAAATGAGATTCCGTGGCCGCCGTGTGATGAGTTTGAATAGCGGATTAGTCATGGTTTTGACAGAAGAGATGAATTTAAGCATTGGTTTGGTCATGGTTTCGACAGTCGGTGTGGAATGGATTCCAGCCTGGCCCGGAGTTTCGTGAATACTGCTCAGACGCTCTGCGCATTCGGCGTTGATGTTGATTTAGCGGTAAACAGGTAGGCGGCGCGGTTTAATTTGTGATGCCCATGAGTAGGCAATCAGGTCTGGCGGGAGAAATGCCGGATACAGCCCTTTTCTGGTATCCCTTTTTTCCTTGATTTCCGGTTCACTCGCTTCAGCAGGATTTTGCACGGAATATCTATCCCGCTATCAAGCTTGGTCTTAATATCTCAAACGGAAGACATGCGCCACACCTGCCGATTTCTCCCATGTAGCTCAGTGCAACCCTTATGCCGCATCTGATGCTGTTAACCGGGTTGCGCCGGGCGCGAAGCAACTGTCAGGCTTTTGAGCTCGATCTGGTGTCGCTTGATCATGCGGACGAGCGTTTTGGAGTCAACCCCGAGCAGGCGCGCGGCGGCCTGTTTATTGCCGCGCGTGTGGGCGAGCACTCGCGCCACGTAACGTCCTTCCACTTCCGAAAGCAGCGGCCATTCCTCGGCAGCTTGAATTGATTCTGTCGCCTCCGACTTCGCTTTTATTTCCGAGGCCGAGTGATAGTTGCGTATGCTGTCAGGCAGGTCTTCGGCTCTGACCGTGTGCGTGCAGAGCGCGACCGCACGGACGATGGTGTTCTCCAATTCGCGGACGTTGCCCGGCCATGAATATTGCTCTAACAAGGCGAGAGCTTCCGGCGAAAATCTGGCTGAAGGATTTAAGGACCACACGCGCTCGGCAAACCTGCTGGCGAGCGGAAAGATGTCTTCCCGTCTTTCGCGCAAGGGGGGCAAGTAAATAGTCATCGCATTCAGACGATAGAAGAGGTCTTGACGGAAACGCCCCGCCTCAATCTCTTTTTCCACATCACGATTACTGGCCGCAACCACTCGCACGTCCAGACGCTGCGAGCGGTTCGAGCCGACGCGCCGGATTTCTCCCTTCTGTAGGACACGCAGCAATTTTACCTGAAAGGCAGGCGTCGTCTCGGTAATCTCGTCGAGGAACATTGTGCCGCCGTCCGCTTCTTCCCAGAGACCTGCGCGGTCTATGTGCGCGCCGGTGAAAGCTCCTTTGGCGTGCCCGAAGAGTTCCGATTCGATGAGTTCTGAAGGAATAGCGCCGCAGTTGACGGCGACGAAAGGCTTCTCGCTTCGCCTGCTGCGGCGGTGCAGCGCCGAAGCCACAATCTCTTTGCCCGTGCCGCTCTCGCCCGTAATCAGGACGGGCAGGTTGGTGTTGGCGATGCGCCCGACCTGCTTCATGACTTGAATGAAAGCCTCGCTGCGTCCGACCAACTCGATGTCCGATGAATAGTGACCGAACTCCCCTCTCCGATCAATAATGCGACCGCGTGGGCGCGTCGAGTGCTGCTCACGCACAGCCTGCAACAGCGAGAGCAGTTGCTCGATGCTGAAAGGTTTGAGCAGATAGTCGTACGCGCCGAAGGCCGTGGCATCAAGTGCGCCGACGGCTGTGCCATGCCCGGTCATCAAGACGACCTGCGTATCTGGCAACTCCTCTTTGAAACGCTTGAGCACATTGAAGCCATTGGCGTCACCCAGCACCACATCACAGAGCACCAGAAACCAATCACGCTCATGGAGGAGCGCGAAAGCTTGCTCAGCCGATTCCGCCTCGCTCACTTCCCAGCCATCTTCACGCAGAACCTCGCCGACGAAACCACGTATTTGAGCTTCATCATCAATGACTAATGCATGCAAAGGGGCTTTCAATTTTACTTAACACCTCTCTTACTTTCCGTTGAACGACCCGACTATAGCGAGAGTCATGAGAGTGAAGACACTCTTCGCCCGGAATACGAGAGGTGGAAGTCTCCCACATGACATCCCTCTTCTATGCACCTGCTTGCGCCGGATAGCTCAAGCCCGCAAACGGAGAATCTATCCGGCCACCGATCCCGGCATGGAGGCAAGGTTCCATCTGCCCGTATCGAGGTTATGAGATAATGCTGAACTATTCGTAGAGACCAAATTTATAATAGGATGGCTTGCTTCTATCGTGAGCTTGTCACTCAAATTAAATTGAGAGTCTTTTACTCCGAAGACATTATCAATGGTCGTGGCACTCGCCTCTAAACAATCAAAGCACATTTTGGATTATTCACTTCTGCAAGAGAGATTCTTCCTATTTATATGTCCGAAACTTTGAAAAACGTTACAGCTCAGACGTAAGCATTTACAAAGGAGTATCGCCTTACTCTTTCTCCTATCATATACCCCTTTTGCCATTTACCGAGCAATCATCCCTTCAACTCACAACTCTCGCGGCGCATTGGTTTGTGAGTCACAAACTTCCCGAAGTGATAGGCTTCTGAGCTTTTAAGTTGTGGGCAAACATTTCAGAACCGAAGCGGCACGATGGTTGCTATTGATGACGAGTGGTTAGTCCTGCGTCAGCAGTGCTGCCAGCGCAAAGAGCGCGACTTTGACCCACACCGTCACAGTCGATTACCCACCACACAATCAACCCGACGCCGACCGCTCGCTTGTCTGTCAATGAGAGGAATTTGAGAAGGATGCTCCTTGCAGGCAAGCGGGCGCATGCGGTTTTAGTCGAGACTGGAAAAGATGTTTCAAAAAAGAGCTTTCGTCCAATTCCTCTGTCTCGTCGCCCTGCTAATTTGCGGCCTTGTTCCGGCGCAGGCACAGCAAAAATCTTTGGAAGTCGCGCCCGCTTTCGTCGAGGCCAAAGTCAAGCGCGGCTCGGCCTATACGCAAATCTATACGATCTCCAATCACACCTCGGAGCGACTGCGGCTCAGTTGTTCAGTGATAGATTACTGGTACGACGAAAATAACGAGCGTTTGACGGGACGCCCCGGAACGCTTCCCCGCTCGGCCTCGCCCTGGGTGCAGTTTTCGCCTGCCGAAGCAATCATCGAATCACACAGCTCGGCCAACATTAAAGCCATTATCTCTGTTCCGTTCGCGGCTGCGGGCGGTTACTACACCATGCCCGTCTTTGAAGCCATGCCCGTCAAAACGGCGGCTGCGTCTTCCGCTTCGGCAGAGGATACGGCAACCACTTCAAGAGGCATTCGCTTTCGCAGCCTCGTAATGCTTGCGACGGAAGATGCGAGCGAAGATCACGTTGAAATAATTGACGGAAAAGTCTTGCTCCTGACCGACTCGAAGCCGTTTGAGATGGACTTGAATGTGCTCAATCGCGGGATCGTCCATGCGAGCGTGCGCGGCCTTTTCGCTATCCTCGACGCGAAGGGCGCGCTCGCCGGACGCGGAAAGGTTGAAGACGACAAGCTGTTGCCCGGCCAACGCAAAATGATAAAAGCGCCCTGGGCTGGAGAGCTTCAACCGGGCAGCTATACGGCGGTCGTCACGCTCAGTTACGACCGTGTCGGAACGGAGCCGACCACGCTCGTCTATGAGCTTCCCTTCGAGGTGAGCCAGCAAAACCTGGCCGGCAAAGCCACTAAGTAGTTCCAGCAGACGGTCAACCGCACGAGTTCTAAAGTCTTACGCAGAGGCTCTAAGCAAGCTTATCGCTTGCTTAGAGCCTCTGTGGTTTTCCAGAGCTGAGATGATTTCCCTTCTCTTCATCTCAGACGCTGAAAACTCAACTCGCCAGGTGTTGATCGTAGGAATGTTTATTGGGATACGCGTGTTTGAGAGTCTGTAGGTCTTTGAAGGCGTAGACGGCTTCGGGGTCGAATTGCTGACCGGCTCCTGCTTCGAGGCGGGCGATGGCCTCTTCATGTGTCAAGGCTTCACGGAACGGGCGCGGACTGGTCATCGCATCATAGGAATCCGCCACCAGAACGATGCGTGAGGCTAAAGGAATTCGTTCGCCACTCAAGCCCGCCGGAGAGCCTGAGCCGTCGAAGTGCTCATGATGACAGTTCACGATGTCGGCTATGTCCTGTAAGTCAGGCATGGAGGCGATGATCTGTGCGCCGCACGCGGCGTGCGCCTGCACGATGACGCGTTCTTCAGGAGTAAGGTATGACGGCTTCTGCAAGATAGCATCGGGCGTGCCCACCTTACCGATGTCGTGCAGGTAAGCCGCGAGCGATAGCCGTTCGAGCGAGATGTTATCCAGACCCATGTAACGCCCGATAGCCGTGGCATACTCTTTGACGCGTCTGGCATGACCGTAGAGATATTTATCTTTGGCTTCGAGCGCATCAATGATGGCGCAGACAAAGCCCTGCATCATTTCATCCATCCGCGCCACAAGTCGCCGGTTGGCAAGCGACAGGTCATGACGCGCTTTGTTTGTCTCATAATGTTCAAGCGCGCGGCTCACCGTCAGTTGTAAATCCTGATTGTTCCAGGGTTTCGTCACGTACTTGTAAATCTGCCCGCAGTTGATGGCTTCGACGAGAGTGCCAACGTCCGTGTAGCCGGTCAGGATGATGCGCACCATGTGAGGGCGCAGGCTGGCCGTCTGTTTTAACAACTCAATGCCGGTCATGTGCGGCATGCGTTGGTCTGTGATGAGAAGCGCGATGTCATGCTCTGCCAGTAGCTCAAGAGCTTCCATGCCGGACGAGGCGGTCAGGCATTGATAGTGCTGCCGGAAAAGCCTTTCCAGCAATCTCAGATTGGCCGGTTCGTCGTCAACGATCAAAATTTTATAGCTCATATTCCAGATGTTCCTCATTAATGCCGCCTACAGCTCGGGCTGATTTTCTACACTCCGCTTGCAGTATTCTGCTGTATTGTTTCGACCGGAATCGTAATGTGAAAATCCGTGCCCTTTCCGATTGTGCTCTCGACGCTGATTGAGCCGCCATGCCTTTCGATGATGCCGTAAATGATAGAGAGTCCGAGTCCCGTGCCTTCACCGACCGGTTTGGTGGTAAAGAAGGGGTCGAAAATTTTTTGCAAGTGTTCGGAAGCGATGCCGCAGCCGTTGTCGCTGATAGAGACCTGCACCTCTGCGTCTTTCAAACTCGTCGTGATCGAGACCTCGCCGTTCCCGTTGACCGCTTGCGCCGCGTTGACGAGCAAGTTCATCCAGACTTGATTGAGTTGCCCGGCATAGCAACTGACGGGAGGCAAAACGCCGTAGTTGCGCCGGAGAATAATGTGGCCTGAATTGTAGTAACGAGACAGGAGGCGGATGGTTGAGTCGATGCCCTCGTGTAAGTCTATCTTCTTAAATTCCGCCTCATCAAGGCGCGAGAAGAGACGCAGATTCTGCACTACGTCGCAGATGCGTTGCGACCCGTCTCCGCAATCAGTAATGATGGCAGCCAGATCAAGCAACAGATTTTCATAATCCAAGTTTGCTTTAAGCATCGCGGCCTGCGCGGCGACCTCCGGCGAAAGTGATAAAGCGTCATAAAAGGCAAAGAGGTTTTTAATTCTCGCCGCGCACTCACGCAACATATCCATATTGCCGTAGATGAAACCCGCCGGATTATTCAGCTCATGTGCAATGCCTGCGGCGAGTTGTCCGAGGCTTGCCATTTTCTCGCTCTGCACGAGCTGCGCTTGCAGGCGTTCGAGTTCGGCCTTACGGCTGGCTAATTCCCTATTCTGGCGCTCAAGGTTTTGTTTGTAAGTCCTTGCCGTCTGTAACAACGAACGTCGTTCCAGAGCGCGCTCGACGCATAGCTCAAGCACATCCAAATCACAGGGTTTCAGGATGTAGTCGAAAGCGCCGAGGCGCACGGCGTCGAGCACGCGCTGTGTGCGGTCGATGGCAGAGGCCATGATGACCGCAGTGTCCGGGAAACGAGTGGTGATTTCGCGCAAGAGTTCGATGCCGCTCCGTCCCGGCATGATGATGTCTGTGATGACCAGCGCGTAGGTCATGCTGGCAAGCTGCGTCAGAGCTTCTTCGGCTGAGGCCGCAGTGGAGCATGGATAACGTTCACTCAAACAACTGGCAAAGAGAGTGCGCACCGATTCCTCATCATCAACGATTAAAATCTGCTTGTCGCTCTCATCCAACAGATCAAAACTGCCGTCGGCAGTCATCACCGTCGGCCACTGGCGCGATGACATAGCTGATGATGTTTCTTTGTCCATTGCTTATCCTCAAGCTGTATCGTCTTTAATCCTTGCCCTCATAATTTTGCAGGCCGGGGCTTTTCTAATCCTCTAGAGGCATCAGCGAAATGGGAGAGACCGGGGAATAATGCCTATGTATTTTGCCCGCAAAGAGGCGCGAGACGAGCCGGGCGCACAGTTTCCGCCCTCTCTTGCATACCTTGTGCCAGCAGAGTCGAAGAATGAGGGCTGAGGCGACGGCAGCCAGATTGAGAGGCTGGATTGTTGGCTGAAGAATTAAACAATAATATTTTGCGTTTTCATTTTACATCATGCAGAATCAGAGCGCTCACCTCCCCGGTGAGCGCAGCGGTCACGTGTGGTGAGGACACGTGACCCACAGGGTGGAGGGTGTGGGAGCTCTCCACCCGCTTGACCTCTAAAAGTCCAGAGACATGAGCTTTGGCTAAATCCGATTGCGAACAAACATAGAGGAGGGAGAAGTATGTGAAGATAAAGAGCCTACTTAAGCTCCTCCTCCATGTTCTTCAGCGGGGCGAGGGAAACGTAAAATGTTGGGCGCTTTCCGCATGATTAATCTTTGATGCGCGCAAGTAGTCGGCGGCCACGCTGGTTTCGCTTGCTCATCTTTAAATGCGCAATGTCACCGAAAACATTACAGCCCGTTTTTTTACAGAAACCTGTCGAGCCAGTCACAATGACAACAGACTGAGCTTCTTGGAAGCCGTTTGAAACGTCCCGTCAGGGAAAACTGAGAATTCAATCGTCCCTGACGGGACTCAAACTTGTGTCTTGGCTCTCTCCCGGCAATAAATTGCCGGGCTATTCTCATCAAGTCCCTGACGGGACTTTTTAAACAGCTTCTTAGTTAGTAATTCGAGTATTTAAGCTTCGATGATACTGCATGCGATTACTGAACGCGCGAGATATCGTATTCGAGCACAATCGACTGGCAAGGGATACGCGGGCAACAGAGCAGATCAAATTTAATTGAGCCTCTTGGCGGAGCGAATTGAGCGCCAGCATTGATGGCAGTAATCGCGTTGAGAACTAGCAGGTCAAATCGTTGGGTTAAGGGAATGGCTGCGCCTGAAGGTGATTTGACGATGTCGTAGTATTCGGGAAATTCGCTATGTGTAGGCCCGCCCGACTGGTCGGCGAAAAGCGGGCTATTATCAAAATAGATTTCATAACTGATCCCGGCCTGTTGCGGCTTCTCAAGCGGCAAGGTCTGGGTTACTCCTCCCTCATTCCATGTCAAGATGACCTCGCTTCCGTCTTCTAAAAACAGATTAGCTCCAACGATGCTCGCCAGCGCGGCAATCTGCGATTGCGGTATTCCGCCCTGCGTGACGGTAATCGGACTGACCAGTCTCGCCGCAGCATAAAAATAGTAAAGGCCGTTCTTGATGAGAATTCCGGGGCGCGTTTGTGTCACATCAACTGAGAGCGCGGCATTGTGAAGCTCGTCGAGGTTAGTGATCCAACGAAAGTCTTGTTCGTCTCCGCCATTTTCTTGTGCGGGGTCAAATATTTCAGTCGGCTGGAATTTGTAAACTACAGGAGCGCTGGGAGCCGGGCTGACCTCAATGGTCAAACCGGGATGAGTTCCCTCCAGATTGCCGAAATGCCGCATCAAAATAATATCCGGCTTCCCCTCGATTTTTGCTCTGACCTCGGCGGAAAAAACGTGTGCGGATTTGGCGTTCCGGTGAATTTCTACCGTGCATGTTTCTTTATCATCGGCGGCGCGCAACACCATCAGCCCGTGAAAAAAAATTCTGATAGTTGGCTCCGGCATTTTCGTCTCAATCTGGAACGGCATGGGGGTTTTGATTCTCCGTTAGATTTAAAATTCGGAATGTCCGCCGATAACAGTAAATGCCGCCCAGTAGTATGGCAGACCATAACGCTTGTCATCGCTATTGAGTAGCTCTAATTGGGCTTGCCTGAGCGCTTCCGGGGTGGAGAGATGACCGTGCGTGCGATGAAGATGGAAGCTCACCATGAGTTTCGCCGTGCTCTCTGAATCGACCGGCCACAAGCTGGCGACCACGACCGGAACTCCGGCGGCAATGAAGGTTCGGGCAATACTGACCGCGCCCTCGCCACGATACTGATATTCGACCCCGGTCTGACATGCCGAGAGGACGACGAGGCGGGGGCGCGACAGTCTGGTTTGATAAATCTCACTTGCCAGCCACATGCCGTCATTAGAGCTATCAGCCTCTTTCCCCTGCGCTGTGCTGGCGAGCACTAAGCCTGACAACATACTTGAGGGATCATCAACGACGTAGTGCAGCGCGAAGTGAATCACATCCGCTTTCTCGCTCTCGGCTCGCACCAGTTTTTCCTGTGCGCTGCGTCCCAGCAAAAGGCGCGAGGCAACATAATAGTCAGTAATGGTTTGAGCCTCTTGCTCGGCGGCCTTGAGCGGAATGAGAGTCTGGAAACGCTGGCGGTCGAAGTCCGGGTTGCCGACGCTCAACAATTTCTCTGATACAGGTCTGGCCTTGAGGTGAGCCTGCTCAGAACAAGCAATAAAAACGCTCGCGCTCGGCGCTGTCTCCAGGCGGAAATCTTCCATCAGATATTTACCCGTCAGGCTGGAGACGAGCGCCGCGAATGGAAGATAATGCAAACTTTTATCGGGAACGATGCAGAGCAATTTCCCCCTATCAAGCGATGCCTCGACAGGTTTGACGAGCAGATCATAGAGAGCTTTTGCGCTCTGTTCCGCCGCTTGAGCTTCGCTTTCATCTGAAACAGCCTTGACGTGCTGCACGTATGCGCGAATTTTTTCGCTCAATGCTGAAGACTCAATCTTGATAGCCTGAACTGAAAAATTTTCCCGGGTGATAACCCAAATGAGCAATTTATCATCAAGCACTGCGTATTGAAGAATTTGGGCTTGGGCGGGCATCCGGCGTTGAATATCAGAGATGCTCAAAGGCTGTGAGATATGTGAAAGAGAAAGTTCCGCACGCTCGTCCCCCACGCGCGCGACTCGCGGCGCGCTTTCGTTCATGGCGTCGAGGAGCGATCTGGCGCGACTTAACTCCGAATAATTAAAAGCCTGAAGTTGATCCTGCTTTTTGGTGGACGTGAAGTCTATCGCCAGATCGTAAATGCTCTGTTCCACATCAAAAAAAGTGTTCCGCTGGCTCTCCACCCGCATCTGTGTGCGATATTTTTCAAACAGAGCCAACACCGTGCGAAGCTCTTCTTCAGTGGACAGGTCGTCGCCTTGCGCCTGATAGGAAAGAAGCTTTCCTTTGTGAGCAGGATAGGTGAAATACGGATAGTTCAACTCATCATATAAACCGATACTTTGATCGTAAGAAGCAATTGCTTGTTGATAATTTCCTATCTGGCGATAGATGTCACCGGCGTGGAGCGCAGAGTTCGCCATCATCTCCCGCCCGCTGGATTCTCCGGACAGATTCTTGCTGGTCTCGAAAGCCAGATTAATGCATTTGAGAGCCTCGTCATACAGATGCAAATCGCCATAAGTCTGCCCCAGATAATCATAAGAGCGCGACACAATTAATGGACGCTTCATCTCTAAGGCCATGCGAAGAGCCTCCTTTTGATATTCGCTGGCCGCCTGATGATAGTTCAATGAGTTAAGATTAAAAGCGATAGAGGTAAAAATCCCCCACCTTTGAAGGGGCTGGGCGTCGCCCTGCTCGACTAACGTCAAGCTTCGACGCAGAAACCGCATCGACTGGCGCGCATCATTAAGTGAGTTGTACTCGTCAGACAGCAGAATCAAATTCCAGAGACTGCCGAATGCGTCCGGTATCTGTTCCGCCAATTCCAGCGACTGGTTTGCATAATCAATCGCCTTTGAAAATTCGTTGCCGCTAAGTTTGATGCTCGCGGTGCGATAAAGACTTTGACTGAGCAGCCACTTGTAATGCTTCTGCTCGCAGGTTGAACGCAGTCTCTCGAAAATCTTCTCGCTCTTCTCCAGATCGGGCTTGAGCAAATAACAATGCCCCAAACGGTATTCCGCTAGAATTGTTTCGGCATCGTCTCCGGCAGCCTCAAAGGTTTGCCTGGCTTGCTGGTAAGAATTAATCGCTTCGTCAATCTGAGATTGCGTAAAAAGCTCATAGGCGCTTCTCATTTGCGCGCGCGCCAGCGAGAGAGGCGGCAGGCGATTACGATTCGTGTTCTGATAAAAGCGCGCGAGCTCGGAGGTGTGACGATCACTTGCTCTTTCGATTTCCAAACGCCCGATATATTCTAACGCCTGGAGTTTGCCACGCGCCGCGTCGTCTTCCCCTTTCACTGCCAAATCTAAATATGAATCCAGGATTGCATTCGTGACAGCATTGCCCGCAGAGCTGTAACTCCGACTGATATTGTCCCACGCTTGTTCGTCGTCTTTCAGTTGATAAGCATTCAGAAATTTCTCCACGGCAGGCACTTCGCTTTGCGACGACCTGTTTTTCTGCGCTTCTAATGCTTTGAGCTTTTCCCGCGCTTCATTCGCCCATTTCGAGTTTGCATCCTTTTCCAAATAGCTCCGCCAGTCGTCCTCAGCCTGGCGCGGCAATAACATATATTCATAAAGCAGCGCACGATTAAAGAGGGCTTCGAGCAGCGAGGGATTCTTCTCTAACGCCCGATTAAGGTGTTCCAGACTGCGGGCGAACTCTTCAATCCCCTGTCCCTCATCGGCGACGGAATTGGCTTTCCCCTTTTCCAGCAGGGCCGCGCCAAGCTCAGCATGAACCTGCGCATTTTGTGGATCGAGCGCGAGAGCCTTTTCAAATTGATCTATCGCTTTGTCGAACTGACGGTCAGTTAAGTAATACACTCCAAGCGCATGATAAGAGGCGGCGTTGGGGTCATCAGAAACTTCATTAAACAGAATGCTGGCCGCGCGGTCGCGTTGGACGTAATCAACCTGCTGCGGCGCGCCTCTCTGATTCAGCAGCGGCGCATAGCTGAATCCGGAGAGGCGCGCTTCGAGCGGCCTTTGGTTACGGAAGGCGGTCTGCAAAGCGATCAACCCTTTATTGGAAGGCCGTTGATGAAAGAAAATCTGCCAGACTCCCAGACTCAGAATCAACAGTAAGCCTGCCGCCAAAGGAAGATAGAAGCGAAGAAAATTCTGCGAAAGATGCCTGCCGGGAAGAGGTTGAGGCCGTTGTTGATTAAAAGCGGCGAGGAAGCGCAGCTTCTGCTGACGCTCGGGTGACTTAAAGAAATTTTGCTTGAGACACATGCGCTCTTTCGCCGGGAGGGTGTCTCTTAAAAACCGGTCTATCAATTCCTCTTCGATAATCTCAAAGGCTTCGGCAAAATCGGCATCACGCAAAAGACGCTCTTCGACCTGCGCCTCATCCGTTTCCGGCAGGCCGCCGAGCAAGTATTTCCGAAGCTGCTTGCGGTCTATGTTAGTCGTAACTAATCCTCCGATTTGCTTCTTGGTCAGGCGCAACTCTGGCGAATCGTGTCGTTCTATTTAATAATGTTTGAAAACCGCGCTTTTGTTACTTGCTCTTCGTCAGGCGCTGTTGCACGCATTTTTGCAAAGCCATTCTGATGCGGTGAGCGCGCACGCGCAAAGCCGTCGCGGTCAGATTCAGTTCACGCATTAAACGCTTACGATACGCAATCTGATGTCGCTGTTCCTGTAAGTAATATTCCAGCACTAAGTCGCGCTGGTCGGCTGGCAAAAGCTCAAGGCACTGGCGCAAACATTCTATTTCCGCACTAACTTCAGCAACCTCGACTGTCGAGAGGAGTGAGACATTGATGGCAATTTCTGGCCGCCGCTTGGCTTCATAAGCGATGTAGCGCGCGACGCCGTAAAAATAGCTGGCCGGGTCTCCGACATAATCCGCCTGTATATCCGGCAGGCGCGAGATGACCCGGTTGATCGTCAAATCAGTCAAATCTTCAGCATCGCTGAAATTTTTAGCAATGAAAATTTTAATCAATCCGCCACGAATGAACTCATACTTCTGACCTGCGCGCTCACGATCCGGGTCAAGCCACGCGAGCAATGCATCGAACGATTCTTGCATGAGCTGGCTCTTCCCACTCATTCCGGCATACTCAAAAAAGGATTTGTCGCATCAGTGATGTGTGATTGCGACTAATAAAGGGACGATAGTGATGTTTTATTGTGACTAATAAAGGGACAATATATCAAGCCCTTTCGGGATAGCAAGAATATTTGTGCCGACGAAGTTGAGTTTGCGCCTTCGCGCAAGAAGAACTCCAAGCCCGGCGATGACTGCTGGCGCGGCTCTTACAAGCAACTGATGGGAAAACGGATGGAGACTATCTTCGGTCGGCTTACCAGCTTGTTTCCAAAGCACATTCTGAGTTGGAGGCTCTCTCAAAGATTTACAGCAACGCGATTGATTTCGATAAGGTTGATAAAAATCCTTGCAAGAAGGGCGAGGATGCCAACCGTCGCCGGCGTGCTCTATCCTGATAGCATGGCTTTCATACTTGACTTTCCAAATCATGTAGAATGCTGCTCGCGCCGGGCAGGTTAATTCTGGCGGTGGGCGCTTGCTGCTTCCGTTCATAGTTAAAGGAGAAGGCTATGACTAAAACACGAATCCTATTTCTGTTGCTCTTTCTGCTTGTTCCATCTTTGACCTTTGCTCAAAAATCGCGTTCAAACTGGGCGGCGGCGAAGGCAAGCTGGCAAAGCTTTTACACGGAGTTGCGTGCGGCAGTGAACAAACGTGATCACGCGGCGATGCTGCGGATGATGCCGGATGATTTCTTCGATGGCGGCGGTGGCGGAACAGCGAGCGAGTGGTTACAATTTATAGACGAGAATGCTAAAGCTGGATCGTGGAGAGATTTGCAGAAATCTTTTGCCCGGGGAACGATAATTAATCGGAAGTGGAGTAGTAAAGGGACGCCGACCCGGGTGACTAAAGACAATGGATACTACTTTGAATTTCGCAAAGATAAAAAGTGGTATTTTGCCGGGGTGGTTGGTGATTAAATGGTTAACGAATAAATCCGCGCCGCACTCGACAACTCATTCAACCGATTCAAGACAGGCCGCTCATTCTCAGTCAGCCATCACGTTTGCGTCTGAACCGTTTATCTCAAACAATCAGGGCTGTGAAGTATTTTCTCCTTCACAGCCCTGATTAAAGTTTACTCTGTCTCGTTACTTAACCCGGTCAACTACGGCACATCAGCAGAGGGCACAGGGACATCGCCTGCCGCTCCGAACTGAATGCTCATCAAGCCCGACGCGCTGCTTTGAATGTACCAATTGCCGCTTCTAAAAACGGCCACATCGGATTTGCCGTCGCCGTCATAATCGGCTGGCGCAGGCACGTCGCCGCTTGTGCCGAACTGGATTGTCTGGAAGCCGTCGCGGCTGCGCAATTGATACCAACTGCCGTCTCGAAACACAGCGTAATCAGCCTTCGCGTCGCCATCATAATCGCCGACCACGGGAACGTCCGTCGCCACGCCGAATTGTTGCGCAGCGAAACCGTCACGGCTGCCGAGGAGATACCACACGCCCGCTCTGTAGACCGCCGCGTCAAACTTGCCGTCGCCGTCGTAATCGTCCGCGACGGGACGGTCGCCGTTCTGTCCGAACTGTAGTTGAGTAAAGCCGTCGCGGCTTTCGAGCAGATACCAGACGCCGTTTGACGGACGGAAGACAGCGACATCCGCCTTGCCATCGCCGTCATAATCGCCGGGCTGCGCCACGTCGCCGCTTGCGCCAAACTGCACTGCGCGGAATCCGTCGCTGCTCTGCTGCATGTACCAGAGGCCGTCGCGGAAAACGGCCACATCGGTTTTGCCGTCGCCGTCGTAATCGGCGGGCACGATTTTGTCCGAACTCAAGCCGAATTGAACCGCCGTAAAACCACCCGCGCTTTGATTCAAATACCACGTTCCGTTTGCAGGACGGAACACCGCCAGGTCTGATTTACCGTCTCCGTCGAAATCACTGGTTGACGCGGGCAAGGCGACGCGATAAGCGAAAACGTCATACGTCCCGTTGGTATCGTTGTTGACAAGATCACTGGCTAAACTGTCAAATTCCACCACTCGCCCGTTCGCGCTGATGGCCGGATAATTACTACTAATCATATTTCCGGCAGCCGTGCCCGCGCTGTTGATGCTTGCCAGCTTCGTTGTTCCCGTCACAAGGTTTCTGACGAAGACATCATCCTGATTGTTGCTGTCTGCGAGGTTGACCAAATCCGTCGCCAGACTTTTAAAAGTTACGACGCGCCCCGACGCATCGACATTCGGGAGGAACGAAGAGAGATTTCCGCTATCAGTTCCGGCGCGATTGAGGCTGACCAGTGTCGTTGTTCCGGCTTGCAAGTCACGCGCGAAAACATCTAAATGATTGTTCGTATCATGCGGCGAGAGATTGCTTGCACCGCTTTCAAAAACGACGACGCGACCGTTGCCGCTAATCACAGGCGAGACGGAATTAAAGTTGCCGCCGCCCGCGCCGGTGATATTAACGGTTGCCAGGACGGTTGCGCCGGTCTGCAAATCGCGGACGAAAACATCTTGCGTGTTGCCGGTATCGTTTGCTACCAGATTGTTGGCCGCGCTCACGAAGGCGACGTATCGCCCGTCCGCGCTGATGGACGGGTTGAAAGAGATCGCGTTGCCGCTGCCCGTCCCGTCCCGGTTGATGCTCACCAGAGTGATTGTTCCGGTCGTCAGGTTGCGCACGAAAATGTCGTGTGAAGTATTCGTATCGTCCGGCGTGAGATTGGAGAGGCTCTGGAAAGCTATCGTCTTGCCGTCGGCGCTCAAGACCGGCTGGAGAGAATTTGTGTCGGCACTCACACCCGTCGTGCTTTTGCTGACCTGAGTGGTCACGCCGCCCGTCATATCACGTACAAAAACATCGTTACTGCCGATGTTGTCCGGCGTGGTTGATAAATCGGTGGCGAAACTCTCAAAAGCGATATAACGTCCATCGGCGTTGATGTACGGATAGATCGAGCCACCGTTGGCCGCGCCGTTGTTGGAGACATTGACACTGACCAGCCGGGTCGTTCCGGCAGTCATATCGCGGACGAAAACATCGTAATTGTCGTTCGTGTCAGGAATCGAAACGAGGTCGGTGGCCTGACTGAAAAAGGCGACAAAGCGTCCGTCGGAACTGATGGTCGCGCCGCCGGAATTACTATTTCCCGCATTGTTGCCCGCGCTGTTGACGCTCACCAGCCTGGTCGTTCCCGTCCAGAGGTCGCGCAGGTAAACATCGTAGTTGCTGTTAGTATCGCTGGTGGACGATAAGCCGCCGGCGGTACTGGTGAAGACCACATAACGCCCGTCGTCGCTGACGCGGCGGCTTTTGAGAGCGTTTGAGAAATCGTTGACGACGGATGCGCCGTTGCCGCTCACGCCCGCGTTATTGACGCTGACCAGAGTCGGCATTTGTGCCATCGCTGACAAAGCAGCGATTGAAAGTAATGACATCAGAGATAGCAGTTTGATTGTTAATCTTTTCATTGTTCCCACCTTGCCAGTCAAAATTTTTGCAGACTTCTCCCGCAGCCTGTCATGAAACAAAGACTCACCTGTGTTCCAGGATGAATCAATTAAGTGGTTGATTGTTTCAGATTAGAAGCGCCTTAAATCTTCGATGAAGGGCGATTTGCTCTGTTTTTATTGTCACTTATCGGGGGACACTGATTATAGAGAGCATGTTTCGTGCCACGCTGGTTACAGAGCGCATTTCAAATGCATGTGAGGCGCGGGATAAACCAGTAGGGGCAGGGCTTGTCCCTGCCCGCATCGTCCGAAGAGGACGATCAGCGAGATTCGCAATCAGTCAAGCTTGTCTGTCATCGTAACTTGATTCGCGCATCATTCGACAGGCACGTCTCCGTTCGTGCCAAATTGTTGCGCGCGAAATCCGGCGGTGGATTGCATGATGTACCACCCGCCGTTCGATGGTCGGAAGACTGCGATGTCCGTCTTGCCGTCGCCATCGTAATCCTTCGGCGCAGGAACATCGGCGCTTGTGCCCCAAAGCTGCGTGCGGACGGAATCGTCCGAGCTTTGTTGTATGTTCCAGACGCCTGCGCCCGGACGATAGACTGCGATGTCAGTCCGGCCATCGCCGTCGTAATCGGCAGGCACAGGCTGATCCGCGCCGTCGCCGAATGTCTGAATCAGAGTCTGGTTGTTCGCGCTCAGGAGAAGATACCAGGTGTGGTTTGAAGGGCGATAAACTGCCACGTCAGCCCTGCCGTCGCCGTCGTAATCTGTGGCGACAGGCTCGTCTCCGTCCTGTCCCCAGTTGATGCTCTGCATTCCTGCCGAACTTAAAACGTGCCAACTCCCGGTCGAGGGACGAAAGACTGCGAAGTCCATCACGCCGTCGTTATTGTAATCCGCCGGGACGGGCACATCGCCGGGCGCGCCCCAGCTTTGAACTTTGAGAGAGTTGTCGCTGCTTTGCAGGAAGTACCAGAGGCCATCACGAAAGACCGCGAGGTCGGCTTTGTTATCGCCGTCGTAATTGCCGGGGGCGAGGGCGTCCGTTTGGTTTCCGAGTTGACGCTGGCGCACAGTGAGGTCTTTGCTTTGCAGAATCCACCAAACTCCCGTGCCCGGCCTGTAGACAGCGAGGTCGGCTTTTCCATCTCCGTCAAAGTCAGAATAGTAACGCTTCGGATTCGGAGAGTTGAGAAAGACATCGACCTGCTCGCTCGGCGGGGCTTCGGCATTGACCGCGATCAAATCGGTCTTACCGTCCGAGTCCAGGTCCGAGGCGACGAGTTCCTGCGCGAGCAAACCGCTCGACAACTCATCCCCGCGCCGGAACGAGCCGTCGCCACGGCCATAGAGCACGCGAACTTTTCCGATCCGGAAATAGGTCACGGCGAGGTCTGGAATCCGGTCTCCGTCAAAATCTCCGGTGATGAGCGTCTGGCTGATGTCCGCTTTCATGAACAGGGTTTTCGGCACGTCGGGAAAACCGTTCTCGCTATTGATGAAAACTCTGACTTCGGTTCTCCGACCGTCAATGACCGCGAAATCGGGTTTGCCGTCGCGGTTGAAATCATTAACCACGACCTTATTTTCATCTCTCGTGGCGTCCTTTTGTTCCGCCGCAGAGAAGTAGAGATTGCCCGCGCCGTAAACCACTACGACTCCGCGCGGCGTGGCGACGACGACATCCAATTTACCGTCGGGCTTGAAATCGGCCACCGCGACCGAGCGCACGTAAAGCCCGAGCAGTTGCGGCGCGGTCACTTGAAATGTCCCGTTCCCCAGGTTCATCATCGGATAGAGCATGCCGATGCTCCCCGGCAGGCCGCCGCAGGCGTAAACGTCTATATCGCCGTCAAGGTCGAAATCGCCGACCGCCAGAGAGTTCGGATAAAGGAAGCCGAAAGAGTCCAGCGTGAAGTAATAACTATATCTTGTGGAGAAAGTGCCGTCGCCGTTGCCGAGCAGCACGGTGGTGAAGAAGCGATTGAAATTTATGATCGTGTAGCTCTCATTGTGTGAGACGACAATGTCCAAACGGTTGTCGTGATTGAAGTCTGCGACGGCGATGTCCGTGATATAGGGCGCGGTCTCTCCGGCATTAAAGTCCAGGCCGACGATGACTTTTCTTTCAGCTTGAAACGTGCCGTTGCCCTTGCCGAGCAGGATGCTGAGATTGCCTCTGTCCGGCTCGTCCGGGTATCTGCCGACAATCAGATCGGGAATCCCGTCGTTATTCAAGTCTCCGGCGGCGACCGCCGGCGCGCCGGTCGGCAGATTGATAGTGCGTTTACTATTAAAGCTCGCCTGCGCCTCGACCAATCCCGCACACATCGAGATGAGCAACACGAATGCCGGAAAACAAGCCTTCGAGATTCCTTTAATCAGCTTGGGAGGATTGAGATTCATGAGTTGAATACAGATTTTAGATGCGTCAAGTAGAACATCGCTTCGGTCGAAGCAATTCTCGCCGGATATATTTACCGATAACTTCCGTGCGTGGCAAGCTCAAGTCGGTAGTGGTTCAGTTTCAGATAAGAAACTGAGAGAGCACAAGAACGTCTCGCGCAAAGGCGCTGGTGGCGCAAAGAAGAAAACCGCAAAGAGTAAATGGCATTCAACCACTTGGCGTTCCTGCTTTGCGCCACCAGCGCCTTTGCGCGAGATTCTTGTCTTGATTCTCATTCGCTGCAATTTAAAACTGAACCAATACCATTATCTCAACTCTCTTCCACATTGTTTGATATTATGAGACCATTGTTGCGCATCAAGCCTGCACGCGCCATAAGAACCACATGAAGTTCCCCATTTCCGCGCCATCCAATCACAGCTTCGTCGCCCGCTCGAAAATTTTCTCACGCGTTGCGAGCGCATTCGTGTCGCTGGTCGGGGCACTGGTGTTGACCGGCTGGCTGCTAAACATTCACCGGCTCAAGAGCGTTTACGCAGACATCACGATGAAGGCCAACACGGCGCTGGCGTTGCTGCTGACGGGCGCGTCGCTGTGGCTGCTCAATTCCAATGCTGTGGAGAGAACCCTGGCGCGCCGCGTCGCGCAGGTCTGCGCCGCGCTCGTCGCGCTCATCGGCGCGCTGACTTTGAGCGAGCATATCTTTGGCTGGAATCCGGGCATCGACCAGCTATTATTCAAAGAGCCGCCGGGCGCGCTCGCCACGACCAGCCCCGGACGGATGGGGCCGAACGCGGCGACGTGTCTCACGCTGTCCGGCGTCGCGGTGCTGATGTTCACGGCGCGACGCTTCGTTTCGCTCGCGCAGCTTTTGTCAATCATCGTCGGTTTGCTCGCGCTGCTCGCCATCATCGGTTACGCCTATCAGGCCGAAGCTCTTTACGGGATTGCGAGTTACACGGGCATCGCGGTGCATACGGCGATGACGTTCTTCACACTGAGTCTCGGCCTGCTGGCCGCGCGCTCAGGCGAAGGCATGATCTCTGTCGTCAGCAGCAACCGCGCGGGCGGCTTGATGGCGCGTCGGCTACTGTTTACGGCTCTCGCTGTGCCGTTTCTGCTCGGCTGGCTGCGTGTGCTCGGACAACGCGCAGGCTATTACGATCTCGGTTTCGGAGCTGCGCTGTTAGTCCTCGCCATCATTATCATCTTCACGACGGCTATCTGGCGGAGCGCGGCTAAACTGGACTACGTAGAGCAGCAACGTCTGGATGCCGAAGCCAGCGAGCAGGCGGCGCAGGCCCGGCTCAGAGATATTCTGGTGCGCATCAGCGACGGCTTCATCGCTTTCGATGGCGATTGGCGATACGTCTATCTCAACGAGAAGGGCGCGCAGATGTTGCAGAAGTCGAGAGACGAGCTATTGGGCAAGATCGTCTGGGAAGTGTTTCCGGATGTCGTCGGCTCGGAATCTTTTGTGCGGCTTCATCGCGCACTGGAGGAGCAAACTCCGGCTCATTTCGAGTACCTGTCCGCGCACTTCAAGAGGTGGTATGAGATGCACGCCTATCCTTCGCCGCAAGGCGTCTCCCTCTTTTATCGTGACATCACAGAGCGCAAGAGCGTCGAGGACGAGCGCGAGCGGCTTTTGACGCGAGAGCAGGCGGCGCGCGTGCAGGCCGAAGCCGCCAGCCGTCTCAAGGATGAATTTCTCGCCACCGTCTCGCACGAGCTGCGGACGCCGCTCAGCGCGATACTGGGTTGGTCCACCATGCTGCGCTCACACGAACTTGACGACGACACTTCAGAGCGTGCGATGGAAACTATCGAACGCAATGCCAAAGCGCAGGCGCAACTGATCGAAGACCTCCTCGATGTCTCGCGCATTATCTCCGGCAAGCTCCGTCTGGAAGTCAAAGACACAGACCTCATCTCAGTCATCAATGGCGCGATAGACTCCGTGCGTCCTGCCGCCGTCGCCAAAGAGATTCGAGTACAGATGGTCTTAGACCCTGCGGCGAGCCACATACAGGGCGACGCCTCGCGGCTGCAACAGGTCGTGTGGAATCTGCTCTCGAACGCGGTCAAGTTCACGTCGAAAGGCGGGCGGGTGCAGGTCACGCTTGAGCGTGCGGAATCAAAGGCTCAGCTCACGGTCAGCGACACGGGCGACGGCATCAGTCCGGCGTTCCTGCCTTACGTCTTTGATCGCTTTCAACAGGCCGACGGTTCAATCACGAGAAGGCACGGCGGTTTAGGTCTGGGGCTTGCCATCGCGCGCCACCTCGTCGAGATGCATGGCGGCGACATCGCTGCCGAGAGCGGTGGCGAAGGACAGGGAGCAGCCTTCACCGTACGCCTTCCGATTCAAGCCGTGCGCGCCGCCAGAGCTTCCTCAACCGGCGAGGCCGGGCTGGCTTCGCACGCCGCAGCAGAAAACTCGAACCGTCAAGAGACGAAGACTCTTCAAGGCTTGCGGATACTGGCTGTTGACGACGAAGCCGATACGCGCGAGATGCTCAAAGGAGTGCTTGAGTATTACGGGGCTGACGTGATGACCGTCGCTTCCGCCGCAGACGCTCTCGACGCAGTGCCGGGCTGGAAGCCTCACATGCTGGTGTGTGACATAGGGATGCCGCATGAAGACGGCTACATGCTCATTCGCAAGGTCAGAGGATTGGAGGCGGAGCGTGGCGGGCAGACTCCCGCCATCGCCTTGACGGGATATGTGCGAGTCGAGGAGCGTGTCCGCGCTCTCGAAGCTGGCTATCAGATGTTTGTCCCGAAGCCGGTCGAAGCGGACGAGCTGACCGCCATCATCGCCAGTCTGGTCGAGCGAACGGATGAGGAAGCTTAACCACAGAAGGACACAGAGAGACACGGAAGAATCTCAAATCTCAAATTTGAAATCTTAGATTTCAAATTCTCTAAACCTCTGTGCTCCTCTGTGTCCTCTGTGGCTAATTTATCGTCCCCTGATACTCTTCTAATTCACAGCGCGGTCGTACTGCACGGGCCACGGCGCGTCGGCCTTGAGTTCCTGCGCGGCATGAAACGCCCAGTACGGGTCGCGCAGCATGGCGCGCGCGAGAAAGACGGCGTCGGCTTCTCCGCTCGAAATAATCTGCTCGGCTTGTGTGGGTTCGGTAATCATCCCGACCGCGCCGGTCGCAATCCCGGCTTCCTTGCGTATCGCGGCGGCGAATGGAACTTGATAGCCGGGCGCGACGGGAATCTTCACGCCGGGCACGAGCGCGCCGCTTGAGCAGTCAATCAGGTCAACGCCTTTCTTTTTCAGGAGCCGCGAAAACTCTATGGACTGCTCCAAATCCCAACCGCCTTCAGCCCAGTCAGTGGCGGAGATACGCACGAACAGGGGCAAGCTCTCAGGCCACACGCCGCGCACGGCTTCGGCGACCCGCGCGGGGAACAGCGTGCGCCCTTCAAAGTCGCCGCCGTATTCATCCGTGCGAAGGTTTGAGAGCGGCGAGAGAAATTCGTGAAGCAGATAGCCGTGCGCCATGTGCAGCTCAATCACTTGGAAACCGGCGTCGAGGCTGCGCCGCGCGGCGTCCGCGAATTGAGAGATGACCGACTCGATCTCTTCATGCGTCATCTCGCGCGGCACTGGATATTTGCCGAACGCGATTGCGCTCGGCGCGAGAGTCTGCCAACCGCCTTCCGCTTTGCTGAGCGGCTTGCCGCCGCGCCAGGGCACATCCGTCGAAGCCTTGCGCCCGGCGTGCGCGAGTTGAATGCCCGCGACCGCGCCCTGCGTTTTGATGAACGAGGCGATTGGCTCAAAGGCTCGCGCGTGCTCGTCTGACCAGATGCCCGTGTCGCCGGGAGAGATTCTGCCGACGGCGGAAACGGCTGTGGCTTCGACCATCACGAGCGCAGCGCCGCCGACCGCGCGACTCCCCAGGTGAACCAGATGCCACGCGTTCGCCAATCCGTCCACACACGAGTACTGGCACATCGGCGAGACGAACACGCGATTCCTGAATTCGACATCTCTGATTTTTAGTTTGGAAAAAAGTGCGCTCACACATCCCTCCTTGCTCGATGAATCAATAGCGCAAAAGAAGCTCACGCAAAGGCGCAAAGACGCAAAGAAGACAGCAAAGCTGTTGAGTGTCGCTTGTTGCTCGCGCGCTTTTCTTTGCGCCTTTGCGCCTTTGCGTGAAACTCTTTTTCTTTTCTCAACTGTCTATTGCGATCAAGTCTGCCACACCCTGCACGGAAAGAGAAACGGCGACTTTGGATTTCAGATTTCGGAGTTTAGCTTTATGATTTGAATTCCCGAACTTGAGGTTCGAGCCAACAAGCTTATGATTTCAGTAGCCGAAGCAATCAACATCATCAAAGAGCAGACGCGCACTCTGCCTTTCGAGCGTGTCGCGCTCAGCGATGCTCTCGGTCGCGTGCTGGCCGAAGATGCGGTCGCGGATTCAGACCTGCCCCCGTTCAATCGCGCGCAGATGGATGGTTACGCCGTGCGCTCGACAGACTTCGCAGACACGCCCGCGCGTCTGCGCGTCGTCGGCGAAGCGGCGGCGGGGCGCGGCTGGCATCAGTTGATGCGCGCGGGCGAGGCCGTGCGCATCATGACGGGCGCGCCCGTGCCCGACGGAGCGGACAGCGTGCAGCAGGTCGAAGTGACGCGCGAAATTGACGGCGGCGCGACAGTCTTGATTGAGAAAGCGACGACGCCCGGACAGTTCGTCATCCCTCGCGCGAGCGAAGTCCGCGCGGGCGAGACTGTGCTGACGGCGGGCGAAGAGATTAACGCGGCGATGATGGCCGCGCTCGCTTCCTTCGGTTACGCGGAAGTTAAAGTCGGCGCGCGCCCGCGCGTCTGTGTGCTGGCGACCGGAACTGAGTTGGTCGCCGTCAACGAAAAGCCCGCGCCGGATCAGATACGCGATTCAAACAGTTACTCGCTCGCGGCTTACTCCGTGTTGGCGGGAGCGAGGCCGGAGCGACTGCCGCTCGCGGGCGATGATTTATCTCTCTTGCAGCGTGAGATTGCCGAAGCAGCCGCGCTCTCCGACGCGCTGATTCTGTCGGGCGGCGTCTCGATGGGCGTTTATGATTTCACGAAGGCCGCCTTGCGCGCGCTTGATGCGGAAGTATTTTTCGAGCGCGTCAGTTTGCGTCCGGGCAAGCCGACGGTCTTCGCGCGTCTCCGCGAGACGCTCATTTTCGGCCTGCCGGGCAATCCGGTTTCCGTCTCAGTCACTTTCAATCTCTTCGCGCGGACAGCCCTTCGCGCCATGCAGGGCGCGCGCGAGGCGGCTCTGCATGAAGAGCATGCTGTACTGGCTCATGCCGTCAAAGGGGCTGTGGAGCGCGAGAGCTACTTGCCCGCGCGTCTCGAAACGAATGAAGCCGGACAGCTTCTCGCAGTCCCTCTCAAATGGGGCGGCTCATCCGATTTCGTGGCCTTCGCGCGAGCCACCGCGCTCGTCAATGTTCCGCAGGGCGTCAAAGTTTTGGAAGCAGGCGAGAGAGTCAAGTTTGTTAAGCTGCCGGGATAAACTCAACATGAAAAAGCTCACACACATTGACAAAGAGGGGCGCGTGGCGATGGTTGACACGAGCGGGAAGGCCGCGACGTTGAGACAGGCCGTCGCTTCCGCGCGCGTCTTGATGTCGGCTCAAACCGTCCGCGCCGTCCGCGAGGGGCGCACGCCCAAAGGCGACCCGCTTGAGACGGCGCGCCTCGCCGGAATCATGGCGGCGAAACGGACTGCGGAGTTGATTCCGCTCTGCCATCCTCTGCCGCTCACGCACATCGAAGTGCGCGCGGAGTTGCAAGAGACGGGCGTCTATCTCGAATCAACCGTTTCGACAGAGGCGCAGACGGGCGTCGAGATGGAAGCCCTCACAGCCGCCTCGGTCGCCGCCCTCACCATCTACGACATGTGCAAGGCTGTGGACAAAGCGATGACAATCACGGACGTGCGGCTTGAGCGCAAGACGGGCGGCAAGTCGGGCGGGTATCGAAGGAAGGTTCAAGGTTCAAGGTTCAAGGTTCAAGGTTAAGACATGGCTTCTGTTGTTCAACCTTGAACTTTGAACCTTGAACCTTGAACCTTTATTACTTTGAACCTTGAACCTTCTTTGTCGTACAATGCTGACAGGCAAACTTGAAAGCCTTTGAGATTGAGAGAGCGGAGATTTACGAGATGAAGATAAACATTTCCGCAGACGCGCGACCGCAGGTTCGCACGCTGCTCATCGCTGCCGCCATTACCGTCGCGCTCTGGTTTATTCCTTACGCGTCAATTCTGACCTATCCGTTTCGACTCTTCGTCACCTTCATACATGAAGGCGGGCACGCACTGGCGGCCATCCTGACGGGCAACTCCGTCGTCAGCCTGAGCGTGGCGACCGACGCGAGCGGCCTGACGCAGACGACGCAGGGCGGATTTATCTCGCAAGTCGTCGTCTCAAGCGCGGGCTATGTCGGCGCGATGATTTTCGGCGCGCTCCTCCTCGTATTGATTCGCAGAGCCATCGCCGCACGCGTCGTCCTCATCGGCTCGGCTGCTTTCATACTTTTCTTAACCATCGTCTTCGGCCTCTTTAAGCCTGTCGTCAACGGCTTCGAGACGGGCACGCGGCTGGTGGGGATTCCGTTCACGCTGATCGCGGGAATCATCATCTCCGCCGGGCTGCTCGCGGTCGCCAAATATGCAAGCCCGCGCGTGGCGACATTCTTCCTGAGCTTCCTCGCGGTGCAATGCGTGCTCAACGCCCTGCTGGATTTGAAAACGGTCTTCTTTCTCTCTTCGCCGTTCGGCTCCGAGGTGCAGACGGACGCGGGCAACATGGCTGCGGCGACAGGCGTTCCGGCTATGTTCTGGGCGATTATCTGGATCGGTCTGTCGTTCCTGATTCTCTCGACCGCGATGCGTTTTTACGCGGTCAGCCGGAAGAAGGCGGCGGAGCAGCAGGACTTGCCGTTTGAAGAGCCTCTGGAAGTTTAAGCTGACAAAATGAGCGTCAATCTCGAAAGGCCGACGGACATGGAAGCTCCTGCTTCATCCGTCGGCCTTGATGCTTTAGAAGCAAGCTTGCAAGCGTCAACTCTTGCAAGCTTGCCGCTCGGCGCGCGGCTCGTCATGCGCTGTCGCAAAGACTGGCGCGTGGCAACGGTCGCGGCCATCCTGCCAGACAAGATCGTTCTTTCCGTCGGCTCGCCCTCAGGCCACACCTACCGCGTCCGTCGCCCGCACGACGCGCAGCTTTCATTCGACGGCACGATTCCCCTGCTCGGCGAAGGCTGCTGGCGCGCGGGACTCGTGCGTTATGACTTGCGCTGGTGAAAAACATCTCACGCAAAGGCGCAAAGAAAGCAATTGAGCTTTTCTTTGCGCCTTTGCGCCTTTGCGTGAAATTTTGTTTTACCTACTTGAAATTGACACTCAGGCGACCGCTGTAGCTGCGCGGGCGTCCGATGGTCGTGCCTGAGAAGACGCTTTCAAAAGTGATGAGATAAAAATTGTTCGTCAGGTTTTCGAGATTGAACTGGCCGGTCAAGCCGACGCGCTCGCTCAGCCGGAAGTCTCTGCCGACCGAAAAGTTGAGCACTGTGTGCGGCCTGACGAAGCCGCGCTCGAAGTTGACCTCATCCAGAATCTTAGCCGGAAACTCTCCCGCGAAATCCGCGCGCGTCGTGCCCGGCTCAAGCTCGACCGTGTAGCCGCTATCGTGCCGCCCCGTGAATAACAGCCAGACGCGCCCCGGCGCTGAATCGTAACGCGCTTCAAACACAGCCGTGTTGCGTTGGTCTTCTTCGATCTTGATGCGCTCTCCGGCTCGACCGAGCAGGTCAACCGCCTCGCCCAAAAACAGCCCGCCCGTGATCGGCGCAAAGCCGTAGATGTGCATGTTCGTGTAGCTCAAAAAACCCGAAAAGCCATGCACGCGCGCGAGGTCTAGGCGCGTCTCGATGCCCTTTGAGCGGCTGCGCGCGAGGTTGGCCGGAAAGATAATTCCCGTCTCAAGAAAGTTTGTAATCTCCGGCGGACTCTGCAAGCGGCGATAATAGAAGTCCGCGTCGAAGCGCAAGTAGCGCGCGAGTTGTTGCTGAAAACCGAAGTCCACCTGCCACTCGCGGCTCACATTGACGGGCGCGCCGTTCGGCTCGCCCACAGACGCGCCGGGACTGAAAATGCGTGCCGACTCGGAAGAAGAGAGCAACAGATTTTCGAGCGCGGGAGTTTCGAGAAAGCGATTGTACGAAGCTCTGAGCACGGTCTTCGTGCGCGGGATGTAATAAGCGAGGCCGACGCGCGGGCTTAAGAAATTCTTCTGCGTCAGGAAATGATAGCTGTCGAACCTGAGTCCCAAATCGAGCGTCAGGTTGGGCGTCGCGTTGAAATGATCCTGAAAATATGCAGAGCCTTCCCAGCCGTTATGCCTGTCGCGGAAGACGAACGGATTGGCGAGCGTGAACCCTTGCACCGCGACCGGCAGATCAGGCTGTATGGCAAGCAATGCCGCGAGGTCTGTGATGGCGAAGGTGAAAGATTCGGTGACGGGAAAGCGGTCGAACTCGAAACCGCCCTTGAAAGTATGACGCCCGCGATTGTAAGTCAGAGCGCCGAGCAGGCCGTATGTGCCATTGTGTCTCGATTGCTCCGCGAAGACCGGAGTCGAAAGCTCATTGCTGAAAAGCTTCGCCGAGTTGTAACGCTGAAAGTAAGCCAGATAGCCCGTCGCGTTCGGCGAAAAAATATGCTGCCAAGAGATTGACTGCATGTTGTCGTTCGTGCGGCGACGCTGATCCTGTCCCTCTATCTGCTGGTCTGGCAGGTTCGGCACTTCAAAGCGCGTCCCGCCAAACGCGAAGTCAAGGCGAAAAAGGTCGCGCTCGTTCGGCGCGTAATCGAGGCGGAAGAAGCCGCGCGCCGCGCGCCCGCGATTGTGAAAGTTTTCGAGCGAGGGCGGATCGAGAAAGCGATCTGTGCGCGTGCCCGCCGCGCTCAAAAAATAGCCGAGCTTGCGCGTGTGACCGCCGATGCTGAACGAGCCTTCAAAAGTATTAAAGCTTCCGCCTGCGGCGGTCACGTCGCCGCCCGTCTCTGTCTCCAAGCCCGAGCGCGTCGTCACCGCGACGACGCCCGCCAGCTTGTTGCCGTACTCCGCAGGGATGTTTGAAGTCTGCACCTCCATCGAGCGAAAGTTGCGCGGGTCGGGCGAGGTCGTGAACGTCGCCGCGACGGTGTCCGTCACGGGAATGCCGTCCATCGAATACTGCACTTGATACTCTATGCCGCGCGCGTGCAGGCGACGATTGGCGTCGAGCGTCCAGCCGGGAGCGGTGGCGACCAGAGCTTCTGTCGCGCGGCTCGGCTGCGAGGTCGGAAAGGTCTGGATTCGCGTCTGGTCAACGACGACGCTCGGCGCGCTCTTGTCAGTCTCAAGCAGATTGCCCGTCGAGCTGCTGACGCTGACCTGTCCTTTGACGGGCGCGACCGCGAGTTGCGCATCCACCTGCTGCGTCAGCGTCGAGGCGACAACGACTTCGCGCGACGACAGCTCGAAACCATTGGCCGAGACCGACAGCACGTAACGATTAAAGGGCACTTCGACGAGCCTGTAACTTCCGTCAGCCTCGGTCCTCGTCCGTTGCCTGTAACCCGTAATCTCATTCGTCAGGCTGACGGTCGCGCCCGGCACGACCGCTCCCGCCTGATCGCGCACGATGCCGCGCACCATCCCCGAGTTGACCTGCGCGCGAGTTGTCAAAGGCAGACAGCAGAGCATGATCAAGAGCAACCAAAGCCTACGGCTTTTCATAGAAATCAAAGCTCCTTTCCGAATGGCGTGACTGTCGGGTGGATTGCAAGCGTGAATATAAAACTTTTCGCGCAAGGTGGGAAGCAAAAAAGGCAGTTTCCCGCAAAGGCGCAAAGGCGCAAAGGAAGCACGCTAAGCTGTTGAATGACACTTAAGCTTGTGTGCTTTTCTTTGCGTCTTTGCGCCTTTGCGTGAGATGTTTTTTGACTTCTCTTCCCTCCATTTCGCCTTCGCGCGAAATCGGGTTATGATATGAGTTTGCCGCAACCCGTCCGGGCTGTACTGTGCGGGTCGGCAACTGTTTTGTCATGACACACGAAGCCATCGAAGTGCGCGGGGCGCGCGTTAATAATCTCAAGAACATTTCCTTTACCGTTCCGGTCGGGCAGATGACGGTCGTGACGGGCGTCAGTGGCTCTGGCAAATCCTCGCTCGCCTTCGACACGATTTACGCCGAGGGGCAGCGTCGTTACGTCGAATCGCTCTCGGCCTATGCCCGGCAATTTCTCGAACGGATGGACAAGCCGGATGTGGACGAGGTGCGCGGCATCGCTCCGGCCATCGCCATACGGCAGAAGAACTCGACGCGCAACCCGCGCTCGACCGTCGGGACGCAGACGGAAGTTTACGACTACCTGCGCCTGCTTTACGCGCGCGTCGGGACGACCTATTGCCGCGTCTGCGGACGAAAGGTCTACCGCGATTCGCCCGAATCCGCAGCCGCAGAGACGTTGATAACATTAGCCGAAGGCGCGCGCTTTTACGTTCTCTTCCCTGCCGCCTCCGGCCTCGAAGAGACGGACGGGAACGGCTCGGCGAAGAGCGGGAAAAAGAGCAGCCGCAAGGCTTCTGCCCCACAGCCCGCGCGCACGCCCAACGTCACGGCGCATGTGATGAGCCTGATGCAGCGCGGCTTTACGCGGCTCTACGATGCCAACGCGCGCGAGACGATTGAGCTGCGCACGCCGGACGATTACACGCGCACGGACTTTGAGAATATTTTCGTTCTCGTGGATCGCCTCGCCGCTCGTGCGGACGTGCGCGAGCGTCTGGTTGACTCGCTCGAAACCTGTTTTCAAGAGGGACACGGCACGGCGATTATTGAAACTGCTGACGGCGGCGAGCCGCAACGCCTGCGCTTCTCCGAACGCTTCGAGTGCAAGTATGACGGCACGGTTTACGCGCAGCCTGAGCCGCGTCTGTTTAGCTTCAACAATCCCTTCGGCGCGTGCCCGGCATGTCAGGGTTTCGGCAACATCATCGGCCTCGATTTAAATTTAGTAATTCCTAATCCGGCTCTCACGCTTAACGACGGCGCGGTCGAGCCGTGGACGAAGCCGCAGTTTGATTGGGCGCGGACGGAGTTGCGCCGCTTCTGTAAGTCCGAAAGCATCTCGATGGATGTGCCCTTCCAAGACCTCTCGCGGGCGGAGCAGCGCGCGATCATCGAAGGCAAGGGCAAGTGGGGAGGCGTGCGCGGCTTCTTCGCCTGGCTTGAGACGAAGAAATACAAGCTTCACATACGCGTCTTTCTCTCGAGATATCGCGGCTACACGCTCTGCCCGGAATGCAACGGCGGGCGGCTCAGGCAGGAAGCGCGCGACGTGTTGGTCGGCGGGCGGACTCTGCCGGAAGTCTGCGCGCTTTCTATCAAGGACGCGTCCGCCTTCTTCGATTCGCTTGAGCTGCCGACTGAAGAAGCAGCGATTGCAGACCGCGTGCTGCATGAGATTCGTCGTCGCCTGCGTTTTCTGCTTGATGTCGGACTCGACTATCTGACGTTAGATCGTCTGGCCTCTACGCTGTCGGGCGGCGAGGCTCAGCGCATACAGCTTGCGACCAACCTCGGCTCGTCGCTCGTCGGCGCGCTCTACGTCTTGGACGAGCCTTCCATCGGCCTCCACCCGCGCGACAGCGAGAGGCTGGTGAAACTGCTTCACAGCTTGCGCGACATCGGCAACACAGTCCTCGTCGTAGAGCATGACGCGGAGATGATGCGCGCCGCAGATCATATTCTTGACATAGGCCCTGCGGCGGGCGAGCTTGGCGGGCAAGTGATTTTCGAGGGCAGCTATCCGCAGCTTTTGAAGGACAAAGCCTCTCTCACGGCGCGTTACCTGCGCGGCGAGACTGAGATTAAAGAGCCGAAGCAACGACGCGAGCCGAAGAAACGCAAGCTCCTTGTGCGCGGCGCGCGCGAGCATAACTTAAAAAACATAGACGTAGACATCCCGCTCGACATGCTCGTCTGCGTGACGGGCGTGTCAGGCTCTGGCAAGTCAACTCTGATTCATGATGTCATTTATGCGGGACTGAAAAAACAGCGCGGCGATTGGCAGGGACACGTCGGCGCGTTTCAAAAGCTGGAAGGCACGCAGTTCGTTGACGACGTGATTCTCGTAGACCAGTCGCCCATCGGACGCACGCCGCGCTCGAACCCCGTCACGTACATCAAAGTCTACGATGCTATCCGCGAAGCCTTCTCGCAAACGCGCGAGGCGCAATCGCACGGCTTCGATCCCTCTTTCTTCTCTTTCAATGTGCCCGGCGGACGCTGCGAAGTCTGTCAGGGCGACGGCACTGTCACCGTCGAGATGCAGTTCCTCGCGGATGTCGAACTGGTCTGCGAAGAGTGCAAGGGCACGCGCTTCAAGCCGCAGATTTTGGACGTGCGTTATCGCGGCAAGAACATCAACGATGTCTTGAGCATGACCGTCCGCGAAGCGATGATCTTTTTCCGCGAGGTCACCAAGATAACCAATCGCCTACGCGTCCTTGATGACGTAGGCTTAGGCTATCTCAGGCTCGGACAATCCGCCACCACGCTTTCGGGCGGCGAAGCCCAACGCGTCAAGCTCGCCGCGCACTTATCAAAACGCACCGGCGCGAAAACTCTCTA
>DASWRG010000125.1:0-5393 GCA_036403295.1 Pyrinomonadaceae bacterium
GCGTTTTGGAAACTTCACAAAAGTGAGCGAGTTAGGGCAGGACAGCGTCACACAGCTTTTGCTTCAGTTGACGCGCGGCAATCAGGCCGTGATGGAAGAGCTGTTGCCGGTCGTCTATGACGAACTGCGACGGCTGGCGGCGAGCTACTTGAGGCGCGAGCGACCCGGCCACACGCTGCAACCGACCGCTCTCGTGCATGAAGCCTACATGCGCCTCGTGGATCAGACGCAGGTCAACTGGCAGAATCGCGCGCACTTTTTCGGCGTCGCCGCACAGATGATGCGCCGCATCCTCGTTGACCACGCGCGCCAGCACAACGCAGAGAAGCGCGGGCACGAGTTTCAAAAGCTCTCGCTCGACGAAAACATAGACAAGGCGGTCGAGCGCAGCACCGAGCTCATCATGCTCGACGACGCGCTCCGAGAGCTGGCCGCCGTGGACGAGCAGAAGAGCCGGATTGTCGAACTCAGATATTTCGGCGGCCTCACGGTCGAAGAGACGGCGGAAGTTTTAGGCGTCACGCCCATCACCATCAAACGCCACTGGCGCATGGCGAAGGCTTGGCTTTACGGGCAAATGCAAAAGGCGTGATAAGTGACGAATTGGCATTCATCAAAGTTTTTAATTGTCCCATTGGGACACATGATAATAGCCCGGCGATTCATCGCTGGGTGGGAGTTGATAATTCACTGCGAGTCCCGTAAGGGACGGCTGAGTGACTAATTCAGCCGTCCCTTACGGGACTACCATTAATAATTCGTTGCCATTCCCAGCGATGAATCGCCGGGCTATTGTCAAACGCTCCTAACGGAGCTATTAACTCGCTTATTATCTAGCCCTCATCAAAGTGTTATGACTCCTGAACGCTGGCAGCACATCGAAGAGATTTTTCAGACCGCGCTTGACCTCGCGCCGCAAGAGCGTACGCGTTACATCACGAATGCGTGTACGGGTGACGCGGAGTTGCAGCGCGAGGTGGAAACCTTGCTCACGCAGTATGAGGCCGCAGGGGATTTCATAGACGAGCCTCTGTATGAGCAGAGCGGCGTGCAGGCGCTCGCGTCTTTGATTAATGATGAGGGCGACCCGATGCTCGGGCGGCGCGTGGGCGCATACAGGATTGAGCAGGAGATCGGGCGCGGCGGAATGGGCGCGGTCTACCTGGCTTCGCGCGCGGACAATGCTTTTCAGAAACGCGTCGCCATCAAGGTCGTCAAGCGTGGGATGGACACTGATTTTATCCTTCGCCGCTTCCGTCATGAGCGGCAGATTCTAGCCAATCTGGATCATCCGAACATCGCGCGCCTTCTGGACGGCGGCGCGACCGAAGACGGGCGGCCTTACTTCGTGATGGAATTCATCGAAGGCAAGCCGCTTTATCATTACTGCGACACGCGGCGTTTGAACGTGCGCGAGCGTCTCAGGCTCTTCTCGCAGGTCTGCGATGCCGTCGAGTACGCGCACAGCAATCAGGTCATACACCGCGACATCAAGCCCTCGAACATCTTAGTCACGCACGCGGGAATGCCGAAGCTCTTCGACTTTGGCATCGCCAAGCTCTTGAATCCCGAAATGGCTTCGGACACCGCGCCGCAGACCGCGACCGCCATGCGCTTGATGACGGTCGAGTACGCCAGTCCCGAACAGGTGCAAGGCTTGCCCGTCACTTTTTTGAGCGACCTTTACAGTCTCGGCGTGCTGCTCTATGAGATGTTGACCGGACATCGCCCGTATCGTTTTCGCAACCGTATGCTGCACGAGATGGCGCGCGTCATCTCGGAAGAAGAGCCTGAGATGCCGAGCATCGCCGTCAATCGCTCCGAGAGTTTGTTGCCCGCAGCTTACGTGGATCAGGAAGCTTTGACCGTCGGCAACCTGTGCGAGATGCGCGGCGAGACGCCCGACTCCCTGCGCCGCGAATTACAGGGCGTCCTCGATAACATCACGCTCAAGGCTCTCAGGAAAGAACCGACCGGGCGTTATCAATCGGCGGCGGCCTTGCGCGAAGACATCACGCGTTATCTCGAAGGCCGCCCCGTCAGCGCGCCGCTTTATATTCCTTCGACGGCCAAGCTCGCGGCGGCGGCGAAAAGAGTTGACACGCAGCCGAAGGAAGTCTCAATCGCAGTCCTCCCATTTAAATTAATCGGCGCGCGTCCGTCGGCTGACACGGGCGACGAATATCTGGGCGTCGGGCTGGCCGATGCACTGATTACGCGGCTCAGCAACGTGCGGCGATTCATCGTCCGCCCGACGAGCAGCGTCTTGCAGTACGGCGAGCGCGCAGACCCGATTCGCGCGGCAGAAGAACTCGGCGTGGACTACGTGCTCGATGGCAACATACGCCGCGCCGGCTCGACCCTGCGCGTGACGGCGCAGCTCCTCAGCGCGAGCGAGGGCGCGACGCGCTGGGCCGGACGCTTCGACGAAAAGTTGACGGACGTGCTACAGCTCGAAGACCTGCTCTCAGCGCAGATCGCGGGCGCGCTGATTCCGCAACTGACGGGCGAAGAGCAGGAGCGGCTCGCCAAGCGCGGCACGGACGACCCGCAGGCTTATGCCGCTTACTTGCGCGGGCGTTATCACTGGCATAGCTTGACCGAAGAGGGTTTCGCCAAAGCGATTCAGAGCTATTACCTCGCCATCGAGATTGACCCGAACTACGCGCTGGCTTACGCGGGCATTGCGGATTACTACATCTTCATCGGCATCTACGGCATCATGCCTTTCGCCGAAAGCTCGCTGGCGGCGAAGGAGGCTGCGCAGAAGGCGCTTGAATTGGACGACACGCTGGCCGAAGCTCACGCCGCGCTCGCCTTCGCGCTCGTCTCGCACGACCTCAAGTGGGAAGAGGCCGAAGAGCATTACCGGCGCGCCATCAAGCTCAACCCGAACAGCGTGACGGCGCATAACTGGTACAGCTTTCGTCTCTTGCAGACCGCGCGTTTTGACGAGGCTCTGGCGGAAATCAATCGCGCGCTCGAACTCGATCCCATCACGCCCGTCGTCCGGCAATCGCTCGCGTGGTGTCATTATCACTCTGGCCGTTTCGACGCGGCGGTGGCGATTCATCGCAAGATTATCGAAACAGAGCCGCGCTTTGCGTGGGGACGCCTCACTTACAGTTGGGCTTTGTCTGCCGCCGGAAAGTTTGATGAAGCCGTCGCGCAGGCCGAGAAGGCTTTGGAGTTCAGCAACGGCGGTCTGATTTTCGTGGCCGGTCTCGGCACGATCTACGCTGCGGCTGGCAGAGGCGAAGAGGCGCGCAAAGTTCTTGAGAGATTGCGCGAGATGGCGGCGGCGACGCATTACGTCTCGCCATACTTTCTGGCGATGATTCACTGTCATCTGGGCGAGAGGGAACGTGCGTTAGCTTATCTGTCAGAAGCGATTGACATCGGCGACGCGTGGGTGACGTGGCTCGCCGTTAGCCCGCAGTTCGACAAGCTGCGCGACGATTCGCGGTTTACAGAACTGGTGCGGCGAACGCGTAACCCCGCTCTTCCGGTGGCCGCGAGCGTTGACCGCAAGAGCGTTGAAAAATCCATCGCCGTCCTGCCCTTCAAGCTGGTCAACCTTGCGACGGGCGGCGACACCGAAGAGAGATATTTGGGCGTCGGCCTCGCGGACGCTCTGATTACGCGGCTCAGCAATGTGCGCAGCCTGAGCGTGAGGCCGACGAGCGCGATCTTGCGCTACGGCCAAGAGGGCGCGGACGCCATCAATGCCGGACGCGAGCTTGGCGTGAACTTCATCCTCGACGGGCGCATCAAGCACGCAGGAGAACGCATACGCATCTCGCTTCAACTCTCGGACGTGCAGAGCGGCGCGAGCATCTGGGCGCATCAACTCGACGAACAATTCACGGATGTCCTCAGTCTCGAAGACGCCATCTCAGAGCAAGTGGCCGTGGCTCTCATTTCCGAGTTGACGACGGAGGAGCGTCACCAGCTCAAAAAACGCGGGACGGATAATCCCGAAGCTTTTGAGGCTTATCTGCGCGGGCGTTACTACTGGAACACGCACACGGTCGAAGGCTTTGCGAAAGCTCTCATCTGTTACAACCGCGCGGTCGCGCACGCGCCCGATTACGCGCTCGCCTACACGGGCATCGCGGATTACTACATTTTCCTCGGCGTCTACGCCGTGCTCCCCTTCGCGGAAACTTCTGCGGCAGCCAAAGAGGCCGCGCTTCAAGCCGTCGCGCTCGATGACGAGTTGCCCGAAGCCTATTCCGCGCTCGGCATTGCGACGATGCTGCACGACTTTGACTGGCAAGCTGCGGAAAGTCATCTCAAGCGCGCAGTGGAATTGAATCCAAACTATGCGATGGGGCATTCGTGGTACTGCTACTTGTTGGGAATGCTCGGACGCTTTGACGAAGCTTTCGCGGAGGTTGAACGCGCGCTGGCGATTGATCCCTTGACGCCTATTCTTCATCACACACTGAATTGGACTTACTATTACGCGCGGCGTTATGAGGAATCAATCGCCTCGACCCGCAAGCTTATCTCGAACGAGCCGCAATACGGCCTTGCTCATATCTTTCTCTGTCTCGTGCTGTGGCAGACCGGAGAGTATGAAGAGGCCATCGAGGCCGGAGAGCGCGGCGTCGCGTTAATAGGGAGAAGCCCGTACACACTGGTCTGGCTCGCATGCGCTCACGCGGCGGCGGGACGGACGGACGAGGCGCACGCGCTCCTCACAGAGATTCAAGCGATGTCCGCGACGCGTTACGTGTCGCCCTACTTGCTGGCGATGGTCTACTGCAATCTGAATGATAAAGAGCAAGCTTTTCAAGAGCTTGAACGCGCGTGCGAGATACGCGACGCGCGCCTCGTCTGGCTCGGCGTTGACCCGCAGCTTGACCGCCTGCGCTCAGACCCGCGCTTCACAGAACTGCTGCGCTGCATCAACTATCCCGCAATGAAAGATTAAGATGTTGATAAACCTGTAGGGGCAGGGCTGGTCCCTGCCCGCCGCGCGCAGGCGCGAATCTATTGATGATGACCTTCAATCCTGACTGATTGCGCATCTGGCAGATCGTCCTCGCGGACGATGCGGGCAGGGGCAAGCCCTGCCTCTACATTTATCTTGAGGAGACTCGTGCTTGAAGCAACTCGAAGCAGCGAGCAGTAAATACAGGCGTGCGACGAAGAGCGTGCGCGCGTGGCTCAGGCGCGTGATGCCGCGCGTGGCGATTGTCGCGGGCGTGCTCCTCGTCACACGTCTCCTGTTTGGCCGGACGTGGCTCTACGGCGAAAATTTCGTCGGCGCGTGCTTCGGGCTATTGACCTTCACGGCCATCTTCTTGACGTGCCTTTATTACATCCCCAAAATTTTGCTCTGGCTCAAGCGTCGCCTGCTCTGGCGCGTGCGTCGCAGGCTGGCC
>DASWRG010000126.1:0-5279 GCA_036403295.1 Pyrinomonadaceae bacterium
GCTCTAGCATCAAACACTTGGAGCGAATCGAACATGATTGTCGGACTGCCGAAAGAGATAAAGGATAACGAGTATCGCGTCGGCCTGACGCCTGCGGGCGTGCGTGCGTTGACGGATGCGGGACACAAGGTCATCGTCGAAAAAAGCGCGGGCGAAGGCTCTGGCTTTGAGGATGCGCTGTACGAGCGCGCGGGTGCGACGATGCTCGATTCGCCCGACGACGTGTGGGCGCAGGGCGACATGATTGTCAAAGTCAAAGAGCCGATTGCTCCCGAATACCCGCGCATGCGCGAAGGACAGTTGCTCTTCACTTACCTGCATCTTGCGCCCGACCCGAAACAGACAGAGGCTCTGCTTAAAAACAAAGTGACGGGCATCGCGTACGAAACCATCACGGACAGGAAAGGCACGCTGCCGCTCCTGACGCCGATGTCCGAAGTCGCCGGGCGGATGGCGATTCAGGTCGGCGCAACCTACTTAGAAAAGATGAACGGCGGTCGCGGCATCTTGCTCGGCGGAGTGCCGGGCGTGCCTGCGGCGCGCGTGGTCATCATCGGCGGCGGCGTGGTCGGAACAAACTCCGCGAAGATCGCCGTCGGCATGGGCGCGCACGTCACGATTATAGATAACAATCTAGACCGCCTGCGCGAACTCGATGACATCTTCCTGTCAAAAATCTCGACGCTCGCATCCTCCGCGTACATGATACAGGATGCCATCTCGGAGGCTGACTTGATTGTCGGCGCGGTGCTGGTGCCGGGCGCGGCGGCTCCGAAACTCATCACGCGCAACATGCTCAAGGAAGTGCCGAAGGGCGCGGTCATCGTTGACGTGGCGGTGGATCAGGGCGGCTGCATTGAGACGACGCATCCGACGACGCATTCCAATCCGACTTACTACGTTGAAGACGTGTTGCATTACTGCGTCGCCAACATGCCGGGCGCAGTCCCGCGCACTTCGACCTTCGCGTTGACGAACGCGACGCTGCCTTACGCTTTGAAGCTCGCCAACAAAGGATTCGTCGAAGCCATCCGCAGCGACCTGGGATTAAAAGCGGGCGTCAACACCTACGCCGGAAAACTCACATACGAGGCCGTCGCCGAAGCTCAAGGCTTGGAATACACGCCGCTCGATAACATTCTCGACGGCACGACCGCCGCGAACGCATAAGAAGGTAAAAGTAAAAAGGTAAAAGGCAAAAGGAAGGCGGAGGCCACTTTTATTAAGAAGTGGTTCTCCGCCTCAACTTTTACCTTTTACCTTTTACCTTTTTACTTTCCTTTAGGCTGCTTTGAGCAGCAGGCGCGCGAGGTTGCCCGTGAGTTCTTCCGGGCGCACGGGCTTGGCTAGGTAAACGTCTGCGCGCGAGTCTGTGTCGGGCGCGGAGTCCGCGCGTTCGAGTCCGCTCAGCAGGATGATAGGTAAGCATGAAAGCTTCGCGTGGCGACGCAGGAAGCGGCACAGTTCGTAGCCGTTCAAGTGCGGCATCACGGCGTCGGTCACGACCGCGTCAATCGCGGAGACGAGGGCGGCTTTCATCGCTTCAAGGCCGTCCTCTGCGACGATCACTTTGTAACCGGCGCGGCTCAGGATGACTTCCAGATAGCGGCGGATGGAACGGTCGTCTTCGACCAGAAGGATAGTGCCGCGCGTGGTGCGCGCGTGAAGGGCCGGAGGGGCGGCGGCTGGGAAGGCATGGGCGGCAGTTAGTTCTGAAGCGTTCATCTGGGGTTGTTTCTCCACTGCATCTTTCGCGGCCTCCTGACGGGCGGCCTCACGTACGCGCGAGCAAGCAGCGTGCCCAATCGCTTTATCAATCGTCAGAGACATGGCGGAAACCTCTCAAGCAACCTCGCAGACCTCGCATAAGTGGTTGCTGACTGAATCAATTGCGGCAATTTTGTATGAGCTTTATGAGAGAGTTTAGCGGGCAAATCCGGCGGCGTTTGCCGGACACTTTACAGCTTAAGGCCGCGCAAATTGATTTGTCAATCTTTCAATTTGAATGGAGCATTCAATCAGAATGAATGCATTGTGTTATACTCTTCCCTTTGAGCGTCAGTCGTCGGAAACGGCTGACCGGGACAGTGTTGATTGGATTGTTAAGATGTACGAATTTGCAGTCGCTCCCGCCGTCACGAGCTTGCGTCGGCGCGGAGTGGAAATTACAGAAGTCGCGCCCGCGAGCCTCGCGGCTGAACTCGAACTCGAAGCGGGCGACCGCATCCTGCGCGTCAACGGTCGCCCCGTGCGCGACTACCTGGATTTTCGTTTTCAGACGGGCGGCGAGACCGAACTCGTCATGGAAGTTCGCAAGCGTAACGGCGAGGACTGGGAGCTTGAGATAGAGCGCGACGAGGGCGAGGATTTCGGTCTCGGCTTTGAGCAGATCGTGCCGCGCCAGTGCGCCAACGAATGCATCTTCTGTTTCTGCAAAGGCAATCCCGAAACGGCGCGCCCGTCGCTCTTCGTCCGCGACGAAGACATTCGCCTCTCTTTTCTCTACGGCAACTACACGACGCTCACTTCGATCACCGAAGACGAGATGCGCCGCATCATCGAGCAGCGTTTGACGCCGCAATACGTCTCGGTTCACGCGACCGATTTGGAAGTCCGCGCGCACCTGCTCGGCGTTGACGAAAAGCGCGCGGACATTTCAGGAAAGATGCGACGCCTGCTTGATGCGAACATCGAGATACACGCGCAGGTCGTGCTCTGTCCTGAGATTAACGACGGCGAGATTTTGCGCCGCACGATTCTTGATCTGGCCGCGCTCCATCCGAAAGTCAAAAGCGTGGCGATTGTTCCTTTGGGACTGACGCGCTACAACACGGACGAGCGTTTGACTCCCGTGACGCCGGAGTTTTGTCTGCGCACGATTCGAGAGATCGAGCCGTTGCAACATGAGTTGCGCGCACGTCTCGGAACTACTTTCGCTTTTCTCGGCGACGAGATTTACGTCAAGGCCGGACGCGCCGTCCCCTCGCGCAAACATTACGGCGACTATCCGCAGATCGAAGACGGCATCGGCATGGTGCGCTCTTTCAAGAATGATTTCGCCGCGCTCATGCGCAGGCTTGAGCGTCGCCCTTTGTCAAAGGAGCAGGCCGCGCGGCTCGAAGGCTCTGTGATGACGGGCACGCTGTTCGCGCCCGCCTTGAAAGATTTGCTGGAACGCGTGAACGAAAAGTTCGACACGCGGCTGCGCGTCGTCGCGGTCGAGAACGATTACTTCGGCGGCGATGTGAGCGTCGCGGGTCTCTTGACCGGAGGCGATTTTTTGAAGGCGCGAGAGCAGGTCACAGGACGCTTCGTCATCATCCCCGGCTCGGCCATCAAAAGCGATGAAGACCTCATGCTCGACGGCATGACTTTGAGCGGGCTGCGCGAGGGGATGAGATTGCCGGTGCTGCCGATGGACTTCGCTTCGTTTGCGCGCGCGCTGGAAAAGGCGGAATTTCAAATTTGAAATTTGAGATTTCAAACGGCAAAAAAATTCTCGATGTCGGCTGCGGGCGTAACAAGTATCCGGGCGCGATTGGCATGGATTTCAATCCGCGCACTGACGCTGATGTGATACATGACCTGGGCGTCGTGCCGTATCCGTTCGCTGACGATGAGTTTGACGAGATCATCAGTCGCCACGTCATCGAGCACGTGCCGGATGTGATGGCTTTCATCTCGGAGCTGCATCGCATCACGAAGCCGGGCGGGCGCATCAAATTGGTGACGCCGCATTACTCGAATCCGGACTGGCCGACCGACCCGACGCATCGCAACCATTTCAACAGCTACTCCTTCAACTGCTTCATGCAGGATCGTCGTCTCTTTCCTTTCTACACGGAGGTCGAGCTTGAGCCTGTTCGCACGTTCGTCTCGCTGGCGAATCTGTGGCGCGCCATGGGCATCGAATGGCTCGTCAATCTCGATCAGCGTTGGCCTTCCTTTCGCTTCACGCGCAAGCTGTGGGAGCACTACCTGAGCTTCATCATGAGAGGCAAGGAATTGCACTTCGAGTTCGCGGTGGTCAAAAAAGCGAGAGGCTCTGACGCTTAGCTTCTTAACTTCCCCGCAGGCCGCCGTTTTCGCCCTCCCGTCTTCCCGTTCAAGCCCGTTCAGGAAATCGGATGTAAATCCGAAAACTTGGAAGCTCAGTCCCTTCCGCAGGATTGGAAACCGAAGAAATAACAGGGCTTAGCTTGCCTGACGGGCTGGGAACGTGGATTGCTTGAAACCGTCTTGCATGATTTGTATTTGGCAAGCACGGCCTACTGACAAGAGTCACTAAGACTGGCCGCGAGAGAGACTTCATCGCGCCACTTGCCAGAGTTCAAGAATCAGTTTCCCATCTACTCCGATAGATATAAACATTTTGGGAGGAATTTCCATGAGTGAGTTTCGCACCAGTAATTGGATTGCGCGAAGCGTCGTCCTACTCGTGGCCCTGTTGTTTGCTGTGCCGTTTGCTTCGGCGCAGGTCACAACGGGTAACGTGCAGGGCGTCGTGAAAGACCCCAACGGAGCCGTCGTCGCTGGCGCCGCCGTCAAGGTCACAAACGCAGATACCGGAATCGTTAAAGAAACGACTACCAACGACGAGGGCTTTTACCGCGTCACCAACCTGATCCCCGGCGATAACTATACGGTTGAGGTTACGGCCTCCGGGTTTGCGGTTTCCGTGAGAGAGAAAGTGCCCGTCCGCCTCGGTCTTGAGAATGATGCGAGCATCCAGCTCTCGGTCACCGGAGGCACGACTCAGGTGAACGTCACCGGAGAAGAGCAGCCGCTCATCCAGGGGACGCAGAGCCAGACTTCGCAGTCTTATACTCCGCGCCAGTTGACGCAGCTCCCCTTCAACGGCTCGATTGACAACCTCGCGCTCTTGACGCCGGGCGTTATCACGCCGGGCGACACGGACTTTGCCAATGGCGTCGGCATCACGGCCAACGGTAATCGCGGTCGTTCAAACAACTTTCAGATTGACGGTCAGGACAACAACGACAACTCCGTGACCGGCCCCAGTCTGACCATCACCAACGGCGAAGCCATCGGTGAGTTTCAGATTATTACCAATACGTTCTCTGCCGAATTCGGACGCAACTCCGGCGCGCAGATCAACACCATCACCAAGTCGGGCACGAACGAGTTTCACGGCACTATCTTCGAGTACCATCAGAACTCAAGGCTCAACGCGCGCGACAATATCGAGAAGATCTCGCAGAAGAACTTTGCCTTCCTGAACGCGGGGGGCTTCACGCAGTTCGGCTCGCTGGCGCGTC
>DASWRG010000127.1:0-20266 GCA_036403295.1 Pyrinomonadaceae bacterium
TTGGTCTCCGAGAATCCGACTTCCGAAGCGAGGAGGCCGCCGTCCGTGTGTCCCGAACGCTTGAGCCAGCGCGCGACGTTGTCTTCGCCGCCGTTGTAAGAAGCGATGACCGCTTCCGGCAGGTCTGGAAAGAGGCGCGACAGCTCCGACAGATACTCGCTGCCAATCAGAATCGAGACCGCAGGACGATACAGGTCGTCGTCCTGCAAGTTATTGATGCCCGCGCGGCGCGCGTATTTCGAGGCCGTGTCCACGACAAGCTGCAACAGTCCGCGCGCAGCCGCAGGCGATTTGGCTCGCTCACGAAAACCGCTCTCCTGTCGCATGATGGCGAGCAAGAGTCGCGGGTCAATCCTGCGCTTGACCGCCTCGCGCACGATCAGATCACGATAAGGCGCGGGGTATTGAGCGGCTGCGCGCGAGATTTCCGCGCTCGCGCGAGTCACGCGCGCGGCGACCTCCGGCCTCTTCGCGGACTCTTTCATCGCCAGCAATCTTTCGGTCGCCAGCCAGCCGTGATATGAATCCGCCCTGTCCGGCAGCATCAGATAAGCGTTGACGGCTTCCGTCGTGCGCCCGGATTTTTCGAGACAATAAGCCTTGAGATAAGCCAGCTCTTCGGTCGTCGTCATCACTCCGGTCTGCAAAATCGTGCGGCGCAAGTCATCAATCGTTTTAAGAGCGTGTTCCCAATCGCTCGCGGCGATGTCCATGCGAAGCCGTGCGAAGACGGCGTTGGTGTCCGTCGCAGTGCCGGGATACATCCCTCGCGTGCGCGCGATCCAGGCGATAGCCTCCTGCGGTCGTCCGGCTTCGCGCAAGGTGTCAATCACATTCAGATACGCGGCTTCAATCCGCTCGCCCTGCGGGTAGCTTTCGGTGTACTCACGATAACGCGCCGCCGCCTCGCCCGCGCGCCCCGCGCGCAAGAGCGCAGTGGCGAGCATGAACAGAGCTTCGCGTCCGTCCTTCACTTGCGCGAACTCGCGCGTCAGTCGCTCGAAATATGGAAGCGACTCCGCGTAGCTGCGTTCCTGAAAATACGCGCGACCGATGCCGTAGAGCGCGGCAGAGATGGACGGGTCAGCCGGATAGCGTTCGATGAGAAGCTGCCAGTGCCCGCGCGCCTCCGCGAATGCGCGGTTATTCATGTAAATATTTGCGCGACGCAGATGTTCGGCGACCGTCAATGGCGCAAGCTTTCCATCCGCGCCGCGACTCTCGCGGTCAAGCCTGCGCACTTCGGACAGAGCATCCTCGCTAAGCTGAAGGCTTGACGCAGCCACGCGCGCGGCAAACGCTTCGCCATGCGAGATGCCCGGAGGCGCAGCCGCCAGCCGGTCAGCGGAGTTTAAGAGGAGAAGCAGGGAAATGATGATGCTCATAACAGTTATTTAAATAGCATGGATGGCGCAATCTCAGATGAAGCTTTTAAGGGCGATGTTGCATCCGTTTACTCTTCATTAATAATCTCATAGCTCGACACGATCTCAACCGTCGGCCTCAGGGTGGCGGCGACGCTGCAATATTTTGTCTCGGACAATTCAATCGCCTGCGCGACGGCTTTCTCGGAGAGATTACGCCCGCGCAGGATATGCTTGACTTCCATGCGCGTGTAGGCGCGTGGGTGCTCGTCTCTGCGCGCGCCCGTGACCTCGACGCGATAGTCCGTCAACTCTTCGCGCTTCTTGCGCAGGATTGAGACGACATCCACCGCCGTGCAGCTTCCCAAAGCGACGAGCAAAAGCTCGACCGGCGTGGCCGCGCTCGCCCGCTCGTGATTCGTGTCCAGGACTTGCGCGTGGCCGCTCGGCGTGATGCCGACGAAGAGGTCGTCGCCCGCGTGGCGGATAACAGCTTTCGTGTCATTCATCAAAAAAATTCCTCCCGATGCTCTTCAAAGCATATCACTTAAAGCGAGCGCGGGTCATGCTCGTAACATCTTATATCCATGCGCACGACATCTCATGCGTACACTTTTTCAACACAATCTCTTTGATTTCGTTGCCGTTGAAAATTTGGTTTGTGAAAAAATGGCAACCAAACGAAAGAGTTGGCGAATCGGAATAAACGGCTGTCGGTGAAGCGTGTTTAAGAGACACGCTGGCGAGCATCGCGGGCAGCCGAAACTGTTGCAGCTTAAACAGTTTAGCCGTTAAGCCGAACGCCGAAAAAGCAGTCGCTCTCCCGCTGCCGGTGAAAGAAATAACTCCCCCCTCAGAAGATTTGCGCCGCCTGCGTTTTCTTGAAAAGCGCAAACGGGCGCGTGAGTTGGGAATCAAAGAAGTTAGTTCTTCATTACTTGGAGGGAAGAGAAGATGAACACGTTAAGACGTATGGTCTCGTTGACGCTGGTGTTTGCGTTGACGGGAATCAGTTTGATGGCGCAGACGCAGCAGCGCAGGGCGTATCGCGTCAACGACAGGCAGATTCAAACGCTGCTCAATCGCATCGAAAATCGCTCGGACGTTTTTCAGCGAAGCCTGAGTAACGCGCTCAACAGCAGCCGCTACGACAGCTCAAATCGCCAGGGCGACATTAATCAATCGGTCAGCGATTTTCAGAACGCGATTAATAATCTGCACGCCAATTTCAACAACCGGCGTGACACGCGGCAGGATGCAGAGAATGTGCTCAACAGCGCGACGCCGATTAATAACTATCTACTTAGCGCACGGCTCAACGGGAACGTTCAGACCAACTGGGCTAGCTTGCGCAATGATCTGACCGAGCTGGCGCGGCTCTACAACGTGACGTGGAACTGGTCGAATCAGAGTTACCCGACGACGGGGCAGACCTATCCGAATACAAATCAAAACAATCAGCCCTATGGTCAGGGTCGTGATCGTCTGACGGGCACGTTCCGTCTAGACACTTCGCGCAGTGAAGACCCGCGCAGTGCGGCTGAGCGCGCGACGCGCAGCCTGCCTGCCGCGAACAGGCAGAGAGCGATGGACTCTTTGACGGCGCGTCTCGAATCGCCTGAGAGCATCGCGATTGATCGTCGCGGTCGCAACTTTACCATCGCGTCAACACGCGCGCCGCAGATTTCGTTCGAGGCTGACGGGACGGAGCATTCCGAGACGCTCGACAATGGCCGTCAGGTTCGCGTCACAGCCTCTTACACGCGCGATCAGCTTGTCATCAGCCAGGTCGGAGACCGTGGCAATGACTACAGCGTGACGTTCGAGCCGATGGACGCGGGGCGTCGCCTGCGTATCACGCGGCGCATCAGCTCTGACAGACTGACGCAGCCCGTCGTCGTCGAGAGCATTTATGACAAGACCGCCGACGTGGCTCAGCTTGATTTATACAACGGCGGCAGCGGCTATCCGAATAATCCGAACTACCCGACGAATCCCGGCTCGGGCACCACGAGCGGCGATTTCGTCGTGCCGGATGGGACACAACTGGTCGCCACGCTGAACGACAATCTGACGACGAAAGACTCGCGGGATAACGACCGCTTCACGATGACGGTGACGAGTCCTTCGCAGTATGAAGGAGCGACCATCGAAGGCTATGTCACGGGCGTCAATCGTTCGGGTCGTGTCACGGGTCGCTCGACCATGACCTTTAACTTCGAGCGCATCCGTTTACGCAACGGAGGCACTTACAGGTTCGCCGGATTCGTAGACAGCGTGCGGACGGCCAACGGCGAAAATGTTCGCGTGGATAATGAAGGCTCTGTGCAGGAAGGCGACAACCGTACCACGACGACAGTCAAGCGCGCGGCCATCGGCACAGCCGTCGGCGCGATCATCGGCGCGATTGCCGGAGGCGGCAAGGGCGCGGCCATCGGCGCGGCCATCGGCGCGGGCGCGGGCGCAGGCTCGGTCTACGTGCAGGGCAGGGACGATCTGGAACTGTTGAGCGGAACGGAAGTGACCGTTCGCGCCAGCGCGCCCAGATAAACCGACTTTCACTTTTAAGAAAGGCGTGGAGAGGATTTTTTCTCTCCGCGCTTTTTTTTATGGGAGAAAAAGTCTCGCGCAAAGGCGCAAAGAAGAAGTACGCAAAGAGCGAATGGCATTCAACAACTTGGCGTTCTTCCTTTGCGCCTTTGCTGGAAATTGTCTTTGCGTCGCAAAAATTTTCAACCTCCCAAAAGAAAATGTTAGGATTCAGCAGATCAAATTTCTCTTGAGAAGGAGAAGGCATCGAACGTGTCGAACGCGACGATTGCTCTCAGGAATTTGCCGGACGATGTGCGGCTGCTGCGGCTCGAAGCTCTGGTCGCGGCCAGCGAATCGCTCAACCGCGCTTCCGGCCTCGACGACATCTTGCGCGTCATACTCAATCTGGTCGCCACGCAGCTTGAATCCGAGCGCGGGACAGTTTTTCTGCGCGACCAGCGCACGGACAAGCTGCACGCGCGGCAGATGATCGGCTCGGAAAATCACATAGAGATCGTGCTTGAGCGCGGCGTCGGCATCGCTGGTTACGTCGCGGAGACGGGCGAGAGCGTCTTGATTAACGACGTGCAGGCAGACCCGCGTTTTGATTCTTCGACGGACGTGCGGACGGGTTTTGTGACGCGGACGATGCTCTGCGTGCCGCTCAAAAAACCGGAAGGCACACTGGTCGGCTCTTTGCAGGCGATCAACGCGCGCGCGGGACATTTCACAGACGCAGACCTCGCTTATCTTGAATCCTTCGCCGCGCTTGCCGCCGTCGCCGTCGAGCGCGAACAGCTTGCGCAGGAGGCCGTGCGCTCGCAAATGCTCTCGACCGAGTTGAATCTCGCGCGAAAGATTCAGCAGCGTCTCTTGCCGCCGTCGGGCATCATCAGCTTGCCGCAACCTCTGACCGCCTGGGGCACGAGCCAGCCATGCTTTGACGTGGGCGGCGATGCTTACGATGTCGTGATGCTGCCGACGGGCGAATGCGCTTTCTGGGTCGCGGACGTGAGCGGCAAAGGCATCGGCGCGGCTCTTTTGATGAGTACGCTGCAAACTGAGCTTCGCGCCTTCGTGCGCGCGGAGTCTGACCTCGCGCGGCTGGCTACGGAACTCAACGCGCGCGTCACGGACGTAGCTCCGCTCGGAACTTACGCAACGCTTTTTCTGGCCGTGCTCGATACCGCGTCGGGCGGCCTGCGTTACGTCAACGCGGGGCATCTGCCGCCCGTCTGGATGAATCGCCAGTTGGGTGACGAAAGAGATTTCGAAGCGACCGGGATGCCTATCGGCCTGCTGCCCGGAAGCGAATACGAAGCGGGCGCGACCCGTTTCGCGCCGGGCGAGCGGCTGGCGATTTTCAGCGACGGCGTGACCGAGGCGGAGAACATCGCTGGCATTCAATACGAACAGGACGGACTCGCGGAGAGTTTCGAACGCATCAACGCGCACGCGGTCGAGCAGATCGGCCAGGAGTTCTTCAACGCGCTCGATTGCTTTCGCATCGGCGCGCCAGCCAAAGACGACACGACCTTCTTAGTTATTGGTCTCGGTTAAAATATTTTCACCGCAGAGACGCGGAGACGCAGAGAAAGACAGTAGGCAGTAAGCAGTTGGCAGTTAAAAGCTTGTCTCTTATCTTCCTTTTATCTTCTCCGCGCCTTTGCGTCTCTGCGGTTAATTTTTATGACGGAAAAACTATTGCCCGAAGAGATTGAAGCTCACCGCGACCGCATGTGGCGGCGCGAGCCTGAATCGCGCGTGGAGAATGCTTTTGATGCCGAGAGGCTGGTTGAGAGCGTCGGCTTCTGCGCGGGGTTGACGGACGCGAGGCGTCCCGGCCCGTCGCTTTACATAGCTGTCTGCGGGCGCAGAGATGCGCACATGCCGCGCAATGTGCAGAAGGACGCGGAGGCGAGCCTGGCTTGGACGATCAAGGATGAGGTGATGCGTCGCGGTCGCATCTATTACGCGAAGCTGGCGAAGGGGCGCGCGACTTTCCTCGCGCCGAGACTCGTGCCGTATTTTAATTCTCTGTGGGGCGTGCCGCGTCGCGCAGAGAGCGCGATGCTTTCGCATGACGCGCGAGCCGTGCTCAAAGTCCTGCGCGGCGAGTGGGAGATGGCGACCGCAGACCTGCGAAATGAATCGGGCATCAAGGATCGCAAACAGTTCACGCGCTCTCTGGACGAGCTGCAAGCGGCGATGAAAGTCTTGCCGGGCGAAGTCTTGTATGAGCCCTGGTTCACATATATCTGGACGCTGGCCGAGGGACGCTTTCCGAAAGAGTTATCCATGAAAGTGAAACGCGAAGTCGCTTTGCGCGAAGTGGCGCGCGCCTTTTTGGACGGCGCGGGCATGACCGTCTGCGGAGAGCTGGCGAAGGTCACAGGTCTCTCTCGCACGGACGCCGGACTCGGCAATCGCGCGCTCGTCAAAGAAGGCTACGCCGAAAGACTCGCGGTCGGAGTTTATCGTTTGAAGGGAAGAGAAGAATAAGAGCGACGAACAAAGTTTAGCCACAAAGACACAGAGATTAAGACAGACATTTCATTGAGCATCTCTTTCATCTGCTTATCTTGCTCCGTGTCTCTGTGGCTAACAAAACCGCAAGGACGTAAACGATAATCAAACGCTTCATCTCAAACTCTCGCACAGCTAAGGCAGCTCAAGCTTCTCCGGCTGCCAAACCCAATAAATCAAGCCGCCACCGATAAGCATGTAAATCATACTCATCGCGCAAGCGATAATTGGATAAAAGAGGCTCGGAGATTTTGTTGAAAACTGCGCTTCATACTGGCTAAACCCGACGAAAAGCCACGACATGTACAGCCCGCCCGTGAGGATAATCCAAGAGATAAAGCCAAGCGCAGCCTTGAGGATAACCATCCCGGAAGGAAACTCCTCCGTGCCGTTCTTAAAGAGCTTGACGACGTGCAGGGCGGGCACTGTGAGTGCCGTCAGGATGCTGCACCAGATGAATGTAGTAATAATCTCTTTCATCTTCGTCTAGGCGGAAGGGCTGTCAGTGCCGCGCATCTCTTTTTCGACATCTTCGCGGACTTGTTGATCCAGGCGCGCGGATTCGAGGGCGAGGGGCAGTTGTTCCTGTGTCGCGCTGAGACGTTGGAGGGCGGCGTTGGTCTCCGTCCAGCTCTGGCCGCGACTGGCGGCGGCTTCGATCATCTGCAAGCGCGCTTCGGCTTCGACGCGGCGTTCGGTCGCTTCCTGACGCACGCGTTCGAGTCGCGCGCGGTCGGCCTGTAACTCTTCCTGCAAGGTCTGCGTGGTTTGCCCCTGCATGTACGAAGTGCGATTGAGGCGTCGTTCGACGAGGAGCAGGTCGCGGCGCGCGCTTGAGGCGACGCGCGAGGCGGTCAGGCGCGCGGCCAATGTCTCACGATAAGCGTCCGCAAGCAGGAGATTCTGCGTCTCAATCTGTTTGAGCGATTGACGCTCGGCGGTCGTCATCTCATTAGTGAACCAGGAGACTTCGTCGGCGGTGATGCCGTCGGCGGCCAATCTCTCGCGCAGACGCTTGAGCCATCTCGTGCGATAGAAGACGAGGAAGAGAGCTACGATGAGTCCGGCGATGAAGCCGACGCCGAGCGAGGCGAAGGCTAGAAAAATATAGAGAGCCGCCGTCTCCGTCGCCGTCGCAAACATGTAGAGCACTATGAACAGAACCGGGCCGGGCAGCGCAAGCAGAAACGGAGCGAGCCACGGCGCGAGTTTGAGGACGCGCGCCATCATCCGCTCGCCCCCCGTCAATTTATTATCGCTCTCTGTTTTGCTCATTCGGAAAAACGAAAATCGCTTAAACCGCATCCAATAAAATGTATCCGGCAGCTCGCATACGTTCCCTGAAGTTATCGCCAAAAAGGACAGCGCAGCAGCCCGTCTCTCAAAAAAACATGTGAGCCAAAATATAACCCGCCGCGATGCATGTTAGCCAGCCTTGATTGCAGACTTTTCCCTGCGGACGGCGTGTATTATGATTCTGATTCCAAGTCGAATGGAATTGTTCAGGAGAAGCGATGCGCCATACCATGAAGAAAATCACAGCCGCGCTCGCGGCTACGTTTATCGCCTGCACACTTGCCGCCCCGACCCTCTCCGGTCAGAACGGCATCGAGGGTGTGCGGACGGATGCCGACTCTGCTCGTGACAAGAAAGAGAAGAAGGAGCAGGCGCGTCAGGTGACGATTCAGGTCACGCCGCGCGTGCGCGGGATTGAGAAGGCGCAAAGCGAGACTGAGGATTTCATCGCGCTCGGCGACATCATCGTGCGTGAGGACGGCGTCGAGCGAAAAATTCTCTCGACGCGTGGCATCGGCAGCACTCCGCTCGCGCTCGCCGTCCTGATACAGGATGACGTAGTGTCTTCAATCGGCAATGAGATCAAAGCGATTGGAGAGTTCATTCGCACGCTGCCCAAAGGCTCACGCGTGCTTGTCGGATACATACATACCGGCTCGCTGCAAGTCAGACAAAAATTTACGACCGAGCTTGACAAGGCCGTGCGCGCCCTGCGTGTGCCGATCAGCTCGGCCTCCGTCGCTCCTTATAATCCTTACATCGAGATTATCGAAGCTCTCAAGCGTTTCGAGTCATTGCCGTCCGGCAGGCGCGCGATGCTGGTCGTCACCGACGGACTGGATACGTCAGGTGGAGTGAGAAGCTCTTCAGCCGGGATGAGCCTGGATTTGCAGCGCGCTATTCGTGAGGCGCAAAGGCGCAGCGTCGCCATCTATTCATTCTACGCTCCGACCGTGACCGCCACCGCCGGACGCGATCCGATTTTGGTCAACAACGCGCAAAGCTCGCTGCAAAGATTGTCGGACGAGAGCGGTGGGCGAGCTTTCTTTCAAGGGACGGGCGCGCCCGTCAGCTTCGATCCGTTCCTGCACGAGCTGGGCGAATCATTGTTGATGCAACTGGCCGTCACCTTTCTCTCGACCAACTCGGACAAGAGTTTTCACAAACTGGAAGTCATGTTTTCAAGACCGGATGTGAAGGCTGATTATCCAACCGGATACTCGCGTTAAGAAGAAGTTTCACGCAAAGGCGCAAAGGCGCAAAGAAAAGCTCAATTGCTTTCTTTGCGCCTTTGCGTGAGACTTTCTCAGTTACGCGATTCTTTGAGGCGGCTCGTGGCGTCTGCGCTTGACCTCTTTCATCTGCGCTTCGAGCAGGCGCAGGTGCAGCTCAAGAAAAAACTTGCCTTCGCTGTTGAGCTTGATGCTCTCGTTGAAATCCTTTTCGGCGGCGTCTTGATCTCCCAAAAGCAGATGCGCGAACCCGCGCCCCGCGTAAACGAGCGAGGCCAAGTGCTGGTATGGATTCAGCTCAAGGCTTTTATCAAAATCTGCGATGGATTTATTCAGCTCTCCCAAAATCAGATGAGCTTCGCCGCGTTTCAAGTAGGCTTCGACGTAGGCCGGATTGTACTTGACGGCCTCATCGAAATCCGAGAGGGCTTGATTCAGCTCAAGACTGTTGACGCGGATAAAGCCGCGATTGTAGTAGGCGTTGGCGATGTCTCGATTGTTCTCGGCGAGCTGCGGGTCAAGCTGCGCGCATGCTTCATAGTCTGCAATCGCGCCGTTCAAATCTCCTTTGGCGCGCCGCGCTTTGCCGCGATGGAAGAAGGCGTCGGCCATCTGCGGGTCAAGCTCCAGGGCTTTGTCATAACTGGAAATCGCGCCTTCGAGGTCGCCGCGACTGAAACGCGTGATGCCGCGCTTGACTAAATCTTTGGCGGCGCGCGTGTTTTGCGCCAGCCCGGTCGAGGCCAGCAGGAGCAGGCAGGGGAGCAGCAAGAGGTGTGTTCGTTTCATATCAGCCTCTCAGAGAACGTGAGCATCGGACACGAAGCGAAGGCGGCGCGTGCTTGGGTTTCCGGGCTTACCCGAATTTACTGCCGCAGGTGACGCACATACGATACTCCTCTTTCATCAAGAGTCCAATCCAAAATAGCGGGAGGCAGAAGAAAAGCAGCAACCCGAAGACGATCCAGCCGCCCGTTGAGATTCTACTGGCGAGTTGCGGCGGATAGGTCGAGTGGCAATACGGACACACGAATCCGGCCTGCTGCGGATACATCGCCGGAAAGAGCTGAACCTGCGCGAACGGCTGAGGCTGCTCGACTCCCCAAGCGGCGTGCGGCGGAACATAATCGGATGCCTGAGCGGCCTGCGGTCTGCGGCTCAAACCCGCCCCGCAGTAACGGCAGACGAATGTGCCTTCCGCGTTCTGCTGTCCGCAATGGCTGCAAGTCAACATGTTTGCTTCCGCGTTTGGAGGTCAACTTCGCCGCCAAGAGAAAAAGCACAGAGAAGCGCAAGCTGCGTCTCTCTGTGCTTTTCTATGAGCGTGTGAAGCGGCTGTTGGCTAAAGCCAGCTTCATGAGTTCCAGTTTCTTTAGTGCATGTCGAACGAGGCGACCGGGAAGTCCGCCGTCGTGCCCCACTGCTGAACGATGAGCGAGCCGTCCGAGGTCTTGCGGATATAGAACGTGCCTGTGCCGCCCGCATCGCGGAAGACCGCGATGTCGCATTTGCCGTCGCCGTCATAGTCGTTCTGCACCGAGAAGTCGGTCATGCTGGTGCCGAAGGTGACCGTCAGCAATGCGCCATTGCTGCTCTGGCGGATGTACCAGACGAAAGCGCCGGATGCATCACGCAAGACGGCGAGATCGGTTTTGCCGTCGTTGTCATAATCGCCGGGCACGACGAAGTCGAAGGTTAAGCCCCACTGGACAACTGCGAATCCGGCTGTGCTTTGCAGCAGGTAGAAGGTCGCCGGGTCGTTCATGCCATTGGTCGAGCCGCGCTGCACTGCGACATCGAATTTGCCGTCGCCGTCATAATCTCCGGGCGCGATAAAGTCAGTGGTGATGCCGAAGTTCTCGACGCGCAGAGTGCCGGTCATGCTCTGGAGAATGTACCAGGTCATCCCTCCGCCCGGGCGACGCACGACGGCGAAGTCGGTTTTGCCATCGCCGTCATAATCGCGCGGAGCAGGCTCGTCGCCCGACTGTCCCCACTGCTGCGCGGCCACGACGTTGTCCGAGCTGCGGATATAATAGAAAGTGCCAATCGGGTCTCTCCACACGCAGATGTCGGCTTTGCCGTCGCCGTCGTAATCGCCGGGAGTTTCAAAGTCCGTGGAATTGACGCCGAAGGTTTGGCCGACATTGCCGCCGCCACTATTCAAGATATACCAAGTGTTGGTGGTGGGTCTGAAGACAGCAAAATCGGCTTTGTTATCATTATCAAAGTCCATCTGCTTGCGAAGCCTTGCTTGCGCATTGGCGTCAGGGGCATGGAATAAAACGAGCGTCAGGGTCAGGCAGAGCGCAGCCCACACGCTGCGCCAGGTCAAAATCTTTTTCATCTTTTATCTTCCTTTGCGAACATCAAGAATAGTTTCTACCCCATCTGTGTCGAGCTGCCATCCGGGATTACTTACCCACGAAATCCATCATCCGATGACTCTGATTTGAAGAGTAAGCGCAAGACTGATAATCACAAGCTTGACTAAAGCTCAGGAATTAACAGACATCGGCTTAAAGACTCAATCCTCAATTATCGGTTTTGGGTTGCAGAGAATGAAAAACTATCTGGGCACGAGCTTCCGCAGGGAAGCCCTGCGGCAACATGCACATTAAGCCTGTTGCCGCGTCAAAAGTCAATGGAAACCAGCTCATAAATACCTCATGCGTTATTGATGCAACCAATTTACCGATGAATTCTCGATCCACCGTGTCATTTCCGGCTATTTATGAGATTGTTTTAGCAAACGTCCCCGGCTCATAACCCGCTTCACCCTTTAGACGCCGCAAACGCAGTTTCTTCCTATTTAATTTCCAAAATATTTCAGGCCACACGCGCGAGCGCGCCCCGCCCTCTTACCTCAACGACATTGGAGCGTGTCGGCCACGGCGTAATCCGTGGTCGGGTCGCCCCACTGGAAGGAGACGATGCCGCCCGTGCTGCGGTTGACGTAAAAGATCGCAGGCGTCGCGCCGCGCCAGACGGCGAGATCGGTTTTGCCGTCGCCGTCATAATCGCCCGGCACAGGCGAATCGTTGGCCTGTCCGAACTGCGCCGCGCGGAACGCTCCGTCAGAGCTTTGCAGCCAGTACCAGTTGCCAGCATCCGCCCCGTTGTTTCTGAACACGGCGTAATCAGTCTTCCCGTCGCCGTCGAAATCCGCCGGAACAATCAGATCGCTCGAAGAGAGTCCGAAGGTCGCGGCTTGCACCGCCCCGTCCGAGCTTCTGAGGACGAAGAAGGTATTCGCCGGAGCGCCGCTACTCGTGCGATAGACTGCCGGATCAGCTTTGCCGTCGCCGTCGAAATCGCCGCGAATTGGCGTATCACTCGTCGCGCTTCCGAACTGCACTGAGCGCAGATTTCCGTTCGCGCTTTGCAGTATGAACCAGCTCTTGACGCCGCTCGTGTTACGCACCACGGTCGGGTCAGCTTTGCCGTCGCCGTCAAAATCCTGAGTTCGCAAAGGCTGGTCGCCGGTCGCGCCCCACTGAACCGAGCGAAGCGTGTTGCTCTGGCTTTGCAGGATATAAAAATAGGCTTGACTGTCCGAACGCCACACGGCGATGTCCCATTTGCCGTCGCCATCGTAATCCGCCGGCACAGCCTGATCCGTGCTCAGACCGAACTGGTCTTGCCTGAATCCGTTCGTGCTCTGCATCGTGTACCAGCTCATACTTGCCGGACGAATCACAGCGTAATCCGTCTTGCCGTCGCCGTCAAAATCGAGCGGCTTCGTGAAACTGGAAACCACGCCCGTGCCAGCCTGCGTGATGGTGAAAGTTTGATCTGCAATCCTGATTGCGCCTGTGCGCTGAGCCGCGTTGGTGTTGGGAGCGACGGTAAAGCCAATCGCGCCGTTGCCGCTTCCGACATCGCCCGAAGTCACAGTGATCCAGGACGGCGCATTGCTCACGGCCATTCGTCCGCAGTTGTTCGCCGCCGTCACAGTCACACTGCCGCTCCCGCCGCTCGACGGAAACGACTGTCCCACCGCAGAGAGATTGAAAGCGCACACGGTCGGAGTCTGAATCGCTCGCGCGACGTTCAGTCGACCGCCCGAGGCGACCAGCGTTGACCACGCGGAAAGCGCGTCCACAGTATTCATCAAAGATGCTTTGAGCGAAGCCGCAGACAAAGACGGATTGCTCGCGGACAACAGCGCGGCGGCTCCTGCGACGTGTGGCGAAGCCATCGAAGTGCCGCTCAAGGTCGCGTATGAAGTGGGGCTGGAGTTGTACGTGCTCAGGATGCTTGAGCCGGGCGCGGCCAGGTCAACGCTCGTCAGTCCCCAACTTGAGAAGGATGCTTTAGCATCCGTCGAAGTCGAAGCCGCGACGGCGATGATGCTCGGCGACGTGTAGCTCGCAGGATAAAAGGGAAATGCGTCGTCGTTCTGATTATCATTGCCTGCCGCGAAAGAGTTCAGAATCCCGGCGTTGCCGCACGCGTCAATCGCATCCTTCAATGCCTGATCGTAAGAGGCAGCCTCGGGCGCGCCGCCCCAACTGCTATTGGTCACGCGTATGTTGACGCCGCGCGTCTTCATCATCGTCACATATTGAAATGCGGCGATGACGCTCGCCGCCGTCCCGTTGCCACTGCTATCGTGCGTCTTGACCGCCATCAGCCGCACATTCCAATTAACTCCGACCACGCCCAGAGAGTTGTTGCCGACAGCTCCGATAGTCCCCGCCACATGCGTCCCGTGTCCGAAATCATCCAACGGGTCTGAATCATAATTGATGGTGTCAACCCCGTAAACGTCATCAACATAACCGTTGCCGTCGTCGTCAATCCCATTGCCCGCAATCTCACCCGGATTGTGCCACATGTTCGCGCTCAAATCCTGATGGTTGTAATAGACGCCCGTGTCAATCACGGCGACGACGATGTTCGAGCTTCCGGTCGTGGTATCCCAAGCCGTCGGCGCGCCGATCTTCGTCATCCCGTACAACTGGCCGTAGCTCGTATCGTTCGGAGTGTTCGTCGTCTGATAAATGTAATTGGGCTGCACGGCTTCGACTACAGCGAGCTTTCGATACTGCTCGATGCCTTCGCCGACGCTCATGCCCGCAGGCAGCTTGATGTGCTGCCAGTTAATCGGAGCGAACTCTTCGACCACCTCTGCGCCGATTCGCGCATGATCCGCCGCAGCCATCCGCGTGGCAACCGTGTTCTTAAACTTGACGAGCAACTCGCCCGCGACGTACCGGCCTGAAGGCTCTGCCGTCTGCCGCACGCGCATCAGACCGCTCGCGGGAACGAGCGCGAACAGAGCGCACGCTAACAGGATAAATCCAAATTTTTTCATTTCTAATATCTCAACTTCAATAAAGGGCTTTTTAAATTGGCCGAAGATAGGATGCGGGAACTTTCGGTTTCGCCGACATCGAACATTAGCAGGGGGCTGCCGAATTCGGGCGCGACGCCAAAGCATCAATCGCAGATGCGCTATGCTTTCCGTCGCATGAGAACTGGTGGGGCGGCTAGAGGGGCTCGAACCCTCGGCCTCAAGAGCCACAATCTTGCGCTCTAACCAACTGAGCTATAGCCGCCGTAAGAGACTCCGCTGCATCCTCAAATCTAATAGAGCTGAACTCTCAAATGCAGGGTTTTTGAGAGGCATGCTGCGCTCAAAGTTTTTACACTACCCGGCGGATTTGTTCAAGCGCAGGCGACTCGAACAACCGAAGATGAGACGTGCCCCCGGCACGGCTCGAACGTGCGACCCTCTGCTTAGCCTACCACTCTAGGTTTCCCTAGCCTCAAAAAGCCGAGTTGTGGTCTGGACCATATCTTGGGCATTTCAGCCCGGGTGCGTATGGCCTCTACGGAGCCCCTGTCCAATCATCAGCAAACTTAACGTTCTTTGACTGATTGTTTTTTGGAGCAGCAATTCTTAGTGTCAGTGAAACGTTAATATCTTTTGCGTTATAGTAATAACACTTGTCCGTCTCCGGACAATAAACGCAGAGCATATCAACCTGACTCTTATCAACCCGCTTACCGTGACAGCCGTTTTTGTCTGCCCACCAGTTAATCAGATTAACTTGAAGGACGCCTTTGACTGCGCTCCGATATTTGACCTGTATCCTGATGAACTTATCTCCATCATAAGCTACCAGATCAAATGGAGCATGTTCGGTTGATGGGAAGAGAACCATGTATCCCTTTTCAACCAAATCACAATAAGCTTTAGCTACTCCTATCTCGCCTTTTTCTTTCGTGTGGTGCATAGATAATTTCATCCTACGACCATTGGGAATTTCAAAAGCGAGTTATCAAGGTTTCCTCGGTGTTGTCATGGAAGCCCGAAAGCCTCTTTAGAGATTCACCGATATAGCACCCTCCACTGTATGAATTACTATTCTCCATACAGGCTCCCAGTTGAAGGCAGATGCTCTATCCACTGAGCTACGGGGGCAGAACGATTTTGAAGCACGCGAATGTTAGCACGCCCGATGAGGTTTGCGTCAACTGCGGGGCGCGCGGCTTCCCCGGAATTTGAGCGAAAGTGAGAGAAAAGTTTGATGAGGGCTTGTCTCTTGAGATGTTTGAGGTGAACACAAAAAGACTGCCGCCTGCGGGGGCGGCAGTCTTTTGATAATTAGCTGGCGCGTGCGCGCGTGTGATTACTTTACGCTGCGACGCGGTCGTTGCCGGTTTCGGCGAAGACCCGACGACCGTTGAGCGCGTCGTCTATGATCTCACGAACGGCGGAAGCATCCGGGTTGACATCCATGCGGTCGCAGGCTTTCAAGTGTCGGATAATTCCCTCGGTCGCAATATCCAAGGCCGGGCCGCCCAATTTGGAAAAGCGGCGCGCTTGAATATGATCGATCTTCAGAATCCGGTCGTTCAGTGGCAAATGTCTATCGAAAATCACTTCTCTTTGCTCCTCCAATGCTCGAAAGCTCTTGATTTGGCACTTCGTCAATAAAGGCTTTCGCTCAATATGATTAAGATAACTTTAGATGAATCAGTACACGCTTGGGATGCAAATTTGTTGCATTTCCCAAGAGATTTCTGTACGAACGGACACACTAAACCCTGACCCCTCATAGATAAACGCGATAATGTCCGCCAACAGAACCAGAAATTATAGCCGCGAACTAGAAAAAAAGCCAGAACTTTTTTCGGAATTATGCACTTGACACACCCACACAAATATAGTAGTATCCTTTCACTATGGATTACACGAAAAAAGAAGCAGGTTCAATCCTAGAACCCCATTTCCAAGACGAAGATAAGGCGCGTGAGTACCTTGAAAATATGCGATGGCCTGACGGCGTTGTCTGTCCGCATTGCGGTCTTTTGGGTGAAGCCTACAAGATCACGCCAAAGCCCAAGACTTTCGAGGAAATCAAAGCCACTGGCAAGCGTATCCGCAAGCCGCGCAAGGGTTTGTGGAAGTGCGCAGGATGCCGTAAGCAGTTCACGGTGACGGTTAAGACCATTTTTGAGGATAGCCACATCCCGCTCCATAAATGGCTGTTGGCAATTCATCTCATGTGCGCCAGCAAAAAGGGTGTCTCCGCACACCAACTCATGCGAATGCTGGATATTAAGCAGTACAAATCAGCGTGGTTTATGGCTCACCGTATCCGCTATGCCATGACGGGCGAACTGCCGGAAATGATGACGGGCATTGTCGAGGCCGACGAAACGTACGTTGGTGGCAAGCGTCGAAACAAGCATTCCCTAGCAGTTAAGCCAAACGTCCGCGCGCAAGACAATCTTAGCCCGTTTGCTGACAAGTTTGCCGTTGTTTCAGTGCTAGAGCGTGGTGGACGTGTTCACTCTCGCCATGTTGAGAAAGTGACGGCAAAGAACCTTAAAGCCGTCCTGAATGAAGTCTGCGCGGCTGACGCACACGTTATGACTGATACCGGAGTCCTCAAAGGCATGAAGGATCGCAAGCATTCTTTGGTGAATCATAACAAGGATGAATACGTCCGATATGATGAAGGCGTGTGCGTGACTACTAATAGCGTTGAAGGTTACTTTGCCATTCTCAAACGTGGCATCAATGGTGTATATCATCACGTCAGCAAAAAGCATCTTCACAGGTATCTGGGCGAATTTGATTTCCGATTTAACGGGCGCAAAGTGACGGATGGCGAGCGCGCAGAAGATGCCCTGAAAGGCTTCGAGGGCAAGCGGTTGCTTTATAAATGTCCTGACGGGGAAAACTAAGAAATAAACGCTGGCTTTAATCCGAAACCACGAACAGTCCTCAAAAGTGGAGGTCTTAGAGCATGATTGAGAATAAGGAAAAGCCGTACTTATCTATTGCCGCAATCTGTCAACAAGTTCTACAAGAAAAGGATGAGGTACTAAGCGGGATACGTTTTATTGACACACTTACGTTAACCACTCAAGGGGATAACCCGCCAGAGGCGTTGCCGCCTTTTGCTATTGGCGTGAGTGCTATTGTTGCATTCAAGTCAGGGCTAGCGCGCGGCAAGCGAAACGTCAGCATAGCCCTCTATAGTCCTAATGGTGAGAAATTAACTTCTACTGCCCCCCAGACTGTCATCTTCCAAGAGGATCATCAAGGCGTAAACATAATTATGAGGATGGAAGTAGTAACGAAACTTGAAGGGCTGTATTGGTTTGATGTGTTAATGGATGAAGAATTAGTTACACGTATGCCATTGCGTATTATATACGCACCGGATCAAGCCGCAGAACCTGAGCAGCAGAAGAAGTGACCTTACTAACTAACCGATTGCCTATTGTCAAAGGAGCTGGCTCAAAACTGTAGTTCATCACAAGACTGAACAGGCTATTCTTTAGAGCCTCTTCATTAAGCGCATTGTCTAGGAAATCAAAAATAAGCAGGTTGATTTCTCCAATTAGCTCTCTAATTTCCCTTGAGTTGTCAAGGTAATCAAGGCGAGTACGCTCTACCAGCCAATCCTCGAAATCCTCAAAGGATTGATTGTTAGCTATGTAGTTAATAACCTGATGTTTAATCTCAGATTCCCTAAACATGGCGAAACGCTCCAAAACGAATTATCGCATATCTGAGTGGGATTTGAGAAGGCTATTCCGTGAGGGCGGCTTTGAGGCAAAACTTGCAAGGGGAGAACTCATCGAACATTTTGATATTGACAGGCCACTCAATCCTGATGAGGTTAGAAGCATTCGGAATGCTGTGACGGGCACGCGAAGGCAGTATGTACTGTGGTTAGATAGGGCGGGCAAAACTATTGTCGAAGTCCATCGCTATATGAATCCAGATGGTACACTTGCAGCGTCAAGAAAAAACGATCCAAAGAGGATAACCATAAAGGGAATAACTTACGGCAAGGCATCTCCGGCAGGGCAACAGCCAAGACCTCTTACAAGCGCAGAAATTAACGCAATTCTTGACAAGCACGGTCTGCCTGCTGCAATGACGTACTTTGAAACTATTCGCCTTAAAGTCCGGTATGTTATTTACCACCTCAGAGGGAAGTAGTAGTACAATGTCAAAGATGAAAGAAAAAACACCCAATCCAGAAGGGAAGCACGGCAAACCTATCACGCTCGCGCCTATGACCTTTGATGAGGCCGTGCGGAAAATTCTAGCCGCACCGCCAGAGCCGAAGTCTGCTAAAGAGAAGCCAACAAAGAAACGCGCAGATAAGAAACAATAACCTGCCTTAACGGTGAGAATGTTTTGGCTTGGCGGGCAGTTTCGCTGGCAAGTCCTGCTTATCGTTAATCAGCACATCTACACAAAGGCCAGCTACTTCCGCATAGCGTAAGAGAATCGGTAACGGCGGCTCATTCTTCCCTAGTTCATACTCCGAGATGCGGTTGTAAATAATCTGTTCCTCAAATCCTAACAACTTTAACAACTCCGTTTGAGATAATCCTAAAGCCACGCGGATTGCCCGCAGCTTTGCCGCTAAGTGTTTCGGCCTCAGACGCGCTCGCCTGCCCATCAGGAGTTACCTCCTGTGGACTTGCGTTTATGCGTAAATAAGCGTAGCTTACTGTGCCTCAAACTCTTCGCCGTGAGAATCCTTTTCTCAACGGCGATGCTCATACTTTCAGTTTGAGGCGTGAGCGACGCATTAGCCGTTACCTAAATTTTCAAACAGATCGAGCGCAATCATAACAGAGCGCGCACATCCTTAATACCCTTATGTTCTCACTAACTGACTAAACTCAATTCGCTACGGGAAGCGCAGAGGGGTGTGCTCGCGCTTCCCACCGCGCGCCTGTCATCTGGGGTGGTGACGGGCTTGTGCGGAGGGGCTGCCGTCCGGTCGCTGAACTCCCACACGGGACGGCAGCCTTGCTTTTTATCTCTGAGGATATTGTAGCACTCTCGGATTAGTGATATAAGCCTTTCGCTCTGCTAACTTCCTCAGAAAAGAGCTTCCGATAAATGAGCGAATCATCTTGGCGCAAACTCGTCTTCCCGTTTACCTCTAACGAGGCTACACAAGTGGGCTGGGGTATCGTGCATCTAGCGGAAGCAAGGCACAAAGAACTCGGCAGTCCAGCGAACTTTGCGATATTCCACTCAACAGAATTTAGCGAAGACGGGCGCGAATCCTTTGCGGTGTTTTACTTCTCCCCTGTGGCCGCAGCCTCATTTGCTGACATCTTGGCTCGGTATTCAGCCATCCCGTGCGATGCTCCCGTGCCGCATGAAATGTTCGGTATCGCCTTTGGCGATTTGCACGGCTCGGAGTCTTGGGACTTGCTGAAATAGCCCATAAATTCAAGCCTCATCACAAGCGGGATGTGGTTTATAATCCGCCCGTCACCCTCTAACCCTTCTACTACGCCGTTGGCATAGATGCGAATGTGCCGATGAGTTTGAATGATCTCGAATATCGGAGATTCTTTCATTTCTTCAAGTGGGTTTTCCTTCACGTTTTTACTCCTTTTAGCCTTTGGGTGCGTCAAAGGCATAATTCCCACTTTTTTAAAGCAGCCCGGACAGACGCCGAACGTCTGCCCCGGAGCCATCCGTTTCGCCGTATTTGCTGAAATTCAACGGTTTAGTGGAGAAAAGGCCGCTTTCAAGCGTGTGGACTAAAGCAGTGTTCGGCAACTCAGTTAAAAACTCTCTCTGACTCAAACTGTGTATGGCAAGAGTTTAGCAGGTTAAAATCTCTTTAAATCCGCGAAAAATCAACGCCGCCTGCCTCTCGACGCGTAAGCTACTCGCAAGCACACGTGTCGGGCGTCAGACGGCGCGTCTGTTAGTTATAGAAAAGTAAGAAGTAGAAAGCCTACTAATTACTTTTTGGGCACAACGGAATCCTTCATGCCTTTTCCCAGGCGAAACTTGAGCGTCGT
>DASWRG010000128.1:0-9056 GCA_036403295.1 Pyrinomonadaceae bacterium
GTTACTGGCCTTTAGAGAAAAGTCAGCCGTTGGTTGACAAGACGCAGACCGTCAGCCTCGCGCCCGATCTTTCGCACTTGACGGCGGGCGAGCGTGCCGCGATTGAAAAACTGCTCGAAGTCGGAAAAATTTTTCAAAGCATTTATGAGCAGCAAAGGCACGAGAGCGCGCTTTCTTCCGAGCAGGAGTTGCAGCAGCTCGACAAGCGTCTCGGCTCGCCCGCGCAGACGCAAAACCTGCTCATCCTCTTTCACCTCTTTCAAGGGCCGATTGCCAACACGCTTGAGAACAAGCGCGAGCCGTTCCTGCCCGTCGAGCCGTTTCCGCCCGGACACAACATGTACCCGTGGGGCATCACCAAAGATGAGGTCGAAGCCTTTATCGCCACGCATCCGAAAAGACGCGATTCGATTTTAGACCAGCGCACAGTCGTCCGCCGCGCGACCGCGCTGAACCTGCGGGGCGACCTCGGCAAGCTCAAACAATATCCGGCGCTCGACACCTTGCATCCCGGTCTTCAACAAGATTTGGCCGGACTGCTCGCCGCGCCCGACGCGAAAGTCCTGTACGCAGTCCCTTACTCGGTCGCTTACGCGGACGAAAGCATGCGCGCTCACGCTCTCTTGAACGAAGCCGCCGATGCTTTGCAATCGGATGACGCAGAGTTCGCGCGTTACCTGCGTAATCGCAGCCGCGATCTTTTGTCTGACGATTACGAATCGGGCGACGCCGCCTGGGTGACAGGGCATTTCAGAAATCTCAACGCGCAGATAGGCTCTTACGAGACTTATGATGATGAGCTTTACGGCGTCAAAACTTTTTACGCCTTCAGCCTTTTGAGCACACGGCGACAGGAGACGGACGACCTGCGTCGAGCCATGCGCGGCTTGCAGGCTCTCGAAGACTCTCTGCCTTACGAGCATCACAAGAAGATTAAAGAAGACATTCCCGTCGGCGTCTATGATGTCATCGCAGACTTCGGGCAAGCGCGCGGCAGCAACACCGCAACCATCCTGCCGAACGAAAGCTATCTCGCGCGCCGTTACGGGCGCACTATCCTCTTGCGCTCGAACATCATGCGCAACCCGGACATTTTTCAGAACACGAGCCGCGTCTGGGAAGCTTCGGTCGCGCCCCAGCACAAAGACGAGCTGAACTCTGACGGCGGCTTTTACTTCACGCTCTGGCATGAGGTCGGGCACTATCTCGGCGTGGAGCAGACCAGGAGCGGTGAAGACCTCGACACGGCCTTGCAGGATGACGCGAACCTGCTCGAAGAGATGAAAGCCGATCTCGTCTCTCTCTTCGTCGCCGAAGCTTTGCACAAGCAGGGCTATTACACAGCCGAACAGCTACGCTCGGTCTACGCGAGCGGCATCAATCGCGTCGTCCTCAACAACAAGCCGCGCCGCGACCAGCCCTACAACACGATGGAGCTGATGCAGTGGAACTTCTTTCTTGAGAACGGAGTCTTGAAATTCGACCCGCAGCTCAAAAAGCTTCGCATCAACTACGACAAATATCATGAAGTGGTGGGCAAGCTGCTCGCCAAAGTTCTGGAAGTTCAGTATCAGGGCGACAGGGCCGCCGCAGATCGTTTTGTCGAGCAGTACGCCACGTGGGACGAGCGTTTGCACGGCGTCGTGGCGCAGAACATGCGCGACCAGCAGCGTTATCGTTTCCGCCTCTTCAAGTACGCCGCACTCGGTGAATAATTTAAAATTAGCCACAGAGGACACAGAGAACACAGAGGAAAGAAATAAACAAAAGTCGTAATGAATTGTTTCGTATCTCTGTGTCCTCTGTGGCTGAATCATCTTCTCTGTTTCGCATTCATTTGCGTGTTGCAACACGAAAAAAGTTGTGATATAAGATTACATGTATGGGAGACGCCCTGAAAAAGCGCATCAAGCAGGCGACGGATTTTGACAGCCCGGCGGAGGAGGCTGTGCTGAATCTGCTGGTCGCCGCAGATCATGTGAGAGGCCGTTTGGAGAGCGCGTGCGCGGATTTCGGCATCACGCCCGGACAGTATAATGTGCTGCGTATCCTGCGCGGCGCGCATCCGGAGGGGCATCCGCGTTGTGAGATAGCGGCTCGACTTATCGAAAATGCGCCCGATGTCACGCGTTTGGTGGATCGTCTACAGGCGCAGGGGCTTGTCTCTCGTGACCGTTCGGCGGAGGACAGGCGGCTCAGTCTGACGCGCATCACGCGCAAAGGGGTGCATCTGCTTGAGCGGATGGAGCCTGTGATGGAAGAGGCGAGCCGTTATTTCAAAGAGCGCGTCTCGCGTCGTGATTGCCGCGAGTTGACGCGCATCTGCGAGGGCATCTACGCGGAGGCCGAAGACAACGGCTAAAAATTTTTATCAAAACATATGTTGCGACACATATTTTCAGAGTTTGAGCGAATAGCTCAAGGGAGTGAAACTGATGACAAACAAGCTTGAAGAGTTGCGCGCGGTCGCGCGGATTGTGAACGGCGTGGAGACTTTGGAGGGCGAGGGCTTTTTAGTGCGCCGCCCCTTTCCGACGCACGCGCTGTCCGAGTTCGATCCCTTCCTGCTGCTTGACGAGATGGGGCCGAAGGATTACGCGCCCGGCGAGGCCAAAGGCGCGCCCGATCATCCGCATAGGGGATTCGAGACCGTGACTTACATGCTCACGGGGCGGATGGCGCACAAGGATTCGCAGGGTCATCAGGGGCAGCTCAGACCCGGCGATGTGCAGTGGATGACGGCGGGCGCGGGCGTCGTCCATTCCGAGATGCCTGACGGGGAGTTTGCGCGCGAGGGAGGCCGCCTGCACGGCTTTCAGCTCTGGGTTAATCTGCCGGGACGCGACAAGATGATGACGCCGCGTTATCAAGAGATACCGGCTGAGAAAATTCCTGCGGCGCAGACTGAGGATGGACTGGCGCGTGTGAGGGTCATCGCCGGAGAAGCTTTGGGCGCGCGGGCTGTGATTGAGACGCGGACGCCGATCATCTACCTGCACTTCACTATTCAGCCGGGCGGAAAGGTTGTGCAACCTGTGCCGCGCGAGTATAACGCTTTCGCTTACGTGATTGACGGCGAGGGCTTGTTCGGCGCGGACGAGAAGCGAGCCGTTGACGGACAGATGGTGATGTTCGCGCGCGATGGAGAGGGCTTGAGCATCTCTGTGCCTGCGGACGCGAAGTCCGCGCTCGATGTGCTGGTCATCGCGGGCGTGCCTTTGAATGAGCCGGTCGCGCGTTACGGGCCGTTTGTGATGAACACGCGCGAAGAGATTTATCAGGCGATAGAGGATTACAGGAGCGGTCGGATGGGCGAGATCGCTTTTTGATAAAGCTTTAGAATCTATCTTCCTTTGCGTCTTTGCGAGAAAATCTTTCTCACGCAAAGACGCAAAGAAGAATTGAGTCAGTTGAAAAGGAGAAATTTCATGTCTCAGGCGATTGCTGATAAAGCGATTACGACGGGCAAGGTGTTGAATATTATCCTGTGGATTTTGCAGGTCGGCGCGGCGGCGATGTTCTTGTTTGCAGCGTACCCAAAGCTGACGGGCAATCCACAGGCAGTTGAGGGCTTTGCGAAGATCGGCCTCGGCCAATGGTTTCGATATGTCACGGGCGGCCTCGAAACATTAGGCGCGCTGCTGCTGCTGATTCCGCGCCTGTGCGGCCTGGGCGCGCTGCTTTTAGTTTGCGTGATGGTGGGCGCAATCGCGACGCATCTCCTTGTCCTCGGAGGAACTCCCGTCCCGGCGATAGTCTTACTGCTGGTGACGACCATCATCGCCTGGGGGCGGCGCGACAGAACCTTGAGCCTGCTCGGCATGCGAAGCTAGACCGCCGAAAATCTCTTCCAGATTTTTCAAGCTCAACTCGGGCGTCGCGCCTGTTTGCGTCGCCACCCAGCTTCCCATTCGATTGGCGGCTTCGCTGATGGTTTCCAGCCCTGCCCCGCGCAGATAGAAATGCGCGAGGGCGGCTGTGAAAGCATCGCCCGCGCCGATGGTGTCTACGACCTTGACGCGAAATCCGGGATGAGCGGTTGCGTCTTCTTTGGTAATCAGGACGCTTCCGTTCTCGCCGCGCGTGATGGCGACGAGAGCGATGCTGAATCTTTCTATCAGTTGACGAGATAGAGCTTCTTCATCAAGCTCTCCGAGTTGTAGCATGCAAGCCACAGTGTTCAGCTCTTCCTGATTGAGCTTGACCATCGTCGCCAATTCAAGCGATCTCTGTAGCATCTCTGTCGTGAAGAAGGTGTGACGCAGGTTGACATCGAAGATACGCAGAGCGTCCGGCCTCGTCCGTTCAAGAAACCGAATGATGATTTCGCGCGCCCGCCGCTCGCGCTGACCGAGAGTTCCGAAGCAGACGGCGTCTGTGCGCAAAGCCAACTCTTCCCATTCGCCAGTCCATTCCAGAAAATCCCAGGCCGAGCATTCGTTCATCTGAAAATGAGCCTCGCCGCGTTCGTCTACACGGACGCCGACAGTCCCGGTCGGATGGCTTTCATCAAGCTGTAGATAATCGGTGTTGAGACCCATGCGCCGCAATCGCTCTCTCGCTTCGCGTCCGAGCGCATCCGCGCCGACGCGGCTGGCGACGATTGACGGATGGCCGAGCAGTCTTGAGATGTAAGCGAAATTCGTCGGCGCGCCGCCGAGTTGTTTGCCGCCGGGCAGCATGTCCCAGATCAACTCGCCGAGGCCGACGACGATTGGCTCGCGCGCGTCCACTAATTTATCCGCAGCCGTTTTCATCTTGAGAGAAGCCCTTCCGGCATTATATTCTGGGACGCGAATTAAGCCAGCGCGCACGCTCTGCTCAAACTCAAATGATCGAAGGAGTCGCCAATGTTTGATCGCCTGGAGTTCATGAAGCTGCATCCGTCCGCGCGTTTGCCGACGCGTGGCAGCAGGTTTTCGGCGGGGCTTGATCTACATTCGATTGAGCGCGTCACGATTGCGGCGCACGCGCGCCGGGTTGTGCGAACGGGACTTTCCGTCGCCATCCCGCACGGATTTTACGGGCGCGTCGCTCCGCGTTCGGGGCTTGCCATCGAGCATGGCCTGGACGTGCTGGCCGGAGTGATTGACAGCGATTACAGGGGCGAGCTGAAATGCGCGCTCGTCAATCACGGAGACGAAGCGATTGAGCTTGAGGCGGGCACGCGTATGGCTCAGCTCATCATCGAAGCCATCGCTACGCCCGCGCCCGTGTGGAGCGAGGATTTGAGAGAGACAGAGCGCGGGCAAGGCGGCTTTGGCAGCACGGGGAAAAGTTGAAAAGCTTTGCCAGCGCGAGTCTTTGTTTTCCTTTGCGCCTTTGCGTGAAAATAAAAGTCTCACGCAAAGGCGCAAAGACGCAAAGACGAGCTATAATCTTCAAACTCTCTTGTGTCACACTATCTGAAAATTTTTGTCCGAGAGGAAACTTGATGATGAAGCATTGTCTGAAAGTATGTACTCTGATTTTGAGCTGTATGCTGTTGTTGCCGTTGACTGTCATGTCGCAGAAGAGAGCGGGGAACTCTTCCGAGGCAGCCGCGCTCGAAGCCAGGAGTCGCCGCTTCGCTCCGACTGTCGTTACCGCAGACACTTCGCGCCTGACACCGAATGACCGTCTTGCGCTCTCGAAGATTATCGAAGCCGCACAGCTCATGGATCCGCTTTACTTGCGGCAAGTCTGGCGCGGCAACGTCGCGCTGCTCAAACAGCTCGACGCAGACAAGAGCGCGGCGGGACGCGCCCGCCTTCATTACTTTCAAATCAACGACGGCCCGTGGTCGCAGCTTGATGACAACGTGGCTTTCATCGAAGGCGTGCCGCAGGAGAAGCCTCCGAAGTCCGCGTACTATCCCGATGACATGACGAAGGAAGAATTTGAGCGTTGGGCGGCGACGCTCAGTGAAGACGAGCGACAAAAGGCGACCGGCTTTTTTTACACGATTCATCGCGGGGCGGATGGAAAGTTGAGCGCCGCGCCTTACAGCGAAGAGTACAAAGAGTTCTTGCAGCCAGCCGCGCGGCTCTTGCGCGAAGCCGCAGATTTGACGACGAATGCGACGCTCAAAAATTTTCTACAAAAGCGCGCGGACGCTTTTCTCTCGAATGATTATTACGAGAGCGATGTCGCGTGGATGGATTTGGACGCGCCGATTGACGTGACCATCGGGCCGTATGAGACCTATTCCGACGGCCTCTTCGGATACAAAGCCGCCTTTGAGGCTTACGTCACCTTGCGCGACGATGCCGAGAGCGCAAAGCTCGCGCTCTTCCGCAACTACTTGCAGGAGCTTGAAGACAATCTGCCGCTTGAGGCGCGTTATCGCAATAAGAAACTCGGCGCGTCCTCTCCGATTCGCGTCGTCAACGTCGTCTTCTCTTCCGGCGAAGGCAACAACGGCGTGCAGACGGCAGCGTTTAACTTGCCGAACGACGAGCGCGTGGTTGAAGAGAAAGGCTCAAAGCGCGTGATGCTCAGAAATATTCAGCAGGCCAAGTTCAGCAAGACTCTGATTCCCATCTCGCGCGTCGTGCTCGACGCAAGCGATCAACGCGACGTGTCTTTCGACGCCTTCTTCATGCACACGCTCGCGCACGAATTGATGCATGGACTCGGGCCGCACAATATCAAAGTTGACGGGCAGGACGTGCCCGTGCGTAAACAATTGAAAGAGACGTATTCGCCGATTGAAGAGGCCAAAGCAGACATCGCGGGGCTGTGGGCTTTGCAGTATTTGATGGACAAGGGCGTCGTGGTTGATCGCTCGATGGAGCGCACTGTTTACGCGACCTTTCTCGCCAGCGCATTCCGCTCAGTCCGCTTCGGCGTCACAGAGGCTCACGGCAAAGCCGTCGCCTTGCAGTTCAACTATCTGACGGACGAAGGCGCGATCAAATACGACGAGCGCACGGGCGTTTACAGCATCGTCCCCGGAAAGATAAAGGATGCCGTGCGTAAGCTCACGAACGACATTCTCACCTTGCAGGCCGAAGGCTCTTATGAAAAAGCGAAAGCGATGCTCGACAAGTACGGAGTCATCAGGCCGCAGATGAAAGCCGCGCTCGACCGCTTGAAAGATGTGCCCGTTGACATTGAGCCTGATTTTCCACTGGCCGCGCGCAGCACACAGGCAAGCCGGAAATAGAACGTCTCACCGCAGAGACGCGGAGACGCTGAGAGCAGAAGAATAAGAAGCAAGCTAGCATACTTTTTATGCTTTACTAATCTCTGCGTCTCAGCGTCTCTGCGGTTAATTCTTAAGTTTGAGGTGAATGATGAGCAGTCAAGTATTATCAACGAAAAGTTTGACGCAGCTTCCGGCGTGGAAAGCGTTGGAAGCTCATTTTGAAAAGATTCGAGACGTGCATCTGCGCGAGCTTTTCGCTGATGATGCTAATCGAGCCGGGAGATTTTCCGTCGAAGAGATTGGTCTTTACTTTGATTACTCGAAGCAGCGCGTGACGGACGAGACGGTCAGGCTGCTCTTGCGGCTGGCGGATGAATGCGATTTGCGCGGGCGGATTGACGCGATGTTTCGCGGCGAGAAGATTAATGTGACTGAGAATCGCGCGGCGCTGCATGTCGCGTTGCGTGCGCCGCGTGACGAAAAGATTTACGTTGACGGCATGGATGTTGTGCCGGAAGTGCATGCGGTGCTGGACAGGATGACTGCGTTCTCGAATCGGATTCGCAGTGGCGAATGGAAGGGGCACACGGGAAAGCGTATCCGCAATGTCGTCAACATCGGCATCGGCGGCTCTGATTTGGGGCCGGTGATGGCTTACGAAGCTTTGCGCCATTACAGCTTGCGCGAGATGACTTTTCGTTTCGTCTCGAATGTGGACGGGACGGATTTCGCGGAGGCGACGCACGATCTCGATGCCGAAGGGACTTTGTTTATTATCTCTTCAAAAACTTTCACGACGCTTGAGACGATGACCAACGCGCATACTGCGCGCGAGTGGTCTCTGAAAACTTTGCATGAAGAGGAAGCTATTGCGAAGCACTTCGTCGCCGTCTCGACCAACGCCGCAGAGGTCTCGAAGTTTGGCATTGATACCGAAAATATGTTCGGGTTCTGGGACTGGGTCGGCGGGCGTTATTCGATGGATTCGGCCATCGGGCTTTCGACGATGATCGCGGTCGGGGCTGAGAATTTTCGCGCGATGCTCGACGGCTTTCATGAGATGGACGAGCATTTTCGCGCAACTCCGTTCGAGAAAAATCTGCCGGTGTTGATGGGCTTGCTTGCCATCTGGCACAACAACTTCTTCGGCGCGGAGACAATCGCGATCTTGCCTTACGATCAATACCTCAAACGCTTTCCGGCTTATCTTCAACAGCTCACGATGGAGTCGAACGGCAAGCGTGTGAGGCTCGACGGCGCGCGCGTTGATTACCAGACGGGCGCGATTTTCTGGGGCGAGCCGGGGACGAATGGGCAGCACTCCTTTTATCAACTGATTCATCAGGGCACGAAGCTCGTCGCGTGCGATTTTCTGGGCTTCTGTCAATCGCTGAATCCGCTTGGGATTCATCAAGACATTTTAATCGCCAATCTCTTCGCGCAGAGCGAGGCTCTGGCTTTCGGCAAGACTGCGGACGAGGTCATGGCCGAGGGCGTGCCGGAATCGCTCGTGCCTCATCGCACGTTTGACGGCAACAGGCCATCCACGACTATCTTGATTGAGCGTTTGACGCCCGCCGCGCTCGGCAAGCTCGTCGCTCTGTACGAGCACAGCGTCTTCACGCAGGGCGCGATCTGGCAGATTGATTCCTTCGACCAGTGGGGCGTCGAGCTTGGCAAGGCTCTCGCCAAACGCATCGTGCCTGAGCTTGAGAGTGACGCGGAACTGAAACATGACAGCTCGACCAATGCGCTCATACGTCGTTACCGCCTGACAAAAAACCACCAAGACAAGAAGTCGCAAAGTTGAGAGAACGTGAGTTCGACGTAAAGCCTTCAACCAGTCTGCGCGAGCAGGCGAGAGAGTGTAGCCCCACGCGTCAGCGTGGGGGAGAGAGCGAAGTTAGACATAGAGCCTGCGTGAGCA
>DASWRG010000129.1:0-84094 GCA_036403295.1 Pyrinomonadaceae bacterium
GATCGCGTGCTTGACCTCTGCAATGAGGGCAACGCAGGGAAGGCGGAGCATGATGGATTCTGTGACGAGCCATGACAGCCGCCACTGTCCACACTTTGCCTTCTCTTTTTCAATCCCCAATGTAACGAGGCCACTACCAAACTTTTTATGTGCTGAAAAATTTTGCCTTTTCACGGCAAAAGAGCTATAAATCAGGACTGCTTTTATCGCGTTACTCGTCCCTGCCAAACCGGATTGGAAGACTCGTTTCAGGTATCAAGGCTCTGGAGATAAATCAATGTTGAGAGGCCCAGACACTCGTCGCGGTATGCGACTTTCGACGCTCTGCTGTGTTTTTTGTGCTCTGTTAATTTTCGGCGGCGCGAACGCCGCGCGGGCTGCCACGATGCCCGAAGACGCGCCCGTGCTGATTAGCGAAACGAATTCGACCAGAGCCTTCGTCGAGTTCTCCAAAGCCGGACGCAAGGCGGATTCGTCAACCAGAGTGGTTCAGCCCGGCAGGCAAACGGTCGTCACATTTTTTATCACCAATCTGGATTTGCTCGCGGGCGAAGGCGCGAACGCCTTTCGCGCCGAATTCGAGGACGCGCAGCACATTCGTTACCCGCTCCAAATCGTCCGCTTTGAACCGGCGTCCGGGCATAAAGCGGTTTACGCTTTGAGCGTTCGCCTCAGTTCTTCAATCGGTGACATCGGCGACGTGCTCGTGCGCGTCACATGGCGCGGCATGTCGAGCAATCGCGTGCGTCTGTCAGTCGGACACGAAAGCAAGATTGAAGACGATCCGGGCGCGACTCCGACGCCGATGCCGGGAAGAGAGACGGTGACACGCAATCCGACCGTGAATCGCGTCGAGTTGCCGTGGACGGGCGACCGCGTTCGCTTTATGGAGCAGGCGACCTTCGGCGTCAACGCGGCTCTTGACCTCAAGCTGCGGCGCACCGGTTATAGCACCTGGCTCGAAGAGCAGATGGACGAGCGCAGCTTTTCGACTTACAGCTATCCTGACATGCCGCTTTTTCCGACGACTCCGACGCCCACCTGTGACGGCGCAGACATGCCCACAGATGTTCCACTGTCTTGCTTCCGCGACAACTACACGATGTATCCGCTCCAGAATTGGTTTTACAAAGAGGCTCTGTACAATGAAGACCAGCAGCTACGGCGGCGCGTCTCCTGGGCTTTGAGCCAGATTTTAGTCACTTCGGGGCGCAGGATAGCTCAGCCGAGCCAGATGTTGCCGTATGTGCAAACGCTCGACCGAAACGCCTTCGGCAATTTCCGCAGGCTGATGCAACAGATGACGCTCAATCCGGCGATGGGCACTTATCTGGATATGGCGATTAGCACGCAGCAGAATCCGAACGAGAATTACGCGCGCGAGATTTTGCAGCTTTTCACCATCGGAGTCGAGTTGCTGAATCAGGACGGGACGCCCGCGCTCGACGGGCAGGGCAATCACATTCCGAGCTACAATCAGGACACCATCAACAACTTCACCAAAGTTTTTACTGGCTGGACTTTCTGTAATCAAACCTGCGCGAATTCTCAAACCGGCCTCGTCAACTACCGCGACCCGATGATCGTCGACCCGGCCAATCACGACACGTCAGCGAAAACTCTGCTCAACTATCCGGGCGCGACTCCCTTCATTCCCGCAGGTCAAACTCCCGACGCCGATTTGAACGCCGCTCTGGATAACATCTTCTATCATCCGAACGTCCCGCCGTTCATCAGCAAACTACTCATTCAACAACTTGTCACCAGCAATCCGACTCCGGCTTACGTCGGTCGCGTGGCGACTGTCTTCGCGGACAACGGGCAAGGGCAGCGCGGCGATTTGAAAGCCGTCATTCGTGCCATCCTGCTCGACCCGGAGGCGCGGGGCAACGTCAAGACCGACCCGGATTACGGCAAGCTGCGCGAGCCTGTGCTGTTCATAACGAACGTCTTGCGCCCGTTCAATCCGACGGCGAACAACAACCTCGGCGTTCCCGCGAGCTGCAACGGAAAGAGCGACGGCGTGATTAACGTCATCACACTGCCGCTCGATCAAGACGTTTTCAATCCGCCGACTGTCTTCAACTATTATTCGATGAATTACGTGATTCCGAACACGCCACTGGAGGGGCCGGAGTTCGGAATTTTCTCGACGGGCACGGCGTTGAAGCGTCCGAACTTTGTCAATCAAATGGCTCCGCCCAACTCCGTCGGCGCGTCAGGAATTTTAGCCGCCCTCTCAACCTCCACTGTTCCGACGAACACTCCTTGCGGAACGATGATTGACATGAGCAGATTACAGACGCTCTCGGCGGCGGACTCGACGGGAGCGACTTTGCTCGACACGCTCAACCGGGAAATGATGCACGGCGCGATGAATCCGCAAGTCAGAAACGAATTCCTGACGGCCATTCAAGCCGTCGCCCCGGCGAACAATTTGAAACGCGCGCGTACAGCCCTTTATCTGGTCGCCACTTCGACGCAATACCAAGTGCAAAGGTGAGAGTGATGAAAGAGAACCGAAGAGAGTTTCTGAAAAAATCCTGCCGCGCTTTGAGCATGGCGGCGATGGCGACACAGATGCGCCATCTCGGATTGATGAGCGTGCTGGCGCGCGAAAAGGCGGAAGCCTCCGCTGCTCCGGCGGACGATTACAAAGCTTTGGTCTGCGTGTATCTGGACGGCGGCAACGACGGCAACAACTCCGTGATTCCGAATTACGACGCGGGCTACAATCAATACGCGGCGGCGCGGCAATCGCAAGGCTTGGCGATAGCTCGCGCGAGCTTGTTGCCCATCACGCCGCCGAGCATGAGCGGGCAGGTCTACGGCTTTCATCCGTCATTGAGCGGCTTGCAAACGCTTTTCACGCAAAACAGGCTGGCCGTCGTCTGCAACGTCGGCTGTCTCGTCCAGCCCTTGACGCGCGCGACGTATCAGGCGGGCGCGGCGCGACCGTATCAACTCTTTTCGCATCCCGATCAGGCCGAGCAATTTCGGACGGCGATTTCCAGTTACAAATCGACGACCGGCTGGGGAGGCCGCGTCGCAGACCGCACGACCAGTCTGAATCCGGGCGCGGCGATTCCGATGATTACTTCGATTTCGGGCGCGAACATTTTCACCATCGGCCTCAACACGAAGCCCTTGATCGTCGCCTCCGCGCCGACGCCGCTCAATCAGGTTTTGACTTTGGACGGCTTCGGCGCTGCCGCCGACGAAATCGCGCGCCGCACGGCGATGAACAACGCGCGCCAGTATGAATTGAGCTACACGATCACTCAGAACGCGAGCGTCATCACACAGCAAGCGGTCGCCGTCAGCCAGCAGCTCAGTCAAGACCCGACCCTGACCATTACTTTCCCGAACACGTCTCTCGGCAATCAACTGAAACAGGTCGCCAAGCTCATCAAGCTCAGAACGCTGCTCAATATGAGCCGCCAGATTTTCTTCGTTCAACTCGGCGGCTTTGACCACCACAGCAGCCAACTCGGAAGTCATAGCAGCTTGCTCATGCAGGTCAGCCAGGCCTTAAAAGCTTTTTACGACGAGACGATGGCGCAGGGCGTGGCCGGGCAGGTCACGACCTACACGATGTCGGATTTCAACCGCACGTTCAACCCGGCGGGTTCGGGCAGCAGCGTCGGTTCGGATCACGGTTGGGGCGGCTATTATTTCGTCATGGGCGACTCGGTGATGGGAGGCAATTTCTACGGCAGGCCGACCTCGAACGGCACTTTCGTCCCGACGCTCGTGACCGGCACGGGGGATGACACGGACACGCGCGGACGCTTTATTCCTTCGGTTTCGGTCGAGCAATACGCGGCCACGCTCGCGCGCTGGTACGGCCTGGCGGAAGCCGACATCCCGCTCGTCTTCCCGAACATCGTCAATTTCCCGTCCGGCTCTAACCTGGGCTTCATGATGTAATACACACGCAAGAGCGAACGCCGGAGCGGCCTGACGCGCAAACCTAAATCAACGACAGGCAAGTAGTCACATCACGGCGAGCGCGTTTACCCCGCTCTTGATACTACGGGAATGACAAACGCGCTCGTCACTTTAATTTCTTAATGCGCGGCGGTTTGTAGTTTCTTTCCACACGCCGCGCTTTCGTGCAATCAGAGAGAGCATCGAAGGCGGGAAATTTCCGGCGCGTTCCGTCGCCTCATTCTGCCATTTGGTAAAGAGCGGCTTTGCCGCAGGCAAGCAAGATCAGGCAGAGAAAGAAGCTGACGGCGTTCCACACTTGCGCCCGTTAAATGTCACTATTTATGGTGAGCTTATACTCAAGGGCACAAAGTATGTGCCCCGCGCTTCACTCAACGAATCTGACAAACAAACACTTCCCACAATGAACTTACTGTGATAATAACGCTGCTCACAAATTATATGAGAAGACAGAAACGTTATCTCGGTGTGATGTGCGCCGGCTCATTACTGTTAGGCGCGATTTTGGGTTGCGGCCAACTCACGAAACCCGCCGCCGAATGGACGAAGGCCAAAAGAATCGCCGGGAAAGAGCAGAAGCTTTCGCATATTTCCGGCCTTGTGGTTGACGATAAATTCGCCTACGTGACGATGGGCGGAACTCTCGCAGACCAGAATGAAGGAACGAGCGGCTTGCGAAAGGTCGCGCTCGATTCGGGCGCGGTGACGAATTTGGACGACGGCAAAAACTTGCCGCAATCGGATTACGGCGGCATAGCGATTGACGAAAAATACATTTACTGGAACGCGGGTGGAAATATCCTGCGCATCGCCAAAGACGGAGGCAAGCCCGAAGTGGTCGCTTCGGAACACGTCGGCATCGGCGTGGACATGGCGGTTGACGATGAAAAGGTTTACTGGGCGAATCACGGGTATTATTCGCCGAACAGCACGACGCTGCCGAAGCCGATTTACATGGTCTCGAAAGAGGGCGGAAAGGCTGAGATTTTCGCAGACCAACAGAATATCCCGAACAGTCTCGTGATAGATGAAAAGTACGTTTACTGGCTCACGTCAAACAGTATTATGAAACAGGCGAAAGCGGGCGGCGGGACGCAGGTCATATCTCAAATCACAGACAAAGAGGGCGTTGATGAGATGAGCGGGGACGCCGAAAGCCTCTATTTCGGTTTTCGCGGCGCGGGCGAATCGCGCTGGGCTTTACACAAAATCTCCAAGCAGGGCGGCGAGCCGCAAACCATCGTCAAACGTTACTCGCTCAAACCCGTCGCGGTTGACGAGACGAACATCTATTTTTTCGATGAAGACGGCTTAAACGCAGATGTTTTTTGCAGAGTCCCAAAAAACGGCGGCGAGGTGACAAAGCTCGACGAAGGCTATGCCCCCGGCATTATCGCTCAAAGCAAAACGCTCGTCTATATTGCCAGCCTGGATGATATTTATAGCTTCACGAAATGAGCCTCGCAGCTAAAGCAGTAATGAGTCAGTTTGAAATTCCGGAGACGGACTTAACAGAATCTCCCGCAAAGGCGCAAAGGAAAGCCGCAAAGTTGTTGAGTGTTGCTTGCTCTTGGCGTGCTTCTTCTTTGCGCCTTTGCGCGAACTGTTTTCTCCTTGCTAATTATTGAAACTGAGAGCGAATGATTTGTCATCGGCTATAATGGCTTGGATAAATCCGTCGAAGCATAATTAATATGGAGAGGCTCAAAGTGAAATGAAGCACTGTCCCAAATGTCAACGCACATTCCCGGATGATGCGCCGAAGTTCTGCGGGACTGACGGCACGCCGCTCGTCAGCGACGCGCCTCATGAAGCCGCGCATCAGGCGAGAAGCGAGGCGGCAGACCCGATTCAGCGTATCCGTTGCGAGTGGTGTCAAGGGATGAACCAGACCAACGCCGTCTCATGCTGGTCGTGCGGCGCGCCTCTGGACATACATAATCTGGTGAGCGAATCCGGTTGGCGCGAAGCCCCGCGCATCAAAGACATGACCGAGATACACTTCGGCTCAAGCACCTGTCAGGTTGAAGGCGAGATCGTGCCGGTGGCGGAAATCAATCTGGCGACGGGCGATGCGGTTTACTTTGAGCATCACGTCCTGCTCTGGAAAGACGAGCACACGCCGATGTCCGTGATGCCTTTGCAGGGCGGTTTGAAACGCGCGCTCGCCGGGATGCCTTTTATCATCAGCTTGGCTCACGGGCCGGGACGCGTCGCCTTCTCAAGAGATGCGACGGGCGAACTCGTCGTCATGCCGCTTCATCCGGGGATGGAGCTGGATGTGCGTGAGCACGCCTTTCTGCTCGCCTCTCATCAAATCGCCTATTCCTATGTTCGCATTAAGGGACTGCGGAACATCCTCTTCGGCGGTCAGGGCATGTTCATGGATCGCTTCGTCACGACGAATGAGCAAGGCTTGTTGCTCCTGCACGGATACGGCAATGTCTTTGAAAGGGTCTTGCGTCCCGGCGAGAGCATCATGGTCGAGCCGGGAGCGTTTCTCTACAAAGACGCTTCGGTGACGATGAACGTCGAGTCGCAGCAATTGACGACGGGCTGGTTCGGCGGCACTGGGATGAACCTCGCGCGGATGACCGGGCCGGGACGCATCGGCATTCAATCCATGTACGTGCATCATTCCACCGACTGAAGGAGGAGCAACGCCGATGTCAGGCTATCACGGCAACCCGGAACATCCGTCAACGCCTCCTCATCGCACGCACACTTGCGCCTGGTGCGGAAAAGTCAGCGACGGCGCGAGCCTCAGTTGCGCGGCCTGCGGCGCGACGCTCGACGTGAAGGAGATTTCCACGCGCTCCGGCTGGTCTGAACTGCCCGGTCGCAAGGACATGGCCAAGCTGCAATTCGGCAACTCCTTCTGTCAGGTCGAAGGCATGTACGTGCCGGTCGCTGACTTCAATCTCGCGCCTGAAGACAGCGTCTACTTTGCGCATCACGTCCTGCTCTGGAAAGACCCGCAGGTCAATATCACCACGATGTCTTTGAAGGGCGCATGGAAGCGACTCTTGTCAGGGATGCCGCTCGTGATGACGCAGGCGCAAGGGCCTGGACACATAGCCTTCTCGCGTGACGCGCCGGGCGAGCTGATCGCGCTGCCGATTCAACCGGGACAGGCGGTTGACGTGCGCGAGCATATCTTCATGGTCGCCACGAGCCATATCACCTACGACTGGTTTCAGACGGGCATCTGGTTTCGCACGAGCAGCGGCAACGAGTCGGAGACGCATTATCCGGTCGGCATGTTTATGGACAGATTCTTTGCGCCGCAGATGCCGGGCTTATTGTTGTTGCACGCCGCCGGAAATGTCTTCGTTCGCCAGCTTGCGCCCGGCCAAACCATTTTGGTGAAACCGACCGCGCTCCTCTACAAAGACCCGACCGTGCAGATGCAGTTGCACATCGAGAAGCCGAGCGGCACGCAGAGGTCTTGGCGCACGTGGGGCAATCGCTATCTCTGGCTGAGACTCTTCGGGCCGGGTCGCGTGGCCGTCCAGTCCGCCTTCAAGCACATGGAGGATAACGGCAGAAACATCTCCGGTCACTCAGGCGCTTCGACTGTGAGTTGGTAGCAGACGGAAAGCAGTTTCGCGCAAAGGCGCAAAGGCGCAAAGAAAGCATTCAAGATGAAGCATCACTCAACACCTTTGCGCCTTTGCGTGGGCTTCTTTTGTGATGTTGATTCGCCGGAATTAAAACTGCTCCGCTAACGATGCGCGCGAAGTCTTTGTAGTTCATCCATCGTTTAGTAGAATGCCTGCCGTAGCCCAGCTTCCAAAATAAGGAACTCGCCTCATGTCTAAATACAAAAAATATATCGCCCCTCTGGCCGTCCTCCTTCTCTTAATTATTCTCGTCGCCTACTTTCGCTACCGCGAGCGTCCCCCCGAGCATAAACCGGAAACATTTCCGGCGGGTCGTCCGCCCGCCGTCCTTAATCTGGGGCTTGGCAATCCGAGCGGCGCGACCAACGATCCGTCCAACAAGAACAACTATTTAATGTCCAAGTCGCAATACGTGCTCTCGTACAATAACGATAAGGGAGAGCCGAACTGGGTAAGCTGGCACTTGCAAAGCTCTGACATCGGCAATGTCGAGCGACAAAATAATTTTCACGCGGAGCAATCTCTGCCCGGTGGCTTCAAGCGCGTCACGCCCGATGATTACACAGGCACGGGCTTTGATCGCGGCCACGTTTGTAATTCCAAAGACAGAACGGACACAGAGGCGAATAACTCTGAGACGTTCAGCATGGCGAACATGCTGCCGCAGACGCCAGACCTCAATCGTCAGGTCTGGGAATCGCTTGAATCCTACTGCCGCACTCTGGCTCAGCAGGGCAACCAGCTTTACATCATCGCCGGAGCATACGGCTCTGCGAAAACGATTGGCCGCGCGAACAAGGTCAACGTGCCGACGAACTGTTGGAAGATAGTCGTCGTCATGCCACAGGGGAGCAACGATCTTTCGCGGATAGATAAGAACACGCGCGTCATCGCCGTCGACATGCCGAACAAACAGGGCATCTCGCTCGACTCCTGGGACAAGTATCTGACGACGGTGGGCAGTCTTGAGCAGAAGACCGGATATAAGTTCTTCACCGATTTGCCGGGCGACGTGCAGAGCGCGCTTAAAGCAAAGAAGGATGCGGGGCGTTAGCGCAGATTAAAGAACAGATTAAGTTTCGGTAGGGGGACAGTTTGAACTTCAAGTGAATATTCAGTATCAGGAAAGAATTTCGCGCAAAGGCGCAAAGAAGAAGCACGCCAAGAGCAAGCAGCATCCAATCGCTTTGCGTTCTTCCTTTGCGCCTTTGCGCCTTTGCGCGAACCTGTCTTTTTCTTGCGCATGTTTGAAACTGACTCACGATCTAAGTTTCGACTACTTTTGTCGTCACGCCTGCAAAATTCCCCGATGCTGTCTTGCCGACGACATAAACATCGGCTTCGGTCTCGCCCACTTTATAAACCTTAAGCTCGCTCAGATTATCTTTCAGCGTTTTGACGAGCGTCTGAAACTTCTTGACCGTCTGCTGCGCTTCGGACGTTTGCCCTTCCTGTTCCTGCGTGGCGTTGCGAAAGAAGCTGTCGAAGTCAATTTCGCTCACCGCTCCCTTCGGATTCCTGGCGGCGATGAGGTCTTGCGCGGAGAGAGTCTTCTGAGCGTTGGCCGCCTGCGAGAACACTTCGACCGGATAATCCGACTCGCTCTGGAACGTCAAGCCTTTAGTCAGAGTTCTCAGTTGTTGTAATAAAGCTTGATTATTCTCGCCCATATCACCTATGTCTTGAATCCCGCCCGAATTAACCCGCGCCGGGCGAGGGCATTCTAAATGATTTGTAAAGACATGATGAAAGAAATGCGATTGAAGCGTCCCGCTGAATGCGTTGTCAGTTTGAGTCGGACGAGGCGAGCCACTCGTATTCTATATCTTCCATCTGCCACATTTGCTCAAACCCGCGACCGACTATCTTGAACCCATGCCGCTCATAAAATCGCTGCGCATTCCGATTCGCCTTGAAGGTAAAGAGGCGCAGCCGACCATCTGAATTACGCTTCGCCATGTTGAGCAGCATTGAGCCGATGCCCTTGTGCTGATGATTGACATGGACGTAAAGCTGCGCGATGTGGTCTGGCGTTGACGCCATAAACCCAATCACCTTTGAGTCGCTTTTGTCCAACACTAGCTGCACATGATTTTCCGGCACGACCGTCTCTGCGAGATAACGCAGTTGCCCCTCAAGCGGATGAGGATTGATAACCCCGACAGCCCGCTCAAAACTGGCGCGCCACATCGCCACCAGCTCACGCCCATACTCCGGCGAGTACTCAACTATCACTATCTCATCCGTAGTCATAACAACTTAATGAATCAACCAGCGACCGGCCAACCGCCAACTCATACTAGCTACCCACTATAGCTAACTTCTGGTAAGTTTAGAATCGCTTTGACGAAGTAAGTCTATCGAGCTGTGGGGGAGATATGGCTAATCAAGAAAATGAGCCGGAGATTTCTCAGGACATACATACGCTTTTGGATAGTAGTAAATCTACTTCGGAAGCGTTCTCCATCATCGCGGCGGAGTTGATTGAGGTCAAAGCGATGTTGATGGCTTTGATTGATCTTCAGAAGTCAGCCCTCTTTGCGACTGGTGTATCGGAAAGCGAGCTAGAGAGTAATGTACAAAATCTGATTGAAGGGTATCGCAGCAAATACCTGTCCGGGCTGACCAATCGTGTTAGAGAAGCGTTAGATCAGCAGTAAAGCCGCACCTCCAATTCATTGAACCGGAATGCAGACGAAACAAGATTCCAACACAAGCGCGGCAAGGAGCGCGGACGAGTACGACCCTTTCGTCCGTGGGCGATTCCCTGTCGGCGTGCGTGCTATCCGTGCGTTTGATGCGGCGCGGGATCGCCTCTTCCCCTGTGAGGTCTGGTATCCGGCTGCGACGCAACACGCGGGGCAGGATATTGCGACGGCAACTCAGGACTTCTACACAGTTCCGCCGGGCGACGCAACGCGAAGTCAAACGGCTGTGCGTGATGCCGCAGGCCAGCCCGGAAACTTTCCGCTCGTTGTTTACTCGCACCCGAGCGGCGGAAATCGTCGCTCGGCAACTTTTCTCTGTACGCACTTGAGCAGTCACGGGTATGTGGTCGCGGCGTTGGATCATTCTGAAGTCGTGGCGGCGGAGTTGGCGCGAAGGGTTGATGAGACGGAAGAGCAAAGAGCTGCGCGGCAGGAAGCCTGGATTGCGAACCGCGTGCCTGATATACGCTTTCTCTTAGATCATCTGCTGAACGGCGCGGCGTGGAATTCGGAAGCCAAGCTTGATGGCGGTCGAATCGGAATCGTGGGGCACAGCTTCGGAGGTTGGACTGCGCTCGCCGCGATTGAAGTCGAGCGGCGCATCAGCGCAGTGGTCGCGCTCGCGCCCGGCGGAAGCTCACAGCCGAAACCGGGGATGCTCAAGGTCAAGCTCGATTTCGCCTGGACGCGTAACGTGCCGACGCTGTATCTGGTCGCGGAGAACGATACTTCGCTGCCGCTCGCCGGGATGCGAGAGCTATTCGACAGGACTCCGGCGACCAAACGAATGTTCATCTTGCGTCGTGCAGACCACATGCACTTTATGGATGAGGTCGAGGAGCTACACGAGAGCGTGCGTGGGATGCAGTTCCCCGGCGAGCTGGCCTGGCTGCCGAAGGAGATGCGACCGATGGCGGAACTCTGTTCAGGCGCGGAGGCTCACCTGTTTGTGCGCGGCCTCACCCTGTGCCAGATGGACGCGAGCTTGAAGCGACTTGAAGAGGCGCAAAGGTTTTTGGCCAGTGACCTCGAAGCCGAACTCGCAGAGCGTGGCGTCGAGGCGTTTGCGTCTCAGCCGTGAAATGAACTCAAACATCAGAGGCGATGATTCTCATGCAACGTGAATGATAACAAGACAAAATTTTCGGCTTGAAGAACAGAATCAGGCCGCCCCGCATCGCGTTCCGCTCAGGAGTAACTAGCGTTAAAACTTAGAGCGATAAGACTTAGCAAGGATTTGCCATCATCGTGAATAACAATGGCATGAATGTTGATATAGCAAATTATATCAGGAGGGAATTTATGAAAAGGCTGTTAATAGCTCTGATGTGTCTCGTGCTCTTGGTGACGGCAGCAATGCCGGTCGCGGCGCAAAGGCGACGCCATCGTTCTTTCTGGAAAAAGCATAGAGATAAAATCACAACCGTCGCGGGCGCGGGCGCGGGCGCGGCAATTGGCGGACTGGCGGGCGGCAAAAAGGGCGCGCTCATCGGGACTGCGGTCGGCGCGGGCGGCTCTGCGCTTTATACCTACAAGCTCCGCAAGCGTCATCGTCGTCGTTACTGACGCCGAAGAGCTTGAAGCTCAAACGCTCTTCGAGTTAATTGACCAGCAAAATTTAAGCCCGGCTATGAGAGAAATCGCATAGCCGGGCTTGAGCTGTTCTATGAACCGGCGCGACTCTAGATTTCGCTGGAACAATCCGATAAAGCCCGCGTGTAATCCTCCGATTCGCTCACACGGAGAGTTTTTAATCCGCACACAAAATGCTCTGAGAAGCGACGGGAGATCACTGTGCGTCAAATTTTATCGAGGCTGACCCTCCTGGGCTTGCTCTTTATCATCTTCAATTCCGCGCAGGCGCAATCCGATAAGTCAGGCAGAGATGAGCGGGCACAGAGAGTGGACGAGTTATTCGCTCAATGGAGCAAGCCGGAGACGCCGGGTTGTGCGCTGGCGGTTATCGGGGACGGTCAGGTTATCTACCAACGCGGCTACGGCATCGCCAATTTGGATTACGGCATTCCCATCTCCTCAACCTCTGTCTTCAATATCGCCTCCATGTCGAAACAATTTACGGCGATGAGCGTCGCTCTCTTAGCCAGACAGGGAAAGCTCTCGCTTGAGGATGACATCCGAAAATTCTTGCCGGAGCTGCCTCAATATCAGAGTCCGGTGACCATTCGCCAACTCATCTATCACACCAGCGGCATTCGTGAATACTCACACTTAATGCAGTTGGCGGGCGTCAGGTTTCAGGATGCTTCGGACGAGGATGTCTTTAAAATCATAGCGCGGCAGAAGGAACTGAATTTCAAGCCGGGAGAGGAATACCTGTATAGCAATTCCGGCTATTTCTTACTGGCGCAAATTATCAAGCGAGCCAGTGGTAAATCTTTACGCGAGTACGCCGATGAAAATATTTTCAAGCCGTTGGGGATGACGAACACACGCTTTCATGATGACAGTTCGGCGGTGATTAAAAATCGCGCGGCGGGTTATAGCTCTCGACAGGGCGGCGGCTTCGCGCTTGAAATAACCGCCTCCGATCACGTCGGGGATGGAGGTCTGCTGACGACGATTGACGACCTGTTGTTGTGGGACAGGAATTTCTCTGAGAACAGATTGAGCGGCGGAGTGGATTTGATTCGTCAGTTTCTCACGCAAGGGAAACTTAATGACGGCGATGCTATTGATTATGCTTTCGGGATGGATGTTGAAACGTACAGAGGCTTGAAGCTCTTCGGTCACGGCGGGGCGTTCAACGGCTTCAACTCTGACATGATTCGATTCTCGGAGCAGCGTTTCTCTGTCATCTGTCTCTGTAATCTATCCGGCATCGAGTCTGGCAGGCTCACCAGAGGAGTCGCAGATATTTATCTGGCCGATGAGTTCAAACGAAGCGCGGAGGGCGAAAGCCGGACGGCCCCGCCCGAACCGAAAGCGGTGCAAGTTCCCGAAAAGGAGTTGACGGCTGTCGCCGGTTCATACTTCAACCCGGCCAATAATAATTTCAGAAAAATTTATGTGAAGAACGGCAAGCTGATTTATTCCAGAGGCTCAAGCGAGAGTGAGTTGGCCCCGCTCGGCAACAATCACTTTCTGATGCTCGGCGTGCCGGACAGGGTCGAGCTCAGTTTCAAATCCGCGCGTCCCGGCGCTCCGTTACAAATGACGACGATGGTCAACGGCGTCGGCTCGATTATCCATGATGCCGTCAAGCCAGCAGCTTACACGCCGCAGCAGCTCAAAGAGTTCGCGGGCACATACTATAGCCCTGAGATAGACGCGACGTACATCATCTTGCAAGGCGACAAGCTCTTGCTGCGAAGGAAGAATGTTGACGAAGACACTCCGCTCCTCACACAGTTCGCGGACAGCTTTTCGGCTGCGGGAAGCGGAAGCATACAGTTCACACGCGACCGTCAAAACCACGTCACAGGTTTCCGTTTGAGCACCAGCCGCGTGAGAAAATTGCGCTTTGATAAGATATAAAGAGAAGAAAATAACTTTGCGTGCTTTGCGAGATTTCCTTTGCGGTCTTTGCGGTTAAACTTGAACTTTAAACGCAAAGACCGCAAAGAAGGAAGACGCAAAGAGGCGCAAAGGAAACTGTTTCCTTCCAATCAAGCTCTACTCTTGTTTCGCATAAGACGTATTCGTCTCTTCGCTTTCATGTCAGCGAAAGCTATCTCTCTTTGTAGAGCTTTGGAAATTGCTGACGAAGATTTGCCACCTTCGGCAGATCGTTGTACTTGATGTAAGAGTCGTTCGGATGATGCGCGGCGTAGTCTTGGTGATACGCCTCGGCTTGATAAAAAGCGTTGAGGGCGGTGACCTGCGTGACGAGAGGCTGCTCGAAAACTTTGGCGCGGTTGAGCTGGTCAACGTAAGCCTGCGCGACGCGCTGCTGCTCTTGGTTGGCGTAAAAGATGGCCGAGCGATATTGCGTGCCCGTGTCCGGCCCTTGCCGGTTCAATTCAGTCGGGTCATGCGCGACGGAGAAGAAGACCTTGAGCAACTGGCCGTAAGAGATTTGTGACGGGTCGTAAGTGATTCGCACGGACTCGGCGTGCCCCGTGTCGCCCTCGCTGACCATCTCATAATGAGCCGTTTTCGCTTCTCCGCCCGCGTAACCGGAAACCACGCCGGTGACTCCTTTGACATGCTCGAAGACGGCCTCAATGCCCCAGAAGCAGCCGCCCGCGAGAACAGCCGTCGCCTCGCCTTTGGCGTTTGCGAGCGGGATGTCCTGAGCCGGGTCAGGGAGGATGACGGCCTGAGCGTTGACCGCGCTGCATGCCAGCGTCGCGCACATGGTCAAGATGGCCAGGAGACGAAGAATTGAAATTGACATCATGACAGCCTTCCGAGTGATTGATTTTGAGATTTGCGTCTCACCGAATATACGTTAGATGCCGGGCAAACGGTTTCGGTTTGAGGCTAGAATAAATTCTCCACCAAATCACACGAAAGAGCACGAACATCATCATCCGGTTCGTGCTCTTTCGTGTGATTTGGTGGATAAACGCTTTCTCTCTGCGTCACCTCTGTTTTATCGTTCCCGTAAAGTTAACGTCAGTTCGCTCGCCGGTGAGCGAGAAGGCTTCAGTTCTCGGATTGAAAACAAAGCCCCGTTTGGAAGGCGTGACGACGTAGATTTCGCCGACCCTCACGCTGTCAAAAACATAAACCCCTCGACGACTTGTCGTGGCGGTGTAGGTGATGTTGGAGCTTGTGTCAAGAAGCGTGACGGTGACGCCTTTAATCCCTGCGCCGCTGGCGTCTGTGATTCTTCCGCCGACCGGAACATAGACCGCCGTCGGCGAGGCGACGAGCGTCGGACTCGAAAATTCCGAAGTGTCGCCGACCGCTTGCGGCGCAAACGGAGTCGTCAGGCTCGTCGCCGTCGCAGTGATAAATTGTCCCGTAGTTAAAGTCGCGGGACTGCTGAAAGAGAAGCTTACGTTCCCGCTCGCGTCCGTGGTGACATTGGTCGAGCCGAGGTAAGCTCTGCCCTCGCTCGTCGCGCCGTCCGTGTTCGTGTTCACGTAAAAGTCAATCACGAAATTTGTGCTCGTAGTGCTGTTGAGCGTGCCCATGATTGTCCCGTTGGGATTCGCGTTCGTGATGACGGGAAAGTTTTGCAGGTCGTTCGGCCCCGTGTCTGCGTCGAGCGCGTCGTCTGCGGTTGCGCCGGGCGTGCCGAGGTCTATGCCGAGACCGGCGACGCTCCCGTTGTTGAAGACCGCGTTGCCGCGAATCGTATTGCCCGCGCTCGCCGTCGGGTCTAAATAGAGTCCGGCTTTGGCGGTTTGCGCCGTCGCGTTGCCGTTGTTGGCGATCAGGTTGCACGCGCCCGTGCAAGCTCCGCCGGGCGTGACTCCGGTCGTGCCGCCGATGGTGTTGTTGGCGGCGTTGTCGGAAATCTGTATGCCGTTGTTGCTGTTGCCGAGCGCGGTCGCGCCGTCCGCGCCGACGCCGATGTAATTGCCCTGCACGAGATTTCCGGTCGCCAGAGAGCCGTTGAGAGCGATGCCGTTGGCTTTGTTGCCGACGATGAGATTGCGTTCGGCGGCGGTCGTCCCGCCAATCGTGTTGCCGCCCGCTTGAATCATAATCCCGCTTCCGTCGTTGCCAACGCCCTGCACAGGCCCAAACGTATGTCCGATGTAGTTGCCCTTAATCACATTGTTCGAGGCCGGAAGATTCACGTCCGCGACGATGGAGATACCGTTGCCGCCGTTGCCGAGAATGATGTTCCTATCGTTGGGATTCACACCGCCGATTTGAGAGCCGGAAGCTCCGGCAATCAGAATCCCGTCCTGCGAATTGCCGAGGTCTGTGTTCGCCGTGGGGAAGTTGCCGCTCGTGCCGATGTAGTTGTTCAGGATGATGGCCGAGCCGCTAAAGGTCGTCATTCCGATAACTCTGTTGTTGACCGAAACGCCGCGTCCGAAGTTGCCGGAAATCGTGTTGGAATGTCCGCCGAAACCGCCGTCGCCGACCTGCACGACGCTCGCCCCGTCAACCCACACGCCGCGATTGATGTTGCCGCACGGATGCGCGGCATCCGGACAACCCGTCGAATTGCCGTCTATGTTCGTGCCGATATAATTCTGATGGATAATCGTCCCGTTGCCGTTAGAAGTTCCCGCGCCGTTCGGTCCGACGCGGATTCCGGCCTCGCCGAAACGGTTGATGGCGAATCCCCAAATCTCACAATTCGGAGCCTGGATGTCGAAGCCGATGGAGGGAGAGTTCGGGTCGTTCTGCGTCGCCAAGCCGTTCAGCTCAACCCTTCCGCTGCCGGTGTTGAGGTTGATAATGGCGACGGTCTCCGTGATGGCCGGAAGCGGCGTCAAAAGATCAATCGTGCCGACGCCACTGCCGGGCGCATTGATCTCAATCCTGTCCGCGCCCGCAGTCGAATTGGCATCGAGAATCGCCTGGCGCAAACTTCCCGCGCCCGAATCATCCAGATTCGTGACCGTAAAGGTGGCGGCCTCCGCGCGACTGGCGGACAAAGCGAAAAGAGCCGCGCCCAGTAAAGCTAAAAACATTCTGCCGCCGAAGCATGAGCCGAAGAACTTTCGCGCCGTCGTTTTTTTGAACTTGATAATGCTTATCATTTCGAGCACCCCTTCCGTGATTCCGCCAAACGGGTTTGAAGCAAAGCTGCGTCTGAAAACATCTGAGCGGGAACACGTTGTCTGTCATGTGCACATGACAGACAACGTGTTTCGGATTCTCAGCCGCTCTTGGAGACAAACGTTTTGAGCTTGAGCTGGCTCTCGCCGACGGCGTTGACGGCGGTTACGTGATAGTAGTAATTGCGTCCGCGCTTCGTCTTGCTGTCAACGAAAGTGTTCTGACCCGCTTTGACTTCCGCCAAGAGTTTCTCGCCTTCGCCTTTCGCGCCGCGATAGATGCGATAACGCAGGATGGAAGAGCCGCGATCATCGGGCGTGCCCCACAACAGCGCGTTGCCCTTCTTGCTCGCTTTCACTTCGACGAACGGCGCGAACGGCGCGGACGGACTGCCCGCGTCAAACTCGCTGAAGAGCCGCGAGCCGCCGCGCTGTCGAATCAGCGTTAGTCGCGCCACTCCCTGATTCTGAATTCTTGTGCCGCTGTTATCGTTGATGCCGATACACGGATGGTCGAAGTTGCAGCCGTCGGCGTAAACGGCGACGATGCGCCCGCGCGCGTCAACCGCAATCTCGTTAAAGTCGAGCAGATTGCGCGTGTCCGGCGGGCCGCCGGGACAGGTCGTGCCCTGTGTGCAAACCACGCCCTGCTGCGCCGGATTCAGCACGCCCGGATGAAGCGGATCGTTGTCCGCGCGCACCACCGTCCACGTCTTTCCGCCGTCGCAAGTCGTAGCGATGTACGGATACCAAGTCCCTGCGAAATTCGGACCCGCGCCGCCGTTGTCCGTGCCGACCGGGTCGAGAGCGCTGGTTGAAGTAGTGGCTAGGAAGAAGAAGGCTGCGCGGTTGTTGTCGCCCGCGACTACCTGTGGAAAGACCGAAGCCGTCAGATTCGGCGTCACGAGCGTCGCGAGGTCTGTATCATCGTGCCAGGACAAGCCTCTGTCGTCTGAGACGGCAATCTTGGGATGATTGTCGACGGCGGTGTATCCGACGTAAATTTTTCCGCCCGAACCGATGCCCACCGACGGGTCGCTGTTGCCAGCCGAGCTTGGCGGAATCACACGCACGCTCCAATTCAAACCGTTGTTTTCAGAGACGACTACCGCGGCTCTGCTGCCGCAACTACGGTTCGGCAGATAGACAGTCCCGTCCGGCGCGACTTTGATATGTCCGTGCAGGTTAGTGCATTGCGCTAAGGTGTAAGCCGGAACTGCGGGTTGATAAGTGATGCCGCCGTCAAAGCTGGTCGCCACCGAAGCGTAGGCGGTTTGCTGCGAAGCGTAATAGAAGAGGTGCGGATAACTGCCCGTCGGCTGGCGATTGGCGATGGTCGGGTTGGGCGGGCCGCCGCCGATGGTTTGATGGTCAACCCCTTGTGTCGGCCCTCCGGTCTGGAAAGTCTGTGTGATGGTCGTCAAATCGTCGTCTGAGATGACGCCGTTGGTGATGCCGGCTGCGCCTTGTAACTCTCCGGCGATAGTGCGTCCGGTCACAGGGTCTGTGAACAAAATAGGATCAAGCCCGACGACGATGGCCTGCGAAGTTGCGCTAAACCATTTCGTCGTGGTCGGGTCGGCGGGCGAGGTCGCATCATTAAATGTAGTTCGATTCGGATGCAGGCGCGACATGCTCAAGACATTGCCCGTGTTCCAATTCACGCCGACCGAAGGCTCGCCCGAAGCGTCGCGCCTGGGATAACCGACCGGCGGTTGATAGTTGTCGAAACTAGGCGTACTGCAAGCAATCGTCGGCGCGGTGGAAACAGGAGAGAAGACGGTCGCCGCAGCGTTATACTGATCCGCCGCGTTGGGCGCGAAATAGATTGCGCGCACGTAATAATCGCCCGTCCCCGTGTCGGCTGGACTGAGTATCACTTCTTCATCCGTGCTTGTGCCGCGCCCGGAGCTGTCGATAAACGTGTCGAGAGTCGCGGGCGGCATCGCGCCGTCGCCCTGCGGCCCCGGCACGCCATTGCTTTCCTTGCGCACCACCATGTCGTAATCGGTTGAGACGAGAGTCCAGGTGAACTTCAGCCGGATACGTTTGCCAACCCAGTCCGACGGATTGCCGTTGACAGTCAACGTGTACCAGTCGCAGTTTCCGTTGTGCGGCGGCGTCGGATTGTTGACGGTGTCCACGCAGGTCGGCTCGCCGTTGGCGGCGGGCGGCGTGCCCGTCAGATTTCCCGTCCAGGTCACGGGCGTGGCGGTCGTCGGGCTGATGCTGCCGGATGTCGGATTCGCAGCCCGAGTCGTCTCGGCGGCGAACTTCCAGCCGCCAACGGTCGCCAGCAAAATCGCTCCCAGCAAAGCGCAGCGGCGAGCCATGGCTTGTCTCCTCACGCGCCCCAACTCTCTCTTCTTCATGACGTGGCGTCCTTTCTCCCCCATAAACTTAGGTCAGAACCGCCTGCGGTAGCGGGCGGGTTCTTCCGACGATTGAGACCCGCCCGCTACCGCAGGCGGTTCTGACACGGAAGCCGCAAGCTTTATTCATCATCCTCTTCTTCCGAAGAGCTTGCTTTACCGCTCAATGAGTAATGCAACAAAAAATCCGGGTTATCGCCGTAGACATTCACAAAATAGGCTGGCTTGCCGTCGCTCGCGGGAACTTCCCAGATATACCTGTAATGCGGCGCGAGAATCTGCTGTTTGGCTTTCGTTAAATCACCGACCTCGGTAAAGCGAATCCGCTCACGCGCGCTCGCCGGATCAACGAACGTCGTGATATAGCGGACTTGATTTTCATCATCGTAGCCGATGGCTAACTCGCTAAAGTGCGGGTCGTTTTTGAGCCGCCACACCTGTTGTCGCTTTCCCTCGTCGCGCTCAAACTGCGCGAGCTCTTCCAAATGTTTTTGCGCCGCTTCCTTCTTCATCCCGACGCTGATGCCTAAGAGATACTCGCCCGGCACATTCGCTTTCGTCGCGGTTTTCGTGGCGCACTGCGAGACGCTGAGCAGCAACAGCACCAAGCCGCTCAAGACAAACCTGTTGTTCATGAGCTTTCTCTCGCGCATCTCTTAATCAAAGAATCAAGTTCGGCTAATGCCGTGTTGGTTTTCCTGCGCCTGAAAACAGCCCGGAAAACTTGGTTAGAGGAGTTGCGGGGAAGTCGGGGGCTATTTGTCGTTTTCCAATGCCACCTTTATAAATGTTTTTGGTTGAGAAAAACTTGAGATTTCTTGTTCGTCGCCATCAAATCCGAAATAAATTTTCCTCGGATTTGTTGCAATACAATGGCGTCGGTATGTGGAGCGGAAATCGCCGGATTGAGGTCGGCGGACGTTGCAAACGTATATATCACGACTTACTCTTCCCTCAGGTTGAAATTCTTTGACCTTCCAGAGCCATAATTAATAGAGTCCGGTTGGTGATGGCGGTTAAGGAAATTGTAAAATGACGCCGATGATTCTGCTTCCGAAGTCGCGTTTGGGTCGTTATCAGATAAACTCGCTGCTGGGCGCGGGCGGGATGGGCGAAGTTTATCTGGCGGAAGATACGCGCCTGCGCCGCTCTGTCGCGCTCAAGCTCCTGCCCGCCGTCTTCGTCTCGGACGCGAATTGGCTGGCGCGTTTCGAGCGCGAGGCTTACGCCGTTTCCTCTCTCAATCATCCGAACATTCTGACCATTTACGAGATCGGCGAGGGAGCCGGACAGCGTTTCATCGCCACAGAGTTTATCGAGGGCGAATCTTTGCGCGAGCGCATGTCGCGCGGACGCCTTGAACTGGGCGAGAGTTTGGAGATCAGCATTCAGGTCGCTTCGGCTCTGGCGGCGGCGCACGCGGCGGGCATCGTCCATCGTGACATCAAGCCTGAGAACATCATGCTGCGCGAGGACGGCTACGTGAAGGTCCTGGATTTCGGTCTGGCGAAGCTGACGGAAGAGCACAAATCCAGCACGCATGCCGATGCGCCGACGCAAAAGCTGGTCAAGACAAATCCCGGCGTCGTGATGGGAACGGTCGCCTATATGTCTCCCGAACAGACTCGCGGGCTTCAGGTTGACGCGCGGACTGACGTGTGGAGTCTGGGCGTGTTGATTTATGAAATGCTCACGGGGCGCACGCCGTTTGCGGGCGAGACGACGAGCGATGTGATTGCCGCGATCATTTACAAAGAAGCTCCGCCCGTCGCCCTTCTGGCAGACAATTGCCCCGCCGCGCTTGAGCGCGTGCTGACGAAGGCTTTGCAGAAAGAGTTTGACGAGCGTTATCAATCCGTCAAAGAGATGGAGCTGGATTTGAAGAGCCTCAAGCGTCGGCTGGAGTTTGAAACCGAGTTCGGCTACACGGGCGCGCCCGGCCGGATAATGGAGACTTTCAGCAAGCAGGCTGTCAGTTACGCGCACCCCTCAAAAGTCTCCTCGCAACTGGGCGGCAATCGTGACGCGTTGCTGTTGACGGAGTTTACGAATCTGACGGGCGACGCGGTGTTTGACGGGACGCTCAAGATGGCGCTGGCGGTCACGCTTGAGCAGTCGCCGTTTCTGGACATCTTCGCGGAGGCGCGCGTGCGGCAGACTTTGCGTCTGATGGGACGCTCTCCCGAAGAGCGTGTGACGCGCGAGCTGGGGCGCGAGATTTGTCAGCGTCAGGGCTTGAAGGCGTACATCGCCGGAACTATCGCCAGCCTGGGTTCTGTCTACGTGCTGACTTTGGAGGCTATCAACGCGCAGACGGACGAAACCATCGGGCGACAGCTTGAGCAGGCCGAATCGAAAGAGCAGGTGGTCAAGGCTTTGGGACACGCGGCGACGGGGTTGCGCGAGAAGCTCGGCGAGAGCTTGAGTTCGATTGAACAGTTCGACGCGGCGTTGGAGTTGACGACCTCATCGCTCGAAGCCTTGAAAGTTCATTCGCTCGGTCAAGAGCAGACGCAGAAGGGCAAGATTCTCGAAGCCATTCCGTTTTACGAACGAGCGATAGAACTCGACCCGAATTTCGCTTTCGCCTATAACCTGCTGGCCGTCACTTACAACAACACGAACCAGCCGAAGCTGGCGGCGGAATATGCGACGAAGGCTTTTGAGCTGCGAGACAGAGTCAGCGAATTGGAGAAGCTGCGCATCACCTCTTTCTATTACAGCTATGTGACCGGCGAGCTGGACAAGCGAATCGAAACGCTGGAGCTGATTAAGCGAACGTTCGCGCACGACTTCAGAGCGGTCAGCAATCTCTCCGACAGCTATCTCAGAATCGGGCAGTTCGAGAAAGCGGCTGAGGCCGCGCGCGAAGGTGTGCGGCTCAATCGAAATAATTTCGTGAGTCATGCGAATCTGGCCGAATCGCTGCTGAGGCTCAATCGCTTGACCGAGGCGAAAGAGGCTTGCGAGCTTGCCTTTCAGCAGAAATTGGATAGCACATATTTTCACACATACCTCTATGAGATAGCTTTCATCGAAACGGACGCGGCGGCCATGACTCAACATCTGGCATGGTTTAGCGGACAACCCGACGAATACGTTGCCCTTCATCTGCAAACCGGCGCGGCGGCCTCACGCTGCCGTTTGCGAAGATCGCAAGACCTCTCGCGCCGCGCGATTGACCTCGCCATTCGCAGCAAATCCGAAGGAGTCGCCGCACAGTACGCCGCCGAACAAGCTTTGCGGCTAGCCTTCTGGAGTTCGGGCGCGGGGCTGCCCGACGCGTCCGACGAACGGCTCAAAGGTGAGTTAATGATGCACGTCCAGCATGCTCTCCGTCTTGAGCGAAACAAGATCACATTGTCGCGCGCCGCCCTCGCCTTGAGCCTCGCCGGAGAAGCCGCCGAAGCAGACGCGCTCACACGCGAACTCAAGACGGAATATCCGAAGGACACACTGATTAACAATCTCTGGCTGCCGCTCGCAGAGGCCGCGCAAGAGTTGCAAGACGGCCAGCCGCAAGCCGCCATCGAATCATTAGAGCCGACGACGCGCTTTGAACGCGCCGCCGAATTTTATCCGCAATACCTGCGCGGCCTGGCTTTCCTGAGACTGGCCAAAGGCCGCGCCGCCGCGCTCGAATTTCAAGAGATCATCGCTCAACGCGGCGAAGCCCCTCTCTCCGCCCTCTACCCGCTCGCACACATCGGCGCGGCGCGCGCCCTCGCACTGGCCGAAGAGTTCGAGCTGAGCCGCAATGCTTACCGGGAATTTTTAGAATCATGGCAAGACGCCGACGCCGACATGCCTTTGCTGCTCGCGGCGAAAAGCGAATATGAGCGTCTGAAATAACAGCCCGGCGTCTTCATCTAAACAAGAACAGGGGCAAGCCGCCCTTCCCAACCTCAGAGACATTATCAGCAAGGAAACTCAAAGAGCCTGCGACAGCAGGCGGCCAGAGTCTAGCCCCATGCGTGAGCATGGGGTCACATCACATCCCATTCAAAAGAGCCTGCGTGAGCTGGCGACAGATGCTTCCCTTGCCTCTCATCTGTCGCCAGCTCACGCAGGCTCTATCTCTCACTTCGCTGTGTCCCCACGCTGACGCGTGGGGCTAGACTCTCTCGCCTGCTCACGCAGGCTGGTTGATAGCTTTACCTCGAACTGACGTTACCGTGCCAAGCCGATTCCATCATCGCTTTTTAAGGAACGTAAGCTGATGGAACAGGTGTGTCGCCGCTTGCGCCAAACTGTTCCGCACGAAAAGTATTGTTAGAGCTGTTGAGGATGTACCAGCTTCCGCTCGCCGGGCGGAAGACCGAGTGCGTGCAACCGCTCATCCGTATGTTGCTGTGATTCGGCCATGACAGCTACGACTTTATTGATATGCTCCTGCTGTTGAGCGACGCGAGCAACGGTCGCGTCCGTGCGCGCCTGTGCCTCTTTCAGGGTGTTCATATCTATAGAGAACTGAGCCTGTCTCTCTTCAAGCTTCTGGATATTGAGAACTGTGCTTGTTGCTCAAGGATAAAGTCTATTGTGCGTTGGCGTTCTTCGTCGGTCATGTTGCGTCTCCTGTACAAAATGTAGCAGAGTTCAATCTCTCACTCAAAATGTTTTGAATCTTGAGGCGCGAGTGTGATAAAGAGAGGGGTAAGACTTCACAGCGGTTTGCAAATCAAAGGAGAGTAATATCTTCATGGAACAAATCCAGGGATATGTCCCAATAGCTCAGGTTCTATCTACATTCATTGCAGCCATCTCAGTGTTTTTCGCGGCGTTAGGCATCCTCAAGACCATGAGAAATAATAAACGTCAGGCAAACTCTCAGATTTTCCTTGATTGCGTTAAGCGTTACGAAAAAATTCTGGAATCATTCCCATCAAAAGTTTGGTTAGAACGATTCAATCCAAGCGCGGCGGCGATGGAAGAGAGCGGCCAAACAAGAATGGCGGTTCTACGGTATTTGAATCTTATTTCTGAAGAGTTTTATCTAACCAAACAGGGATATTTTTCCGAAGGCGGGATCGGTGACATTTGGGAAGATGTTCTAAGAGATAATTTATCAACCCCGCTATTTATACGCGAATGGAAGGCGCTAAAAGATGAATTCAAATCTGACCGGAAGTTCACAAATTTTGTTGATCTGGCACAGGCGCAGGCGATACAAAACCAAAGCCATTCGATTAACGAACAAGTACACCATAAACAGATCAAGGAGTAGCCCACAATTCCTTAATCACTTATGGATAGAAAAATATGTCAAAAGCAACGATAGTGTTTTTGAGTTCTACGTGAGAAGTCTTAGAACACCGCCTCCTCGTCATTCATACCCTGGCTAAATTTAAAAGGCAGGTGACAGGTATGGAGTATTTCGGAGCGCGCTAAGGTCAAAGAGAAACAGTCACGGCCCTGTGCCCGCATTACGCGGCAAGTTGCCTGTGCGTCCTCCGCGTTCGCTGCGTCTGCGGCGGCGAATTATTATTCGCGATCTGTTCGATTAAAAGTTGCTCTCTTACTGCTTCACATGGAACTTGAATTTGTAGGTTTTGGAGCCCGTAAAAGCAGCCCTTGCGGCAAACAAGATATTGTTGGTTGTGGACGTGGAATAAACTCCGACATTGGCTGTCAAGTCTGCGCTATCCGAGCTGGAGGCGGAAAAGACTTCATAAGGCGCAGAGCTATAAGGCGTGTTGAAAGTTACCGTAAAGAGCGTGCCTGCCACATGCGCGCCCGCCCCTGTCCTGAGCGTCACCTCAAAGGCGGAGTCTGTTCCCGCGAGGGAAACGATTGCGCCTACGCCCACGACTGCTACCGATCCCGCTGTCACCGTTGGCGCGCCGCCTGAGCCTGCATAGTGCAGAGCTTTGATGGTGCCGTTAGTTTTAATGCCCCGAAATGGCATCGCCTGGTTGCCGAAGAAGTTGAGCAGCCCGTCCGTGTCCCTGCTCACGTCATAATAGTTGCCGGTAAAGGCTCTCGTGACGGAGTCGGTTTGTCCGAGCCGCATCAGGACGTGCGGAGTGTTCGGAGAGCCGATATTGAATAACGGGACTGACGGATTGTTCGGGTTTCCAGTCGCTGCTCTAGGCGCGGCAGCGTTAATCGAGACAGGCATCTGGTAGTCTGTGCCGTAAATGCTCTCGCGTTTGATGATGAAAGCTCCGGTTGTAAGCACGAACCCGCCGACGCCTGTTCCCGGTGCGAGACAGTGATTGCGCGTGTCTACAGAATCTCCCATCGAATAGATTCGCGTATCAGCCTTCGCTTGTACCGTGTCATCGTAATAGTAGTTGCCGATGGAGACGAAAACAGTATCCGCGTTAAGCTCGATGGGCGCGCCCATCACTGTGTTCATGAAGACGATGGGATATGTCCAGTCCTCAAAGTTTTGGACGAGTGTCTTGCGAAAACCCTCCTGCTGTGCATTGATGACGGTAATCGGGCCGTGATGCCCCTCGACCTGAATCGCTGCCGCTCCGAAGTTCGGATTCTCTACGCCAGCCGTGCAGACCGCGCCGAGCGCCGTGACGATGAAGTTCGGATGATTGAATTGGAGAGCGCCACCATTGGCGACATAGACGCCGTAAGAGTCCTTGCGACCGAAGACCAGAAGATTGTCAAAGTTCCAATCCGAGTTCATGGAATCGAGGTAGACACCGTACAGGCAATCATGCACGGTGATGTTTCTGGCCGTCACGTAGGACATCTGCCACACCTTGGTCACATCGGTTGCTTCCACCGAGATGCCTCTCGTGAAGCCGTTGATAGTGAGGTTTTCCAGCGTCACCATCTGCGTCGCGTTTGCGCCTGAGCCGGTGAAGAGGATGCCTTTAGTGTTAGTCGAGCCGACCGCGTACAACTCAAGGTTTCTGAGGTAAATCGAGGTCAGGTTTTCACCGACCGTGACGGCATTAGAGTTATTGGAGGTCAGCCTTAGTTTGACCTTTGCGCCGAGCGCGGATGTTTCGCCTTCAAGAATGACGCCCTGCTTGTAGACAATCGGCGTGCTGATGCGATAGACGCCGTTCGTGCCATAAGAGAGCCGGACGACGCCGCCCCCTTCGGCCACAGCCGCATCAATCGCCGCCTGCAATTGCACCGCGTTATCGGTGGCGTCATCATCCTTGGCCCCGAAATCTCTGACGTTAAAGACTCCCATATTGAGGCGCGTCATGGTCGTCCCGTTGTCATAGACCAGCCCGCGATTCTTGTCCGGGAGCTTTGTGACATCGCCTACCGCAGGGGCGACTAAAGAGAACCGGCCTCGCGTGTGCGCGCTGTCGTGGTAGAGAGAGCCTGCGCCGACGAGTTTCGGTATGATGGAGTCCCCCGTCGTCTCAAACAGCTTGCCGCTGCCGAAGATGGCATCCAGCAAATTCGGTGCGCTTGAGCCTGAGATGACCGAAGCGACGAGCGCATTGAGCTCCTCCTCGTTATAGAAAACAGCGCCGCGCGATTGAGCGTGAACGGGGAAAGATACCAAAAAGGAAACAGTGAGCAGAGCAAGAGTGAGTAAGCGGTGGAGCATGAGAGGACACCTTTGAGAAGAGATTCCGCCTTGAGAGTTAGACACAGATCCCGCCTGGAAAGCTAGAGGTTCAACGGAACAGGCTGCTTATATCTTGAAAGAGCGCGAAAATCAATAGCAAGCCTGCGTCGATAGATTGTTTCATAATAATGGAAAAGGAAACGCCCCCGCTTAAAGGGACGTGCGTCTAACGCCAATTCTGCATCATTCGGCACTATAGCAGTTTCTACTAAAGTAGACTGTACCAAATTATGCCGGGCTATGGCTTGTTGTGCTGTAGCACAGCTTGCTACAGCACATCCGCACTATCAACAATCTCCAAACGCACGTCCACCCATCAAAAATCGAACCGAATCCCGAATCGGATCACGCGCGGTCGTAACGTGCGAGTGGTGAGCAAGAATGAATCTAGAAAAGCCTGCCGCTCAACTGGCGTCGCCGAGGGGCTGAAAGCCTTGAAGTTGATAAACTCAGAGCCGAAGCTCCACACGGTTTTGTTGAGCACGTTGTCGAACTCGATGACGGGACGCAGGCGTACTCGCTCGCTGATACGAAACTCGCGCGTGAGGTTAAGGTCAAAGATAAAGAGTCCCGGCCCCTCGCCAGCGTTGCGCGGCAAGTTGCCCGTGCGCCCGATGGTCGGAAGCGAGAAGTAGTTGAGCAACGAAGCATCAACCGCTTCGCCCGGACGACGCGCACGCAAGCTGCGTATGTCGCCAGTGAAGATGGGACGGTCGTTACTCACATCATCCAGATTGCGATCCACGCCATTGATGGAAATATTAAACGGCGCGCCGGACGCAAGGCGCAAGATGGTGGAGAGACGCACGCGACCTAAGAAGCTTGGCGTATCGAATGTGCCGGAGAAGACGAAGCGATGGCGGCGGTCGAGCAGACTGCGCGCACGCTCTCTGCGAAAGTCTGCTGGCATGAGCGCGTCGGAAGTATTCACGATGCCATCATCAACGAGATGCGAGAGCGTGTAGGCCGCGCGAAAAGAGAAACTAAAACCACTCTTGCTTTTCACAAACCGTCGTCGCAACTCAAGCGTCAGGCCGTGATAAAAACTGTTGCCGATACTCGCAAGCTGTTCAACTTCGCCGCGCGTCGGGTCTGGCCGCAAATCTCTCAAAGCGGCTAGCGCGACATCAACTGAAGTCGAAGAAGTGAAGCTGTTTAAGTTAATCAAGGTGACGGGGACGCCAAATTCCACTATGCAACCGACTACATCAGGATTGCTGGGAGTGAAAGGCGAAGGGCAACGCGCGGGATTCATGGGGTCAAACGGCGCGAGCGTGAAGCGCACCAGCTCGCCCGCACTCGTCACATCATAAAGGGGTCGGATGCCTCCCGCGCCCGCGCGAAAATTCGGGAAGTCGCGCGAGAGCAAGTATTCAGTCAAATCCCTGTAGCCTGCTGGCAGCGCGGGTGCATTGGCATTAAATTCCCTCCAGAGATGTATTCCACGATTCAAACTGTAATTCGCTTCAAAGACGAGGCCGCGCCCTAGCTCACGTTCAAAACCGAGATTGGCCTGATAGCTTTCGGGGATGCGCAGTGCGGGATCGAGGCGACGCAGGAAAGCTGTGTTATGCACGGCGTACTGCTGAATCAACGTTGAGGCTGTGGTGAAGGTTTGAGGGAAATTAATATTGGCAGCGATGAAGGCACGCCGCTCGGCAGCAGTCAAGAGTCTGCCAGTTACGGGATTGCGCAGAGCGTTCGTGTCAAAGAAAAGCTGTTGACCGCCGAGAGTAAAGTCGTCAACTGTACGCAATAATGCCCGGCCATAAAAGACGCCCGCGCCAGCGCGAACTACAGTCTTGCCATCGCCGAACGGGTCGTAAGCTACGGCCACGCGAGGCGCGAAGTTATTTTTGTCGCGCACGATTGTTTCGTTCTCATAACGCAGGCCGAAGCTGAGCACGAGATTCGAGCGCAGTCGCCATTCGTCCTGCACGAAGAAGCTCGCATAAAAATTCCGCTGTGTGGATTCGGTCTGAAAATTCTGGCGGTAGCGTCCCGGCGCGCCCGCCAGAAAATCGCCCGCGCTCTCAAAGTTAAATGTGCCGGACGCGTCGGAGAGGTCTATGAAGGTTGAGCGGATGCGTTGGACATCCACGCCGAATCTCGTTGTGTGCGCGCCGCTGAGGATGGAGAGCGTGTCCTGCGCTTGCCAGCGCGTCTCGCGGCGGTCGCTCGCGCCGGCGGTCGAAGAGCCTGCGACGAGCGTGCCCGCGCGAAAGTTCGGATCGCTCTGACCCAAAGAATCGTTTAGCGAGATGAGGACGACCGGACTCGCGCCGCCGCCTTTGGCAGTGAGCGCGGGCGTGAGGCGCGAGAACTGCACGCGCGCTTGATTGACGAGCCGCGCGCTGAAAATGTAATTGTCGGTGTAAGAGATGGCGTCGGAATTGCGCGTCTTGCCCTGCAAAGCTTCGGCGAGGCGATTGCCGCCGCCGAACTGTCGCAAGTTATCGAGCCGCCCCAACTGAAAAAGTGTTGTGCCGTTGTGCTTCTCATTAAAACTGTGATCCACGCGCGCGGTGAAGATGTGATTGATGAGAGGCGTGCTCACAGACACGATGTACGGCGCGACCTCCGCGCTCAAAGAAGGCGCGGTCACATCCTCAAAACGACGACCAGCGAACGTCGTCGGCTGAGGCAAATGAAAGAAGCTGTTCCGCTCGACCGGCACGAGCGTGTCAACCAGAGCCGTGTCGAGCACTCTCGTGTTTTCATACGAGATGAAGAAAAAGCTGCGCCCTCGTCCGTTAATTTTAAATGGGGGAACACGGACGGGGCCGCTCAAAGTGAAGCCCGGATTAAACTCTGTGAGCGGCAGGCGTTTTAATCCGACGGAGTTATTGTGCCAGCTATTCGCATTGAAAATGTCATCGCGGAAAAAGAAGAAAGCGCGTCCGTGAAACGTGTTCGAGCCGCCGCGCGTGCGCAGGTTGATGCGCCCGCCGGACGCTCTGCTGTACTCGGCTGAAAATTGATTCGTAATGACTTGCACTTCCGCGACCGCTTCGAGTGAAGGCTGGAAACGCTCTCTGGCCGCGCGGTCGTCGTTGTTATCAAGCCCGTCAATCGTCAGGTTGTTTGAATACGCAAGGCCGCCGCTCAGGGCGAATGTCCCGGCCTCTTCGGGCGTAGAGCGCGGCGTTGTGTCGCGGTCTTCCGCGAGGTCGCGCGTCGAGAGCGGTTCTTCGGTGACGCCCGGCAGCGTGAAGATTAGATCGAGCGGCGAGCGCGTATTGTTCGGCAGCGATTCGGCCTCTTGATTTGTAATCGTGCCGCCCGTGATGGTGCGCGTCGTGTCAATCGGCGACTGCTCAGCTTCCGCGTTGACGCTCTGCTCTGCCGTCACCGCAGCCGGACGCAAGACAAAATCCAGACGCACCTGCTCTCCTCCAACAACTTCCAAATCCGTTCGCACCTCAGTCGCAAAGCCTGCGGCTGAAACGCGCACGGTGTATGCACCGGGCGGCAGCTCGATGATTCGATAACGTCCGTCGTCATCAGTCGTCGTTGTGCGCTCAAGATTTTTGTCCGTCAGCGTGACGCGCAGGGTAGCCCTTTGAATGACCGCTCCCTTCTCGTCCGACACGCGACCTGTGATTGAAGCTTCGTCCAAATCCTGCGCGCGGACGGCGACGCATTGAAGCGAGATGTGTGAAATGAAGAGACAGCAGAAAGCGCAGAGCGTTCGCACAGTGAGGCGATTCATAAACGATCTCCTTTGCAGCGAGGCGCGAGGGGATAGTCAGGGATTGTGCGAGTCTGAGGTTAGTTTAAAGTTTTGAGGTTAGCTTGAGATTTAAAGCTTTACTGACGCGGCGCACTCTATCACTCTCGGAGAATGTAGACAAGAGAAAAGATTAGTCTCGCGCAAAGGCGCAAAGGCGCAAAGGAAGAACGCTAAGCTGTTGAGTGCCGCTTGCTCTTTGCTTCTTCTTCTTTGCGCCTTTGCGCCTTTGCGTGAAACTGTTTTTTTCTCCTTTAATAAGCGTAACGAACTGAGACCGGCACATCGCCCGGCGCGCCCCACTGGACTGCGTAAGAGCCGCGCGTGCTGCCTAAGATGTACCATGTGCCTTGACGGAAGACGGCGATGTCGTGGCGACCGTCGCCGTCATAATCGCCGGGCGCTGGCTGGTCTGTCGCCAGTCCGAACTGCACGGAGCGAAAGCCCGCCGTCGTTTGCAGTAAGTACCATGTTCCGTTCGACGGACGATAAACCGCGAAATCCGCTCGACCGTCGCCGTCGAAATCTCCGGTCAAAGGGATGTCCGTCGAAAGCCCGAACGGCTGCGCCATCATCGCGCCGTCTGTGCTGCGCCTGACGTACCATGTGCCGTTCGACGGGCGATAGACGGCGATGTCCGTGATGCCGTCGTAATCGTAATCGGCGGGCACGGGTTTGTCGCCGCTCGCGCCCCACTGCACTGCCTCAAACCCGGTCAAGAAAAGGTCTTGTAAGATATACCAAGTGCCGTTCGACGGGCGGAAAACAGTGAACTGCGAATTCTGGTGGCCGTAATAATCGCCGCCGACCGGAATATCGCCCGTGATGCCCCACTGAGCAGACGCCGTGTTGCTATTAAAGGGCGCAAGCAGATGATAGTAAGCGGGCGTGTCTGGCGTCGCTCCGGCCTCCCAGTAAATCAATTCTGTGTTATATCTTTCGGGAATCACTCGCGTCACGTCGGTCGGAGCAGTGGCAGCCAGAAGAGTATTGTCAGAGCTGCGCAAAATATATGTAGTGCGGTTGCTCGGACGATAAACGATGAGGTCGGCTCGCTCGTCGTTATCATAATCCACGGCGCGCGTCCCCTGAGAGGTGATGGCATTCACTCGCGTGACGACAAACTCACTCGCCACCGAACTAATGCTTAGGGTTTTGTCATCAGGCTGGATCAGCAGGTCGCTCCCGGCCAGACGTAGCGCGCTGTTTATCCATCGCCCGCCGGTCGTCATCAGGGTGAGCGAGAAGTCGTTCTGGGCAGTCCTGCCGACCACTACTTTCCCGTCCGAACGCGCGACAATAGTATTGCCTTCTCGGTAGTTGCTATATTCGGGCGCGCCGCTGCTCGACAGCCGGAAATATCCTTCGCCGACCGTGACGATCTCGCCGCCGGGCAAGACCGCCAAGTCGAACGATTGCCCGAGGCCGCCGAATCCGGTGGCGTAAACTCTATTGGAGAAACCTGCCGCCGGAGAGCCGTTAGGATTAAATTCGGCGATAATATTGGGCGCGACGGGGTCTTGGGTTGAGTCGCCTCGCCCGCCCACCAGAATCCGCCCGTCCGCCAGCAAGGTCATTGATTGGAAACTCTCATGAATGATCGTGGGAAAACTTAAGAGAACCAGACCGCCGTTGCCGAATGAACCGTCAAGCTGTCCGGTAGAAGTGAAGCCAAGCAAGGCCGCGCTGTCGCCGTCCGAGGTTCTGCCCGCCGCGACGATTCTGCCATTGCTTTCGACGGCCACGGTATTAAAAACGTCCGTGCTTCCCTGATTGACAGTAGCGACTCCGTTGTTGCCGAATCCCGTATCAAGCCCGCCGTCGGCGGTGAAACGCGCGACCAGAAAATCCGTCAGCGTTAAGCCGTCAAACGGCTGCACGCTTCCGGCAACGACGATCTTTCCGTCAGGTTGCAGCGCGACAGAAGTAATCAGCTCATCGCGCGGCGAAAGCGACGCGAAGACTTTGCCTCCGATGCCGAAGCCGGTATCAAGGCTTCCGTCCGGGTTGTAACGGACGAGCACCGTATCGCGCAATGTGCCGCCCGGCGCGTAGCCTCCGGCGACGACGATCTTGCCGTCCGCTTGCAGCACGCCCGCCGACGCATAAGCAAGATCACCGATGAAGGTGACCGCCCTGCCATTCGTGCCGAAGGTCGGGTCTAAAGCTCCGGTGGCATGTGCGTGTGCGGAACAAGCGAAAAGCAGCAAGAATAAGATCGTCGCTTTGACTATTGGAGACTGAAGCGCATATCGCATTTGAGGATTCTCCTGTCGTTGTGAATTTGGGACTGTCCCGAAGGGTTGATAAAAGTGTCTGACCGCGAGGGCGCACTTTATCACTACGGCGCGTGTCTCAACAAGAGAAAAGTTTCCGAACTTCTCTGTGACACCCGCGTTGCCTTTTTGTTGTATCAGGCGAGATAAAATCGAGGAGCAAAGGATGAGCAGGACAATGGCAAACGAGAAGAACACGAATCAGGGTTTGAGTTCGGATGCGGCGGCGGCGAAGCAGGCCGGAACGCAGCCGCCACGTCATGATGTGACGGAGCAAAGGGGCGGCACGCAGGCTGACCAGCTCGTCGGTGAAACCTCCGAAGGCGCACAGAATCAGGCGAAGGAGAACAGAAATCCGCAGGGCAACGACCCTGATTAAAATCATTGGGGGAGAAGATGTCAGATAAAGACAGACAGAAAAAAGATGGTCGCAACAAGGACAAGCAGAACAAGGCGATGAGAGAGGCCGAGGAGTCTCCGGCTCAAAAAGATGAAGCGTCCCGGTCGACGAAGAATCTCTCTGAATCGCGCGGCGGCAAGCCGCAGACCGGCGTTAAATTGCGTTGAGACTACCATCGCTTGAATTACTCATGAGGGTGGAGATGGCAAACAAGGGCCGCAATAAAATCAACCAGCCGCCGACGGGAGAGGGCAAAAAGCAAAGCCCGCGCTCCGGCGAGGCTCGAAAGCTAGACAAGCGTTCGGAAGTACTGCAAGCCAATCACAGGGAGCAGAACATCGGAACTGCGGAAGAAGAAGAGGCCGCCAGATCGTCGCGGCAGACGAGCAATCCGAAAAGGCAAAAGGCGGGGCGCTGAATACTTCGCACGCGCCGGGAAGCCTTAACTGTTAGCTGCGCGAGGATGTGCGGCGGCGCAAGCCCATGCCGCGCGAGACGGGCACGAGCGCGCCCGCTTCGGGCGGCGGAGCGGTTTCGGTGAACTGCGAGAACTCGACGGCGTGCGTGCGCAGGTATTCAAAGAAACGCTCGAACTCGCGCTGCATCGCGTCCATCTTTTCGCGCATGTTCAAGATGATCTCGACGCCCGCCAGATTGACGCCGAGGTCGCGCGTCAGTGAGAGGATGACTTCGAGGCGTTCGAGGTCTGTGTCGGTGTAAAGCCGCGTGTTGCCTTCCGAACGTGAAGGTTTCAAAAGCCCTTCGCGCTCATAAAGGCGCAAAGTCTGCGGGTGTATCTCGTACTGCGTCGCCACCGCGCTGATCGTATATGTGCGAAGCTTGCGTTTCATAAAGCAGTTTTTAGTTTTTAGTTTTGAGCTGTTTGACTGAAAACTGAAAACTAAAAACTATTCCAATCCCATCACCACGCGCGGATTCTCCTCGTTGAGCTGCGCGTAGCGTTTCAAAAGCTCTTTGGTCTCTTCCGAGATCACGTTCGGCAAAGCTATCTTGACTTCGACGAACTGGTCGCCGCGCAAGTTGGGATTGCGCAGAGAGGGCGCGCCTCTTTCGCGCAAGCGAAACTTTTGACCCGACTGCGTGCCCGGCGGAATCCTCAGTTGCGCTTTGCCCTCGACGGTCGGGACTTCTATCTTCGCGCCGAGCGCGGCTTCGGGCACGGTCACCGGCACAGTCACGTAAACATTGTCGCCCTTGCGTGTGAAATATTTGTGCGAGCCGACGTTCGTGATGATGAACAGGTCGCCGGGAGGCGCGCCCAAACGCCCGCCCTCGCCTTTGCCAGCGATACGCACGCGCGAGCCTGTGTCAACGCCCGCCGGAATGCGAACCTTGACCGTCTCCGTCTTCGGCATCACGCCACTGCCTTTGCAGACAGTACATGGTTGCCGACGACGACCCGTGCCCGCGCAATCGGGACACTCCTGCGAAAACCGAAGCCGTCCGCCCGCGCGCTGCACTTGTCCAGTCCCTTTGCAAGTCGGACAGACGACGACGGGGCCGCCCGTGTCGCCCGCTCCGTTGCAACGCGAACACTGCTCCGAGCGGTTGACGGTGATGTTGGTCGTGATGCCTTTGATGGCCTCCTCGAACGAGAGAGCCAGGGGCATCTCGATGTCCGCGCCGCGTTTGGGCTGCGGGCGCGGCGGCTCTGGCTGCTGTTGCTTAGAGCCGCCGCCGAAGAGGTCTGCGAAGATGTCTCGAAAGCTGCTGCCGCCGCCCGTGCTCGTGCCGGATGCGCTGCCCCAGTCAAAGCCTTCAAAGTCGAAGCCAGCCGCACCGCGTCCCGCGTTTCCGGTTGCGCCGCGCGCGGCAGCGTCCGCCAAATTGTCGGAGTACTGCCCGAAGCGATCATAAACCCCTCGCTTCTTCGCGTCGGAGAGCACGTCGTGCGCCTCCGTAATCAGCTTGAAACGCTCTTCGGCGGACTTGTCGCCCGGATTCACGTCCGGGTGATACTTACGCGCCAGCCTGCGATAAGCCTTCTTAATTTCTTCCGGCTTGGCGTCGCGCTTGACGCCGAGCACTTGATAGTAATCTTCTTTTGCCATTGAAAGACAGTTTGCAGTTAGCAGTGGGCAGTTGGCAGTAAAGCTGTTTAGCTCTTAACTGCCCACTGCCCACTGCCTGCTGCCCACTTATTCCTTACTTGTTCTCGTCAACGTCAACGTACTCTGCGTCAATCACGTTGTCGTCGCCGCCCCCGGTTTGCGAAGAGGACGAGCCGGATGAAGCTCCGGCGGCAGAAGCCTGATCGTCCGCGCCCGCGCCTGCGCCGCCGCCGCTCGCGCCCGCCTGCTGATAGAGAGCTTCCGCGAGTTTGTGCGAAGCGGTTTGCAGTCGCTCGAACGCGCTGTTCATCGTCTCAGCCGTGCCCTCGGCAGTCGCCTTCTTCGCTTCCGCGATGGCCTCTTCGATTTCAGTCTGTCCCGCGCTGTCCATCTTCTCGCGGTTCTCACTAAAGGTCTTCTCGACCTGATAGGTGAGACTGTCGAGACGGTTGCGCGCCTCTATCTCTTCGCGCTTCTTGGCGTCGTCAGCCGAGTGCGATTCGGCATCCCTCATCATCCGATCAATCTCGTCCTTCGAGAGACCCGAAGACGAGGTGATCGTAATCTTCTGCTCGCGTCCAGTGCCCGTGTCTCTGGCCGAGACGTTGACGATGCCGTTGGCGTCTATGTCAAAAGTGACTTCGACCTGCGGCATGCCGCGCGGCGCGGGCGGAATCCCGACTAGGTGAAACTTGCCGAGCGTGCGATTGTCATTCGCCATCGGCCTCTCGCCCTGCAAGACATGAACTTCGACCGAAGTTTGATTGTCCGAAGCCGTCGAGAAGACTTCGCTTTTACGCGTCGGAATCGTCGTGTTGCGCTCGATGAGCTTGGTGAACACGCCGCCCAAAGTCTCTATGCCAAGCGAGAGCGGAGTCACGTCGAGAAGCAATATGTCCGTCTTCTCGCCCGAAAGAACTCCGGCCTGCACGGCTGCGCCGACCGCGACCACTTCGTCCGGATTGACAGACTTGTTCGGCTCTTTACCGAACAACTCTTTGACCATCTCCTGAACTTTAGGAATACGCGTCGAGCCGCCGACCAAGACCACTTCGTCAACCTTGCTCGAATCAACTCCGGCATCCTTGATGGCCTGCTCGACGGGCGACTTCAGGCGTTGCAGAATCGCTTCGATAAGCTGCTCGAACTTCGCGCGCGTGAGTTTCATCACGAGGTGCTTCGGCCCCGACTGATCCGCCGTGATGAAGGGCAGGTTAATCTCCGTCTCCATCGCGGTCGAAAGCTCGATCTTGGCCTTCTCGGCTGACTCTTTCAAACGCTGCAAAGCCATCTTATCGTTCGAGAGGTCAATGCCCTGATCGCGCTTGAACTCTTCGATAATCCACTCCATCAGCCGCTCGTCAATATCGTCGCCGCCGAGATGCGTGTCGCCGTTCGTCGATTTGACTTCGACGACGCCTTCGCCGACTTCGAGAATCGAAATGTCGAACGTGCCGCCGCCAAAGTCGAAGACGGCAATCGTTTCATCCTTCTTCTTGTCAAGACCGTAAGCCAGGGCCGCAGCCGTCGGCTCGTTGACAATACGCATGACTTCCAAGCCAGCGATGCGCCCGGCATCTTTGGTCGCCTGACGCTGCGCGTCGTTGAAGTAAGCCGGAACGGTAATGACCGCCTTGTCAACTTTCTGTCCGAGATAGTCTTCGGCTGACTGCTTCATCTTCTGCAAAATCATCGCCGAAATCTCAGGCGGGCTGTACTGTTTGCCGCCCGCCAGGACTCGCACATCGCCCCCGGCAGCCTCGACCTTGTAAGGAACTTGCTTTAATTCTTCCGTCACTTCGTCGTAACGACGACCCATAAAACGCTTGATCGAATAGATTGTGTTTTCGGGATTAGTGACCGCCTGACGTTTGGCGACCTGACCGACCAGACGATTGCCGTCTTTGGTAAAGGCCACGACCGAAGGGGTCGTGCGTCCGCCTTCCGAATTGGTGATGACGGTCGGCTCGCCGCCTTCCATCACGGCGACCACGGAATTGGTCGTCCCTAAATCAATGCCTATAATCTTACTCATTGCTCTTCATTCTCCCAATGTAAGCTTCTGGCCGCCTTTTCCAACAATTGGAAGACAAGGTCGGCACGAAAATCCGCGCCCACTAACACTTTTGTTCCGAAAACTGCACTCAGAACTATTTTCACAGCTCGGCTTGTCCATGATTTGAACGCTACGGCAGTATAATATCTGAGTGTGTTATTGTCAAGTTTTATTTGAATGCGACGCTGAAGCTACGAGCAGGCGCGTAAGTCTTGCAAGCTCAGTATTTATCGGAACTTAGGAGAGGCACGAGGAGGCTCTGTTATTCGCTCTGACGCCGCTCTTCGTTGAGCAGGCGGGAGACGAAAAAGACGTAATGCGCGCCTGAGATGACGGCGAGGGCGAAGACCGTGACGTAAATGGTCGGCAGGTAATAGCCGCTAATCCATGAAGGGATGCTGGCGGCGATGAGGATTGAGACGATTGAGAGAATCTGCACGGTCGTATTGATCTTGCCGAGCCAGGAGGGGCGAAAGCTGCGAAAGCCAGTCACGATATTGATGGCCGCCGCGCCGACGATGATAAAGATGTCGCGGCTGATGACGGCGGTCGTGACCCAGAAAGGGACTGGCAGGTGGCGCGGCGTGCTTTGCTGCTGGCTGATGGAGGGCAACGAGAGGACTACGAAAGAGGTGACGAGCAAGAGCTTGTCCGCAATCGGGTCTAAAATCGTGCCGAGCTGCGACTTCTGGTTGAAGCGGCGCGCGAGCAGGCCGTCAAGCCCGTCCGTCACGCCCGCGATGACGAAGACCGCGAGCGCCCAGATAAACTTTTGATAGAAGAGCAGCGAGACGAAGACGGGAATCAGCACCATGCGAAACATGGTCAAGAGGTTGGGCAGCGTGATGATGCGAGAAGACATTCAAGGTTCAAGGTTCAAAGTTCAAGGTTCAAAGTTAAAGCCGTTTGACTTTGAACCTTGAACCTTGAATTTTGAACTAGCCTGTGCAGCGCAGTTCGAGCAGAGAGACTTCGGGGGGACAGCCGTAGCGTATCGGGAGAACGACCGTGCCGAGTCCGCGTGTGACGTAAATCTGCGTCTGGCCGCGTCTGGCGAGTCCTCTGAGGATACGCCTGCGCGGGCGACCCGAAGCCCCGCGCTCTGAACGCCAGGTGACTTGCCCGCCGTGCGTGTGCCCGCTCAGGACAAGATCAACTCCGGCGCGTGCCGCGCGGCGCAGGATAATCGGATTATGCGCGAGCAGGAGTTTCATCTCATCTGCGCGCGAGCCTGCCAGAGAGAGCGGCAAATCCTCAAGCCCGACCATCGTGTCGTCCACGCCCGCGAGCCAGAATGACGCGCCGTCAAGCTCAAAACGCATTCCTTCATTGACGAGGACGCGGATGCCTTCGGCGCGAAAGAGGTCTGTGATGAGCGCGGCGTCCGTCCAGTGATCGTGATTTCCGAGCACCGCGTAAACTCCGTGCCGTGCGCGCAGGCGCGAGAGCATCTCTGCGCAAGGGGCTGCGTAATTGGGATCGTGCGAGACGTAATCGCCGGTGAGCGCGATGATGTCAGGCTCTAGGCTATTGGCCGTCTCGATGGCGCGCTCGATCTGTTCGCTGCCAGTGAAGGGGCTGTGATGTATGTCCGAGAGTTGAACTATGCGCAGGCCGTCCAGTTCGCGCGGCAGGCGCGCGAGGGCAATTGCGTGCCGCTCAACCGTGAGCATAAAAGGCTCTGCGAGGGCTGCGCGGGCGGCTTGCGCGAGGCTCGCGGCGAGCGCGCGCAAAGGAGTCGCGGGCGGCGAGCCTTTCTGGCGGCGACGCGCGGCGCGGCGCGAACGCTCTTTCAATCGAATCGAATTTTCCATTATGAAAAAATTTTAGCGGGCAAGGCTCTTTCAGTGAAACATCAATTCCTGCCAGAACATTTCGTTTCCCTTAAAAGCTGGCGCATTATAGTGAGGCTTGGCCGCCAGCGCAAGGCCGCACGACGCTTTGAAATCTCAAATCTCGAATCTCGAATCACAAATCCGGCTTACTCCTCAACCCGCTTGATGCCGTACTTTTCCCAGAGCGGGAGAAGTTGCGGCATGAGCTTGGACATATCGAGCGGGCCGGGCGGCAGTCCTTTTGTGAGGGCGGCGATGTCGTCGAAATATTTTTCAAAGCCCGCAGGAAAATAGATGGCTAAATATTTGGCCGGCTTGTCCTCCGCGTTCCACCACCTGAAGGGCAAGCCTTTGGGCACGAGGAGGCTTGCGCCTGCCGACAGCGTGACCGTCTCGTCGCCGAGCTGAAAGCCGAAGACGCCTTCGAGGATATAGCCGACCCAGCTTTCGTGTGTGTGAAAGTGCATGGCCGGTGGAGCTTGAAAGCCCGGCGCGACTGAGTATTCGATCATCGAAAACGCGCCGCCCGTCTCCTCGCCGCCGACTTTAAAAGTGATGCTGTTCGGCCCCATGGAAATCGTGCGGCCTTCGCCGGGCGCGTGCGTTTGAGCCTGTCTGTCATTGAATTCGTTCTCTTCGGATGCCATAAATCTCTCCATTTCGTTTTCTCGGAAAGATAGCATAACAAAGCAACGCTTCACATCTATCATGCAGATGCGGGCGGACTTAAAAGCTATTGCAAATTTTTTGCAGACGTGTTATTTCCGTTTGCGTCACATCAAGCAGAGCGAAAGTTCATTACAGGTTTTGCAAATCGAGGACTTCACAAAGCTTTCTCGATAAGCCCTCCTCTTGCAATCGCGTGTGCGAGTTCTTCGCCACCCGATCACGTATTTCAGCCAAAGGCTTTTGAAAAATTCGGCCAGTCGAATTTGATTCCGCTTCCCACAAAGGAATCACAACCATCGGCGTCTTTAGTCGTCTTAAGAGGGAGATTCAGAAGATGGCAAACGAAGAGCAAAAAGATAGTTCTCAACCGAAGTCGCGGTATGAGCGCGTCAGGGAGATTCTGAATGCGGCGCAGGGGGACGCTCATCCGAACTATCAAGGCTACGGCAAATTCTGGGAGTTGCCGCTTGAGCAGTTCTTGCGGGTCAAGCTCTACGGCATTCCGATGATCGCGGATGAGGGGGCGCAGGATTTTTGCGAAGAGAACATGCCGACGGATGATGAATCTCAAGGCTCTTGCTGCTCATCATCTTTTGATGATGAGGAGGCGGCGACGCCCGTCGAAGACGATGGCGTCCCGCAGCCTCCCGGCGAGGTCGAGACGCCCGCCGACGCAGACTTGCCCGCCCTCGACAGCGATGAGATAGCGCGTCGGCGCGAGGCTTCAAAGCAAGCGAAAAAGATGACGACGGACGCGGGCGAGGAATCATCCGGCGGCTCTTGCTGCGGCGGCTCGTCAGGCGGCGGCGGACAGCTCCCGCCTTCAAAAGGGCGCGGCGCGGCCTCCGGTCTGATTAAGGGCTTGAAGGGAGAGTTTCCTTTCGACGGCACGCAGTTTCCGCGCCTGCCGTGGGGCGGCTCGCCCGTCGCCAGCTCTGACATTATTTTTATACAGTCATGGATAGACGACGGCTGCCCCGCGACGGACGCGGACGCCATGATGATGCAGACGGGCGCGGGCGGCGAAGACCAACCGATTCGGGTCGTGCAGTCGCTCAAGCTGGCGCGCGCGCAGGGGCATGAAGAGCACCCGCTTTCGAGCAAGTCAATCAACGAATATCGCAACGAGGCCGGAAAAAGAAAGATACGGAAAAACATCGCAGCCCTCAATGACGATGAGCTGAAGCGTTTGCGGCACTGCATCCGCGTGATGCGTTGTTACGACAAGTTTTATAACTACGACCCGCGCAGCTTCCGCTATTGGGCTGACATACACGCCAACAATTGCCAGCACGGCTGGGAACAGTTTCTCTCCTGGCACAGGCTTTATCTCTACTATTTCGAGCAGCAGTTACAGGACATTGATCCGACCGTGACGCTTCCCTATTGGGATTGGCCTCAGTACAGGAATGATGTGGTGGCGTCTGTGCAGGACATGTCGTCGAAGACGCCGACGGATAACGGGACTGTGCCGAAGGCTTATCGCTGCTTTGTGGACGAGCGGATGCTGCAAAGCTTGAAGGGCAAGATTCCCGACGACATGTGGTTGAAGCTCAAATCCGTCGAAGGCACGCGCTTTAATTCCGGCAACAGATTGTACCTCGCGGCGGGCATCACTTTTACGGGGACGGCGACGGACGACCTCGTGATGACGGAATTGCAAAACACCAACCCGATGTGGCAGAGAAATCGGTGGCCGGGCGGCGACGCGACCATCATCTTTGAAGCCTACCCGACGCCCGAAGATGTCGAGCGCATTCTTCAAATCAAAAGCTTTTTCAACTTCGGCTCAGGCCCGACGAACAATCACTTCTTCGGCGCGCTCGAAAACATACATAACCTGATACACAACTTTTCGGGCGGCTCGAATCCGAACTTCAACCGGACGAAATACCCGCGCGAGCCGCAATACGGAGACATGGTCTCGGCTGGGCTGACCGCGCGCGACATGATTTTCTGGGGGCATCACTCGAACGTGGATCGCCTGTGGGCTGAATGGCAGAAGCTTCATCCCGGCTCTGAGCCTGACGACCCGACCGATGTTTTAGCTCCGTGGACGCTCAACGTCGAGCAGGTCTTGAGCACGAGCAAGCTCGGTTATGAGTACATGAATTCCTCCGCCCTGTTTGAAACCGACAGCAATATTCCGATTACCAGGTTCAAGTCGGCGAAGGCTCCCATCCATCCGGCTGTCTTAGCCAAGTACAGCCGCGCCGAGATACGACTGCACAAAGTTCAATACTCGACTGCGGCGGGCGCGTTCATCCGCGTCTTCCTGAACGAACCGGACGCCAACGAGAAGACTCCGACCAGAGGCAACGATCACTTCGTCACGCAGATTGCGACCTTTTCGGGCGAGTGCATCGGCGGCCCCGGACACTGCGACGTGCCGACGCAGGATCGCCGCAAGTTTGACCTTCGCCCGCGCCATCGCAAGACGCCGGGCAACTTCCGCATCGACGCGACGGAAACGATACGCAAGTTGACCGGGCAGGGCGCAACAGACTTTCACATTAACCTCGTCGTGCTTGACATAGACGGCACGCCGAAACCCAATGCGCTCTGGCTCGATGCCGTCTCGCTCAACTTCAAAGACTAAGACCGGCGGGCGAAAGTAAGCCACAGAGGACACAGAGAAAGCTAAGTAGATGAAAGAGAAGCTAAATGAAATGTCCATCGCTTGTCTCTGTGTCCTCTGTGTGCTCTGTGGCTAAGCTGTAGTTTTGTTAATTGCTCGAAAAGAGTTTTGACTTTTCAATCTTCTCAGGAGACACGTCATGACCTTTAAGATTCATCCGGCCATCGGAATCGCGCGCGTCGGCAACAGCCCGACCAGCTTTTATCTCTCACCGGAAGAGGCCGGGCAGCTTCCGATTGATTGTGACGCGGACGGCAACGCCCTCGTCACCTCCGACGGCAAAGAGCAACCGATTACAAACTTCAAGGACGACAAGCAGCGCGTCCGGCGACAGGCGGCGCGTTTTCGCGTCTACGCTTATGAGGACGAGAACGACCGGCGCGGCACAGAGGTTGAAATCGGACAGACGATCTCGATGGTCAATCCGAAGACAGGGCAATTGATGACGGGCGAGGTCGTCGATATTGAGTGGACTGTTTATCTGGCTAACAAGAAAGCTTGCTGGTACGAATTCAAAGAGACGCAGGGCGAGCACGGTTACGCGCCCGACCATCCACTGCGCAACGCGGACATCACGGGCAATACTGCGCGCGTGCAGCTCATCATTGATCCGGGGCCGCAGACCGTCACTTACAAAGATAAGAAACAACGAACGGCGCAGTTTGCGAGGGGGCAGAATCCGGGCTACACGCAATCGTTTCCGCCGCCGCTCACGCCGAACTCGATTGACACGCTCGGCGAATTGAAAGTGACGGAGCAGGACAAGCACAATCGCTTGCTCGTGCTCGGAGGTTTCGGCAACTCCGGCTCGATGCGGACGGGCTTCGGGCAGCCAGCTATTACGCAGTATGCCAACAACGACGGCTGGTTTGACGACGTGTCGGACGGCCCCGTGATGGCTCGCATCAAGTACAAGGTCTTGGCGCAGGATGGTCGCCCGCCCGATCCGAAAACCAAGCAGTTCATGTATGCCAATGTCGAAACCTCGGCGTGGGTGATTGTCGGTTATCCGCGCTACGTGCCGCAGATACTCGACATCATCACGATGGACGAGCTGATTTACGATCTCTCAGTCCGCGAGTTTGGCTTCGACCCTTATCTCTACGGCGTCAAGCCCTTCGATGGAACTCAAAAGCCGCCCGCTTATGACGACCCGAACGCGCTCGCCATCTGGCGCGAGACCGCACAGTGGAACACAGACTATTACCCTTACTTCTGGCGCGACATCTGGCCGCTCTTGCAGCGTCCCTTTAATTTTCAATGGGTGATGGATTTCGACGCCATGACGGGCGGCGACCCGCACAACCCCACGCGCGGCCTCGAAGGCAATTTCGATCTCGACCTGATTTCCATTCCGCCCTCGGAAGGCGAAGACCCGGACTTGCGTCGGAAGCGACGCGCGTGGCGCATGCACATCTGGGGCGTTTTGAGAAAGCCCGGACACGAGAATCTGTGGCAGCAAACGCCAGACCCCAACAGGCCGCAGTATCAGCCGGTGGCGATGCCTTACTTGTGCGGCGACAACCCGCTGTCAAACGTCGCGCCTTCAAAATTTTTGCGACTCACGAACACGCAGCTTTTCATCTTGAACCAATGGGCTGAAGGAAAATTTATCAACGAGCAATCGGAAGACATCCCGACGACTCCGCCCGAGTCAGCTTCAAAGACCGGACAAGACCTTGATCGCGGAGTCCTCAGCAATCTCCTCGGCGGCGCGTTCTGTCCCGGCGGCGAGACCACATGGATTGTGCGTAACCCCGCGATTTACGCAGAGCCTTATCGCATCCGTCTCAACCAAAATTTCAAGCTCACGGAGCTGAGCGCGACCAGCACACAGCCGCTCGCGTCCGGCCTGCAACCTTTGAGCCTCAACGGAAATTTATCCACCGGGCTTGAGCCGGGCGACATCACGAAATACGGTGGCTTGCCGTGGCAGTCGGATTTCAACGAATGCTCGACGCAGAACATCAACATCACTTACGAAGATTGGAACAAGCTTTACCCGAACACGACTGGCGATCCGGCGCAGAAGATTACACAGCTCACTTACTGGTGGCCTGCGCATCGTCCGGTGACGGTCAGCAACGTGCTGTGGGCGCAAGGCATTCCGCAAACGTATCAGGGCGATCTGATGATGGTCACGGCGTGGAGCAAGGTGGGTTTTGTGAAGAACATCGGAACTGACGACAACCCGGACTTCGAGATAGTTGAAAACAATCTTCCATAAAACTCTCTTCGGCAGAAGGAGAATTAGAAATGAGCGACGAACCCAACAACGGCATTCTGGTCGGCAACTGGACGTACCGCAGCTTTCTCAACGACCCAGACCTTTCGACTCAATTCAACGATCTCGAATTCGGCAGAGGGACGATCACGGTCGCGGCGTCCGCGATGAACGAGTTTCGCGGGACTATCGGCGGACCCGGCTGGCAATTGCAGCTCAAAGGCTCTACGACTTACGGCAATCCCTTCACGGTCAGGTTTCAGGGCACGGGCGTCATCGGAGGCGAAGAGTGGATTTACGATTACATCGGCTACGTCGTGCGCCCGTGGCCGAACGGGATTGACCAAAGACCTGCGATAGTCGGCTCTATCGTCCGCACGATTCCGCATTCGAGCGGCTCAGGCGGCACTGCTCCGGCGGGCGTCGTCTGCTCCTTCATCGCGGTCAAACAGGACGATCCGAACTCATGAGTTTGAAAAAAGAAATTTCCCGCAAAGGCGCAAAGGCGCAAAGAAAAGCACGCAAGGAGCAAGTGGCATTCAACAACTTTGCGTTTCTTCTTTGCGCCTTCGCGCCTTTGCGGGAAACGTTCTCTTTGTTTGCGCTTTTATTTGCACATGATTGCAGAGAGTTTTGATGTTGTGATACTCGGCGGCGGCCCGGCGGGCGCGGCGACCGCTCTGTCTTTGCGACAGCACAATCCCGCATTGTCTCTCGCCATCATCGAAAGCTCTTCATACGAGGGGCTGCGCATTGGCGAAACCTTGCCGCCCATCATCGAGCCGCTGCTTCGTCAACTGGAAATCTGGGAGAGCTTTTTGAAAGAGGAACACGTCGCGGCCTACGCGACCTGCTCGACGTGGGGCAGTGATGCCCTCATCGGCAACGAGTTTATCTATCACCCGTACAATCGCGGCTGGCATCTCGACCGAAGACGCTTTGATGCCATGCTCGCGCGCGAGGCCGAAAGGCGCGGAGTCGTTTTGTATCTCAACTCGGCTCTGCGTAATTCGGAGAGACACGACGGCGAAGGCTGGCGGCTCACAGTCAACTCCGCCGGTGAGCAGTTTTCGATTGAGGCCGCTTTCGTCGTTGACGCGACGGGGCGGCGTGCGGCGTTCGCCAGCCAGCAGGGCGTCGGCAAAGCTTCGCTTGACCAACTGCTCGGCGTGTTCATGTTTTTCAACTCCACATCTTCATCAGCGATGACGAACAGAGACACGCTCGTCGAAGCATTCGAGGAGGGCTGGTGGTATTCCGCTCTCCTGCCGGACGCGAGCATCGTCGCGGCGTGCATGACCGACGCAGACATCGTGAAAAAACTGGGGCTGAAATCTTCCGCCGGATGGTTTGAATGTTTGAAGCGGACGCGTCACACCGGAGCGCGTTTGAAAGAGCGGGCGGCGCAAGGCGAGCCGACAGTTCATGCCGCGCACACGCAGCGTCTCGAAAAAGTGACGGGTCATCGCTGGCTCGCGGCGGGCGACGCGGCGACCGTCTACGACCCGCTCTCTTCGCAAGGCATCATGAAGGCTCTGCGTTCGGGCATTCTGGCCTCGTATGCGATCTGTGATTTCTTCAAGGGCGTGGAAACGGGACTCGAAAAATACGAAGCTCTCATCACGCGCGAGTTCGACGAGTATCTTGAGACGCGCGCGGATTATTACGGGCAGGAGCGGCGTTGGGAAGCTTTTCCATTCTGGCAACGCAGGCATGATTCGCAGGTGATGCGTACATCGTAGAAAGGGATGGTTTTAATGGCGCAAGAGGGCGGGACTTTTCAGATCGGGATACCGATTTATGTGGGCGTTGATTTGCTGGACGTGGCCGCGCCGTATGAGATTTTCAACTGGATGAAGCAGGAGTTGAAGGGAACGCGCGAGGTCGCGGTTCAACTCCTCGCGGCGGCGAACAAGGCTGTCATGACGAGAGACGGCTTGAGCTTTTCTCCGCAGAACACTTTCGCGGAAGCTCCGCAGCTTGACCTCTTGTGGGTGCCGGGCGGCGATCCTGCGGCGTTGGAAAAGATGATGCAGGATGACGCGTATCAAAAGTTTTTGAAGAAGCAGAGCAAGAGGGCGACCTTTGTCGTGTCTGTCTGTGAAGGCGCGCTGCTCTTGGCGAGCGCGGGACTGCTCGACGGCTTCGAGGCGACGACGCACTGGGCTTTCATTCCCTGTCTTGAGTGTTATCCGAAAATCAAAATCGACAAGGGTTATCCGCGCTTCGTCGTCAACAAATTTAAGGACAAAGCTTCGGGCGCGTGGCGTTACGTGGTGACGGGCGGCGGCATCTCTTCGGGGCTTGATGAGGCTCTGGAGCTGGTCAGAATCATCGCCGGTAAAAAGGTTGCGAAGAGCGTTCAGATGACGACGCAGTATTATCCGAAGCCTCCGGTCGAAGGGAAAATCAAGCGCGCCAAGTCCTGCCCTTTGCCGTCGGAGGCGGGCTGAAGCTCTCTGCATCGAAAGGGTTTGCGGCTGCGTCAGACATTGCAATGCTCACGGAATTTACATTGCGATTCGCATTGGCTGGTGATACCATCAACTCAACAAAGGAAGGAGAATCACATCATGCGAAGATGGATGAGCGGGCAGACAGCCGCGTCTCAGGATACGTCCGGCGGCGGCGGTGGCAACAGCGGCGGCAATGGCGAGCAGTCGCACTTTCGGCAGAGCGGACAGGGACACCTCGGCGCAGAGCGCGGCGGCTCTTTGCGTCAGAAGGGCGGCATCGGGATGATCCTGCGTCGCGCAGAGGAGTTCAATCTCACGGATAAGCAGGAAGCGAAGCTCAACAAGATGCGAACCGAGTTCGAGCTTGAGAAGGTTGACCTGCGCGCGGCTTTGAGCAAAGCACAGATTATGTTTCGCTCGCTGATACGCGATCACGATTCTTCGGAAGAGGACGTGTTGGCGGCGATTGACAAACTGGCGGCAGCCGAGGCCGACCTGCGCAAGATGCGTTACTATCACATGAAGAAGACGCACAAGGTGCTCGACAATAAACAGATGACCAATCTCAAAACTTTCCACCGCAATCAGAAGCGCGAGAAGATTAAATCCTTGCGCCTCGCACAGCGTGGAGAATCGTCATCTACTTCGAGCTGATTGAAAAGGTCGGCGGACTGTTTCTTTAACCGAAACGAGCGAAGGGTTTATCCTCCGAACCTTGGTGGGAGCTTTCTTTGTCGGGCGCGATGGGTTTGCCGCGTCCGGGCGTCAAATCAATTCAAGCATAATTTTCTGAGGCTGCGGGCGCAGGTCTTTCGTCCCGCAGTGCGCGCCCGAAGCTTCAGCTCTCAGGGTCGCGCTGGAAGCAAGCTGTAATCTTTATTCCTTCCTACTCACACGTTGATTCTCCTGTTTGATAAAAGAGGAGGCGAGCAACTCTCGCCCGCGTCCTCTATGCTTGACGCTTTAACTTCGGTGGGCGACGAAAATGTGTTCTCTGCTTTGCGACAGCTCTTCAATTCATGCCAGCAATTCGATTTCATCAGGCTCTCGTCTCGTCAATTCTCGTCTCAGGGATTGACTTAAATTGTCGTTGATTATCGTTCCTTAGAATTAGCGATCTCACCAAAGCGTTTTTAGAGAATCGCTGTTCCAATGCAAAGGAGGCTCAAGAATGAAACGGAAGAACCCACCCGACAGCTCGCAAGACGAACGGCTTGAGCAAGGGGAAGCTCAAGCCCTGGATTCCAATCACGATTCGGCTTCGCCGGATCAAACTCTCAGCCGCAGGCGATTTATCCTGAGCGGCATGAGCGCGGCGGCTCTCATCGCCGCCAGCGCATCTTTAGTGGATGCGCAGAAGCCCGGCTCAGGACAAGGCAAAGGGAAAGGGAAAGGCGGTGGTGGCGGTGGCGGCGGCGGTGGCGGCGGCGGTGGTGGCGGCGGTAAAGGAGTCAAGCCGCCCGCATTCAGCGCGCTCAATCCGTCTTCATCCGACATCTCTCAGCCGTTCCGCGAACCCGAAACGGCGGAGGCTCGCGTCTTGGACGGGCAGAACTTGCTCACGATGACGCTGAACCTTGAGATGGCTAATTGGAAATTCGTGTGCGGCTCAAACTCCGCCTACGGACAGGTTCCGATTTACAACGGCAGCGTTCCCGCGCCGACGATGCTGGTTGACCCCGGCACGCGGATGAAAATCACGCTCAATAACAAGCTGCCGACGCAATCGCCCTTTACTGACGACCCCTGCCCCACCGGCGGGATGACTGCGATGACGATGAGCAGCAGCACCGACGCGGCCACGTCTACGCCGCCCGAATGCTTCATGCACACGAACCTGCACTTTCACGGCCTCTTCGTGTCGCCGTCGAGCATCCTCAGTAACGGGCAACTGCATTGCATTCCTTCCTCGTCGGGTTCGGGGCCGAATCCGAACTGCGGCCCCGTAGATGCCGGTAAGATTCAACTCTCGTCTGACGACGTGCTGGTCGATATTGGTCCCGGCGAAACCAACAACTATTGCGTCGTGCTGCCGGAGATTCACGAACCCGGTACTTACTGGTATCACGCGCACGTACACGGCTCGTCCGGCTATCAGGTGACGAGCGGGATGGCGGGCGCGCTCATCGTCCGCGAGCCGGTCGGACAGGAGATAGTGCAGCCCGACCGCGACAAAATATTTCTGATGCAGGAGGTGATGTTCACGCCGCAGGGCGCGCCCCCGCCTCCGATTCCGCCCGTTTACACTGAGAAAAGCTCGACGGCGAATTCGGCGGGCTTTCTGATTAACGGTCAATGCAAGCCGACGTTGCAGATGAAGACGGGGCAGACTTTTCGCTGGCGTTTTATCAACGGGACGGGGACGCCGCGCGGGTTATTGAAACTCCGGCTCATCAAGATGAGCAACGATCCGCAAGCCGTGATTCAGGACACGCAGGTGCTCGACTGCGGCCCGGACCCGACCGATCCTGCGGGTCCCATCTGTCCGGTCTATCCCGCGCTCGACAGCCAGACCGCCATCATGAATTTGATTGCGGTGGACGGCCTCTCGTTCTACGGCTTCACGCCGCAGCCAGTCCGCAAACACTTGATGGGCGCAGGCAATCGCGCGGACTTTCTGATTAACATTCCGGCGGCGGTGAGTAAGACGACCGGGCCGGGCAAGTACGTCTTGGTCAAGGACGCTTTTCCCAAAGATGCGGTCAGCTATAACATCCAGCCGTCGCGCGCTAACACGCCGGAGAATAAAGAGGCCATCAACCTCACGGTCTCCGCATCTCTGAGGACGAATCAGGTGCTCGCCTATGTGGAAGTCTATTCGGGGACTGACAACGAAAGGCTGCCCGCAGTCGTTCCGGGGACGAGGCCGGCTCAGCTACAGGCGATTACCAGCGTGGACAATACTACGCCCCGGCAGGTTAACTTTAAGGGCGTAGGCGGCGGCCCGACCGGCGGCGGCCAGTTTATGATTGACAATCAAGCTTACCAGCCCGCAGACCCCGGCGTCGTCGTCAAGGTCAACACGGCGGAGCAGTGGCAACTGCAAAACTTCGGCGGGCCGGATTTCCCGCACCCGTTCCACATTCACGTCAATCCGTTTCAAATCGTGGGACGCACGATTGACTTTGAGGTCAACCCGGCAGACCGCAAATGTCCGGCGCTTGACCCGAACAATCCCTGCAACTGGATGTGGGCTGACACCGCGCCGATTCCGGCTCAGATGTCGAAAACCACGGGACCCGGCCAGTTGAACATACGCACGCGCTTTCTGGTCTTTCCCGGCGAGTACGTCATCCACTGCCACATTCTGATTCACGAGGATGTCGGCATGATGAAGAACGTCACGGTGCAGGATGACGGGACGGGCGTCGGGCCGTGCCAATCGTTGCCCACTTATACTCCGGCGGCGACGGCCTGCATCAACCGAACCACGCAACCCTGTACGCCGCCCGTCTGCAAGGCGACCTGAAATTTGTTTGAGCGGGCACACAAAAAAGCGACAGTCGCAAGTTAAGATTTGCGGCTGTCGTTTTTATCTTGGCGGACACTATCATGAAGAGAAGAGATTTCCTGCTGGCCGGAACAGGCTTCGCCGCAGCTTTAGCAACCTCTCGCGCATCACCCGGACAAGCGCGCAAGACCAGGCGCGCCGCGCCGCCAAAATATTACGAATCATTTTCCGAGCCGCCGGTCGAATACTCAAGAGACGGCGTGCTTCACACGACCCTGCGTGTGGTCGAAGCCGACGTGCCGATACGCGAGGCGGCGGGACTGCGCGTCGAGCGCACGCGCTGCTATAACGGCTCAATTCCCGGCACGACCTTGAGGCTGCGTCCGGGCGAAGAGCTTCGCCTCAGGCTCGTCAACGAGCTCGGTCCAAACCGTGATGCGCCCTGCACGAAAGAGCATCTCAATCACCCGCACTGCTTTAACACGACCAACCTGCACACGCACGGCCTGCACGTCTCGCCCAAAGCTCCTTCGGACAACTCCTTTCTCAAGATCGAGCCGCAGACCGAATATCAATATTGTTTCCGTCTTCCAGAGTCGCATCCGTCGGGCACGTTCTGGTACCACGGGCACGTACATGGCTCGACCGGCTTGCAAGTGATGAACGGGATGGCGGGCGCATTGATTGTCGAGGACGCGAAAGAGCGGCAGCTCGCGCCCGAAGCCGCAGACCGCGTGTGGATGATTCAAGAGATTTTGGGAAAGGAAGCGGAAAAGCTTTACGCCTGCGAACACGCGGAAGCCGCGTACACAGTCAACGGTAAGTTTCAGCCGACTTTGCGCCTGCGACCCGGAGAGGTACAGCGTTGGCGATTCATCAACGCGACGGCGACGCCCGGCGGCTTCGTCAAGCTGCAATTGCTCAATGGCGACGACGTGTTTGAAGCGATGATGCTAGTAGCGGTTGACGGCTATCCGCTCCGACGCATGGAACGTCTGACTGACTACGTGCTGCCGCCCGGCGGTCGCGCGGACTTTCTCGTCCAGCTTTTTAAGCCGGGGCGTTATCTGATGTACAAGGAAAGGTATCAGGGACGCACGGGGAATCAAGTGTTGGCCGTCCTCGAAGTCGCAGGCAAGCCTCTCAACATGTCTCTGCCGCAGAGCCTTCCGCCGCTCACACAATTTCAGAATCCTATTCTCGACAGCGAGTTGACGGGGCGACGAACGATCAGGTTTCAAGTCTGTCCCGAGCAGGCGCGCGGCGAGACGTGCAAGCTCTATCCGAACGCGAAACTCTGTAGCGGTTTGAAGGGCAATGAGACGGTGGCGAGCGCGTTTCTGATTGACGGCAAACCGTATGACCCTGAGCGCATTGACCAGACGATCAAGCTCGGCGCGGTCGAGGAATGGGAGATCGTCAACGAGACGGGCGCGGAGCATCCCTTTCATATTCACGTCAATCATTTTCAGGTGGTGCGCGCGGGCGTCGTGCCGGAAGATTGGCGATGGCAAGACACGGTCAGCCTGCCCGCCAATGGAAGTGTCAAGATTCGTTCACGTTTTCGTACCTTTACGGGTCGCTACTTGCTTCACTGCCACATCCTGCTACACTCGGATTTAGGGATGATGCAGAATGTCGAAGTGACCGGCGAAGGCATTGAGCCGTGCCAGCCATCATAAATAGCATCAACTCCTTTGCGCCCCTTTGCGTCTTCAACTTTGCGTCCTTTGCGTTTAAAAGCGCTTAACCGCAAAGAGCGCAAAGAGGGAACGCGCAAAGGAACGCAAAGAATTTGTCGGGCGTTGATTCAAGGAGGTTTGAGATGAGACGGTTGCTCGTTTTATCACTGTGCTTGTCGCTCTGTTTTTCGGTGACGGCGACAGGGTTGAAGGTTGCGCCTGTCAAGCAACAGAAAGTCGTACAGGCCAGCAAGGACAACACGATCATTGAGAGTCCGAACGGGGATTTGAGCAGTGGCAAAGGCGCAACCATCTTCGTCGGACGCACGGGACAGGCTGAGAACAGCATCCGGCGCGGCCTCATCGCGTTCGACATCTCAAAAGCCATCCCCGCAGGCTCGAAGATTCTTTCAGTCAAACTAACCATGACAGCGACGAAGGGCGCGGGCGCGAATCGAAGCGGAGCAGGCGGCGGCCAAAGCGCAAACAGACAGGTCACGCTGCACCGCCTCACTTCGGATTGGGGCGAGGGCGCGTCGAGCAGCGAGGGCGGCAGAGGCGCGCCGGCGTCGGCGGGCGACGCTACCTGGCTGCACAGCTTTTATCCTGACAAGCTCTGGTCACAGCCGGGCGGAGATTTTGTGTCGGACGAAAGCGCGTCTCAGACGGCAGCCGCCGCAGGCGTTTACACTTTCGGCTCGACGCCGCAGATGGTGTCGGATGTGCAGGGCTGGCTTGACGCGCCGAAGACAAATTACGGCTGGCTCCTGCGCGGCGACGAAACTGAGGGCGCGACCGCCATCGTCTTTCAGAGCCGCGAAAGCGCGACGCAGAAAGCGCGCCCGCAACTGACTGTGACGTACACCGCGCCTGTGAGAAAGAGGAAAAGATAACGAACAGTTAAAGCAAACGAAAGGTTCGCGCAAAGGCGCAAAGGAAGCACGCTAAGCTGTTGAATGACACTAAGCTTGTCGTGCTCTTCTTTGCGCCTTTGCGCGAAATTTTCTTCAGACTGCTAATGATCCGCGTGGATGATCGTGCCGACGTGTTCGCCTGCGAGGGCGGCTTCGATTCTCTCAGGATGCAGGCCGTTGACGATTTGAAAAGAGCGCAAGAGGCGCGCGTTCTCCAAAAGGTCAATCAGCACGCGGTCGAAGGGCAGCGTTTCCAGATGTTGCTCTTTTAACTCTCTGCTGCTTATCTCGCGTATCAACTCTGCGTCGGCGTGCGCCTTCGGGTCGCGGTCGTAAAGTCCGTCAACGTCTTTCACCAAGACCAAAGACTTGCACCCGAAACATTCCGCGAGCAGGAACGATCCGGCGTCAGTGCGATGTGGCGGGATGCGACCAAGCGCGGGCGGGTGCTCCCAGAGCGAATAGGGCGGCACGCCGTTGAAGATGACGCCGGGCGCGCTCTGTATAAAGAGCGGCAAGAGATGGCCGAAGATTTCTGGCGGAATCGCCACGACTCCGTAAGGCGAGAGCAGCGTGCCGAGAATGTGCGCGTTGCCGAGCGCGTCCGCCATCGCAAGCTGCGCGAGAACTCCTGAAGGCAGCCCCAAGTCAATCCCGATTGAGAAGACGTGGCGGCTTCGGACGCCTCCGCCGACGCCGATGATGAGCTTCTTATCCGCGAGGCATCGAATCAGAGCTTCGACGACCGGATAGACTACCTCTCGACCGGCATCGAGAATCGAACGCCCGCCGATTTTGACGACATACGCGTTCGGCAGCATCCGATAGACAGGCGTCTCGGTTGACCTTTGCAGGTCTTTGTCCAACAGGCTCTCGCGCATGAGCATTGATTTGATGTGATGACGGCCATCGTCCTGTTTGTATGCGTCAGTCAATTTAGGCTTCCCTCTCTAAAAATATTTAAGGCAAAGAATTTTGACAGCCTGGCTTTCATCAAGAGCTTCAGTCGGCGGTGATGATCGTGCCGACGTGTTCGCCGTTCAGAGCCCTGGTCAGATTGCCGCGCTCAAGCCCGTTGATGACTTGAATCGAGCGGCGATAGGTCGCGTGCTTCATCAACTCAAGGACGCTGCGCTCGACCACCACGTCTTGCAGGTCAAGCTCATCTAATTCACCGACGGTAATCTTCGGAATGAACTTCGCGCCCCGATCCTTCTTCGGGTCAGCCGTGTACAAGCCCTCTTCGTCCTTGACGTAAATCATCGAACGCGCGCCGAAGACCTCGCTGACGAGATAGCTGCCAGTATCGGTGCGATGTGGCGGGATGCGCCCGACCGCCGGATTCTGATGCCAGAATGTATAGGGCGGCATGCCGAAGAAGAGCACCGCGCCGCGCTCCGCGAGATAATGCGGAAGCTGCGCGAACTGTGCCGGCTCTATGAAGGGGATGCCGTACTTGGCGAGCAGGTAGTTGAGCATCCGCGCGTTCTGCATGCTGACGAATGTGCCGAGCACGCTCAAGACTCCGGTCGGAAGTCCGAGGTCAATCCCGACGCTGTAAGCATGACGCGCGCGCGTGCCCGCGCCCGTGCCGATAATCATCTTATGATGACCCAGATTTTCCGCGACCTCTTCGATGAGCGGAAAGACGGCGGCGCGTCCCCGGTCAATAAAGCTCTGGCCGCCAATCTTAATCACATTGGCTTCGGGCAAAATCTGCACGGGCGTCGGCTCGCCCGTTCGCGCCATCAGATGCTCGTCATCGAGCGAGCCTGACAACAATGATTTGCCAAGCGCGGTGAGCAGTTCATTTTCCATTTAGATTAGCTCGCTATCCTTTAGAGGTTTTGAATAAATTTGTAGGGGCAGGGACAAGTCCTCAGCCCGCCGCGCGTATGCGCGAATCTATTGACGATGACACTCAAGCTTGAATAATTATGAATGTCGCAGATCGTCCTGACGGACGATACGGGCTGAGGACTTGTCCCCGCCCCTACAGTTTCATTCGTAAGCAGTTGGCACATGCAAGGGGCTGAGCACGTATGTTTCCACGGATTCGTATTCGCGGTCCAAGCCGCCGAACTCCTGTTCAGCCCAAGCCTCAAGCTCCGTCAAAATCTCTTGCCGAATCTCAGCCGGAACGGGCAGGCCGCCGAGGCTCGCAAGGCTGCGCCATGAGGCGATGGACTCGCTTGCGCTGGACGTGACTTTCCAGCTAGACACCATCTGCGGCTCCAAAATTTTTGCGCCGCGTCGCAGGCATGCGTCAAAGAGCTTGCGGCTCGAATGCTCGCCGCCGCGCCCCTCGAATCCGCGTTGGCGCAGCCGCCGGTTCATCTCTCTGGACATGCGCGCCCTCGTCCCCTCGCGCTCCCGCTCGACGCGCCCGATGATGAGCGTCGCGCCGTCGCGCGCGGCCACGCGGAAGAGTTCACGCGCGACGTGCTCATGTTCAAACAGATGTACCGCGCGGGAGCTAAAGACCACGCGCGCCGCGCCGCTCGCAAACGGCCAAGTCGCATTCGCGTCGGCACGGATAATCGCCTTGTTGCCGAAATCGCTCCCGACATGCTTGCGAAATTCGCTGAGCATCCCCGCCGATAAATCAAGTCCGATGTAACGCACAGCCTCGTCGAACCATTGCCCGATCTGCCCGGTGCCCGCGCCCAGCTCGACCACGCAATCGCCCGCGCGAGCGTCTCCCAATTCAATCACGGCGTGCGCAATCTCGCGACACAGCGTCGCGGGAAAACCTGTCCGCCGCTCAAAGGCTGCGGCCTGCGGGTCGAACAAATCACGACTGCTGCGGCTGCCGGAATTGAGAGGCGAAGATTCAACGCCCTCCTGCCTGTTCGTTGATGCCATCAGGTCTCCGCCGTCAGCTTCTGTAATATCGAATTGCGAGCTAAAGAAAAGCGTCAATAGTTGCCCGGTGAGAAGCTAGAATGTAGCACGAGCGTTTGAATGAGACAACGATTAATGACGATTCATCGAGGCGTCAAAGCTTGTCCGGCTATTTATCGCTCGACGATTCGGTTTTGATTATTTTGTAGAATCTCACGGCTTGGCTGCTTGCGGGTTTCGATAGCCGTACTGCTCAAGTATCCTTTGCCCCTTATCGCTCAGCACAAACTCCGTGAAGCGACGCGCGGCCTCCTGTTTGCCCGAAGCCTTGACCACTCCCAACGCCTGATCTATCGGTTGATGCAATTTTTCGTCAACCTCGACATATCGTCCCTCGTTCGGCTTCATCAGGGCGAGCGGGAGGAAAGCCACTTCCGCATTGCCCGTTGAAGCAAACTGCTTCGTCTGCGTGACGTTCTGCGCATACACTACTTTAGGCTCGACCTGTTGCCACAGATTCAAAGCGCGGAGGGCTTCAACCGTGGCTCGACCATAAGGCGCAACGTCGGGCTTGGCGACGGCGATCTTGCTCACCTCGGCGCGCGTAATGTCCTCGATTCGACTGAGGTTGAGGCTGCTCCCTTGCGGCGTCCAGAGCACGAGCCGCCCGCGCGCATACACTGCGCGTGTGCCTTGCGTGAGCAGTCCTTTACCGTCCAGCCCGTCAACGTGCTCCACATCAGCCGCCGCGAAGACATCGAACGGCGCGCCGTTCTCAATCTGCTTCGCAAGGTCAGCCGTCGCGCCGAAACTGTAAACCACCTTGACGCCTGTGTCCGCCGTAAATTGTTTGGCGACTTCCGCGAAAGCATCGGTCAGGTTAGCCGCCGCCGCGACATTGATTTCCGCTGCATTGCCCTGCCCGGTCGTAGGCTGGCGAGAGCAGCCAAGTACGAGACACATCGCGGCGAGCAACAGAGAGAAGCATAAAGCTTTGAGCGATGCCATGAGGTGAGTCCTTTGCTGAAAATGGAAAATTCGGCGGCAATGATATATCAGGAGAGATGGCGTTGGGAAGAAACTGAACGGAGGAGCGGCGGGCCGGATGAAATGATTTTAAACTCCTGACGGGAGCGCGAAAAGATATGCTATCTTCGTGGCCGATGAAGCACATTGATTGGTTTCCGCTCGCGCTCTCCTTCAAGGTTGCGCTGATCGCAACCGCTCTCGTCCTCATCGTCGGCGTCGCCCTGGCATGGCTCTTAGCCCGCCGCCGGTTCTTCGGGCGAGAGCTGTTGGATTCGATTATCACGCTGCCGTTGGTCTTGCCGCCGACGGTGCTCGGCTACTATCTGTTGGTGCTCTTGAGCGTCAACAGCCCCATCGGTCGCGCTCTGAAAGCGACGACCGGATGGCAGATCGTGTTCACCTGGCAGGGAGCTGTGCTGGCGGCGGCCATCGGCGCGTTGCCTCTGGTGGTCAAGAGTTCGCGGGCGGCCATCTCGACTGTCAACGAGCAATTGGAAGACGCTGCGCGCACCTTCGGCAAGAGCGAGTGGCAAATCTTCTGGCGCATCACGCTGCCGCTCTCTTCGCGCGGCATCATCGCCGCCGCGATGCTCGCCTTCGCGCGCTCGCTCGGAGACTTTGGCGCGACCTTGATGGTCGCCGGAAATATTCCGGGCAAGACGCAAACGGCGGCGATTGCGATTTACGACGCGACGCAGGCCGGGCGCGACGATGACGCGCTGACGCTGGTCATCATCCTTTCCGTCATCGTGCTCACGCTGATTTACGCCACCAACAAAATCGTTGGCCGCAGTGCTATTTAAAAGTGATGCTCGTAAAATAGCCACAGAGGGCACAGAGAGCACAGAGGTTAGAACAAGAAATAGAAACTAAACGCTTTCATTTCATCTAATATTTCTCTCTGTGTCCTCTGTGTTCTCTGTGGCTTATTGCTCGTGATTAAAATTTCCCTGCAATGATTTCAATCAGAATCAAAAAGGATTTCGGCGGCATCGCGCGCGAGAAGTTCACGCTCTCGATAGAGGTCGAAGCGCCGCCTGAGATTACGATTCTGTTCGGCCCGTCGGGCTCCGGCAAAACGACGACGATCAAAGCCATCGCCGGAATTATACAGCCCGACGCAGGCCACATCAGCATCAACGGCCACACGCTCTTTGACTCCGAACGTAAAATCAACCAGCCGATACGCTCGCGCAAAGTCGGCCTCGTCTTTCAGAACCTCGCGCTCTTTCCGCACATGACCGCGCTCGGCAACGTCGAGTTTGCGACCAACGCTCCGGCGAAGCATGAGAGGCGAGAGAGAGCCGTCGAGTTAATGGAGCGTCTGCGAATCGCGCACACCGCCGCGCGCCGCCCGCATGAAATCTCCGGCGGCGAAGCTCAACGCGTCGCGCTTGCTCGCGCTCTGGCGAGCAAGCCGCAACTGCTCCTCTTGGATGAACCCCTCTCGGCGATAGATGAATCCACCAAGCAGGACATCATCGCCGACCTCAAAATGATAAACCGCGAGCTGCATCTGCCGATCATCTACGTCACGCACAACCGCGACGAGGCGATCATGCTCGGCGATTACCTGATCGCGTACGAGCATGGTCGCATCACAGCCGCCGGAGAGCCGACTGAAATCTTTACCGGCCCCGTCACAGCCAGCGTCGCGCGCCTGACCGGAGTTGAAAACGTGTTTGACGGCCACGTCCGTCACAGAAACACCGAAGCCGGAACAATGACCGTGCGCGTCAAGGATGAGAGCGGCGAAAGCGAGCTTGAGATTCCTCTGGCGAAAGAGAGTCACGGCGAAAGCGTGAGAGTCGCCGTTCGCTCGGGCGACATTTTGCTGGCGACCGAAGAGCTACGCTCGACCTCGGCGCGCAACATTCTCCGGGGCGAGATTAGAACGATTGAAGAGAGAAGCAATCTCGTGCTCGTCCGCGTCAGAAGCGGCGTCACGTGGGCTGTCAGCGTCACCTCGCAGGCCGTGCGCGAATTGCGTCTCGCGCCCGGCCAGGAAATCTGGCTGGCGATTAAAACGCATTCCTGCCACTTGCTTGATGAAACAAAGTAGTTTGGTTATTTCGGATTTGAGATTCCAAATTTGAAATTTGAAAAACTATCTAATCCAGCTTCCCGGTCTTCGCAGAGTTATGTCCATCATATTTCGGCAGTGATTCGATCAGATAATCGAAGCCGAGCCAGAGACTCCAGCTATGATGATAGAAGGCGACGGGAAAGACGAGCGCGGTGACGAAGAGCGAGGGGATGACGCGCCCGTAATCCGCGCCGACGACAGCCAAGAGGAAGATGCCGAGCAGCATAATCAAAAACTCCGTCGTCACTACATTAGCCATGATCGCTCCGACGAAGAATCCAGCCTCGCGCTTGAAGAGAGCCATGCAGGTCGAGCAATGATGCTTGATCTTAAACGGCCTGTGAAAGATTGACTCGTGCCCGCAAACGGGACACAAGAGGCGCAGGCTGCGCCAGAGGGTTTTGACTATCGGGCGGCGAGCTTTTTTCACTAAGACCCCTTGCTCCAAACATCCTTCGCCGATACCTTGACGCTCAGGCAGCTTATCTCAGCAGTTTAATAAATGAATCAACCTACCATAACCTTTTGTTTGCTTGCGCGCTCAAACGCGGGTTGTCGTCAATGAACCACAAGAATGTATGCGTATCGAGCAATAGCTTCATTGCATATACTCTGCAAAATCTTCCAGCGGCGCATCAAAATCATCCGACATTGTCATCAAGCCTTTCGCGCTTCCGCTCTGCCGACGACGCGGCTTCGCGACCGGAATCGGCATCAGTTTCAGAACTGGTTGATCGTTTTGCGTGATAATAATCTCTTCGCCATCCAACGCGCTCTGAAAGAGGCTGACAAGCTGCGCTTTCGCTTTCTCCAACTCTATTTGATACATAAGCGTTGAGTCCTCAACTAAAAATTGCTCGCAAATATTTTAGCACGTCATCGGCGCGAGGATAGAAGCGAGATCACATGCTCAACGCAAATCACTTCACCTGCAAAGGCCAGATGAGCGGCACGAGCAGCATCACGATGGCGAAGACCGCGAGCGTCAGTATCGAGCCGACCTTGACGAAATCCAGAAAGCGATAACGACCGGGCGTGAAGATGAGCACGCACGCAGGCTCAAGCGGCGTGAGGAATGAGCAGGACGCGGCGTATGTGACCATCACGGCGAAGGTACGCGGATTGAGTCCGAGAGACGTGGCCGTCTGCACCGCAATCGGAATCACGACGAGAGCCGCAGCCTGATTCGACATCGGCTGCGTGAGCGCGACCGTCAACAGGAAAAATCCGGCGAGCACGGCCAGGCCGCCGTAGCTCCCGACGCCGCGCACAATCAAGTCGGCCAGATATTTATCCGCGCCCGTTTTCTCCATCGCCGTCCCGAAGCTAATCATGCCCGCGATGAGGACGATCAAACGCCACTCGATGAGGTCGTACATCTCCGTCAGGCGCACGGCCTTGCTCGCCAGCAGGATAAGCGAGCCGATGAGCACGGCGACCGGCAGAGGGACTTGCGGCGGATGCGTGATGGAGAAGAACAGAAAGACTCCGAAGGCGATTAAAGCCCAACGCCGCTTGCCGTAACGCCCCTGCCTTTCGGAAACATCTTCGAGCAGGAGCAGGTTGCCGTCTGCAATCAGATGCTCAAGCTGTTCGTGTTTGCCCTGCACGAGCAGCACGTCGCCGAAACGTAAGCTAACTGTGCTGAGCTTGGTCAAGAGCGCGACGCCCTGACGATTGATGGCGAGCGCGGTCAGGCCGTAACGCTGCCTGAAGCGCAAGCCCTTGAGCGTGCGCCCGATGAAATCCGAGCCGCGCAAGACCATCACTTCAAACAGCTCCACCTCTTCGCTCTCAAGCACGTTATCGCTCAGCTTGAAATCCGCTTTAATCTCAATGCCCGCCTCCGTCTTAACGCGCAGGATGTCTTCGACGCGTCCCTGCACCAGCAGCAGGTCGTTGGCTTGAATTATCTCCTGCGCGCTCGGCGCAATGCGTCCCTGTTTGCCGCGCACGATGCCGACCACAGTCAGGTCAAGATCGTTGCTCAGGTTCGCCTCCTCCAACGTCCTTCCGACGAGCGGCGAAGCTTCGGTGACGATGACTTCCGAGAGGTATTCGCGTATGTGATATTGCTCGGTCAGAGAATCCTCGCCGCCGCGTCTCGGCAGGAGGCGCAAACCGATGAGCAGCATGTAGAGCATCCCGACCAGGACAATCGGCACGCCAACCCACGTCAGCTCGAACAGCGAAAATGGCTGCATCCCGTAACGCGTGATAGCTCCGCTCACCGCGAGGTTCGTCGAAGTTCCGATGAGCGTACAAGTGCCGCCCAAGATTGCGCCGAAGGCGAGCGGCATCATCAGCTTTGACGGAGCGATGCGCGCTCTTTCGGCGATGCCCAGAACGACGGGAACGAACATCGCGGTCGTCGTCGTGTTCTTCATAAAGGCGGCGCACATCGCCGCGACCACCATAATCAAAGCTGTCAGGCGAAACTCGCTCCCGCCCGAAATCTTGTGCAGACGCCGCCCCACGGTGTCCACCACGCCCGTCTTGACCAGTCCGCCCGTCAAGATAAACAGCCCCGCGATGGTAATGATGATGTCATTGCCAAAGCCCGCGAACGCATCCGTAGCCGAGAGCGTCCCCGTCACGACCAGCATGATGACGAGCAATATCGTCACAATATCTATCGGAATGCGCTCTGTCCCGAAGAGGATGACCGCGACCACGAGCAGGATGAGAACGATGGCGACAGGACTCATAAAGAAGTTTCAGCTATAATCGGAGCACAGTTTTTAGTTTTCAGTTTTTAGTTTTCAGATTGCGGCAGCAGTCTATGGCCGAAAGCTACGCGCAATCAACTAAAAACTGAGAACTAAAAACTGAAAACTCTTCAAGGGGGATTTATGAGCGAGCATTGCATTCTTATCGTCGAAGATCAAGAGGATTTGGCTGAGCTTTACGAGTCGTCGCTGAAAAAAGCCGGTTACCAAGTGAGAATCGCTTATACGGGCGAAGAGGGCATCGCGGAGTTCAAGACGGGAGGGGCTGATGCAATCCTGCTCGACATGACGCTGCCTGAGATGCACGGCTCGCAGGTCTTGCGCGAGATACGCGCGCTCGACGCGGGCGTGCCCGTCATCGTCATCACGGGCGAAGAGAATGAGCAACTGCGCGCGCAATGCGAGCGACTCGGCGTGCATGATTATTTATCAAAGCCGGTTGACTACGACCTCATGTTGAAGGCCATCCGCCACGCGCTGGAAACTCCGGCGGAAGCAGCAGAGATTATCACGCTCCGCCTTCCCTCTCGCGTGATTCAGAAGCTTCAAGAGATTGACACGAACCTCGAACGCGCGATTACTAAACTCTGCGAAGAGATAAGCGTCGGAGAAGATTAGCCACAGAGGACACAGAGCACACAGAGACGGAAAAGCTTTACCATCTCAATTCATTTTTCTTCCTCTGTGTGCTCTGTGTCCTCTGTGGCGAAAAGCTTTTCAGTTCCTCAACGCCTGACGCACACGCCGCGCTCGACCGCAAACAATCGCCATTCGCCCGGAATGTCTTCGAGCGAGTGCGTGCCGCGCTCTTCAAAGCGAATGCCCGAACCCGCGACCAAATCTTTGACGGTGTTTGAAACTAAAATTTCGCCGATGCTCGCGTGCGCCGCCACCGCCGCGCCGGTCTCGACGGCGATGCCGCCCACTTTGTCTTCCATCACATCGCATTCGCCAGTGTGTAGACCAGCGCGAATCTTGATGCCCAAACGCGACGCCGAATCCGTGATCGCGCAGGCACAACGAATCGCGCGCGCAGGCCCGTCAAAGGTTGCCAACAGGCCGTCGCCGACCATCTCAATCTCGCGCCCCTTGAAAAGCTCTAGCTCGCGGCGGACGTGCGCCTGATGACGCTCAAGCAGGTCGCGCCAGCGTCTCTCTCCGACTTGCGCGGCCTGTTTGGCGGAATCAACAATCCGCGTAAACAGCACCGTCGCCAGCACGCGATCATACTCCGGCGCGTGACGCACGCCCGTCAAAAACTCTTCGACCTCATCGAGTATCGCATTCTGATCGCCGACGAAAGGCAAGTGATCCACGCCCGGCAGCTCGACGTATTTCGAGCCGGGGATGCTCGCGGCGACATAGCGTCCCTCTTCGGCTTTCAAACAGAGATCGCCTTCGCGGTGTATGACGAGCGTCGGCACGCGAATCGAAGGCAGGACGTGGCGCACGTCTATGTCCGCGTTCATCTTCGTCAGAGCAAGAGCCGCGCCCGGACTCGCGCCCATCCTGAGATACGTCGCCCACCATTCGCGGAAGTGCGGGTCGTCCGCGACCGAAGGCGCGCGCTCGTCGATGCCCACCGGGCCGCCCCATTCCCTCTGCATCAGCTCGTAAAAATGCTGACGCTCATCGGCAGTCGGCGCCCACGGATAATCTTCATCGCAAATTCGCTTGGCGTAAGTTCCGATCATCACGAGGGCGATGGTCTTTTCGGGATAGGTCGCGGCGAAGAGGCTGCACATCGGCCCGCCTTCGGAGACGCCGATGAGCGCGGCACGCTCTGAGCCGACGGCTTCCAAAACAGCGCGCACGTCGTCCATGCGTTGCTCAAGCGTGGGCAGCTCCGTATTAGGAACGCGGTCTGAAAGCCCCGTGCCGCGTTTGTCGAACAGAATCAGCCGCGAGAATGAGGCGAGGCGCGCGAGGAAGCGCGCGAACGAAGGCTCTTCCCAGAAATATTCGAGATGCGAGACCCAGCCCATGACGAAGACCAGATCGAGCGGCGCGTCGCCGACGACTTGATAAGCGATATTGACATCGCCGCTTCTGGCGTAACGCGTTTCGGGCGCGCGATGGATAATGTCGTCAATCTCAGACGGCAACTCCGTCTGTGTGGCTTTCGCTAAAGCCAGCGCGGGCAGGGCTTCATGCCTCGTGTGCGGCGGAATTTGAAACTGAGGCTCGTCTTCATCTGCCGTCTCTTCTTCAATCACGATTCGCGCGCGCGTGCGTTCGCGCACGATGACATCCGTTCTCTCTCCGATGGCTCTGACCTGCGCGACGAAGCGATAACCGCGTTTCGGCACAGTCTCGATCATCTTGAGGCCGCCCGCCTGCTCGCCCAACACTTTACGCAGGATAGAGATGTTCTGCGCCAGATTGTTCTCTTCGACATAGCTGTCAGGCCAGACCTGCTGCATCAGCTCATCTTTGCCGAGGACGTGGCCGCTGTTCTCAATCAGAACCAGCAGCGTGTCAAAGACCTTCGGCGTCAACGAGATGACCTCTTCGCCGCAGAAGAGCAGACGCTCCGCTGTGTCTAAGCGAAACGAACCGAATTCGTAAAGCTGTCCCGTTTGTCTGGGCATGTGCTCGCCTTCAGAACTTTTTTAAGAAAACCTCAGAAAACTCTCAGAGCTTTCTAAAGACCCGCAGCCCCGCCGACCTGTATTTACATATCTAGCGGGCGCGCGAAAGGGATTTTTTGATTCCGAAGCCAACGGCCAAAGCAGTGCCTGATTGTAACGCGAAGCACAGCAGTGTGGAAAACAATTTCGGACAGCAAAGATGAATGCCATGAAAAGAAGAACGGAAATCACCATCGAGATAGAGCGCGTGCTGGTCTTCAGCCAACGCACGAATCATGAGGCGCGGTGCGCGGACTGCGACGCGGAAGCTTCATTGATTACCGCTTCGGAAGCAGCCACGCTCGCAGGCACGACAGTCCATGCGATCTTTCGACGCGCCGAGGCGGGCACGCTCCATTCGAGCGTCACGCAAGCGGGCGCGTTGCTCATTTGTCTAACCTCTCTGCTCCGCGACGAGCACAGCTTTCACGGCGCGGTCAGATAAACCCTTTAGCCCAGAATGGAGAAAAGAAGGATGAAAACAAACGCTTACAGCATTCGCCCTTTAGTAATGCTTTTGACTTTAACACTCTTACTCGGTTCTTTGACGATTCAGCTGCCAAAGGCCGCCGCAGAAAATATTCAAAGCGCGTTTTCCGAAAAGACGCCAAGCGCATTTTCCGATGCTCCCCTTTCCGCGAACGAAAGCGAACTCGATGTCAGCTACGACAAGACGCCGCTCGTCTTTGAGGAGAATCGCGGCCAAGCTGACGCGCGCGTCAAATTCGCGGCTCGCGCCGGCAGCTACACGCTCTATCTCACGCCAAGCGAAGTCGTCTTCACGCTGCAAGCCGCCGCTTCCAAAACTCAAGTTTCCTTTAAGCACAAAGCTCAAAGAACAAAATTCAAAGACCAACAGAGCGACGTGCTCAGAATGCAGTTCGTCGGCGCGGCCTCGAACGCCGGGATCACGGGCGTGGACAAACAGGTCGGCACGACCAATTTTTACAGGGGCAAGAATGCGAAGAACTGGAAGACACGGATTCCTAATTTCGCCGGAGTGAAATACAAGAGCATTTACGAAGGCGTGGATTTAGTTTTCTACGGCAAGGAGCGTGCGCTTGAATATGATTTTACGGTCGCGCCGAACGCAGACGCCGGGCAGATTCGTCTCGCCTTCGATGGCGCGGACAAACTTTCGCTCGACGGCGCGGGCAACCTGCTTGTGAAGACGGCTCATGCGGAAATCACACAGGCCGCGCCCTTCATGTATCAAGAAGTTGGAGGACAGAAACAAAAAGTCGCGGGACGTTTCATCTTGCGCGGCGAGCGCGAAGTCGGCTTTGAAGTTGGTGAATATGACAGGAGCAGACCGCTCGTGATTGATCCGGCTCTGACTTATCTGACTTACATGGGAGGCACGGCTTTTGACGAGGCGAGCGACGTGAAGGTTGATGCCAACGGGAACGCTTATGTGGTGGGCAGCACGAACTCTCTGGACTTTCCCACGCCCGGCTCAAGAACGGCGGACGATAAGGCAGCCGTCTACGTCGCAAAGATTGACCCGACCGGCTCACGCTTTCTCTACATCACATTTCTGGACGGCAGCGAGGACGACACCAGCATTGCTCTCGCGCTGAGCGCGCAGAATGAAGTTTACATTGGCGGCGACACTGAGTCACACGATTTTCCAGTCACCTCGGGCGCTTTCGACACAGACTACAGATTCAACGTGGATGCTTTTGTGGCAAAGCTCAATGCGGAAGGCGTTCTGGTCTACGCGACTTTTTATGGCGGAATTGGGGCAGAAGATTTGGCTGACATCGCAGTTGATGCTAGCGGCAAAGCCTATTTCGTTGGCGACACTTTATCCACGACCGGCAATTTTCCGCTCAAAAACCAGTATCAAAACTGCGGCAGGCTGGTCTTTCCCATCTCCGCCAACAGCATAGACCCCTTCCTCGGCGTCCTCAACGCAGACGGCAGCGATCTTACATACTCGACCTGTTTCGGCGGCAGCGGTTACAGCGGCGTTGACTCGGACTCGGCCTTTGGGGTGGCTGTAGACGCCGCCAACAATGCTTACATCACTGGCGAAACCGGGCAAAACAACTTTCCGACGAAGAATGCGATTCAAGCTTCAAACGCGGGCGGCTTTGACGGTTTCGTCGCCAAACTCAATCCGGCTTTGAGCGGCGACGCGTCGTTGATTTATTCAACCTATCTCGGCGGGAGCGGAACTGATGAAGGAATCAGCATCGCCGTGTCGGCCAGCGGCTCGGCCTATGTGACGGGACAGACAGGCTCTATCAACTTTCCTTTGAAGAATGCGTTGCGCTCGACCAATCAAGTCAATGAAGCCTTTGTGACGGTGCTCGATCCGAACGGCACGCTCGTCAATTCTACTTTTTTGGGCGGCAACGGCGACGATATAGGTAACAGCATCGTTCTCGGAAACGGCGGAACGGTTTACGTCGGGGGTTCTACGAAGTCAAGCAATTTTCCGCTCGCCACGCCGTTCCTCTCGACGCGCTCCGGCAGCAGTGACGGCTTCGTGACCAAATTGCGTTTGACGGGCGAAGCAACGGGCATCTCTTCATCCACCTTACTCGGCGGCAATGGACTTGACGGTGTGCTTGACATCGCGCTGAGCGGCGCGCACATCATCGCCGTCGGAAACACGGCATCAAACAATCTGCCGACTGTTTCGCCGAATCCTATTTTCGGGCCAATCAAAGCGACTTCAAATGCCAGCTTAACTAATCTGGACGGCTTCGTCGCCAAGATTCTAGACACGCGCAAAGACACGGTCGGCGTCTTTCATCCGACGAACACGGTCTTTAGTTTGAAGAACACGCTGAGCGGAGGCGGGGCGGACATCACGGTAGATCGCGGCGCGGCTGGCGACGTGCCGGTCGCAGGGGATTTCAACGGCGACGGCATTGATACCGTCTCGACCTTCAACAACGGCACTTGGACGATTCGCAACTTCAACGTACAGAACGGAGGCTATGTCTCGTCAACCATCGTCTCTTCATTCGGACAGGCCGGAGACTTGCCGGTCACAGGCGATTGGGACGGCGACGGGCTAGACAGCCTCGGCGTCTTTCGCCCGTCAACCAGACAATTTTTCCTGAGCAATGATGTCATCAATCCGGCGGTGGACTTCGCCATCGTCTTCGGCTTAGACGGAGACTTGCCGGTCGCGGGCGATTGGAACGGCGACGGCATAGACTCGGTTGGAGTCTTTCGCCCGTCGCAGGGCACGTTCTTCCTGACGAATCAGAATATCCCGAAACCGTCTGTCAACCTCACGGCGTTCTTCGGTACGGCTGAGGACTTGCCGGTCGCAGGCGATTGGGACGGCAACGGCAAAGACACGATAGGCGTCTGGCGGCCTTCCACCACGACCTTCTTCCTGTCTGACGATAACGTGAACGTGCTCACGCCCTTCGTCTTCGGCGCGCAAGGCGACAAACCTGTGGCCGGAGACTGGGACGGAAAACCATAAGCAGGTGAAAAATGAGCGGGCGGAAGCGTGTAGACGATTGGTTTCACGCTCCCGTCTTCTCATCTTTGTCCGAGCCGCTGAGAGAAACGAGCTAGCGAATAGTGAGCGTGAGTGTGTAGCGCGCGTCAGGGTGCGCGACGACGGAGATTGAGTAGCAGCCTGTTTTCGGGATGGTGGCGGTAAACTTTGTGTCGTTTTCCGACGAGGTGCCGGGAAACTCGCCGCCGCCTTCGCTCGCCATCGAGAAACCTGCGCCATTCCCTCTGGACATGATTTTGACTGTGGCTCGCTGGCCTTTGCGTGCGCGAAAGGTATAAGTATTATGCGATTCGCCGCCGATGAAACCTTTGACGGCAATGCTTGTTCGGCCTCGCCGCATTCGCAGTTGCTTGCTGATGTTCGCCGTCTCGTCTTTTTCGCATTGCGTCGAAGACCTCATCACGCCGCACTGCGCGGACGCGGCATTGGCGGCAAGCAGCACGAGCATTGTTAACAACAAGCCGCGCAGGGCATGTTTGAATGTTAGTGTCATTATCTTTTGCGCTCCTAAGATTGAAAGAGGACAGGCAAGGCAGCGTTTGTGAAGCCGCTGAGATTATCTGGCTGAAGTTGTCAGAGCGCAGACAAAATATTCCCGTAACAGGCAGATGTCAATGATTTAATGCGCATCATTAAGGCATAATTTCATGAAATTATAGCGTAATCATCCGACATTACGCTGCAATCTAGTCGAACTTTCCCTCATGCGCCGGATACTTTACTCGAAGAGTGAAGGCTCGACGGTCGCCGCAGCTTTTTTAGAGCGGCGCGTTTTGGGCGTCTTCACCGAAGTCGGATGATGAGCCAGATGCTCCGCGTTGAGGCCGTATTCGTCGCGGAGAATGCGCGCGAACTTCGGCTCGCCGTGCATGGTGATGATGCGTGTGGCTCTGGATTCGCGCGCGAGCCTGACCAGCTCATCATAGTCCGCGTGATCCGAAAGCGGCAGCACGAGGTTTACATTCTTGTACATGTAAGGCGCGCTCTTGTGCATCGCCCAGCCCGTGAGCATGATGAGATATCGCCGCTCGATGTTGGTAATCATCGGCTGCTTGCGGCAACCGGGCGGAGTAATCAGGACGCGCCCGCGAAGCTGCTCACGATTGTATTTTTCATACGGCGCGGAAAACTCGACGCCCAGTTCCCTGTAAATCTCTGCCACGTTCCACACAGAGCCGTGCAAGGTCACGCGATAACCGCGCCGCAAGAGAAGCTCAAGAGCCTCCTGCCCTTTGCCGAGCGCGTAAGCCAGAACGACGGGCACGCGTTCGTCATCAAGCGCGCGATCAACCGCCGCGTAGAGCCTGTCAAACGTCGCCACGTCGGGCGGGAAACGATAGAGCGGATCGCCGAAAGTTGATTCCATTACGAGCGTGTCGCAAGGGACGATGACCGCGCTCTCGGCTGCCACGTTCGGACGCAGCTTGATGTCGCCCGTGTACACCAGCCGCTCGCCGTCCGCTTCGACCAAAACTTGCGCGGAGCCTAAACAATGCCCCGCCGGAAAAAACGTCAGAGCGTAACGACCGTAATCGCGCCGCTCGCCGTAAGCGAGAGTTTCCATCTCAGCTTCGCCCCGCCGATGACGAAAAATGCGCGCCGTCTCAGGCGTAGAGATAATCGCGCGATGCTCCGCGATGTGATCCGAATGGCCGTGCGAGATGACGCAACGCTCGCGCGGCCCGTCCGCGTCCATCCACAAATCCAAGTCCGGCAAATACAATCCATCCCTGTATTCGACTCTTAACACAATCCAAATCCTCCGGCAGCGCATCTCAACTCAGAGCGATGCCGCCTTGCCACACACGCTTGCGATTGTCTATCTTCGGGAGAGTTAAATTATACCGCACGGGGACAGCGCACGCACGACATGAGAGGAAAAAAGCTCTATGCTTTCTTTGCGTCTTTGCGCCTTTGCGTGAGATAAATTTTCACGCAAAGACGCAAAGAAAACAGGACGATGAAATGTTATGAAAGCTGAGAAGCTACAATCGCACGTTGCGGCGCGGCCTCGCGCGGTGAGAAGGCTGCGGCGGGCGCAAGTGATTTATTCCATCGGGCTGGCAGCCTTCGCCGTGCTCGCGCTCTTCGCGCACTTCTACAGCTATTTCGGCTGGGACTTGCGCATCGCGCAGGCTCTACAGAGCTTTGACTCGCCCGTCCTTTTGGCTTTCATGCGCGCGGTCTCTTTCATCGGCAACACGTGGCATCCTTATGCATTGACGGCGGTGACCGTCATCGTCTTATTCTGGCTTAACTTTCGCAGCGAGGCGGTCGGCCTCGCACTGTGCGCGGGCGGGAGCGCGATTCTCAACGGTCTGCTCAAGATATTGATCGCGCGACCGCGACCGACGACAGACCTCGTCAACGTCGTGCGTAGCCTGCACACGCGCAGCTTCCCTTCCGGCCACGTCACGTTTTACGTCTGCTATTTCGGCTTCCTCTTTTTCGCGGCTTACGCGCTCCTGCCGCGCAAGTCAATCGCGCGCCGCATCACGCTCGCGCTGCTTCCGCTTCCAGTCCTGTTCGTCGGACTCTCGCGCGTCTATCTCGGCGCGCACTGGCCGAGCGACGCCATCGGCGCGTATCTCTTCGGCGGCCTCTGGCTCGCCTTCTCGCTTCACCTGTATCGTCGCTGGAAAGAGCACGCGACATTTCACGCTCATCAAGATAATTCACCGCAGAGACGCGGAGATGCAGAGAAAGGGCTGATACAAAAATAGGCCACAGATTGACGCGGACGAACGCGGATTGATAAATCATTTGATCTCTTATCCGTGATTATCCGCGTCAATCCGTGGCCTATTTTCTTATTTTCTCTCTCTGCGTCTCTGCGGTGAAAAGATGACCGGCCACTTGAAGTTAATTGAGCTTCGGCGTGCCGTCATCCCACTTCGATTGATTCCGCTCAAGGTAAACGAACTTCCACGGGAACATCGAGCCGGGGTTCGGATACATGCCTTTGACGTAAGGCTTCTTCATCCAGTTGACGGCTCCGGTGTTAAGCGGAATGACGGGCTGTGCGTCCATCAGATATTTCTCGGCTTCGGCCAGCAAGTCGTAACGCTTCTGCTGGTCTGTCTCCCGATTGGCCGCGTCGAGCAGGTCAGCATATTTCTGGTCTTTCCATCCAGTCCCGTTCTCGCCTCCGCCGATATAAAAGAGACTGAGAAAAGTGAACGGGTCCATGTAATCCGCCGAATAAGCTCCGAAGGTCATCCCTTTGTATTCGAGCGACGCGCGATAAGTCTGATAGGTCTTCCACTCCATGTTTTTGAGCGGCACAGTGATGCCGAGATTCTGACTCCACTGCGCCTGCATGAACTCGCCCATAATCACGTTGGCATCTATGGCTGGATACGAGTATTCGATTTCGTCCACAGGGAAAGTCGGGCATTCGTAGCTGCCATCGGCTTTCTTGACGACGGGGAAACCCGCCTCCGTTAATAGCTGTCTGGCTTTTTCGGCGTCGAACGAATCCTCCTGTATCTTCGGATAGCCGGGGAAAATCCCTTCTGGCACGAATCCGCCCAAAGGCTTGACGATCTTTCTAAATTTAACCCACGCAGCTTTGTCTATCGCAAGGTTAAAAGCTTTGCGCACGCGCGCGTCGTCCATCGGCGGCTTGGTCGTGTTGATGTTGATGTAGATGATGGCGGCTTCGGGCGCGTTCATGTAGTCGTGTTTGGGCGTAATCACGTCGAGCCATGCCGCCGGAACAGTATGGTTCGACACAGCGTCCACGTCGCCGACCTTGTAGAGATTCATGGTCTGCTGGTTATCGTTCATCGGATAGAAATAAATTTTGTCGAGATGAACATTGGCGGCGTCCCAGTACATCGGGTCGCGTTCGACGACGAGTTGATCGTAAGGCGACCACGACGAGAGCCTGAACGGGCCGCAGGTGATGATGTGGCCGGGCTGCGCCCACTGGTCGCCGTACTGTTCAATCGCTTTACGCGGCACGGGACTGAAAAACTGGTTGGCGGTCAAGCCGACAAAGTAGGCTGCGGGTTGGACGAGCGTGATACGCAGAGTGTAATTGTCAACCGCTTCGATTCCGACATCCTCCGGCGCGACCTTGACAAACTCTTTGCCCGCGAGCGCGGCTTGAAGCCTTGAATCTTTGGCGACGACTTTGGCTCGCTCCTTTTCATCGCCGGGCAGCGTGAGCCGTTCGGGAGAGTGCATGTATTGATGAAACGGAGTCCCTGCATTTTGCGCTAGAGCTTCCTGCTCGGCTTGCAAATCAGTGATCGGCTTAACGTCGAGCTTCTTCAAAAGCGCAGCCGTCTGTGCGTCTTCCGGCGGCGCAGCTTCCGGCCCGAAATCTTTCTTGAGCAGGAATTGCCCCGTCTGCGGGTCGCGTGCGAAAACCGCGCCGCCGTTGTAGGGCTGAGCATACTTGACGTAATAAGCCAGAAAAGCGAAGCGCGAGGCGGTGGCAGGCGCGAGGCCGCGACGCAAGCCGTAGACAAAATCCTGCGCCGTCAGAGGATCGCCGTTCGACCAGCGCGCGCCTCGTCGCAGATGAAAAGTAAACTCGGTGGAATCTTGATTTACGTCCCAACGCTCTGCGACGCCCGGAATCGGCTGCATATCTTTCGGGCCGTACACGGTCAAGCCTTCGTAGAGAGCCATGTAGATACGCCCCTCCGGCTGTCCGGTGCTGACCTGCGGGTCGAGCGACTCCGGCTCATCGCCGGTCACATACCGCAAGACTTCTCCGGCGGGCGGCCTCGTTCTGCCGAAATACTTTGTCAGCCTGTCGGACGTGTTGCATGCGCCCGCGAGAAGCGCCAGCGCAAAGAGCGCACTGGCAAGTCGAAGATGAAGGAGATTGAATTTCAACATAGCTTGCTCCACGGTGAAGAGTTCTATCGCAGTTGTAAAAGATCAACTCGATTCGAGCGAGCTGCAAAAAGTTACGTGTGATTCTAAACCACAATGCGCCGCCGGAGAAATAAATAAATGAGACGACCATGTAGGCGTCTGCGGTGAACGCTTCTATTTTTTAATCTCCGGCTTGAGATTCATGTTGCGAATCAGGCGGTGCAGATAGTTCGGATGCACGCCGAGCAGGCGCGCGGCCTCCGTGTAGTTGCCCGCCGATTGTTCGACGGCTTGAAGGATAAGCCGTTTTTTCGTCTGCTGCACGGCCTCGTGATATTTGGCGGCGGGCGCGCCTGCGGGCGATTCTGTTTCGAGAATGGCTTCGGGCAAATCTTCGGGCATGATGATGTCGGTCGAGCTTAAAACGACGGCGCGCTCAATCGCGTTCTCCAATTCGCGGACGTTGCCCGGCCAGTCATAGGCGATGAGCCGCGCGCGCGCCTCCTTCGAGATTTTCATCGACTGCTGGCGACACTTGTGCCCGAATTTTTCGACGAAGAAATTTGCGAGGAGCGGAATATCCTCTTTGCGCTCGCGCAAAGAGGGCATCTCCAGCGCGACGACGTTGAGGCGATAGTACAGGTCTTGACGAAACTCTCCGCGACGAATCGCCTCATCCAAATCCTTGTTCGTCGCGGCGATGAGGCGGAGGTCAACTTTGATCGTGCGCGTGCCGCCGACGCGCTCGAACTCGCGCTCCTGAAGCACGCGCAAGAGCTTGGCCTGCAAGAGCGGAGCCAGCTCGCCCACTTCATCCAGAAAAATCGTCCCGCCGTCGGCCATCTCAAGCCTGCCCTTCTTCTGCGTGATGGCTCCCGTGAAAGCTCCCTTCTCGTGTCCGAACAACTCGGATTCGAGCAGCGTTTCGGTCAGCGCGGCACAGTTGAACGCGACGAAAGATTTCGCGGCGCGCGGGCTGTTGAGCTGTATCGCGCGCGCCGCAAGCTCTTTGCCCGTCCCGCTCTCGCCGCGTATAAGGACGGTCGAATCGGTCTTGGCAATCCGCGAGATCATCTTGTACAGCTCTTTCATCGAACCGCTTTCGCCGACCATGTTGTGCTCTAAGTTGATCGTGGCGCGAAGCTCCGCGTTCTCGCTCTCAAGAGATTCGAGGTGACGCACGTTCTGAAGCGCGACCGCCGCAATGTTGGCGATGGCCGTCACGAGCTGCATGTGGTCTTTGTCAAAACGCGCGACCGGGTCTGTCGTGTAGAGATAAACGACGCCGAGAGCTTTTTCAAAGAGCACGAGCGGCACGGCCAAGACCGATTGCACCTTCGAGGCGATGACGCTCTCGACCGTGCCGAAGGCGTCGCTCTGCGGCACTTCATTGCTGAGGATGGAAACGCCTTCGCTCAAGACCTGCTGCGCGATGGTGCGGCTCACGCGCACGGTCGCGTCCGTTCCAGCCTCGCGGTCAAGAGCGAAGACCGTGGAGAAATCTTCCGGCTCCGCCTCTCGGTCTTCAATCAGCAGAATCGCGCCGCGCTGTGCCGGGACGACCTCGAAGATCAGCTCAAGCAGTTGTCTTTGCAGCTCGTCAAGCGTATGCACGGAGTTGATCGTCGCGCTGATTTTCATCAAAGCGCAGAGGTCGCGCGCCATCAATTGCACGGCGTCTTCGACCCTCACGCGCATCGTGTCGCGGCTCGCCGACGCGATGCGGTCGTCAAAATGCACTTTGCTCGAAGAGGTCGGGATGTCAGTTTCGTAGAGGTGGAAGTAGAAGAGCGAGTCGCCGATCTTGACGCGGTCGCCGTGCTCAAGCTGACGCTCCTTGATGGGCACGTCGTTGACGAACGTGCTGTTCAGACTGTCGAGGTCGAAAATCGTGAAGGCTTCGGCCTCTCTTTCAATCCGGCAGTGGCGGCGCGAGACCGAAGAGTCTGCGATGCAAAGGCCGTTTGAGGATTCGCGCCCGATGCAGACCTCCGCCTCCGTCAGTGTAAAGACAGTGCCCTTGAGCGGGCCGCCGATGGCTGTCAGTCTGGGGGTCATACTGCGTCTCTCGCGTTCTTAACAAGCAGAGTTTACGGCGAGCCGTGAGAATCGGCAAACATTATTCTTCAAGGGTAAAGAGAAAAACGGTTTGCCGCAAAGACGCAAAGAAAGCATTCAAGCTCAAGCCTCGCTCAACACCTTTGCGCCTTTGCGCGAGACGTTTTCTTTGTCTTGTCTATCCGATCAGATAGTTCACCTATCCGCTTAGATAGTCTTTGCCACTCACGGACGCCGCGAGATGCAACCCGCCGGAAACCATCCGTGACAGCTTACCTCTTAACAATCAAAGGTTTACGGCGAATAGGCGAAGGGCTGGCGGTTGCCTTTCGGCCTGTGGCACGAGGCTCGCAATCCCATTAGCGCAAGAGCAAACAGGCAACGGCAGGCTCTATCGAAGTTTGAAAAAGAAGCTCGCAGCAGTTGGTCAAAACTTGAGGCCGCGTCTCCCACGAATAACTTAGTGGTCGCCCAGATTCGACCCGATCCGCCTCAGTGAAGGCGAAAGGAATTTTGAGATGAAAAAGCAGATGTTCAAATTTTTCGCAATGATTATTCTCGTTCTTATGGTCGCATTCGTATCCGCGCTGGCTTCGGCTTCAGCGCAGACCCCGGGTCATAACCTGATGGTGAGCGTGCCCTTCGAGTTTAGCATCGGCGACAAGACGATGCCCGCAGGCGATTACCTCATCAGCCGCTTGAACAGCGACGGCTCGCAGCTTCGCATCAGCAACCGCGAGACCTACAAGAGCATCGGTCGCGCGTCTCTGGCAGTTCAGGCCAGCGAGCCGAAACAGGAATCCCTGCTCGTGTTCCGCCGCTACGGCGACCAGTATTTTCTCGCGCAGGTGTGGCTGACAGGTGAGACGACCGGACGCGAGTTGGTGAAATCAGCCCGCGAGAAGACTCTTGAAGGCCAGCTCGCCAAGAACAACGCCGAGCCGGAAACCGTGACCGTCATCGCTGAGCTGCACTAAGCCGGCAAAGCGATTGAACGCGAAGACGCGTTGATTTGACAAAACTACAGGCGAGAACACTTCACCAGCCAACCTCGCCTTCCAAAGAAGCGGCAACCCGATCATCCCCTCCGGGTTGCCGCTTCCGCCTTTCTGCCAATCAAAAACTCTCAAGGAAGAAGTCGCCAGTTGTTCGACGGCTCGGTCGGAATGCGTTTGTTTCTCTCGACCCAATCAATCACCATGTCGCGTATCTCCTGGCTCGAACGGTAAACGACGGGCGCGTCCTTGTACATCGTGTAGCGACCGCCGCCGTTGGCTCGATAGTTATTGATGGCGAGCCGCAGTTTCTGTTTCGGGTCGAGCGGCTGGCCGTGATAACGCAGGTTTTGAATCCTCTGCCCGAAAGGCTTCGAGATGTCCAGGTCATACGTGACGCCCTCCGCGATGTCAAAGTTATAGCCGGGAATCTTTTCGTCAACCAAATCGGCAGCCGTCTTGCCCGGCTCGTAAGCGCGAAAATATCTGGCCGAGTGTTCGAGCGCGTCCTTCAACTGCTGGCCGTTGACTTCGATGACGACCAGAGTGTTTTCGTAAACGTAAAGCCCCGCGATGTCGCGCACGGTGACCGCGCCCTTATTGATTCGCGCGCGGTCGTTAAAGCTGGCGACCATCGAGACATCGGCTTTGCCCGCTTCGAGCTGCACGCGTTGAACTAAATCCAGAATCGCGGTGTCACGAAAGCGCGCGTCCACTGCGGTCAAGTCGGCGTCGGATTCTCCGATGACGCGGCTCAGCCACTCTTGCGTCTCTTTATCATAAGGCTCCGCGATTTTGGCTATCTCCGCATCAGCCTCGACCTTGTCCGTCACCGGAATCGTTCGCGCGGCCTTGCTCGTCACCTCCCAGCGCGGCAAGCCCTCGACGCGGTTATCCTTCTTCAGATAAATATCCACGCGCGCGAGGCAGTGTCCCCAATAATCAGCCTGCGTGAGCAACACGCCGTTGACGTATTGTTTGTCGATATAAAGCGAAGGGACTTCGCGGTGCGTGTGACCCATCAGGATGACATCAATCCCTTGCACGCGTTCGGCGATGGCGATGGCCGCGTTCTCGTTCGGCTGCTGGCCGGGATTGACCTCGCCCGTCCGCAAATCTCTTTCGAGTCCCATGTGCATGGCGATGACGACGAGATCAACGCGCTCTTTTTGGCGCAGGATTTTGACCCACTTCTCGGCTTCGCTGACAGGCTCGCGGAATTCAAGCCCCGCGTAATTCTCAGTGTTCTCCCAGCCCGGAATCCCCGGCGTCGTGAGGCCGAGCACGCCGACACGCGCGCCGCCCACGTCCTTAATAATGTAAGGCGTGAAGGCCGTCTGGTCTGTGCCTTTGCGATAAGTGTTCGCGGAGAGCCACGGAAACTTGGCTTCGCCCCGCGCCTTCTCGAAAACTTTCAAGCCGAAATTGTATTCGTGATTCCCGACCGTCATCGAGTCGTACTTCAAAGCGTTCATCGCCAGCATCATCGGGTCGGGCGGCGTGTTGTTCTTCTTGTTGTGAACGTATTCGAGCGGAGCGCCTTGAATCGTGTCGCCCGAATCTATCAAGAGCAGCGCGGGATTCTCTTTGCGCGCCGCGCGGATAAGCGTCGCCACCTTCGCCAGCCCGCGCTCGTCCGGCTTGTTCGTGTAGTAATCAATCGGCAGGATGTTGCCGTGCAAATCCGTCGTCGAGATGATGGTCACGCGCGTGTGCTCAATCATCCCGTCAGCCTGCCCACTGCTCGTCGAAGCAACCAGCGTGAGCGCAAACATGAACGCGGGCAGTAGTATGAAAGAGAAAGCTTTTTTGATTTTCATATTCTTAAAAGACGTTTTCAGAACACTCAACCCCTTTGCGTGCTTTCGTCTTAACTTTGCGCCACCAGCGTGAAAGACCAACGTTTCACGCTGGTGGCGCGAAAAAAGAAAGACTAAAGGCGCAAAGGGGTTTTGAGTCATTTCATCTCTTGAGCTTTATAAACCTCGGCGGCCTTCACGCCCTGCACGAATACTTCGTTGACTTTCGGGAGACGCGCGCGCGCCTCTGCTATCTTCTGCCGGTTCTCGAAATACGTGCGCCCGCGCTGGATGATGATGTAGGAGGGCTTTGGCGCGTCCGCCAGATTGAATTTCGCGTCCGACAAAACGCGCGACTGTAAATCGCTGCGTCCGAACTTTTGCAGATAATAACGCGCGACTCCCGGAGTCTCATGCGCGATGGTCGCGCCCTGTGGCGCATCGTCGCAGACGAAGCGAATCGCCTCGCGCAGGCCGTCGTCGTAAAACTCGTCGTGCGGAAAAAAGTAGCCCGCGCGCCCACTGCCAACCGCATTCACGTAAAGAGCGTAATGCGGATTGCTCGCGTAAGCAGACCACGCGGGCAGCGCGATGAAGAAGACGAGCAGAGCCGCGTAAGCCAAAACGCTCGCGCGTCTTGCTCCTCGCCTGCTTTCAAAGATTGAAACCGTCCACCCGCACAGAGCCATGATGCCGACCGCCGCGATCATGTACACGAACGGCATCAGAGAGAGCGTGTAACGCAGCCACTTCGCGCCGAAGAGCGAATAGGGCACGATCCACAGCACGAACATCAAAAGCAGAAATCCCTCGCCCGGATGTCTCCGTCGCTTGACGCACGCGATGAGGCCGACGACGAATGCGATGATGACAGGCAAAGGAACTTTAATCGCCAGAAAGAGCAGGTAGAAATAGATGGGCGTGCCCCGGAAGGGCGTGCTCGACGCATTATTTTTGTAGAGCGTCTCGCCCATCAGATAGCCCGTGTGCGTCAAGAGTCCCTCGCTCGAATACGCTTGCAGGTAGCTCCAAGTCTGCGGCAGCAGCACCGCCGGATTCGCAAGCAGAAAAACGCCGGCGATCAACGCGTAAAAGAGTCCCGGCGTTTTCCACTTCGGCTCGCCCTCTGCGCGTTCGCGCACGCGGAACAGGTAATGATAAAGAGCGTTGAGGCCGAAGTAGTGCGGGAAATATTTCGAGGCCAGCATCAGTCCGAACGAGACGCCGGAGAGAGCGTAGTTTCGCCGCTTCGCCTTCGCGTCATACCCGCTCGCCTGCTTTGCGCGCAGGTAAAAGTAGAAAGCGAAGAGCATGAAAAAGACCAGGAGCGTGTCTTCTTTGGCGATGCGATTGTAGGTGATGGCGTTGACGCCGAAAGCCCAGAGCGCGGCGGCAAGGAGTCCCGTGCGGCGATCAAAAAAGGCTGCGGTCAGAAGAAAGAGCGGCAGGACGGTCAGCGCGCCGAAGAGGATATTCGGGAAACGAAGCGCGGCCTCATCGCTGATTGAACTCTGAGGCCAGCGCGCATTCCAGCCTTCCGCGACTTTGAGCGAGACGTAAACCAGAGCCTTCATCAACATCGGATGCTCTGCGTTGGGAGTGATGTCGCCGCGCTCGTAAGCGCGCACGGCTTCGAGCTTGTTCGCCTCGTCTTCGGCGAAACCGATGGCGTTGATGCCCGTCAGGCGCAGAGCAAAACCGAGCACGAACATCAGCGCGAGCGCGACGGCTATCGTGCGCGTCATCGTCTGAGCAGACTCGCGCCGCGTCTGCTTCGGCGAAGCGGCAGCCGTTGTCACAGCTTCAATCTCAACCGTATTGATTTCGACAGACCTTGACAAGAAAGCTTCCCCTTTGAGGTTTGACTATTGTTATCTAGACTCGCTCACGGAAACCTTCGCGGCTGGCGTCTTCTGGCTCACTTCCTGCGCCGCCGCTTCCGCGCCCTCCGCGACATCCTTGAGCGTCAGCCCGCGCCCCACGAGTAGGATCACGCCGAGCGCAGTCCAACAAATGATGCGCGTCTTGCGTATGATGGCGAGCGTCACGCCGACCGTCGTTCCAAGATTTAAAACCCTAGTGAGTATCCCCGTGCCCGCCTCGTCAACTCCCATGCGCAAGGGGACGACTTTGAAGACGACGTTGATGATGCGATTCACGGATTCCAGCACGAAGGCCGTCAACAGCGTGACATGAGAATCGCTGATGAAAGAGAGCACGATGAAAACTTCTATGACGCCAGACAGGTGAAAGCAGGCTTCCAGCAGAAGTATCGGAATGAAGCGCGCACGATTGCGCGCGTAAAAGCCATACACTCTCTCTTCGAGTGAGCGCACGCGCGCGCGCTTCGTTTCCAGAAAACGCCTGCCGACGCCGCGCCCGTACAAAAATTCGAGCGCGCCGCTCAAAAATTTCCACTCCCGCCGAATCACCACAAAGGCGACCGCGAGCACGACGACGACCGCGACGAGCGCGGAGATGCTGGCGATCTGCAATGCCTTCGGCAGGCTGAAGCTGAGCATCAGCGCGACCGTGCCCGAAAAGATAAAGAGCGTGACCGAGAGGCTGTAAAAAAGATTCTCGATGGCGAGCGCGGAAAATCCTGTGACGAGCGGGACACGCTCTCTGACGAGCGCGGCCTTCGCAGGCTCGCTCACAAAGATGCCGAGCGGGACGAGCGTGCCGACCGCATCTCCAATCAGATACGCGCGCAGGGCATAGAGAAAAGGCAGTCTCTGCTCTCCTTCAAAACAGCGCGTCCACGCCAGCGAGCGCACGATTGGTCTTACGCTTGAAACCAGCAAGACGAGCAGAAATCCTGCGCCGAGCTGTTTGATGTTCGCCCAGATTTCCGCCGGATTCGCCTTCCAGATAAAGTAGACGAAGAGCGCGAGGCCGAGCGCGGCGAAGATTATGCCGACAGGTGTCAACCTTTTGGACGCGCCTTTTTGAGTCGTCGGGTGATTCATTCGAGCAATTAACGACGAGCTTTTCGGCTCACTCTCTGAAAGCATTTAAAGTGCCGTGCGTGCTGCAAGATAAGCACAAATCGGGTAAAAGTAAAAAGGACGCGGGCGAAATATCCATCACATGTGAAAATGGCCGGAGGCCAGGCGCGCCTTTCCTCTTTTGCCTTTGTCTTTTGCCTTGATTATGATGCTATATTCACAAAATAGATACTTACTTTAATGAGCGGGACGAAGATGAGTCAAACTGCTATTACACAATTCGAGGGAAGTCCCTTGACGCAGCTTTCCGAAGACGAAGAGATGTTTCGCTCAAGCGTGCGCGAGTTTGCGGAAGGCGAGTTGCGCCCGCGCGTCGAAGAGATGGACGAAGCTGGCAAGCTTGATCCCGCGCTGATTAAACAATGCTTCGATCTCGGCCTGATGAGCATCGAGACGCCCGAAGCTTACGGCGGCGCGGGCGCAAGCTTTTTCACGGCCATCGTCGGCGTCGAAGAACTCTCGCGCGTTGACCCTTCGGTCGGCGTCCTCGTTGACGTGCAGAACACGCTCGTCAACAACGCCCTCATACGCTGGGCGAATGAAGAGCAGAAGAGCAAATATCTCTCACAGCTTGCGAGCGAAAAGGTCGGAGCTTACGCCTTGAGCGAAGCAGGCTCAGGCTCAGACGCTTTCGCCCTCGCCACGCGCGCCGTCGAGAAAGAGGATCATTATCTCTTAAACGGTCGCAAGCTCTGGATTACGAACGGCGTCGAGGCCGAAATCTTTATCGTCTTCGCCAATCTTAACCCGGCGGCGGGCTATCGCGGCATCACGGCTTTCATCGTCGAGAAAAATTTCGAGGGCTTTGCCGTCGGCAAGAAGGAGAACAAGCTCGGCATCCGCGCCTCTTCGACGACCGAGCTGATTTTGGAAGACTGCCGCGTGCCAAAAGAGAATCTGCTGGGCGAGGCCGGGCGTGGCTACAAGATTTCGATAGAGACTTTGAACGAAGGACGCATCGGCATCGGCGCGCAGATGATCGGGATCGCGCGCGGCGCGCTCGAAGCCTCGCTGTCATACACAGCCGAGCGGCAGCAGTTCGGCAAGCACATCAACGAATTTCAGGGCGTGCAATTTCAATTGGCCGAGATGGCGACGGAGTTAGAGGCCGCGCGCCTGATGGTTTACAATGCCGCGCGACTCAAGGATGCCGGAAAGCCTTTCGTCAAAGAGGCCGCGATGGCTAAGCTTTACTCTTCGCGCGCCGCCGAGCGCATCGCCTCCAAAGCGATTGAGCTTTACGGCGGCTACGGCTTCGTCAAAGATTACCCGGTCGAAAAATTCTGGCGCGACTCCAAGATCGGCGCGATCTACGAAGGCACGTCCAACATGCAATTGCAGACGATTGCTAAAATCATCATCGGCGGCAAGTAATAGAAGTGACGGCAGATGAAATCAAACAATACTTGGAAGAGCTAAATGATGAACTGCGCGCGATTGATGTCAAAGGCGAAGTCTGTTTGTACGGCGGCGCGGTGATGTGCATTGCGTTCAACGCTCGCCCGGCGACGAAGGATGTCGACGCAGTTTTCGAGCCTGTCAGGCAGATTAGAAAAGCAGCCGGAATTATTGCCGACCGGCATGGGTTGAATAAGGATTGGTTAAATTACGCTGTTAAGATGTTTCTCGTGCCTCATGACAAGCGCATTCTGCTTGACTTGTCGCACCTGAAAGTGTTTGTCCCTGAAAGCGACTATCTACTGGCGATGAAAGTAATCGCCGCGCGGACTGATACGAGTGACTTGGAAGACATACAATTCCTAATAGTTCAATTGAAACTGCAAAGCCCTGTGCAAGTCTTGGAGATTATAGAGCAGTACTATCCGCACAGACAGATTAAACCAGAGACAAAATTTCAGTTAGAGGCGCTATTCGACCAAAACAAGTAATGATCACGCTCAAGGAGACGAAGGTTAAGATTGCAGCCGAGCCGCAATGGTGGAAGATTCACTTCATGGACTTTGTGGATGATTTTCGGTATCACAAAGACATGAGCGCCATTAGCGAACCGTTCGAGATTGAGGGGTCGAGAATGGAGGCGCTGCTCGCTTCGATGGTTGAAGCGCTGTGTGATGAACTGCAACAAGAGCCGCCCGCTTGGCTGGCTTCCGTTCCGGCTTGTCGAGAACCTTATTTTGTTTCAGGCTTAGAAAGCTTAAAGGCTATAACTCTTGTACAAAGCCCTTTGCGCTTTCGCATTCGTAAGATTTTCGTTTTGGAAAATTTTTTGAGCCGCGTTTAAGAATAAAGCGAAGACGACTTGAATCAGATAATTTCAGAGGTGTAAATGGCTGAATCACGAATTGATACTTTCAAGCAGATGTTGCTCGGCGATCCCGATAATTCGCTGGTGCGTTTCGGATTGGCGAACGAGTATTTGAAGGCCGAGCGTTATGAGGAAGCGATTGACGCGCTCAATAATTACTTGCGGCGGGCTGATGACGAGGGCGCGGCCTTCGGGATGCTCGCGCGGGCTTATGAAAAAGTCGGGATGCGCGACGAGGCGCGCGAGTCTTACCAGCGCGGCATCGAGGCGGCGCAGAAGCACGGGCATCCTTCGATGGCCGAAGATTACCGGATGACGCTTGAGGCGGAGTACGCAGATTAAGATAGAGTGATAATTTTATGGCAGATGAAGAAATTCAAAGTGGAATGGAAGAACTAATCTTCCTCGTGACGGAAGCTCAGGAAGGCGGATTGACGGCGCGGGCCCTGGGCTTTTCGATCTTCACGGAGGCTGATGATCTCATGAGCCTGCGCGAACAAGTTCGAGACGCCGTGCGTTGTCACTTTGAGGAAGGGCAAGGGCCACGTGTAATTCGCCTTCACTTCGTGCGTGAAGAAGTGATCGCCGCATGAAGCTACCACGTGACATATCCGGTGATGAGCTTGCTAAGGCGCTCAAAGCTCTCGGCTATTAAGTCACGCGACAAACAGGCAGCCACATGCGCGTGACTACCATGGAAAGCGGCGAGCATCATGTGACGATACCGAGGCATGACCCTTTGCGGCTCGGCACTTTCGCCGGAATACTTGATGATGTGGCAACGCACTTCGGAATTAGCCGAATTGAATTATTAACGAGGATTAAGATCCATTAGCACACGCATATTAACACTCAGGAGACGAGACGAGATGGCGACCGAAATCAAGGCGCGCGAGTACAGGGGTCTGGACACAGAGCAGATGATCGGAATCTTTCGCACGATGTACCTGTCGCGGCGGATTGACGACAAGGAGATTCAGCTCAAAGGCCAGAACAAAATTTTCTTTCAGATCAGCGGAGCCGGACACGAGGCCGTGCTGGTCGCGGCTGGCATGGCGTTGAAGCCCG
>DASWRG010000130.1:0-14074 GCA_036403295.1 Pyrinomonadaceae bacterium
GACAACCAAATCGTCACAATTGAAAACATACGTGCAGCACACCATGCGAGACGGCGTGAGATTCGCGCACGCCTCGCGCAGTTTCGAGACATCTGGAAAAAGGGATCGGATGCGCTGCTCTGGGAAGAGTTGGTCTATTGCATCTTCACGGCGGGCGCGTCGGCGCGGATGGGTCTCAAATCCGTCGAAGCCGTACGGCCTTTGCTTGAGCGAGGCACGCATCAAGAGCTGGCCGAAGCCCTCGCGCACAAGCATCGGTATCCAGTGGCGCGTTCGGGCTACATCATCGTGACACGCGAATATTTGCAGGCGGATTGCCGGATGCGCCTGCGCGAGCGGCTTGAAAGTTTTAGCGATCCGGTCGAGCGGCGCGACTGGCTGGCGCGCGAGCGGCGCATCAAAGGTTTGGGCTACAAGGAGTCCAGCCACTATTTACGAAATATCGGATTTACGGGTTACGCGATTCTTGACAAACATATCTTGCGCAGCATGGCGGAACTCGGCATCATAGGAACGCCGCAGCCGCCCACCACACGCGCGCGTTATCTTGAGACCGAAGAGCGCATGAAGAAATTCGCGCATGACCTGAGCATCAACTTCGACGAGCTTGATCTGGTGCTCTGGTCTATGAAGACGGGCGAGGTGCTCAAGTGAGTGGGATGAAAGAAGAGGAGTGGCATTTATGAGATTAAGATTCAGCAGGTCATGTTCGTCACCTGTCGCGCCTTTGCTCTCTCTTAAAAAATTGACTGTTTTTTCTCTTTGCGCGGCCTTGTGCGCGAGCGTGCTGATTATTCCTCAGCCGGAGACGTTCGCCGCCGGAGACAAGACGCGCAGCCGCGCCGAGCGCGCAGTGCGTGAGGGCGATTATGACTTGGCGGAGAAAATTTATCGCGAGCTGTTGACGAAGGATGTGCGCGACAAAGAGGCGCGGTTGGGCTTGGGCTTCACACTTTATAAGAAGAGAAACCTGCATGACGCCTTCGATCACATGGCGCGCGTCATCTCGGAAGACCCGCTCTCGGCGCGTGCGCATGCGCTGATGGGCACGGTGATTCTGGCGAGCGGAGATTTCCAGCGTTCGATTGAAGAGTTTCGCACGGCCTTGAGCCTCAAGAGCGATGACGCGTGGGCTGTCGCCGGGATGGCGATGGTTGATTTTTACGAGAACCGTCTGGTCGAGAGCGTGCAAGGGTTAAAACGCGCGGCCTTCATTGATCCTTACGAGCCTGATTTCGTTTTCGATCTCGGACAGGTCGCCTCGCGCATCGAGCGTTACAAAGAGGCGGCGAACGCTTACGAGCGTTTTCTCGCCATCGCGCCCAAGACGGACACGGATCGCCGCGACCGCATTCGCGGCCTGATAGATTTCCTGCGCTACATCGGAGATCAAGGCGCGCTCTATTCGCCGGGGGGCGAGAGCCGCACGGCTTTGAGTTTTGAAGTGGACGGCACGCGCCCGGTGATGCAGGTTCGCCTCAACGGCTCGAAAGAGACTTTGCGTTTCGTCCTCGACACGGGATCGGGGATGTCCGTGCTCTCGGAAGAGACGGCCAAGCGTTTGGGCATCAAGCCCGTGGCGCGCGGCGGACTCGCGCGGGCGGTCGGCGGCGGCGGTCGCTTTGAGATCATTTACGGCTTTCTCTCTTCGATGGAACTCGGAGACGTGCGCGTCACGAACGTCCCCGTCTATATCCGCCGCTTCTATTCTTCGGGCGTTCCGGTGGACGGCTACATCGGCCTCTCCGTCATCTCCAAATACATTGCGACGGTTGATTACGGCACGCGCCAATTTACTCTGGCGCGGCAGCGCGCGACCGATGACGCGAAGAAGAGCGACGCGGCGGCGCAAACGCCGGGATTTGAGATTCCGATGAGAATTACTTCGAGCGGTTTTCTGAGCGGCGAAGTGCATCTCGAAGGCATCGAGCATCCGCTCAATTTTATTATTGACACGGGCGCAGACCTGTCGGTCATCTCCGAATTTCTGTTTAAGGATGAAGATATTGCGAGCTATGCGGCAAAGGAGCGGATGACGGTTTACGGGGCGGCGGGAATCGCGGAGAATGTGACGACCTTGCTTTTGCCGCGCGTCACCGTCGGCGCGCATGTGCGCGAAGGAGTGCGCGCCGTCGTGCTCGACCTTGACCCGGTCAACGAAACCGCCGGCTTCAACCAGTCCGGCATCTTGGGCGCAAACTTCTTACAGCACTTTCGCGTGACCTTCGATTTTCAAAGAGCCATCATGCGGCTCGAACAGCTTCGCGGCGAAGCGCAGAAGAAAGAGAGCGAGCCGCCCGCCGCCAGTGTGCCTGAGCAGCCATGAAGCAGAGCCTGTATCTCGAAACATCCGTCATCGGCGCGTATCTCGATAACGGCGAGCCGTTCCGGCGCGACCTGACGATTCGCTGGTGGGAGCACGAATTGCCGGAATATCGCGCGGTCGTCTCCATCCTCGTCGAGCGGGAATTGGAGCGCGTGCCTGAGCCTCATCGCACGAGTTATCTCAACCTGATGCGCCCGCTCGAACAGGTCGAGCTGGTGGAAGAGGCGGCGATTCTCGCCGAAGGCTACCTCACGCGCGGCATCTTTCATCGAAAATATATTGCCGACGCACTGCACGTCGCTCTTGCATCCTTTCACAAAATAGATTATTTGGTCACATGGAACTTCGGTCATCTGGCGAACGTGCGCAGGCAAGCGCGCATTCGGCTCTTTAACACGGCGGCAGGATTTTTCGTTCCCATGATCGTCACGCCGGAGTTCCTCGTGTCGGAAGCAACAGAAGGAAGTGATAAGTGATGAGTGATAAGTGATAAGAAAATCCGAATGGCTTTGCTCTTATCACTCATCACGTATCACGCTGAAAGATATGTATCGCAAACCCAGATTCCTTGAAGCCTTGCACGCCATCCGCGAAGAGATGTCGCGCGAGGCCGATTATGATGTAGATTTGTTCGCCGAGATGCTGCGCACGGGCGTGCGTCCGTCCTACGGCAAGGAGCGCAACATACGCGGCTACAAGAGCCGCACGCCTGCGGGCGACGACAAGTCTGCGACCGACACAGCTTCGCGCAAAGAACGAAAGCGAGCGGCAAGGTAAAACAGAAGTCATGTGTGATGAGTAATGAGTAAATGAGAGACAAGCTGTTTGTCTTTTAACTCATCGCTCATCACTTATCACTCATCACTGCTTTTTATGGATGTGACGTTTGAAACCATCGGGCTTGAAGTGCCGAGCGAAAAGGACTTCAACCACCTCGCGGAGAGCGCGGGCAATCACGGCGAGCCGACGCAGTTGACGCGGCGCGGCGCGGTTCTGCACGGGCGTTGCTGGAAGCTGGGCGAGGGGCTTGAGGTCTGGACTGTGCTTTACGAATCGGGCACGGGCGAGATTTTTTACGCCGATTGTCGTCCCGGTTTTCGCGCGCGGTATTCACAACGCATCAGCCCGTGGGCTTTGACCGAATATGACGAAGAGGGCGAAGCCGTCGTGCACGGCTATTGCGACGGAACGGATACAGAGGTTCTGTTTGAGCTGCAAAATCTGACAGAGGTCGGCCCCGGCAGCTTTCGCGCGCCCGCGCTGCATGTGAGTTTGTGCGGTCTGGCTTATCGCGCGCGCATCTGCGAAAGGGAAGTCAAGGCGCGTTGGGAGCCGCTCGAAAAGGCCGCGCCGTCGCGCGCCGCTCACGAAAATGATTGGAGCTTGTCGGGGCGCGTCATCGCTTTTAAGCCGCTCAGAAATCCTTTGTCGGGAAGCGAGCTGTATTGGGTTTATCTTGACCTCGAACGCTTCCGGCTCGAAGTCCTCGTCAATCATCGCGCGCTTCGCGGCGGACGCTTGATGGTCGGCGCGACGCTCGCCGCAGAGGTCTGGCTGCAAGGCCACGTCCTCGACGAGCTTGCCCTGCGCGCGCGCTATGAAGGCATTGACCGCGCCTACGCGCCCGTGGATTTCTGGAGCGGACTGAAGAGGAGAAATTAAATGCAGGATTCAGAACTCAGGACTCAGGAGTCAGAATAGAAGCGGTTTCAGCCTCTTCATTCTGAATCCTGAATCCTGAGTTCCGAGTCCTGCTTTTTGTGATGAAGCGTTTCCTGACAATTATCCTCATCCTGCTCGTCGTCGCCTGCGTCGGGGCGTATCTTTTCTTCACTCGCTACTGGATACATCGTTACGATGCTTTGATCGCGCGGCAGGCGAGCATCTATCGTCTCGACCCCGATCTGGTCTGGTCAATCATTTACGAAGAGACATATTTTCGCCCGTGGAAGATCGGAGGCGCGGGCGAAGTAGGCTTGATGCAGGTCACGCCCGCCGTCGGGCGCGAGTGGGCTGCGGCGACCGGGATGCGCGAGCTTGAGCGGCAGATGGACAAGGATGCCGCGAGCGTCTTGAGTGACCCCGAAAGAAACATACAGATCGGCTGCTGGTACTTGGAAAAACTGTATGAGCAATACCGCGACATGCCGGGCGCAGAGGCGCGCATTCTCGCCGCCTACAACGCCGGGCCGAGCCGCGTCGCCGAATGGAACAAGCCGCAAAGAGACGCACAGGCTTTGACCCCCGACGAATTCGTCGCGCGGATTGATATTCCCTCGACGCGCGCCTACGTCACCTCAATCCTCGAACGCTATCGCCGTGTGAAAAACAGTCGGCAGTCGGCAATCGGCAGTTGGCAGTTGATAAATGATGAAGAGCAAGCTCGCTTGGCTTTCAACTTTTTGCTGCCAACTGCCAACTGCACACTGCCAACTATTCAAGGGGTTATTCGTTGACTTACCGGCAACTGCTGGCGAGCAATGCTGATTTTCGTCGCCTGTGGACGGGGCAGGTCGTGTCGGAGATCGGCGACTGGCTGAATAACATCGCCGTCCTCGCGCTGACGATACAATTCGCGGGACAGGGGCGCGAGGGAATCGCCATCGCCGTCTATGCGATTGCGCGACACTTGCCTCTGTTCGTGTTCGGGCCGCTCGCCGGCGTAGTTGTAGATCGCACAGACAGGCGGCGTGTGATGATCGCGGCGGATGTCACGCGCTCTCTGCTCGCGCTCGGATTCCTGTTAGCAAACAGGCTGCATTCGCTCTCTCTGATTTACGCTGTCGGCGCGTGTCTCTTCGCCGTCTCCACTTTCTTCAATGCCGCCAAGCGCGCGACGATTCCGAGCATCGTGCGGGGCGCGGAAGAGCTTTTAAGCGCAAACTCGCTGTCGGCTTCGACCTTTGCCGCGACCATCGCGGTCGGCTCCGCGCTCGGCGGCGTCATCGCCACTTTCGTCGGACGCGACACGGTCTTTATCCTCAACGCCGCGACCTTTCTCGTCTCCGCAGAGATGATTCGACGCATCAAGGGAAGAACGATTGGCAGTGGGCGGTTGGCAGTTGGCAGTGAAGCGCGCGGCACAGATGAAGAGCTTAGGTCACAAACTCGTGATTTAAAAGCAAGCGAGACGAGCGTTGACGCTCATCCAAAAACTGCCAACCGCCCACTGCCAACTGCCAGCTCTTTCTTCAACGATTTTCGTGAAGGCTTAGGATACGTGCGCCGCTCCGATGTGTTGTCGGCGATTTTCATGGTGGCCGCCGGATGGGGTTTGGGGAACGGCACGGCGCGTGCGCTCTACAGTCTGTTTGGCGCGCGGCTTGGCGTGGCGACGGCTGCGGGCTTGGTTGCGCGTCCGATGGATTTCGGCATCTCAGTGCTGTTCGTGGCGATGGGATTGGGCGGAGTCCTGGGCGCGCCGTTGGCGAAACGCTTCAACGCAGGCTCGCGCGACGCGCTGGGGACGCGAATGGGACGCTCGCTCTTTTTCGACGGCTGTGGCCTCGCGCTTTTTAGCCTGATGCCGAACCTGTGGAGCGCGGCTCTGGTGCTCGTTGCGCGCGAGATCAATTTTGCGATTTGGTGGACGGCGCAGCAGACGATTATCATGAGCCGCACTGATGATCGTTACGCCGGGCGCGTCTTCGCGTCTTACGAGACGCTGACGACGCTGATGATGGTCGGCTCGATGATGGCTTCGGGCGCAGCCGCAGACAGATACGGCCTCAAGCCCGTCGCCGCAGCCGGCGGCATCGTCATCGCTCTTTCGGGCGCGCTCTGGTTCGCGCTTCGTCGTCGGAGTGAGTGATAAAGAGAAAACGTCTCACGCAAAGGCGCAAAGGCGCAAAGAAAAGCACGCAGGCATCAAGCGTCACTTAACCACTTTGCATTCTTCCTTTGCGCCTTTGCGCCTTTGCGTGAGAATTTTGAGCCAATGACAATTCTCTACTCTGCCAAATGGGTGATGCCTATTTCGTCCGCGCCGATTGCGGACGGCGCGGTGGCGATTGAGGGCGAACGTATCGCGTTCGTCGGCTCGCGCGAAACTGTGCGCGCACAATTTCCCGAAGCAGCTCTCGAAGATTTCGGCGAGGCTGTCATCCTGCCCGGTCTCATTAACTGTCACACGCATCTTGAGCTGACAGCCATGCGCGGATTTCTTGAGCGCGAAGAGGGAGATTTTTTCGCCTGGCTCAAAAAACTGACCGTCGCGCGGCTCGAACGGATGACGACGGAAGACCTTTACGACTCGGCTGCGTGGGGCGCGATTGAGGCCGCGCGTGCGGGCGTGACCTGTGTCGGCGACGCTTCGGATGCGGCGAGCGCGAGCATGAAGGCTCTTAATGATGCGGGCTTGCGCGGCACAGTGTATCAGGAATCCTTCGGGCCGGACGCGAGGCTGGCGCGCGAGCATTTTGAGAAGCTACGCGAAAAAGTTTCACTCCTGCGCGAGTTTGAGAATGAGCGTGTCCGCGTCGGCGTCTCTCCACACGCGCCGTACACTGTCAGCGCGCCGCAGCTTGAGCTGGTTTCCGCATACGCGCTCGACGAAAGCTTGCCTCTCATGATGCACGCGGCGGAATCCGCAGCCGAAGAGTTATTGATCCGCGAAGGGCGCGGCACGTTCGCCGAAAGCTTTACGCGGCGCGGCATAGAATGGAACGCGCCCGGCGTCTCGACTATTCAATATCTCAAGCGGCACGGCGTTTTGACGGCGCGGCCTCTGCTCGCTCACTGCATCAGAGTGGATGAAGAGGACCTTGAAACTTTGAAAGCATCGGACGCGCGCGTGGCTCATTGCCCGAAATCGAACGCCAAGCTCGGACACGGGCGCGCGCCATTCGCAGCTTTTCTCAAACATGATTTGAAGGTTGGCCTCGGCAGCGATTCGGTGGCGAGCAATAACCTCTGCGACCTCTTTGAAGAAGCACGCTTCGCTGTCTTGCTGGCGCGCGTGGGCGGAAATAGAATTGAAGAGCAACGGATGATAAGCGCGGATGATGCTCTGCGTGCGGCGACGATGGGCGGCGCGCATGCCCTCGGCCTGGAAAATCAAACCGGCTCGCTCGAAGCAGGCATGCAGGCAGACCTCGCCGTCGTCTCTCTCAAAGGCGCGCATCAACAACCATTGCACGACCTCGACGCCGCGCTCGTCTTCGCTTCATCGGGACGCGATGTCCGTTTGACGATGGTCGCGGGCAGGGAAGTTTATCGTGATGGCCGCATGCTGACTTTGGATGAAGACCGCTTGAGTGAGCGGATGAAAGAGATTGGAAGAACAGTGACAGGTGACAGGTGAGAAGCTGTTAGGAAAAGCGGAAACTTGAAAAGTCCCGTCAGGGACCTGGCGATAATAGCCCAGCGATTTATCGCTGGGAAAGCAGCCGCAGCAGAAAGCTTGAGTCCCGCAAGGGACGATTGAAGCCGCCCTCAATCGTCCCTTGCGGGACTCCGTCTGTCGTCTCGCTGTTCCCATCAATAAATTGCTGGGCTATTCTCACGAAAGTCCCTGACGGGACTTTTCCAACAGCTTCTTAACACAATTTCTCACTCGTCACTTGTCACTGCTTCTACCTCGTCGCCGACCTTAATCATCCCGTCCGTGAGAATCTGCGCGCGGAGTCCGCCGCGATGAATGAGGCCGCCGAGAATGCCGGGGCGAGAGATTTTCGCCAGATGCTTGCACGGCTCGCAAAGACGCAGGCCGCGCACTCTGACTTCGCCCACCTGAAACTCCCGTCCGACCAGATGATTTAAGGGGACGCCGCGCGTGACGATGTTGCGTCTGCCTTCGGACGGCTCAAGATCAAGCTGGCTCTCGCGCCGCATACCGTCGAAAGCCTCGCTCTCAATCAGCGTCAATTCGCGGTCAGGCTCGTCCTTCCAGAAAGTCCCCGACCCGTCGAAATAGCGGTCGCCCTCCAAGCCTCTGCCCGGCACAGCATGCACTTCATCCACCGGCTTCATCGGTTTGCCCGGAGCCGTGGCGATGTTGATTGAAACGACGTTGCCTTTGAACATAAGTTTGCATCTTCTCGCCGAAAAGGATTACGGCGTCATTGTCTCGCGCTGTTTCTTTGCTTCCTCAATGCGCTTCTCAACCGCGCTTTTCAAGTCAGGCGAGAGCCGCAGCGTTTGGTCAAAATCTTTTTGCGCTTTGGCCTCTTTGCCTAACAGGAGGAGGACGACGCCGCGATCCAGATAGGTATAAGGAATCTGCGGATTGAGCTTGATTGATTCGTTGAAATCGGCGAGAGCGCCGTTCAGGTCGCCCTTCTTCTGCCGCTCGCTTCCGCGACTGTCGTAAGCGGCGAAGTTGCCGGGAAAGATTTCTATAGCGCGCGTGAAATCCCTGATGGCGGCGTCCGATTGTCCCCGCTCACTAAAGATGATCCCGCGATTCATATATGCCCCGGCGACGTTCGGCCCCAGTTCCGCTTCCTCCACCGTCCTGGCTTCGGAGGTGAATCCGACCAGAGTGCGAACCTCGTCCACTTCTTTTCCGTCAACGGTTTTTTTCACCGGCTTCAAGGCGTTGGGGCTTGAGGCCATCACCATCGTTTTCGGCAGCGCCTTTTGCCCTTTGGTCTTCTCAAATCTGTCGATGACGAAATTGAAATCGTCGAGCGCGCCCTGATGATTCTCCTGACTCATATACGCACTGCCGCGACCGACGTATGCGCCGGCGGCCTCCGGGTTGAGCGAGATCGCAATCGTGAAATCATCAATCGCTCCGGCGTTGTTGCCATCACTCATTTTGAGACGGGCGCGCTGCATATAAACCAAGTCCGTGCGATAGCCTCTGGCGATGGCCTGATCGAAATCATGCAACGCGGCGGCGTGCTCGTCCTTCATCACATAAATCTCGCCGCGCTGTGAATAGGCTTGAGCCATGTTCGGGTTAATCTCAATGGCTTTGCTGGCGTCGGCGAGCGAGCCGTCAAGATCGAATTTCATCATCTTTAACAGGCTGCGCTGAAAGTAAGCCTCGTCATAGTCAGGCTGCGCTTTGATGGCTTTATTGAGTTCGCCTATCGCTCCCTCAATATCGCCTGCTTCAAGCAGAGCATGGCTGCGAGTCAAATAATCGTTCGCCGTCTTCTGAGCTTGCGTGGGAGCGGACAAGACGAGCAGCAGAATTGTGAGCAGCAATGAAGAATAGAGTTTTTTCATGCGATACCTCATGAGGAAACAATTTCAAACAGGGAAGAACGCGCGCATTTTAATTGACGACGGATTCTTCCGTCAAAGGAAATTTAAGACTTAAAGCTTCAATCCTCTGCGTCTCAGGTTTTATCTTCGCGCCTTTGCGTGAAACATCAACTTTCTCGCAAAGGCGCAAAGAAGAACCACAGCACGCAAAGGATTGTCGCCCGTCCCGAAAGTGCGCTCTTGAGGAGCGAATTAGCAGGCAGCCGTGATGGCTTCGTCGAAAATCTCAAGCGCGACATCCACGTTCTCTTGTGTGAGAATCAGCGGCGGCGACCAGCGAATCGTATTTGTGCCTGCGCCGAGGATAATCAGGCCGCGCTCGTAACATTCGCGCTCGACCTTATCGCGCAATTCCGGCGCGGGCTTCATCGAAGCTTTGTCCGTCACAAACTCGACGCCGAGCATCATGCCGAGGCCGCGCACGTCGCCGATGCAATCATGCTTCTGTAGCAGCTTGCGCAATCCGTCCTCAAGATATTTTCCGACCCGCGCGCTGTTCTCGACCAACTCTCTTTCGAGCAGCTCAATCGTCTTCAAAGCCGAAGCGATACAGACCGGATTGCCGCCGAAGGTCGAAGCATGTGCGCCCGGCTTCCAGCTCATCAAATCCGCCCGCGCGACCGTCACGCCAATAGGCAAACCAGAACCGATGCCTTTCGCCAGGCAGATGATGTCGGGCTTCAAATCGTAATGGTCGCACGCGAACATCTTGCCCGTGCGTCCCATGCCGGATTGCACTTCATCAACAATGAGCAGGATGCCATGCTCGTCGCAGATTCGTCTCAGGCCGTCCAAAAATTCCTTCGGCGCGGGCACGTAACCGCCCTCGCCCTGCACCGCCTCGACGACGATGGCCGCGACCTCTTCGGGCGGCGTCGTGGTTTTAAATAGACGATTCTCAATCCATTCGAGAGACGCGCGGCTGACAGTTTCGGCGTCGGACTGCTCGCCCGTGAACGGATGCCGGAACACATTCGGATAGGGCACATGCGTCACATCGAGAGCCTGACGGTGAAAGCCTTTGCGCTGTGCCACCCTCGATGAAGTCAGAGAGAGCGAGCCGAGCGTGCGGCCATGAAAGCTATTGAAAAAAGCTATGAACTTTTGACGCCCGGTCGCGTGCATCGCCAGCTTCAAAGCCGTCTCAATAGCTTCAGTTCCACTGTTGGCAAAATGCGTCCGCGTCGGACTCGGCACGGGCGTTATCTCGTCCAGCTTGCGCGCCAGGTCTGGCATCTGCCGGTAATAAAAATCGGTGCCGCACATGTGAATCAGCTTGGCCGCCTGCTCCTGAATCGCTTTGACGATTTCCGGGTGGCAGTGTCCAGTCGAGCAGACCGCGACGCCTGCGTTGCAATCCAAAAAAATATTTCCATCCACGTCTTCAACCCACACGCCCCCGGCGCGCTCCGCGACGAGCTGCCAGTTGGGGCGCGGGTAAGACGGGGTGACGAACGTGTGATCTGCGTTGATAATCTCCGTGCCCAACGGGCCGGGCAGAGCGGTCTTGATTTCGGGTCTCTTCGGCGGAGCCATCGTAGACATAACACTTCTCCTTTAAATAGAAAACGAGGGAACAACTAATAACAGTTCTACGTGAGCGAGTTGTGAACCGGAGAAGGGCTAGTCCGCGAAAAGATTCGCGCGGGTTTCCATCGGGCTGAATTGCGGATTGCGAAAGTACATATTGTAAAGTTGAAACAGCTAAAGCAGCTTTAGCCGCGAGCAAGTCTTTTAAGGCTTGCCATTACGTTCCTCTCGAACAATATCAATCAGCGCATCAAGCCGCTTGTCGGTATGAGCTTGCGCTTCAGCTAATTCCTTCATCTTAGCTGCCAAATCAGAAACCCTTTCCTCGGTCTTGATTTGAGCATCAACGAGAATGACCACTTTATCTTCGAGAGCGTTAAAGCGATTTAAGGTTGCATTAGCAAGGTCGCTGACGATGCCGATCAAGCTGTCCATGCGCTCCTCAATATTGCTCAAGCGAACTTCCGCTTGGGCTTGACTCTGAAGCATGAAATCTTTGAATTTCTCGAAATCCTCATCCGGCATTTCAGTGTCTCAAGTTGAGCTCTAACTGCTGAAGCGTAATCTTATCATGCCCGTCAACGTCTCTTCCAGCGCACGCCGTCTTTCGTGTCTTCGAGCGTGATGCCGTGCTCTGTGAGTTGCACGCGTATCTCGTCTGCGCGGGCAAAGTCGCGGCGGCGGCGCGCCTCCTGACGTTCGTCTATCAGAGCTTGAATCTCCGCGTCGAGCATCTCCGCTTCCTGCGTCGCGCCGAAAATATTGAGCACCGAATCGAAACGCGCCAGCAGCTCAAGCAGCTCGCGCTTATTGTCTTCGCGCAGAGCGTGGCAGGCAATCGCCGTGTTCACTTCGCGCGCCAGATTGTGAATCGCCGCGAACGCGACCGAAGTATTTAAATCGTCGTCAAGCCCCGCTTCAAATTCTTTGAGCGCACGCCGGGCGGCCTCATGTAGCTGCGGATTGCTTCCGGCCTCGGCTCGCGCTTCCGTCAGCCGCGCGTGAAAATCGCGCAGGCCGAGGACTGCCTTTTCCGCTCCGCGCAGAGCCTCGAAGGTGAAGTTGAGCTGCTTACTATACGGCACGCTCAGCAAGAAATAGCGGACGGCGACGGGCGCGAAACCCTTCTCAACCAGATCGCGGAAGGTGTAATAGTTGCCCTTCGATTTCGACATGGATTCGCCGTTGACTTTCAAATGCTCGTAGTGAATCCAGTAGCGCGCGAACGGGACGACGCCCGTCGCGCCTTCGCTCTGCGCGATTTCGTTCTCGTGATGCGGAAAGATTAAATCAATCCCGCCCGCGTGAATGTCGAAAGTCTCGCCCAGATATTTCATAGACATCGCGGAGCATTCGATGTGCCAGCCGGGACGACCGCGCCCCAGACGCGTGTCCCAGGCAGGCTCGTCCGGCGACTCTGCGGCCTTCCAGAGCGCGAAGTCGCGCGCGTCCTCTTTCTCGTACTTGTCCGTGTCAACCCGCTCGCTCGCGCCCGCGATGTTGCCCGCGAAATTTATCTTCGAGAGCTTGCCGTATTCGGGAAATGAGCTGATGCGATAATAGACTGAGCCTTCGGATTCGTAAGCGTGGCCGCGCTCTCTCAGTTGCTCGATAAGCTCGACCATCTCGTTGATGTGACGCGTCGCGCGCGGCACGATGTCAGGACGGTTGCAGCCGAGCGCGTCCGCATCCTGCCACAAGGCTTCGATATATTTCGCCGTGTACTCGTCAATCGTCACGCCGGCTTTTTGCGAGAGCGCGATGATGCGGTCTTCGACATCCGTGATGTTCATCACGTGCGTCACAACGTAGCCTTGATAACGCAGATAACGGCTCAGCAAATCCGTCGCGAGCATCGAGCGGAAATTGCCGATGTGTCCGAAGTCCCAAACCGTCGGGCCGCAGTAATACAGCCTCGCCTCGCCCTCATGCATCGGTCGAAACTCTTCAACCTGGCCTGTCAATGTGTTGTGAAATTTGAGCATCTCTTTCCCTGTAGCCTTTACGCAGGCTCGATGAATGATGCTGTGTACGACGGGCGATAGTCAAATAGTTTCATCAAGCGTGCTTTTCAGAAATGAGAAAAACCGGCGGGTTTCATTGAGTGCGAATCTTCGCCGTCGAATATTTCGATGCCATGTGAAGCATCCGTCACGTCGCCGATGTAAGTGATGGAAACGCCGTCGAGCTTCGTCGGCAATCTCTTGAGATTACGCGGGCTGACGGTGAAGAGCAGCTCGAAATCTTCGCCGCCGTGGAGAGCCAGCGAGAGAGCATCGTCATCGCGCCCGCCGGGTTGCAGCAAAGATGCATCAACCGGAATGCGTGCGGCATCAAGCTGTGCGCCGACGCCGCTCTCGTCGCACAGGTGCGCGAGGTCTGACGAGAGGCCGTCGCTGATGTCAATCATCGCCGTCGCCAGCCGCCGCTCTCCGAGCAGCGCGCCCCAGGCCATGCGCGGCTGAGGTCGCAGGTGTCTGAGCAAGAGTTCTGCGACGGCGCGTGCGCGGCGCGTGCGCGGCTTTCTGTTCGTCAAACGCTCTCCGTGCTCCAACAACTTCAGCCCCGCCGCCGCACCGCCCAGGCTCCCCGTCACAAAAATATGATCGCCCGCCCGCGCGCCCGAACGCAAAGCCGCGCGCCCGCGCCTGACTTCGCCCAGGACGATTGAATCGATCACGATTGGCGAACGTGTGCGCGAGACATCGCCGCCGATGAGCGTGACTTGAGCGGCGTCGGCCAGCGCGAAGAAGCCTTCGTAAAATTCGTCAACAAAGTTTGACCGCCAGATTTCTCGCGGCGCGCCAACCGAGAGCAGCGCATAACGCGCCCGCGCGCCCATCGCCGCACAGTCCGAGAGCGAGACCGCGAGGGCTTTGTGTCCCAAAAGTTTCGGCGGCATCCACGCGCGGCGAAAATCCACGTCTTCGACCAGCAGGTCTGTCGTGACCAACATGTCGTGCGCGCTCGATTGACGTATGACGGCGGCGTCATCGCCGATGC
>DASWRG010000131.1:0-11491 GCA_036403295.1 Pyrinomonadaceae bacterium
GTAGAAGTTGGTGGGCGCATCAATCACCGTGTTTTGAAGGCTCATTCGCAAAACACGGCAATTCTACACGTTACTTTGAGCACAGCACATCGTTATTTGCTGATTGTTTTCTACTGGCTCAGACTTTTTCAGGGATGACTATTTATCGGCCTATGCCCCTGTTTGAGGATATAGAAAAGTACAAAGACGACACCGCTAAATTGTTACACTAGCAAAAGCTTGTGCCCCTGTATCTCAGTTGGAGTAGAGCAACCCCTTCGTATGGGTAGGTCGCTCGTTCGAGTCGAATCAGAGGCACACCTCTTTATTATAAGACAGCATAACTACGTTGTCATTACAAATCCCCCGTACTCACATACCGCCACTAGAGACAAAAGACTTAACAAGACTAGATACTTTTGGAACAACGCGGTGAGATTTAGTCTCGCCTCTTTATCAGGCTACGCTTGCGCCGCACGACAGGCGATCTTTCAGTTCTTAGCTCTTTATGTCTGTTCTTCAAGATTTGGGATAAGTTTTGATGCGAGATGCCTAATAGATGTGCCGCTCGCGTGATGCGTCCATTAGCACGACGTAAGGCGTCTCTGATTAGCTCTGCTTCATAGAGTCGCACTTCCTCACTTAACACGCACTCCGAAGCCTTAGAGACTTTAGCGGGCGTGAGATGTTCGCCTAGTTCTTCAAACATCGCCAGCGCAGCCTCGCCCGCCTTATTCGTTGCGCCAGCTTCGCGCGCCACTTCGATAGCACGTTGAAAGCTATAGCGTGATTGGTCGTAGTGCTTGATTCGTGCGAGTGCGCGACCGTGAGTTATCAATACTGTTGCAAGTAGCCCTTGCTGCCCGCCCCCGTCTAAAGCAATGACGGCAGAGCGGGCTATTCTCTCAGCTTTGTTATGCAACCCTTGCGCGAGAAAGACGCGGGCGCGAGTCTCATCAACGCGCGCCGTGTGGACTTTATCTTTGAGCCTCACCGTGAGTTGACGGGCGCGGTCTAAATGCTCATGCGCCTCTTTATATTTGCCGGACTCATAAAACAGATAGCCAAGATTGTTTTCGACGTTAGCGCGATAGCGTAGGTGTCCGGCTTGCTCAAAGTGGTAACTTGCCGCCGCGTACTCGACAAGGGCGCGGTCTGTGTAACTTTCTCTTTGCTCTGGCTCTGACTCCGAAAGACTTATTAAAGTGACGGCGCGTTGATTGTGGTAGCCGCCCTTGATGGAATGGCTGTTGATCTTACCGAAAAGCGGGGCAGCATCCGTCAGGATGCGGAATGCTAAGTCATAGTGGCCTGCTCCCCATTCGACAATGGCGAGTCTCAAGACGGCCTTAGCTTTCAACTCACTGTCAGTTGTGAGTCTTTCTAAGATGCCTTCTAAGATAATACGGGCTTCGTCATATCCGCCTTCTCGCCAATAACAATAGGCTAGTTCAACTTGCGCCTCTAATATCTTCTTTGTGTAGCTGAGGGATTCAAACAGACGGATGCTTTCACTCAGTAGATTCTTTGCCTGTTCCTGCGCCCCGTCTATCTGATTGCAACTGCCTATCCATCCTGTGAGCGTTCCGGCGCGCAATAGCACTTCGGCGGCTGTGCCTGGCTCTAGTCCTTCTGTGTTTGGCTGCTCTCCGACTCTCTGCCACAACTCACTCATTGCTTCGCGTGCGGCTTCATAGTCGCCCTTAGCTTCAAGCTCTTTTGCCGCTTGGCAGCGAAGCTCCGCACGATTGCTCGCAGTAAGACTAGGGTTATTTAGTTGGCGCATTAGTGAGGAAATAAGGGTCATGTGAGCAAGCCCTTTCCGCAAAATGTGAAAGCCGCGTTATCTTATGTGCCTGCAATCCGCCTTGCAAGGAGTTTGCGAGGTTGTTCTATTTTCCGGCTTGCAAATATTTTTGCAAGTCTAACAACCACTCTACCTTTAAGGAGATAAAAATGAAGAAAATAAATCGCCTGTGCCTCGCGGCACTTTTAACCCTCACGTTTGCCATGAGTGCGGCGGCATCGGATCAGATTGAATGCGGAAGGACAGCCGCGCCACCCTCACAGTCCAGAGCGGATGAAATAGAGTGCGGCAAGCTAACGGTCTATGTGATTCTCCAAGACGTGCTGGCAGTCCTCTAATAACAACGGGGCTAGGTTTCTCACGCCTAGCCCCTCTCTTAATTCCTGCCCAATAATTATTCATCCTGCCCAACAATTCGATCTTGAGAGGGGATTGTTAGGCAAAGCCTGCCCGTCGCGTCCGAAGAGGACGAGAGGCAAGCTTCGCAATCATTCAAGCTTGCCTGTCATGTAAATTGATTCGCGCCTTCGCGCGGCGGGCAGTGACCAGCCCCGCCCCTACTGTTTTAACGTCAGTTCGACGTAAAGCCTTCAATCAGCCTGCGTCAGCAGGCGAGAGAGTGTAGCCCCACGCGTCAGCGTGGGGACAGAACCAAGTTAGATGTTGAGCCTGCGCGAGCAGGCGACAGATGTGAGGCAAAGCAAGCATCTGTCGCCTGCTCACGCAGGCTCAATAGAATCTGATGTGACGTGACCCCATGCTGACGCATGGGGCTAGACTCTTTCCGCCTGCTGACGCAGGCTCTGTGAGTTTCCTTTGCTTATCTCGAACTGACGTTGTTTTATAATTCTGTAGAGATGAAAAAAAGCGGCAAGGGTTCCTCGCCGACCCTCGCCGCTCTTCTCACAAGTTTGCGGGAACTGTGAGGCGCGTAGAGCTTACTCACTTTTGCTCTACGCTGCGGACGAATACATTCAGCATTCGTCTCTTAGTGGCGCGCATTCTATGCCTCGCCGCCACTCGCGTCAATACTATTTTTCAGAATTGTTCGACGAAAAAAACGCTTCCACTCTCTTCACCAACGCGCAACTAAAGACAAGCTTTTAACTCGTCGCAATGCACTCGTCACAACGCACTGCTTTTTACGCGCTCGCGCTCAGTTGATAGCGTTCGAGCTTGAGATAGAGGCCGCGACGTGTGAGGCCAAGCTCGCGTGCGGCGCGCGAGATGTTACCCTTATGTTTGCGCATGGCTTCGGCGATCATCCGGCGTTCGAGGTCTGCCATCGCGTCCGCAAGCGTGAGTCCTTCGCTCATCGCCGCCGTCGCGGACGCAATCGGCGTCACCGAGGAAGCAGCCGGAGCCGCAATCGGCGCGGAGGTTCGTTTCAATTCGGGCGAGAGATGCTCAGGCGTGATCGTCATCCCGTCTTCGGCTCGCGCGACCACGCGCTGCACTTCGTTGCAGAGCTGCCGCACATTGCCCGGCCAATCGCAGACCATCAGGAGGTCTATCGTCTGCGGCGTAATCTGCAACTCGCGCCGTCCGAACTTCGAGGAGTAATGATTGACGTAATAGTTGACGATGGTCGGAATCTCAGAGCGGCGTTCGCGAAGTGGCGGCACGCGCAGGCGAATCACGTTGAGGCGATAATAGAGGTCTTCGCGGAAGCGTCCGTCCTTGACCATGTCTTCGAGGTCTGTGTTGGTGGCGGCGATGATGCGCACGTCAACTTTCGACGGACGCTGTTCGCCGAGTGGCTGTATCTCGCCCTCTTGCAGGAAACGCAAAATCTTCGGCTGCACGTCGAGCGGCAGATCGCCTATCTCGTCAAGGAAAAGCGTCCCGCCCGCCGCCGAACGAATCACGCCCGGAGAATCGTTGACCGCTCCCGTAAACGCCCCGCGCCGGTAGCCGAACAGGTAACCTTCCGACAACTCTTTCGGGACAGCCGTGCAGTTGAACGGCACGAAGACTTTCGAGCGACGCGACGAGAGAGCGTGAATCGCGCGAGAGACAAGCTCTTTGCCCGTCCCCGATTCGCCCGTCACCAGCACCGTCACGTCCGATGAGCGAATCTTATGCACCTCTTCGACCAGCCGCGTCATCGCCGGACTCGAATGAATGAAGCCCGGCAAGAGGCTCTGATCCACATACGCCGTCTGTTCCTGCATCCCGCGCCCCGCGCGCTCGCGTTCACGCAAGGCGCAGACATCCATGCCTAATTCCACGACGCGCAAGAGAGGTTGGAGCGAGAGACCTTCGGGCAACGTCGCCGCTCGCGGCGCGAGATAGAGAATCGCCGGAGCGCCATTCGTCGCGCGCAAAGCGAAGATGGCCGCGTCCTTTCCCGTCATAAACTTTTCGCGCTCGGCATCCGTCTTGAGTTCGCTCAATTGATGCGCGACACGTTCACTCTCATCATTGGTCAAGCCGTGCGAGGCCACGACCTTCGGACGCTTGTCCTCGCCCGTCTCGCTGATGACGAGCTGCCGCGCGCGCGTCTCCTGATGCAAGACGGCGGCCAGCTCGCGCAGCAGTAGCTCGCGCGAAGCGACGGCCTCTGCGAGCCGTAGCGTGAGCAGTTGCGTCAGAGCCGAAGGCTCATTGCGCCGCTCAGGCTGGCTGCGATCCAGAGCCGCCAGAGCCTCTTCCGCATTCTTCAAAGCGATTCGCGCGCCAAGCTCGGAGAAAGTGTGCGCGGCCTGCGTCAGATGCTCTGCGGCGCGCTCGGTCTGCGATGAAGCGTAAGCCCGCCCCAGTTCGTAATGAGCCAGAGCGGCGCGATAACGGTCGCCGAAGATTTCAAAGATCGAGATGCTGCGCCCGAAGTGGTGCACGGCGAGCGTCGCGTCTCCTTCGGCCAGCGCGAGCAGGCCGCGCACGCGCTGCGCTTCGCCCGCCAAAGACAGGTCGCCCGACTCTTCGCTCTCCTCCGTAATCTGTTGCAGCTCCGCCGCGCACGCCTGCAAGTCTCCGGTCAGCAGATGAGCCTCCGCGACGAGCAGCCGCGAGCTACAACTCGCCTGACGGTCTCCGATGCGCTCTGCGATGTCCACAGCCTCGCTCGCCAGCTCCAAAGCGCGCGGCGCGTCGTTCATCGCCAGATGACAACGGCTCAAGGTGCGCGTGGCTTGCCCTATGTACCACTTGTTGCCCTTCTCGACCGAGAGCGAAAGAGCGCGCTCAAGACATTTTTGAGCTTCCGCCAGATCGCCTCGCAACAGATGCAGCTCGCCGAGCGAATCAAGAATCATCGAGACGCGAAACATCGAGACGCGCGCCCCGCGTCCGTCCATCTCGAAGGCTAAAGCCAGCGCGCGTTTGAGAGCTTCGTGCGCGCGCTCCCATTCGCCTATCTGAACCAGATTGACGCCGAGGTTGTTGTAGCCGAGCGCGGCGTTGGCCTTGTGCTCAGTCCGCTCGTAATAGCTGATGGATTTTTCGAGACAGGCGATGCCCTCTTGCGGGCGTTTGAGAAAGCTGTAAGCTCCGGCGAGGTTCGCGTAAATCTTGCCCAGAAAATAAGGAGCTTGATTGTCGCCTACGAGTTTTAAAGCCTGATTGTAATTCCCAAGCGCGTCCTCGTAATTTCCCTCGTAAGTATCTGCCAGCGCGATGGCGAGATATGCTTCGGCGAGGCCGCGCCAGTCGCCCGTATTGCGATAATGCTCAAGCGATTTCTGCGCGTGGTCGCGCGCGATGGGGCATTCGTTGATGCTGCGATAGATGTGCGCGAGCGAGACGTAAACGAGGCCGAGCTGCGCGTCCGAGCCGTTCTCCGTCGCTTCGCGCAAGGCCGAGTTCAAGACGGCGATGGCCTTCGGATGATCGCCCGTGAAGTTGTAAGCCAGACCGACGCGCACCCGCAGTTGAATCGCAGTCTCTTCATCAAGCTTGGTGCGCGCCTCAGCCGCCTCGTACATCTCGACGGCTTCGAGCGATTCACGATAGCAGCCCTGCATGTCTAAGGCTTCGGACAGAGCGCAACGCGCCTGCGCGAGAATCTGCGCGTCCTTCTGCGCGGCCTTGATGAGCGCATTCAGGCGCGCCTCTGCGGCAGTCGAAAGCCCTTGATCCAGAAGGCGTCGCGCGTCTCCCAGCTCTTCGGCCAGAGCCTCTTGCGAGACGTTCCCGCCCGCGCGCGGACGAAGACGCACTCGCGCGTCGTTCAGGTTGATAATGCCTGATTCTGTTGGTGGCGTTTCTTTATTCAACTTTTCACGGTCTGTTCTTCTCGCAGGCGTTGCCCCTCATGCAAGATTAATAAAAAGTGCGAATCAACCGCTCTTTTCAAATAAGTTGTGGCCTTAAAGGATGGGAGGAAGTCGGGCGCGGCGTAAATCCTGTGTGCCACCTGCATCGCCTCAACAAGCAAGACTTGAGCATTAGCAAATTTAACACACGCACGCGCCGAGCGTCCAGAAGGTAAAAGATAAAGTAGTGGGATATTAGTGTGTTGCTGGATTTAATTCTGGATTTAATTAAGGAGCTTGCCGAGTGTTCTGCTGCTGCGGCGTGGACGATAATATTGCATGTGTAATTAAATCGTTAATACTCTTAGCAAAAAATCCTAGAACGCCTCCAAGTACAACAAGCAACACAATAGTTGCGTAGATTTGATGACTAATGCGGTCTAATTTTTTACCCTGTTCTGCTTGTTTACCTTTAAGCCCGTCTACAGCCTCGGTGAGCCTGCCCATCGTCTCCTGCATACGCATTACAATCTCAAGGATATAGGTATAATCGCCCGACGGTAAATTCGGGGGTGGTGTCTCCGGGTATCGGGGTGGGCTTATCTGATCTTTTCCCTTACTAGGCACTCTTGCCCCCTAATTTAGTTGATAACCATTCCCACATATCCCGCGAAGCAACTCCAAAGTATCCGCCAATACCAAATATCACTGTGTTTATTAGAGGGTTGGTTTGTTGAAGGGCAAATTCAGGAGAGAGTTTTGTGTATAACTCCTTGGTTGTCCCGCCAAATGAAACAAGCCACTGGCCTCTGCCGATTTCATAATTATCGCTAGGAAACTGCTCAGTAATTCTACCCTTAAGTACCGTGTCTGTCCCTGCGTTAGTAGTGAGTACAATGAAGATTGGCATTAGCAATCACCCTTAATCCGCCTTTTGATTTGCGGATTAGATTATAATGAGTCCGATGGTATCAATACAAATTTAAAACCATTAAATCACCCTCAGCAATTCTTTTATTATTTTGTGAGCAACACACTAATACCCCACTATCAAAGATAAAAGGATGGGCTTAGGTCTTTGCATATCCAGTTAGTCTTGAATCACAAAGCTCAAGGTGTGAGTAGCGTGCAAAGAATAAAGACTAAAGCCCAAAGACCATTTTAGTGAGACCGCCGCGACTAACCTCGGAATCGCGGCGGCCTCCAGCGCGCTTGCCCCTCGCATGACAAGCGCGCTGATCTGATTGAGGCGTTGCGCCTCATTAATATCCGGGCGAGGCCGCGCGGGCGGCCTCGCCGCACAGTTCCCCCGTGGGAGGAGGGAACGTGCAAGCGGGAGATGCGCGTCCACCCCTCCGCGCTCCCGCCCGTCCAATCTCGGCATCAGAGCCGGATGCTCAATCCGGCAACATATTTCAGAGTCGCGCCGCAATTCTCTCGCCCCACTCTCTTGGCGCGTCTCTTCCTCATTTCAATTTCGGCTTGCGCGCGAGCAGCCGCGCGATGGTCTCCGTGAGCAAGACTATCTCTTCGGGCTTTCGCAAGAACGCGCTCACGCCTTCGCGCCGCGCTTCCCTTTCAACCTCACCGGCGGAGAGCATGATGATCGGCGTGTGCTGCCGACGCTCGATGCGCCGCGTCAGGCGTATCAGCTCGACGCCGTCAATGTCCGGCAGCCCGTTATCGAAAATCAGCAGGTCGTACGGCGCATCGCCGCGTAGAGCGACGAGAGCGGCATCGCCATTCGTCAGGCTCAAGACCTTCCAGCCCTCCAGCTCAAGCGTTTCTTTGACGGCGGCGGCAATCCGCCTGTCATCCTCTACGTGGAGGATTGAGACGGGGCGCGATTCCGCTTCCGCCGCGTCGCCGATGAACATCAGACTCTGCTTGCGTCCTCTGACGGGCGCGCGCTCCGTGAGCAGGTCTTCGTGCCAACGCTTCAGCTTTTTAATGAGGCTCGTGTGATTCCTGAAGCCGAGCATCCGCGCGGCGCGCGTCACACTCTTGTCAGCGTCCTTGAGCGCGCGCTCGATAATGCGCGCCTCGTAACGGCGCAAGGCGTCTTTCAAAGAGAAGTTTTCCCAAGTGTGCGCCGTCGGGAGCACGCCCGCCAGAAACAGCACGCGCCGCGCGCACGAAAGCAGGCGATCTTTCGTCGCCGGATCGCGCGAGGCCGACAGCAGATCGAGCGCGCGTTCATAAATGACGCTCAACTCGTCAACCGTGAGGCTTTCGCCCAGCTCTTCGATCAAAGTCAGCGCGGCCTCTCCAACCACTCTCGCCTCCCCAACCCGCTCAGCCGCCTCGCTTGCGCTTTCGAGAGCGCGCCGCGCCTCTTCATGACGACCAAGCCGCGCCAGCGCGACGCCGTGCGTCGTCAGAGCTTCGGGCAGCAAAGCCAGCGAAGCCTGCTTCTCATCAATCTCAAGCGACAGCGCGGCTGCCCTCGCAAACTTCTCCGCCTCCTGCACGCGCCCTTCTTCAAGCAGCACGCGCGCGCGCGACTCGTCCACCCCGGCGATGTGCGCCTTGTCTTTGAGACTGGTAAAGAGAGCCTGCGCGCGGTCGAGCCGTTCGTGTGCCGGGGCAAATTTGCGTCGCGCGCCGTACAAAAGTCCGAGAGCTTTTTCAGCCAAAGCCTGTTCGCGCCCGCGCCCCGCCTGCTCGAAATGAAAACTGGCAGCCGCGTATTCCGTGAGCGCGCGTTCGATGTAATCCTGTCGGCTCTCATCCGTGCCGAGCCTTCCCAACACTTGCGCGTACTCATGATGAAAGCTTCCTTTGAGCATGTGATTACTGATGGCCTCAAACAACGGCGCGGCCTCTATCAGCAGGCGCAAGGCATCATTGAATCTCTCGCTGACTCTTTCAGCCGCCGCGCTGCGCAAGAGGGTCACAGCCTTTTGGTCGCCAGTTTTGCCAGTTATTTGACCCACTCCTTTACCCGGCATCTCGCGCGATTGGTGAAAAAAGCCTTCGCGCCGATAGCAGTAGCCAAGCTCCATTTGTGCCTCTGTCATCTTCTCTGTCCGTGGCGAGTGACAGCCGAAGTCACAGCCACAGACGTTGCAACACAGGTCGCACACAGTCCGGTACAAAAGCACGCTGGCTCTTGAGGCGAGCCGCGCGCCTTCTCTGAATTTGATTGTTCGAGCTGCCGCGAAAAGCTCTCGCGCGGGCAGTCTCGGGTTGTAGTGTGTCTGGGACTGGCACCTGAAGGCCAAAAGAAAGCAAGGTGGCTTCGGCGAGGAGGCGCACTCACGTTACAGAGCGAAAGATTAAGTCTCCGTGAAGCCCAAATCAATGAAATAGTTTTTGCTAATTTGTTGCAGGCACACTGATTTATTGACTTTACCTACTGCTGTGACTTTTGGAACGTAAACGGCGACCTTAACGGCGGGTATGTTTCGGCTTGGCGGGCAATTTGGCGGGCAGGTCAAGCTCATCATCAATCAACAATTCAGGGCACACGCCAGCCACACGCGCATATTGCAGGAGAACTAATAAGCTCGGCTCTCTCAATCCTAGCTCATATTTTGAGATTTCGTTGTAAACAATGAGATCGTCAGCCTCAAGACGTTTCAACATCTCCGACTGAGATAATCCGAAAGCCTCTCTAATCTGAAGCAACTTTCCCGGTAAGCGTTCTGGTCTTTGGCGCGGCTTTGTGCCCATCAGGAGTTACCTCCCAATGAGTCAGCCGAATTTTGTTGTTTACTTTCATTCCCGTTTGGGAATAGAATGCGCTCGCTCAATCGCTTTGCCGTGAGAATGAACCTTTCATTCCGAACGGCGATGCTCATTTACTCTTCTTTGAGATTGAGGTTTGAGCGGCGCATGACCGTTGCTGATTATCAAAGACGCGTCATCATAGCAGAGAGCCTAAACCTCATAAAGCTTTACAGAGATCGGAAGGAAGCGCGACAAAGGTGGCCGCGCTTCCCGCCGCACATTCGCCAGGCCACGCAAGGGAAGGCGAAGAGTGCGGCAGAGGCCGCCGTGACGCTCGCACGCAGACGGCGGCCTCGTTTTGATACTAAAGCATCTAGCCTTGTAGAGTCGCGCCTTTTTGCTTTTCATCGCCTTGACACATCACACAGCCGCCTTTATCATCTTTGTTTCCGTCAAGGGCGGGGATTTGTGTCTGTAGCAGTAGCAGCATGTTCGAGTCTTTATCCGATAAGTTAAAACGCACGCTCAAGAACCTGCGCGGCGAAGGCGTGTTGACGCCCGCGCATGTTGACGCTGCTTTGCGCGAAATCCGCCTCGCGCTGCTTGAGGCGGATGTCAATTACAAGGTCGCCAAAGATTTCATCGCGTCGGTTAAGGAGAAGGCGGAAGGCCAGCAGGTCTGGCAGGAGTTGAAGCCTTCGGAACAGGTCGTCAAGATAGTTTTCGACGAGCTGGTTGAACTCTTGGGCGGCCAATCTTCGCGCCTCGTCTTTACGAAACAGATTCCGAACGTCGTGATGATCGTCGGCCTGCAAGGCTCCGGCAAAACGACTTCGACGGGAAAGATCGCGCGCTGGCTCAACAAGAATCAGGAACGCAAGCCGCTCCTGCTCTCGGTGGACGTGTATCGCCCGGCGGCGCGCGAGCAATTGAAAGTGATTGCGAAAGCCACAGGGCAAGCGATCTTTGAACTGCCGGAAACGAACGACCCTCTGACGCTCGTCCGCGAGGCGTACAAGCACGCGCAGCAGACAGGCTACGACACGCTGATGATAGACACGGCGGGTCGCCTGCACATTGACGACGAGTTGATGGAAGAGCTTGAGCGGATTAAGGCCGAGACGCGTCCCTCTGAAATTCTCTTCGTCGCCGACGCGATGACCGGACAGGACGCCGTGCGCTCTGCCGAAGAGTTTCATCGCAGGGTCGGCATCACGGGCGTGATTCTGACGAAGATGGACGGCGACGCGAGAGGCGGCGCGGCTCTCTCGATCAAGCAGGTCATAGGCCAGCCGGTCAAGTTCGTCGGCGTCGGCGAGAAATATGACGCCTTAGAGCCCTTCTATCCCGACCGCATCGCGCAACGCATCCTCGGCATGGGCGACGTGCTGTCGCTGATTGAAGAGGTGCAGTCGAAGGTTGACCAGTCCGAAGCCGAAGAGCAGATGAAGCGGCTTCAGAAGAACGAATTCACCTTAGACGATTTTCGCAAGCAGCTCAGACAGGTCAAAAAGCTCGGCTCGTTCTCAAAGATTATGAAGCTTCTGCCCGACCAGCTTCTCGGCGGCATGGGGATGCCTGAGTTGGACGAAGAGCAGTCGGCGCAGATGGAGAAGGAGCTGAAACGCACAGAGGCCATCATTGATTCGATGACGGGCGAAGAGCGCGGCGATCACAAGATACTGAACGCGAACCGCAGACGCAGAATCGCGCGCGGCTCTGGCACGAGCGTAGCGGAAGTCAACTCGCTGATTAAGCAGTACACGGAGATGCGGCAGATGATGCGCCAGCTTTCTGGCTCCGGCCTCTTCGGCGGCGGTGGTGGCGGCGGCCTCAA
>DASWRG010000132.1:0-7437 GCA_036403295.1 Pyrinomonadaceae bacterium
GCCGCCAGCCGTCGCAGTTCGTCATAGACGACCGGCAACAGCTCTTCCATCACGGCCTGATTGCCGCGCGTCAACTGAAGCAAAAGCTGTGTGACGCTGTCCTGCCCTAACTCGCTCACTTTTGTGAAGTTTCCAAAACGCGCTCAGGATGGCTATGCAAATAAGATTATAAACAATTGTTCCCGCCTGAACAATTTGCCCCGCCGAGCATGATAAATACTGAGAAAATCTCCCGCAAAGGCGCAAAGAAAAGCACGCAAGGAACAAGCAACATTCAAAAGCTTTGTGTTCTTCCTTTGCGCCACCAGCGCCTTTGCGGGAGACGTTCCCCTTGTCTGAATAATTTCCCTTTCCTTGATACCTTTCACCCTCTCATCACGCGTTAGCTAGATGGAGAGACATTTCATACAACCGATCTTATTCGGAGAAGAGGAATTCATGAGCACACAACATAACGCAGCCACAGCAGCCGCGCAGGAATTACCGGCGGAAGCAGTTTTGATGCAGATGTCGGGCGGGGCTTTTATCTCGCAGGCCGTCTCGGTCGCGGCCAAGCTCGGCATCGCAGACCTTTTGTCCGCAAAGCCGAAGCCGGTCGCGGAGCTGGCCGCAGAGACGCACATGCACGAACGCTCGCTTTATCGCCTGCTTCGTTGTCTGGCGGGCGTCGGCGTCTTCGCCGAAACAGACCCGCAAGTCTTTTCACTGACGCCGCTCGCCGAACCGCTCCGCGCGGACGCGCCGAACTCCGTGCGCGACCTGCTGGTTTTTATGGGCGAGTCGTGGCACTGGCGCGTCTACGGCGAGATGCTGTACAGCGTCAAGACCGGAAAGCCAGCGTGGGGACGCGTGCACGGCGCGGAGGTCTTTGACTATTTTGGAGAGAACAGGGAAGAGGCTGAGATTTTCAATCGCGCGATGACCAATCTCTCGCTGATGGCGATTCCGGCCATCGTCGAGGCTTACGATTTCTCAGGCATCGAAACCCTGGCCGACATCGCCGGCGGTCACGGCCTCCTGCTCGCCGGAGTTTTGAAAGCGAATCCGAATTTGAAAGGCTTGCTCTTCGACATGCCGTCCGTGATTGAGGGCGCGACCGCGTTGCTTGAGAAAGAGGGCGTCGCGGGGCGCGTCTCGCTTGAGCGCGGCAGCTTCTTCGAGGCTGTGCCTGCGGGCGCGGACGCCTACATGATGAAGCACATCATCCATGATTGGGACGACGAGCGCAGCCTCCGGATTCTCAAAAATATTCATCAAGCGATTCCAGGTTGCGGCAAAGTCCTGATCGTGGAGATGGTGATTGCGCCCGGCAACGACCCGCACTTCGGCAAAGTTCAGGACATGGAGATGCTCGTCTCGCCCGGCGGCATCGAGCGCACGGAGAGCGAATACGCCGAACTCTTGCGGCAAGCCGGATTCAAACTAACGCGCGTCATCCAGACGCGTTCGCCACTGAGCATTGTCGAGGCTGTGAAGGCTTAACTAATCACCACTGCGCTCAAGATGAGGGGCGGCGCAGTCGTGGCACAGAGAAGCACAGGGGTGAGGCTTCTCTGTGCTTTTCTCTTTGAAAGGTTTTCTTTGCGTCTTTGCGGGAAACTGTTTCTCACGCAAAGGCGCAAAGAGAATCTGGCTTCAGGGCTTTGGCGGGGTGGTTGGCGGTTTTGCTTTATGCGGCGTGCGCTCGACGTGGCTCGCGCTGAGCCACGCGGCTAAGGTCGCCGGGTTGTTCGCAAAGGTGTTGCGCACAATCGGGTCAAGCTCTCTCATGGTATTGATGCCGCGCTCTATCGCATCATCAATCGCAGCCGTCGCCGTGACGTGCGCCTCCGTTCCCTGAATCTTCTGATTGATAGACGTTTCAAAAGCCGTGATGTCTCTTTCCAAATCTTCCAGAAAGTCTGCCGGAAGACCACGACGTATGAATTCATCTCTGAGAGGAACTGCATCCGTTGCGAATGAGCGCGCGACGGCGAGCAGAGCTTGGTCGCTGATGCTGCGCGGCGCACGAAACTTGTCTTCGAGGCCGGGCGTCGTCAGAGCCATTGACTGCGCCGTGCGACTGATGCGCTCAAGGTCTTGACGCAGTTCCTCACGCGCAGAGGCTTTGCCCGCCGTTCCTTCCTGAGCCGAACGCTTGCCGGAGGATTGCGCGGAAGTGTGCCCGTCAAGCTCTTTGACAGCCGTGTTCAAGCGCGCCAGCAATTCGCCTGCGAGCGTGCTCGCGGGAAACTGCGCCGCATGCCCCGCGCCAAACTCGCGCACGCGCATGCAGAGGAGTGAAAGTCCTACTCTGACGAGCGATTCTGGTGCAGCCTCATACTCGAATCGCGTCGAAACTTTTCCACACTGTGGAAAAGTTTTCCACAGCCAGACGAGCGGCAAACGCTTTGATTGAAGTGGGGCTTGACACGTTTTTATCTGCGTGTATAATCCGCTTCCCTGTTACGCATCTCGCGGGATCGTAACCGGCGAGGGGAGAGGCGAGCGGTGCGGTGACGCGCCGTTTGAGAGCAACGGCAGGCGGATTGACGCGGTTGCTATTGACGCCCCACGCCGAAGCCGAAAGGCTTGCTAAGGAAGGGTTGAAAAACTTTTCCCGAGCGCCCGGATAAAAACGGGTCGCGCTTCTTGGAACTGATCGGCCAATGGAGTAGCACAGTCGTCTCAACGCAAGTTGAGCCTCGTTGCCGGAGTCGTAACCGGCGGTGGAGGAAAAAGCCACCACAACAAAAACCAACAGGCGCGTGCCCGCGAGGGCACAAACGATTTATGAAAATAGATTGGCGCTGACCGGAGCTTGAGCCGACCGCCGGTGCGGGCTTCGGGATACAAACAACGGCGATTGCTATTGCGTGTACATGCGGCAGTTGCCGGTTCCCCTGAATCGCCTTCGGGTGGTTCATCGGAATTAGAGGATGCGCTGCTCTCACTAGCTGGGAGTCAGCGCATTCTCGTTTTTAAAGACACGAACGAACAGTCTCACGCAAAGGCGCAAAGACGCAAAGAAGAGATTGAATGCTTTCCTTTGCGTCTTTGCGCCTTTGCGTGAAATTGTTTTTAAGAGCCTAAGCGGATGACTTCATCCCGCAACCTTCGATGCCGTTGAAGCAAGCGCAAATACTTTGACTCTTCCGCGCCAGCCTTCGCGCGCATGAGACGCAGCACAGCTTGTTTCTCATCCGCCGTCCACCGCCCCAGATTCGGAATCAGCGAGAGGACGAGCGCGAGGTTTTCAAACGCGCGCCGCTCGGCATCTTTCCATCCGGCCAAATCCACATCGAGCGCGCGTGCTATCCTTTTAACTGAATCGAGCCGCATCAGCTTCGCGTCTCCGTTGAACTTTTCGGCCAACCTGCGCGCGACGGCCAGTCCCAGATTGCGTATCTGAAACTTATCCCACGCGCGCACGCTCTCCGGCTCCAGCTCGAACAGCATGTGTCCTTCGGCCATCAGCCGCAGAGTTTTCGCGTTCGTGCGGTAAGCCGTGCGCGCGGCAATCCTGCGCTCTTCCTCTCCGACCAGTTTTTCAATCGGCGCACGCACGGGACGAAAGCCGAGCTTGCGATAAAACCAGAACGCGCCCGACTCGATGCCCTCTTCGTTCTCAAAGCCGATTTGATACGGGTCAACCGAAAAGGCCGTGACGCCCAGAAGCTGTTTGAAAAGCTTGAGCGCGCGGGCGTAGAGCCATGCCGATTCGCCTTCGCGGAAGGTGTAATAAATATTGAAGCCGATCTCCATCCGCTCAAATAATGAAAGCCCTTCGACGTAGCCGATGGGCACGCCGTTCTTGACCATAAAGGCCGAAGTGTAGGCGCGGAGCGGCAGGCGATAGTCAGCCCCAACGCCGTTCACGTAAAACTCTACGCCGCGCCCCATGTCAGCGCGCACGACATGCCTTACGTCGCCGTAGGTGAAGCCGTGCAACTCTCTGTAACGAATCGCGGAGGTCGTGCGAATCAGGTCGAGCATTCTCGCGCCTTCGCTCTGTGAGAGTTTTTTAACCGGCAAAGGCGGGGATTTCATCTCTCTGACGAGCGAGACATCACTGCGACGCAAGAGCGGCGCGTCTTGATAAAAAATCTTGCGCGACGGTCGCAGCCTCATGCCCGTGCGCGTGTCTGTGAAGCGGCGGGGCTGCCAGTGCAGATAAAGCTTGAGCGAATCGTAAAGCTCCGCCTTCTCTAGTGTGGAAAGCGGCAGGCTCTCAAACCGCTGGATGAGCCAGGGCAATTCGCGCACGCCTCTGCCACGAGCCGCGCGCAGCCATGCCGTGTAAGGCACGTTGGCTTCGACCAGAGATTCTTCTGCGAGGAGCGGAATGAAGCGCGGCAGCGTTTCGCCGAGCCGGGCTGTGTCCTCGTAACCGTCCCAATCAATCGAGACTTCGGACGCGTGACGGCGCGCGAGGTGGCGCGCTATCGCGTAGCTGAACACGGCTGTCAGCGACGCGCCCGCGATTCCTGAGACTTCCGGGTCTGAGAAGGCGTTAGCCTCTTCCGCGTTCGAGGCGAGCAGGTCTTCCACGCGCTGCTGAAATGAATGAAGCGCGGCCTCGACCTGCTTGAGCAGGCGCGGACTCTGCGGATAGGCGCGCAGGAAAAGCAGCGTTTCGTGAAAACGTATCAGCGCGCCCGCATCTTTGAAGCGTCGCCGTTCGAGTGCGCTCAAGACTTCGACGAGGCGAGCCTGATGGGCTGCGCCGACGGCAGGCCGCTTCAACTCTTCGAGGCGTTCGAGCAGGCGCGGGAGTGTTTCGGAAGACACGATTCATTTAGCAAGCGGCAAGTTGAAAGAGCGTGTTAGCTTCTATGATAACTCGGAGCAGAAGTCAAACATCTTTCTGATATTAGTTGCAGGCGAGCTTTGAGGTTAGCGAGGAAAATCTCCCGCAAAGGCGCAAAGGAAGCACGCAAAAGTTGTTGAGCGCCACTTTCACTTGGCGTCTTCTTCTTTGCGCCTTTGCGGGAAACTTCTTCTGTCCCCATTAAAAAAGAGGATTGAAGTCCGGCTCTCAAGTCGGACTTCAATCCTCTGTGCGATTGCTTCGCTCCTTAACTTGAAATCAATTAAGGAATGTAGCCTCCGGGCACGGACACGTCGCCGCTCGCGCCGTAGGTGCGCAGGTCAAGCGAGCCGTTCGAGCTGCGTTGAATCGTCCAGCTTCCATCGCCCGCGCGGAACACAGCCACGTCAGACTTGCCATCGCCGTCATAGTCTCCGGGCGATTGCCTGTCGGACGGGAGTCCCCACGTGACGGTCGTATAGCCTGCGGTGCTGCGCTGGATGTACCATTGCAGGAAGCCGCCGACATTACGCGTCGTGGCGATGTCCGTCTTGCCGTCTCCGTCGTAATCAGACGGGACGGGCGCATCGGTTCCGAGGCCGAACGAGATGCCCGTCGCTCCTGCGGTCGAGCGCAGTAAGTACCATGTGCCGCTACGGAAGACCGCGTAGTCCGCCTTGCCGTCTCCGTCGTAATCTCCCGGCACGGGCACGTCGGTGCTGATTCCCCAGTTTTGAGCCGTGACAGCATTGTCAGAGCTTCTGAGGACGTACCATGTGCCGCTTGACGGACGATAGACCGCAACATCCGTCTTCGCGTCGCCATCGTAATCTCCGGGCACCGGAATGTCGGTCGATGTGCCGAAGACCAATCCACTGAATCCAGCCGTGCTGCGCTGTAAGTACCATGTGCCGTTGCGGAAGACCGCGTAATCCGTCTTCGCGTCGCCGTCGTAATCTCCGGGCACGATGCGGTCTGTCGAGAGACCGAACGCGAATGAAGTGTTTCCGCCGGAGCTTCTATTGACTAACCATGAGCCGCTGCGGAAGACCGAAAGGTCTGTCTTTCCGTCGCCGTCAAAGTCCGCGATCTTCGCGAGCAATGCGCCGGTGATCGTAAAGTTAGCATCCGACATGTCGAAGAAGATATTGCCGATAGCTTCGACTTTGATGCGACAAGTGGTGGTGTTCGGGAGAGAGGGAATCGCGACCAACTCGGAGCCGTCGTTCGCGGTCGAAGCCGCGAGCACGGTCGGGAACGTGTTGCCGCCATCAGTCGAAAGCGAAATCTTCACGTTCGCCACGCTGATCGGCGCGCCGGTCGTGCCTGCCACGTCCCATGTCACATTGAGATTACCGCCACCAAGAACATTAACATTCGTATTAGGCGACGTGACCTTGAATGGACCGGCCGCACTGCTCACCGTCACGGCCATATCCGTGAACTGAGTTTGTCCGGTCTTGGAACCCGCCACGTATGGATTGTTGTCCCTCACCGTGAGCCTGAAGTTCAGCGTTCTGGCAACCGAGCTTAACGCTTCGATGTTTGTACCCGGATCACCGCCCGGCAACACAGGAGTGACGAATAAACCCGCTTGAATCGTTGATAGTCTCGGGAATGTCCGGCTTGGGGAGCTGGTCGGAAGGAATGATAACCAGTTCGGTCCGGTTAATTTAGTCGGAGAGGCAATACTGCCTGCTCCTGTCGTTGTTGAGTTGTCATTCTGCTCCCACTGATAAGTCAGCGCATCATTCTCAGGATCAGTCGCAGAACCGGTCAGTGTAAACGGAGTGCTAATCGGAATCGTGTAGTTGCTCACTGGCGCCACCACCGGAGGATGATTAGCCGTCATGGTTACTGTCACAGGGCAGGTCTTGCCAGCTAGATTAGTCTGAATCTGAGCGATGTTAGCTTCGTGGAAGGTATCAATCGAGTGGGGAGCTACGTCCTGAGCTGTGATTCCTGCATAACCCATGATGGTGATGCCCGAACCAATCTCTTTCTGAACTCCAGTGCCTTCATTTGAGAATGAGAAGCTGTGGTTCGCACCCAATTGATGACCCATTTCATGGACGACGTAATCGATGTCGAAGTTATCTCCCATCGGTATTGCATCAGCAGGTGAAGTGATACCGCTTCCTTTTTGCCCGTCCACACAAACGCAACCGATGCAGCCAGCGTTGCCGCCGCCGCCCGATGCTCCGAACATGTGGCCGATGTCGTAATTCGCTTCGCCGATAACCGAAGTTAGAGTGGCCTGCAACTGGCCGTTCCAGCTAGACAACGTGGTGTAAGGATCAGTTGCCGGGTCATAGTAAATAACCGCTGTCGTGTTCGCGATCAGGTTGAAGTGGATGGCGAGGTCTTTTTCATTAACTCCATTAACTCTGGTTAAAGTTGCGTTAAAAGCAGCTAACACCAGACTTACCTGCGCAGCACTGGTCGCGCCAAAGAAGTTGGAATACTCGCCATTGCAGGATTGTGCCAAACGCACTGTTCTGACTTGGCCGGCACTGCTTTCCGGGGCGGCTGTCTGAGAAACTTTTGAGTTGACATCGTAAACCATGTTCCTATCTTCCGTGGAACACTCCCACGGCAATAACCCCTTCGACCTGTGCGTGTTGTACACCGCATAGATCGTATGGTCT
>DASWRG010000133.1:0-59309 GCA_036403295.1 Pyrinomonadaceae bacterium
AATCCAGACGAGCAGTTGCACGGCGACCGTCCCCTGATCTCGCACGCCGAGCAGGATAAAGGTGATGAGCGCGACGCCCGTCACGCCGTAAGTCTCAAAGCCATCCGCCGATGGCCCGACCGAATCGCCCGCGTTGTCGCCGGTGCAGTCCGCAATCACGCCGGGGTTGCGCGCGTCGTCCTCTTTAATCTTGAAGACGATCTTCATCAGGTCTGAGCCGATGTCGGCGATCTTGGTAAAGATGCCGCCCGCGATTCTCAAGGCCGCCGCGCCGAGTGATTCGCCGATGGCGAAGCCGATGAAGCACGGCCCCGCGTAGTCGCCCGGAATGAACAGGAGAATGCAGAGCATGATTAAAAGCTCGACGCTGATGAGCATCATGCCGATGCTCATCCCTGCGCGAATCGGAATCGCGTAAATCGGATACGGCTTGCCGCCGAGTCCGGCGAAGGCCGTGCGCGAGTTGGCGAACGTATTGACGCGGATGCCGAACCACGCGACGCCGTAGCTGCCGCCGATGCCGATGAGACTGAACAGTAAAATTACTATCACGCGCAATGGCTCGAACCCGACGAGGAATCCGAAGTAGAGCACGATGATGACCGCGATGAAGATTTCGAGAATCAGAATAAACTTGCCCTGCGTGATGAGATAGGTCTTGCAGGTCTCGTAGATCAGCTCGGAAATCTCACGCATGCTGCGATGGACGGGCAGGTTCTTGAGCTGCATGAAAATGGCGAGACCGAAGACGAGGCCGAGCACGCAGACGACGAGTCCCAGCATTAAGAGCGTGTGGCCGTTGATGCCTAGAAACGAGACGCGCGAGAGGTCTGGCAGTTTCAGGTTAGCCTCGCCGCCGGGTCTGTGCGTCGTCGTTGTCTGGGCGAACGCGGCGGCGGCGTTGAAGATGATGGCAGCGATGCTCAAGACGATGGTGATGAGCGCGCGGCGATTGATGGTTCTGTTTTGAAGATTCATGAAAACTTCTCTCGCGTCCGTTCCTTTTAACGACGTATCGAACTCCGCTTATCAGCGAATTCGATTGGCTGAGACGGACGAATCCTTTCCGTTCTGTGAATTGATAAGGGGATTGATAGCTACTCTGTGCGCACTTGCTCAAAAAACCCTGCCGAGACAGACCGAAACACACAGGAAGCGCGTCCCGTGTCTTTACTGCACCTCAGCAAGTCGCGCTAAAAGCGTTTATTATTACTGAATTATGTCGCAACTGTCCACACCGCACATGTGTTAAGCAGATAAAGAAGTTTCACGCAAAGGCGCTGGTGGCGCAAAGGAGGAACGCAAAGTTGTTGAATGCTGCTTGTTCCTTGCGTGTTTTCCTTTGCGTCTTTGCGCCTTTGCGTGAGCTTCTTTTTCTTCGTGATGTTTCTTGAAATCATGACGACGGTCGTGCTAGTATCCGGCGCGTTTACATCATTCTGGAAATTCCGGCTCTCGCGGCCTGCATTTCGGCTTACGTTAGTCTATCTCCGGCAGGACACCTTTTAAGCCTCTGTGGCGTTTTTAAGTGCCCTGCTTCACTTAAAATCTTTTTCGGTATGCGCTGTTTTCCCCCGATTATAATCAGCCGTTTCAACCCTGAAAAGCCGGATTGCGCCTGTCGCACAGGCCGTCAGAATGAGCCGCCGCTTCCAAGTTTATTTGTCAGGTGAAAGCTCTACGATTGCGCTCTTGCCCTGCTTTCATCTTATCTCTCACTGAAAAAATTAGGCGGAGGAGAATTACGATGAGAAATAGACGTTTGGTCGTGACCATCTTGTTGACGTGCCTCAGTCTGGCGACGATTTTTTTCTCGATCAGTCGCGCCTCGATGAATAGCGCGGGGATGGCCGGTGACGCGGCTCAGTTGTTCTCTCCGCAAGCGAACAGGGTCAGAGAAGTCCCCCAAATGATCGGAAACGCAAAATCCGCCGGAGCCGAGTTTGAGCGGCGCGAGCTGTTTCAAGCAGGCGCTCAAAGGGTGGCGGGCGACGCGCAGTTCAGCCGTATCTTGACGGACGGAACTGTCCTCAATCTGGATAAAGCGGCGGTCCAAAGAGTGTTGCATGAGAACGTCGAGTTCTTGAATCTACCTTTGCCGGACGGCAGGGGCGGCGCGATTGAGTTGGAGCTGGTCAAAGTAAATATTTTCGCGCCCGGCTTTTCCGTCAAGACCGCGAAGCCGACGAGAGAGTCGATGGAAGAGAGTCTCGGCGTACATTATCGCGGCATCGTCCGTGGCGACGACCACTCGGTCGCGGCCATCAGCGTCTTCAAAAATGAAGTGATGGGATTTTATAGCACAGAGGCGGGCGGTAACAACGTGGTGGGCAGGCTCGGCGGCAACAATCCGACGGACAAGCACATCGTCTACGCGGAAAGAGATATGAAAGTCCGCTCGCCTTTTCATTGCGAGACGAAAGACGACGCGGCGGTGAGCGTGCCGCAGTCAATCCTGCAAGCGCCGGAGACGCCGCAGACCAATTGCGTGAAAATCTACGTCGAGGCCAATTACGACCTCTACCAAAATAAAGGGAGCGTCCCGAATGTTAACTCGTTCGTCACCGGACTCTTCAATCAATCCGCGACGCTCTTCAACAACGACGGCATTTCGATTGTCCTCTCGCAGCTTTTCGTCTGGAACTCGCCGAGTCCGTTCACCGGAGCTGCTACCGCATCGGATCAGATGGACCAGTTCTTCGCCGCGCGCCCGACCTTCAATGGCGACGTAGCACATCTGTTGGCATTGCAACTCGCCCTTGGCGGCGTCACAAGAAGCCGCGTCTGTAACCACGGGCATTCCATCAGCAACATTGTTCCCGACTATCAGAATGTGCCGACCTACTCTTGGCCGGTCGAATGCTTTACGCACGAGACCGGACATCTTTTCGGCTCCGAGCACACGCACGCCTGCTTCTGGAACGGGAACGACACACCGATTGACGGCTGCGGCCCCGCCGCCGGTTATCCTTACGAGGGAGGACCATGCGGCACAGCGCCGATTCCGCCTTCTGGCACGATCATGAGCTATTGCCACCTCTTGCCGGGCACCGGCATCAATCTCGCCAACGGTTTCGGGCCGCAGCCGCGCGCATATATGCAGAACTTCATCGCCAACGTATCCTGCCTCACGGCTTGCGGAGCAGGCGTGGGCGCAGGCAATGTCCGCGCGGACTTTGATGGCGACCGCAAGACGGATGTCGGGGTCTTTCGCGGCTCAAACGGCACCTGGTATCTCTCGCAGAGCACAGCCGGATTCGCCGGTACAGCATTCGGCACGCCGGGCGACTTTGCCACGCCCGCAGACTTTGACGGCGACGGCAAGACAGACCTCGCAGTCTTTCGTCCAGCCAACGGCACCTGGTATCTCTTGCGCAGCCAGCTCGGCTTCACCACCGCTGGTTTCGGAGCTAACGGTGACGTGCCTGCGCCCGGAGATTTCGACGGCGACGACAAAGCAGACCTCGCGGTCTTTCGTCCGTCAACGGGCGTCTGGTATATACAACAGAGCCGGAACGGTTTTCTAGCTATCAGCTTCGGCACGAACGGCGATGTTCCGGTCGTCGAAGACTACGACGGTGACGGCAGAGCAGACGTGGCCGTTTACCGTCCGACGACGGGCGTCTGGTACATCCAGCGCAGCGCGCAAGGCTTTATCGGAATCGCTTTCGGCGCGAGCGGCGACAAGGCTGCGCCCGCCGATTTCGATGGCGACGGCAAGACGGACGTGGCGGTCTTTCGTCCCTCGAACGGCACGTGGTACTTGCAGCGCAGCACGGCTGGCTTTACCGCCGCCGCCTTCGGAGCCAACGGCGATAAGCCCGCGCCCGGAGATTACGACGGCGATAATATCTACGACCTCGCAGTCTTTCGTCCCGCGACGGGCACCTGGTATATCCAACGCAGCCAACAAGGCTTCTTCGGTCAAGCCTTCGGCACGAATGGAGACGTTCCAGTCCCCGGAGCTTACATTCCATAAAGCAAAGTGGAAGAAAGAAAGAGAGGCGCGTGAGAATTTCAGTCTCGCGCGCCTCTCTTTTTGACTTGAGTTTCTTGATTGCTTTTTCGTCACCCCTTGCGCTTCTGCCCAACCGAATTGATTAAATTATGCTCTAACTGCGTGAAATGTTTTGCCGCAAGTTCGCATAAACATTTAGGAAGCAGTAGTGAGGGCGATGACCATTGGCATGGAAAAGATGGCCTTGTTTGGATTTGAAATTGACCTGCCGCTTGTGAGGGCAAAACCTTGACATTTATAGGCGGCAGGCATATCTTGCGCGCGTTCGCCGGATTGGTTCTCCTTAACCGCGCCGGGCGCGGGTGCGCCGTCGTTAGTCGCGTTCTCTTGAAGCCGCATAGTTCAATTATGTGCACTCATCATCCACTCGCTCGACCAGCCAAAAAACATCGCCACTGTTTTTAACTCACGATGAGCCACACGCGATAGTGGAAGATGATTTAGTCAACTGCCGGGTTCAAAATTTTTGCCAGCTTGTCTCTGACATGAGTTCAACCATTGAGGCCGCCCCGCCGCTTTCCGTGCGACGTTTTAACGCCGTGCTTCTCAAGGGGCGAGCCGAAAGTCAGGAACATTGAAATTGAGACATCAGGATTTACCTCATTCAAGAACAAGGCGTTCTACCATATCGCAGGTAAGCCCCGATCTCCCGCATCCCCATAGGAGGCTCGTATCATGAAAAGAGTTTTGGTATTCCTCATCTGTCTTGCGCTGTTGTTAATCGGCTTGACGCCTTTGTCTTCAGCCAATAAATCAAATCAAAATTCGTCGGTTGCCGCGCTTAACCCGCTGCTGTCCGAAAGCCCCTTTTCTTCCAAAGGACTCTTGAGAGCGCGGCGGCAGGAGGAGCAGGGCGACCTGAGCACCATCGCAGGCTCGGGACAGACGATTGCCAGAAGCGGAGTCGTCACGCCGCATGTGGTGAAAGGCGTGCTCTCCAAAAACATGCCGATCTCGATGCACCGGCGAATCCGTGAATGGCAGGAAGCCGAAGAGCGGGGCGAGCCGATAGTGCCGATTGCCAAAGGACCGGCGGCCAGACCCGGCCCCACCAGCCTTGAGACGATAGCTCCGAAGGATGCCGCGCAGAGAGGCAGCGCGCCGAATGCCGCGCCTCTGGCTCCAAACGACCTGGTGGTTTTCCGGCAGCATGACATGACGCCTGCCGAAGCTCCCACCGGCGACCGTTCGAGCATCGCCGAGCCGAGCACGATCAGTGTCGGCAACGCGGTCTTTTACACTTCCAACTGGTTCGCCGCGCGCTCCACTGACGGCGGCCAGACCTTCAGTTACGTTGATCCTTACGCAACTTTTCCGTCCGTCAACGGCGGATTCTGCTGCGATCAGGTGACGGCCTACGCGCCGACGCAGGACATGGCGCTGTGGGGGCTTCAGTATGTCCAGAGCGCGTCGGGCGGGACGTTTCGCATCGCGCGCACCATCGGCAGCGCGGGCATCGCCAGCAACGTTTGGACTTATTACAACTTCAATCCGCAGAACTTCGGCTTTGCCGCAGGCGCGTGGATGGATTTCCCGAACATGTCTGTGAGCGCGACTTACGTCTACGCGTCGTCGAATGTTTTTACGAGCGGAGGCAGTTTTGCCGGGAATGTGATCTGGCGCGTGCCTCTGAGCGAATTGGCTGCGGGCGGATCTGTCAATTATAATTACCTGATGCGTACAGACATCAACTCTATCCGTCTGGTCGAAGGCGCAGGGACGACGATGTACTGGGCTGCGTTTCTCAACTCGACGCAGATGCGAATTCATCGTTGGGACGACGGCTCGACCAGTGTGAACTGGGATGACATCAGCCTCAACTCATTCACTTATCTTGCCAGAGACGGAGTCTCAACGACCATTGACGGGAGAAACTGGGCGGCGCGCGCCGACAGCCGACCGCTCGGAGCGTATGTCGCTAATGGCGTCATCGGCGTGATGTGGATGGCTAAGCAGGACGGCTCGTTCCCGCATCCCTATACCATTCACGCGCGCTTTAACCAGTCAACGCGCGCGCTCATCACACAGCAACAGATTTGGAATTCAGGATTCGCGTGGCTCTATCCGAACGTCACAGTGAACGCCGCCGGAAATCTGGGCGGAATCATCGCTTATGGCGGCGGCTCGACCTACTATCCGAGCAGCGCATTCTGGGTGGTAGATGATGTCGCGACCGCGCTTCCACTGGGCGAAAATCTGGCAGCCATCACAGGCAACGCCGGGCCATCCAACAACGCCTGGGGCGATTATCTGTCCGTCCATCGACACAGCCTGTATCCGAATACTTGGGTGGCTGCGACCTACGCCTTGAGCGGCGGCACGCCCGTCCCGCGTTTCGTCTGGTTCGGGCGTCAACGCGATGTCTCGACGGGTCCGACAAGTAGAGCAGTATCGGATTTTGATGGAGACTTAAAGAGCGATGTCGCCGTCTTTCGTCAGAGCAACGGAGGCTGGTATCTGTCGCAAAGTTCGGCGGGATTCGCGGCCACAGGATTTGGCGCGAACGGCGACAAAGCGGTGCCCGCAGATTATGACGGCGACGGCAAGACCGACATCGCGGTCTTCAGGCCAAGCACGGGCGCATGGTATCTCTTGCGCAGCCAGCTTGGCTTCACGGGCATCAGCTTTGGCACAAACGGCGACATGCCTGCGGTCGGAGATTTCGACGGAGACGGCAAAGCTGACATCGCAGTCTTTCGCCCCTCGACGGGAGCCTGGTACATCCAGCGCAGCCAATTAGGTTTTATCGGCCTGAGCTTCGGCACGAACGGCGACACGCCTGCGGTCGGAGATTATGACGGCGACGGCAAAGCGGATGTGGCCGTCTTCCGTCAAAGCACGGGCGCTTGGTATATCCAGCGCAGCCAACTCGGCTTTACCGGCCTCGCCTTCGGAGCAAACGGCGACAAGCCTACGCCTGCGGATTACGATGGCGATGGTAAAACGGACGTGGCCGTCTTTCGTCCGTCGAACGGAGGCTGGTACTTGCAGCGCAGCCAGCTCGGCTTCACGGCATTGCTCTTCGGGGCGAATGGCGATAAGCCCGCGCCCGGAGATTACGACGGCGACGGCAAAGCTGACGTGGCTGTGTTTCGTCCGTCGAACGGCACCTGGTACATCCAACGCAGCCAACAAGGCTTCTTCGGCCAAGCCTTCGGCACGAACGGAGACGTTCCAGCCGCCGGAGCTTACATTCCTTAAAGGAATGAAAACTAAGAGAAAGGCGCGCAGACTTGGAAGCCTGCGCGCCTCTCTTTTTTCGTGTCAAGAAATTTAGCCGCTCAAGAAATCTTTCGCAGGATGACGGATGCTTTGCTTGCGTCAACTCTGACCTTGAGGCGAACCTTTTGGCCGACAGCGTAACCGCGCTCGCCCTCTCTGAGGAGCACCATCAAGTCGAAATGTTTGTCGCGCTGCTTTCGTAAATTGTCCGCGAGAAAGATTCTGGGCTGCGGATTCGCCATGCTCTGTTCGCCTTGCGCGGCGCTTCCGGCCAGTCCGAGCGTGCGTGCGACGAGGCCGCGCACGGTAATCGTCTTGCCGTTCAAGCCGCTCCGATGCTCGACCACATAACGCAGCGAGACGGGCTGTGTCGGAATTGAAGCGACGGGCTGGTCGGGATATTTCTCCAAATCAGACATTGCCGCCGCCTCGCCGCCGTCGGGCTGAGCCGTGCCCGAACCCGTCTGCGCGCTTGCCGTTCCGGATGAACTCTGTCGCTCCGGGCTTTCACCTGAGGAGGGTTTGTGATTCATCGCCTGATCCTGTGATAGTACCGCGCACATCATCACGCACAGCGCGACGATGCTCAGCCGGTTCAAGACAAAAGAGAATCTCATCGCTCGCATCCTTCTGTGTTTTCTTTGCTCCGCCTCATCTTACACCTGTTACTCAGCCGTCGGAATAATCTTGTAATGCAGGCGGAGCATTTCCAGCGACCAGAATCTAAAGATGTGATCGGTGCGGAGTGTGCCGTCCGCGTCCACGTAGACGTGTATGGATTCTTTGAGCGCGCGAATGAGTCGCACTTTGAGCGTGTCCTCGCCCGTTTGGTGGATTCTGTAATAGCCCGGATCGCCGAATCGCCAGCCGGAAGATTTCAACTCCAGCGAGCCGTCTTCATGAAGAACAGGCTTGAGGACTACGGTCGTATTTCCTTGCGGCAAAGGGAAGGAGACCTTGACGCATTCGCCCTTGTAATTCGGCGGCCTGCACGTCGAATAAAAGCCCGCGTAGACCACATCGCCCGTCGCCAGCACTTTCCGCAGCCAGCACGTATAAAATATCTCGCCGCTTTTTTCATCCGCCAACTGAATCACGTCGCTGCTCATCCCGCGACTCGTATCCATCGGAGAGATCGGAAGATTCAACTGCTCGATTCTGCGGCTCACGGTCGAGACCAGCAGCCATGCGAAGGGGCGAAAGAGGGGCGACCACTGCGACCACACGTCTAAACGGTAATTGGTCGTACGCTCGTAAAAATCTCGCACTCTCTCATTCACTTTTTGAGGATCGAACCCGTCGCTCTTGAGCTTTTGAAAGTCGCGCATCAGTCCGGCGTTCGGCTCGTTGATTCTGACGTTGAGCGCCTTGTTGCCGATTAGCTTCTGATAATAATTCGGGCCGATTTTGTCGGAAGTCCCGATAGGGCCGTCGAGCCAAAGAGTTTCGCTTCTCGTAATCCGGCGACCGAACAGTCTGACCCACGTGCGAAAGACCCACTCGATGAAGCGACCCGTGATTGAATTGAGGCCAGATGTCATGAAGCCCTGCTTTTGACGAGAAGATTTCCGAGAGCCAGTTCGGAAGACACGTTAATCCGTATGGCTGCGCTCCCATCTTACACGCAAGACCAGATACACAACCACCGCTATGTTGATGACGAGCACGCCCAGCCTCATCAGACTGAGCTTCTTCACCAGCTCATAGATTTCGAGCGGGACGAGCGACGCTGTGACGAAGATGGTGAAGTATTCAGCCCAACGCTTACGCAGGAAGAGGCCGACGCCTTCGGTCAAGAGCAAGGCCGCGTAAAAGAAAGTTCCCGCGCTGATTGCCTCCAGCCTGTGATTGTCCACGCGCGTCAACTTCACGAGCAGAGCGTGTATGAAATGATTGTGCGGATCAACCCGCAACACGGCGATCCAATGCTCAGCCCAAGCGGCGACATCTTCATTGAGCAAGGTGAGCGCGCCAATCGCCACCGCCAACAATAAGAGTCCCTTGAACAGCTTGAAGCCCGCGATTGTCCAGAGGACTACATCACTGCGGCGGCGGCTACTGCTGCGCCGACGCGAGACCGAACGGGCTGTGGCTGCTGCGTCTGTCATCATGGAGCGGAGCACGGGTCAGTACCGCCTGAGGCAGCGGGCGGGTGTGCTTACCTTAATCAATTAACTTTTAGCTGGCGCGCTCAAAGCTTCCTCTCTTCCAGAGTCGTCTCAAGAGCATCGGCCCCAGAATCCAGCCTGCCAACGAGGTGAACAGGCCGGGGAAATAGCCGCCGACCTTGAGCGTCAGCAGGAGATGCCAGATAGCGTTGCCCATGACACCGGCGATAGTGAAAAACCAGACGATAATCATCGGGAATTTCAGTCCTTTATACATCCCTAAGCCGGCCAACAGGAAGAGACAACAGGCGATCATGTTGAAAGCCAGAAACACATTGGGATTGAAAGGAGGCATCCCGTTCATCATCTCTGTGATTCTCGATTGGAAGCCGTAAATGTATTCCTCGGTGAAGTGCAAAAACTGTATCGCCAGGGCGAGCAGATAGAGCGGCAAAACTCGCCCAATGTCCGGCATCTCACGGTAACTCGTCCGCAAGTAACAAACGAAGGCCAGGATCATGGCGGGCGCGAAAGAGAATCTTTGAGCCGGATGGACTAGGAAAAAGATGATGATCGAGATGACGGCGATAAGCGAAGGGACGAGCAGATTCATTATGCCGTCAGCAATCATGATTCATAAGCCTCGGTTATTCTAAATGTCATCAGGCCGTGCGCCGGGAGGCCGGTCTGTTTTCGTTTTGGCATACTCAATCCAATCGCCTGATTCAATTAAGTTGAGACGCGAATAAAACCGGGGATCGAATACATAAATCCAACACATTTTTCTGCGGTCGCCAACAGAGAGTTCCACCTGCTTGCGCCGGTAATGGCTTTCAGTTTCTATCTCATCCAGCTTATTCAGAATCTCGTCGTCAATCTCATACACTTCGCCGACAACTAACGAGTTCGATTCATCAAGCATCAAGCCGGGATACGCGCCGAAATCATAGAGGCGGCCATGCGCTTTCGCTTGCTCGATAAACGTCGCCTCGGGAAAGAGCAGAGGCATCGCACGCACGCCGCCGCGCCGCAACGTGCCATACACAAAGACGAGATGCCTGTTCATTTAACTTTTACCTCTTTGACAGGCAATCTCACGCCCGGATTAACCGGCGAGCAATCAATCTCGGATGAGTAGAAAAGGCCGCCTGCGTGCGAGTCCGTTGGAATGAGTTGTGAGCTGCGGCCACGGCTAGTTAAGCTCATCCTCTCGTCTCTCACGCCTCGCTTCAACCTTCAGCCTTCGAGTAGTGGATTCGGTCACACTTGCCGCAGGCATCTCATGGGCGGCGGGTAATTCCTTCGTGCTCAAAGAAGCGGGCGATTCCTCCGTCTCCTGCGTTTGTCGCCCTTGCCGTTTCTTAGCCCAAATATCATTCATGCTGGTTAAGAGCAGGGTCACGGTCATGACGAGCAGGAATCCACCGGCGAATGAAACGCTGCCGTGCCCCAGCATCAGCATCCAGACGATGACGAAGAGCGAAGATAGCCCCATCATAATCTGTCCGAAAGCTCTGCGGTGCTCTCTGCGAAAAAGTTGATAACTCCGCCAGCCTCCGCGGCCCCGGTCAATGGCCTCATCAACTCTGTGAGCGATCATTAAAGGCAGGCTCTTGGTGACGGCCTGCGACACTAATCTGAGGTCTTCGCCGCAGCCGCGACAAAACTTAGTCTCCTGAGCATTCCGGACGCCACAATGCGGACAATACATGATGCTGAGCATGAAACATTCCGCATCCGAGGTCAAGCAGCGGAAAATAGAAAGATTCCGTCGGTCAAATAGCTCGCTGCATCAAAATATCACGTTGCGGGTCAGAACCAAGTTGAAAAATATGCTCTCCGACTTCGCAGAAATTCCATTTTCGATAAAACGCCTGAGCGCGTCGGTTGCGTTCCCATACTCCAAGCCAGATGATTTGAAATCCCCTCTCACGCGCTTCGTCAATGCAACGCTGCATCAAGGCTTGACCCACACCGCGCCCCAGCCATTTACGGGAAACATACAATCGCACTAATTCAATCGCTTTTTGACCTTCCACGCCCTCTAACGCTTCGCCCGCATGAATTTTTGCGTAGCCTGCCGCCTGACCTTCAGCTTCGGCAATGAAAAAGATAGATAAAGGATCAGTCAATTCCTCAGCCAGCTTTTCGACATTAAACGAGGCCGCGAGGTATGCCGCCATATCTTCAGGCGCGTTACCTTCAGTGAATGTTTCGGCAAATGTTTGCGCTCCCAGCTCTGCCAATAACTTCGCATCCTCGATTCGGGCGCGACGAATATTTAGAGTGGGATTTTGTCTCATCATTCTTTAAGTCTCAGTTATACCGGAAGAAGCATAGCTATTATGCTCCCCTGGCATGCGCGCCTCACACGTTCGTCTGCACGGCAAAAGCCGCAGCAGTGGGAAGCAAATCTTACTTTGCCAGCCGGAATTTTGCATCAGAAATCTTGTCCGGCGCAATGGTCGCGCCATGCGCTTCAGGGCGCTGAACATCGCCTCCAAAGCTTACAGAGCCGACATCTTCACTCCGAAGAATTGCCGTCGCCGTTCTACGGTCTTCGCCAAAGTCATTTCAGCCCGGATAAAAATGGCTCAGGTCTTAGCTAAAGTCGTTTCGGTCTAAACAAAAGTAGCTGAGGTATTAACTGAAATGAGTTTAGTCCAGACCAAAGCCACTCCGATGAAGACAAAAATCATTTGAAGATAGGCAAAAGCAGCCGGGAGGATCACTAAAGTCGCTAAAGCCCAGACCAAAATAACTTGAATCCAGAGCAAAACGGGTTTTATCTTGACTAGCGCGACTACAGTCCGGATTTCAGCGAGCAGTATTTAGATCGTAGTTGCTCAATTTAAGGGATTATCGGTTTGGAGACGGGGAATTGTACACGTCTGCGGCGGACAAATTACTTGAGTTTACTGATAAAGCGCATATACTGTGCGCTGCATTTGGCCTCGCCTTTCAGGACTTCACTTAATCTTCACTTCTGGAGGTGAAAAAATCATGGCACGTCTCAAACGTAGCTCTACGGTTCTCGAAGCAGCGCGGCAGCGTCTCTCTGGTCTCAAATCCATCAATCCCGAACCGGATTTCGGCCCCAACCTCAAGCTCTCTGACTATCAAGAGGAGATCAACCGTTTAAGCGCGAGTCTGAATAATTACAACGAGATGGTTTCCACCCTCGACCAGTTGAAAAACAGTTTGGAGGCGGATGAGGCGCGACTTCGAGACAAGAACAAGCGCATGCTCTCAGCCACGGAAGCGCACTACGGCCCCGACAGCAGCGAGTACGAACAGGTCGGCGGGACGCGCACCAGCGAGCGCAAACGACCCGCGAGAGGCGCAAACAAAACGACGCCGAGTAAATCTTAGAACAACTTGAACGCCTCTGAAACTCTGATGGACGATGACAGGCCATGCGAGGAACCTGTCATCGTTCATCTTCTTCTGCCTATGCGGAGAGCTAGTGTCTGTCTCAATTCACGATGAGGGTCGGGGAGCGGTATGGATAAATCTTAATCAACATTTGATTAGACAAGTAGCCTCGCCAACGCTGGCATCTGATATAATCTTGAACGTCCTGTAGCGTCAATATCACGAGAAAGAGTAGATCATGAGTACTGATTTTCCGCCTGAAGAAGAAGGACAATTGCTTCGATTCATCGCTTCGACGGTCGAAAGTACCAGAGACCGTGTCAATTCGCTTTATGAAGCTATGGCTACTAAGGACGAGGTTAAAGCGCAGGCGTCAGCCATCCGTGGTGATATTGAGCAGGTCCAATTACGACTTGATACGATAGAGCACGCTCTGGCCGCGCGAATGGGGCAGATCGAGACGGATTTAAGCCGATTACGAAGCGCCGTCTACCTGCTAGCTAAAGAACGGCCTGAGATTTTGAGACTCTTGGGGCAATAAGTCGCACCAATTTATGCGACAAATTCTCATCAAAGAGCAATTTCATGCGGCTGGCACAGTGGCAAGCCTACGCTCTCTGTCAGCAGCAAAGGCGATGCACGCTTTCAAGTCCTCACGAGTGAGCTCAGGGAAATCATCAAGGATTTCCTCTTCGGTCATCTCCGAAGCCAGATACTCAAGCGCTTCATAAACTGTAATCCGCAAGCCGCGCACACAAGGCTCCCCGCCGCGTTTGTTCGGGTCAATGGTGATGTAGTCTTGATGATTCATAAGCTGAGATTACGTTTCCATTCTTCACAAGGTCAAGCGCGTTGTAAAAACCTGCTCTTTCGTTTCACTTCATATCGTGTCGGCTTCGACTATCTCCGGCGTGGTTGCCGTCAATGGACGCTTGCCGCCGCCGAGCCAGTGGCGAATGGAATCAAGCAGGATAATCACTGCGGCGAGCATCAGAATCGCGGTCAGGCCGACGTTGATGTAGCCTTGCGTCGCGGTCTCGGCTTTCTGCGAGAGCGGCCAGAAGTTGTCCCGTATGGATTGCCACCCGGCGACGAGCGTCGTCGTGGCGACGAAGGAGAGCGGCGCGAGGGTGACCCAACTGTAGCGGGCGCGTCCCATGTTGATGATGACCGTCGTCGCCACGCACAAGGCCACCGCCGCGAGCAGTTGATTGGCGATGCCGAACATAGGCCAGATCGTCGAGATAGAGCCTGACCAGATAAACGCCGCCCACCCCGCGACGACGAGCAAGGTCGTAATCAGTGAGCCGGGCAGCCAGTTCGGCTCTTCCAGCTTTCTATAAATTCGCCCGCCAAACTCTCCGACCAGAAAACGACCGACGCGCGTGCCCGTGTCAATCGTCGTCAGGATAAAGAGAGCCTCGAACATGATAGCGAAGTGATACCAGTATTTCATGAGGCCGGAGAGGAAGGGAATCGAGTCGAAGATTTTGGCGATGCCGAGCGCGAGCGTGACCGCGCCGCCCGTGCGCCCGCGCACCTTCTCGCCCGATTCGGCTTCGAGACGGTCAAGCTCCTGCGTCTTCAGGTTGAAACCTTCCGCGCTGTGCTCGTCAACCATCTTCACATACGCGGCCTTCTGCGCGTCGGTCTTCTGCGGCGTATTAATCGCAAAGTAGTCGCCCGGAAAAAGCGAGGTCGCCGCGATCAAAGCCACGACTCCGACCACTCCCTCCATCAGCATCCCGCCGTAACCGATCATCCGCGTGTCCGTCTCTTTAGCGATCATCTTCGGCGTCGTCCCCGAAGCTATCAGCGCGTGAAAGCCGCTAATCGCGCCGCACGCAATCGTGATAAAGACGAACGGATAAACTCTGCCCGGAATGACGGGGCCGCCGCCGTTGACGAACGGTGTCACGGCTGGCATCTGCAAGTGCGGCGCGACGAAGATGACGCCGAGAATGAGAAAAGCGACTGTTCCGATTTTTAAGTACGACGAGAGATAATCGCGCGGGCAGAGGAGCATCCACACGGGCAAGACCGAAGCGATGAAGCCGTATGCCGCCATCAGTATGATGATCGTGTTGCGCGAGAGCGTGAAGGTGTGCGCGAAAGACGATTCGTGTATCCGCCCGCCGAGCCACACCGCGAACAGCAGCCCCACGACGCCGATGATGCTCGCCTCCGCAATCTTTCCTTTGCGAAAGCGGTACATGTAAAGTCCCATCAAGAGCGCGAGCGGAATCGTGAAGCCGACGGTGAAAGTGCCCCACGCGGATTCGGCCAGAGCGTTGACGACGACGAGGCCGAGTCCCGCGAGCGCGATGACGACGATGAACAGAATCGCTATGCCCGCCACCAGTCCTGAGAGCGGGCTAATCTCAGTGCGCGCAATCTCCGCCAGAGATTTGCCGCGCCGCCGCACGCTCGCCGCCAGAATCATAAAGTCATGCACCGCGCCGCCGAGGCACACGCCGATGACCAGCCACAACAGCCCCGGCAGAAATCCGAACTGCGCCGCAAGGACAGGCCCGACCAGAGGCCCCGCCCCCGAAATCGCCGCGAAGTGATGCCCGAACAAGACCCACTTGTTCGTCGGATAATAGTTGTGCCCGTCGTACAAAGTCTCGGAAGGCACAGGCCGCGCGTCATCCAAAACCAAGACCTTCGCCGCGATGAACGCCGAATAGTAGCGATACGCGATGGCGATGACGCACAACGCGCCGATGATGATTGGCAATGCGCTCATAAAAATTCCTCAACACTTTTTCACCGCAGAGTCGCTGAGACGCTGAGAGAAAAACAGTCGGTTATCAGTTGGCGTTTGGCAGTCAGGCTCTCAGCTCTTTTCATCTACTGTCTCTGCGTCTTTGCGTCTCTGCGGTTTGATTTCTACTTCGGATTCGTGGATTCGTGATAATGCACGCCGCGCCAGATGCCGCCCTGTTTGACGTAGACCATCGTCACCTTGCCTGTGTAGCTCGAAGGCTGGCCGTCATACGTGCCTGAGATGGATTCATTATAAGTCAGCACGGCTGCGTCGCCATAGACTTGCACCTGCGGGTTATACATCTGAAAGTCAACTATCTTCCAGTGCTCAACCAACTGGTCGAACTTCGGCATCAAGTTCGACTTGTTATCCAGATACGGATTCGAGGGCAGAAACTCCGTGAAATCCTCTGCCCAGTAATCCGCATAAAAAGCCTTGTCCTTACGCTGCCACGCCGTGAACGAAGCCTTCTCGCGCGCGATAATCTCATTCGCAATCGCCTGCGTGCGCGCCCCGTCCGCGCCGCCGCGAGCCGTCAGACTGAGGTTGCCAGCAAATGCGATGAACAAACAAAGAATGATGAGCTTAAAACGCTTGCGCATGTCATAGCTCCTTTCAAGCCTGATGAGAAGAGAGCTTTCTTCTTTGCGCCTTTGCGTGAACCTATTTCTCACGCAAAGGCGCAAAGGAAGATGGAAGTTGAGTTAATCAAGCATCGTTTCCATGATCTGTATCTTGCGTGCGGCGAGCGCGGCGACGAATGCTTTGGGCGGAATCGCGCGTTCCTGCGGCGTCGCCCCGCGCATCAGCGTCTCGCCGCGCGCCATCATCTGCGCGATGATCGAAGCCGGAAACGCGGTGGTACGCATCATCGCGCTCAAGCCCGTCCGCTCGTCGTAGTAATCTATGATGTCGTAACGCAAAGCCTGCTGCTTGCCCTGCGTCATGCCGCGAAACTCAAGACGAATGAGCACGGCGTCCGGCTCGTCCGCAGGGAGACGCCTTAACAGCATCTCTCCCAAAACGCGACGCGGCGTGACGCGCACACTGTCAACCTCAAGCTCTTCGCTGCTCGTCAAGCCAAGCTCAATCAGCGTCCTGAATTTCTCGCAGTGGCCGGGATAACGTATCGTCTTGTAATCGAGCTGCTCGACGCGCCCCGCGAAGCTTTCGGGCAAGGTCGAAGTGCCGCCCGAAGTCTGAAAGGCTTCCATCTCACCAAAGGGAGCGGGGAACGTGAGGCTTTCAAGCTCAGTCATCGAATCAACTTCGATAAGCTTGCCGCCGCGTATCACGCGCGCACGTTCAACGTATTCGTTGATTAAGCCTTCGACGGAAAAGACTATCTGATAATCGAGCGGAGGGCGCGGCTGTTGCGGCAAGCCGCCGACGCGTATGTGCAGCTCTTCGAGTTCCGCGAAGCGCGCCGCGCCGTGCGCCGCCAACACGGAGACCATGCCGGGCGCAAGCCCGCAATCGGGAATGATGTTGATGCCAGCCGCGCGAGCTTCTTCGTCAAGCGCGAGTTCCGAGGCGACGACCGAGTTGTTGCCGCCGAGATCGCAGAAGTTGACGCGCGCCGCAATCGCTGCACGCGCCAGCCGCAGGTTATGAAAATATGTGACGCAACTAATCGCCGCGTCGTGCCCGCGCATGAGCGCGACGACTGCGTCTTCATCCGCGACATCAATCTGCGCGGGCGTGAGCTTCGGACTATTCACTGTCGCGACGACCGCACGCGCTCTTTCAAGGTCAAGGTCTGCGACGGTGACCGCTTCCGCGTCAGAGTTGTGAGCCAAATCATAAGCCGCGCCGAGTCCCATGCGACCCGCGCCGAGAATCAAAATTTTCATGTAAGTTTGGTTGGTGTGTGCAAGTCGAGTGATTTATTGTCTCAGAAAATTTCACGCAAAGGCGCAAAGGAAGAACGCAAAGGTGTTGAATGCTGCTTAATCCTTGAATGTTTTTCTTTGCGCCTTTGCGCCTTTGCGCGAGATGTTTTTGTCATGAGCGTGTAACAGGCCGCCAGCGTCTTTCCAGATACTCCGCAATGCGAGTCAATGGAAAAGTCAGCAGCAAGTAAAGTATGGCGACGACCGGCCAGATGGTGAGCGGCGCGGCATAGCGGCTGGCGAGTTCCTGCCCGCTTCGCGCCAGCTCCGTCAGGCCGATGACCGAGACGAGCGACGAGTCTTTCAATAAGGCGATGCCTTCGTTGGTCAGGGGCGGGACGACGCGGCGGAAGGTTTGCGGCAGGATAATCCGCCGCATCGCCTGCGAGTAGCTCATGCCCAAAGAGCGCGCCGCCTCCATCTGTCCCACGTCAATCGAGAGAATGCCCGCGCGGAAAATCTCGGAGATGTAGGCCGCGCTATTGAGCGTCAGCGCGATGACGCCGCTCGTGAACGCGGGCAGGAAGACGTGAAAGTACGGCAGGACGAAGTAGATGAAAAGTATCTGCACGAGGAGCGGCGTGCCGCGCATCACTTCGACGTAGAAGGCAGCCGGAGCTTTCAAGAGCTTTGACGATTGCACGCGCGCGAGCGCGAGTAGCAGGCCGATAGGCAAGCCGAGAATCAAACTCAGGAAAGCGAGCTGCGCCGTGAGCCACACGCCGCGCAGGAAGATTCGCCACGTCCGCTCGACGATGCCGAGGTCAAAAACTTTCGGCTTCGTCTTGCTCGCCACCAACTCAGCCTCGCGCTCGGCTGCTTCGCCGAACCATTTCTCGTGAATCTGATCGTACTCGCCAGTCTCTTTAATCTTCTTGAGCGCGGCGTTGATCGCTTGCTGCAAATCCTCGTTGCCCTGCGCGATGGCGATGCCGAATTTTTCATCAGTGAAGCGATGCCCGACCGTCTTCAATTCACGAAAGCTCTGGCGAATCATGTACTTTAAAACGGGCGCATCCGAAACGCCCGCGTCAATCCGCCCGTTCCGCAAATCTATCAGCGTCAAATCCAGGGTGTTGTACTTGATGACTTCGACGCCCTCGCGCTTTTCCAGATCGTATTGCGCCGTCGTGTTAATCTGCACGCCGACCTTCTTGCCTTTCAGGTCATCCGGCGAGTTGATGTTATTCGTGTCATTGCGAACGATAATCAATTGACCGGAGTCGTAGTAAGGGTCTGAGAAGAGCATCGCGGCGGAGCGTTCGGGCGTGATGGTGACGGATGACATCACGGCGTCGAACGAGCCGTTCTGCAAAGCCGGAAAGATGCCGTCGAAGCTGGCATTGATGAAACGAGCCTTAACGCCCAGCTCGCGCGCAATCGCGTTGCCGAGGTCTATGTCAAAGCCCGTGAACTGTCCGCCCTCGGCGGATTCTAACGGCGGATAGGTAGCGTCGGTTCCGATACGCAGCTCGCCCGATTGTCTGATGCGTTGCAGCGCGGCTTGCGCGAAGCTCTGTGTTTGACAGAGCAGGAGCAGGAGTAACGTCGCAACGATGCGTCGTGTGCGTTGGGTCATGAAAGATGTCTCACTCTCTCTTGATGTGTCGGCAGGGCGTGCGGCGTTAGCTTCTCAAATAGACTTGAAGCAGAACGACCAGGACGATGAGCAGCAGTGCGCCTCCGACTAAAGCGAGAGAACCCAGTCTGGCTTTGGCTCGCACTTCCGGAGGAAACTCTTTCATCGGTATCTTGCCGCAAGCCTTGCACTGGAAAGAGCCGAAGGCCGCATAGATCAACGCGCCCGCGATACCACCGGCGTATCCGGCAGCGCCGCTTCGGCCTCTCTGAACGGGTTGGCTGCAACGTGGACATGCATAAGCCATAATCGCTCTCCTTTAAGTTGTTGACTCTTCATGAAAGCTGCGCATGAAGTCGCGCGTCTCTTTCTGCTGCGGATTGCCGAAGACCTCCTGGGGCGTGCCGGATTCGACCGCGTGTCCGCCTTCAAAGTAGATGACCTGATCCGAGATGCGGCGCGCGAAGTTCATGTCGTGCGAGACGACGACGAGCGTTTTGCCCAGGTCGTCGAGAGCGCGCAGCATTCGCGCGACCTCCTGAATCAGTTGCGGGTCGAGCGCGCTCGTCGGCTCGTCAAAGAGAATCACTTCCGGCTCCATCGTCAGCGCGCGGGCGATGGCGACCCTCTGTTGTTGCCCGCCCGAAAGCTGCGCCGGATAAAACTCTTCCTTCTCGCTCAAACCGACTTTGCCCAAGTATTGACGCGCGATCTCTTCGGCGGCGGCGCGCTCCATGCCTTTGACTGTGAGGGGAGCTTCCGTGCAGTTGCCGAGCACGGTCAGGTGCGGAAAGAGATTGAAATTTTGAAAGATGATGCCGACGTGCTCGCGGAGGCGTCTGGTCAACTCTTTATCCTCCGCCGCCGTGAGCGGTTTGTCCTCAGAGCCGAAGACCTCCACGTCCGCGATCTTGATGCGCCCGTGCTGGAAACGCTCAAGGCGATTCATGCAGCGCAGCATCGTGGATTTACCGCAGCCGGAAGGGCCGAGAATGGTCGTCAATTGACCTTCTTTGATTTGAAATGTCGCGTGATTGAGCACGGTGTTCGTGCCGTATCGTTTGACGATGTCTGTGACTTCGATCACTTTTCGCTCCCGAATTGCTTCTACAGGAATCGTCTTTCAAGTGTCGCGGAGTTTGGCATGAATCCGCAGTTTGATGCAATAGAAACTTAATTCTTTAGCAATGTCTCTCCATTCTGGGTGCAAAGCAATTAGCCACAGAGGACACAGAGGGCACAGAGGGAAGAAGCAATAAACCGCTATCGTTTTCTGTCTCTGTGATCTCTGTGTCCTCTGTGGCTAAAAACCGGAGCATGGATTGATCTTGGATTCTTTGTGCTTTCGTTGACGCTCTCCGAGCGGCTTTGTTAGACTCCAAGCTCTCTTTTGTGACATCAAGACTTTCATGAACGAAACGAACTCACGTGCTCTGCATGAGAATTTGGACACGGCCTATGTCAATCTGGCCGCGTTGTTGCGCTACCTGCGGCAGCGCGAGTTCACAGGGCGCGTGCATGTCCAGCTCGTAGAGTATGAGGCGGACTTGTACTTGAACGCGCAGGACGCGCCGCGCGTGCGCGAGGTGGATCATGCGACGGGGCGCGAGGGCGAAGGCGAAGAGGCTTTGCAACGTCTCTTGGTGCGCGCGGTCGAGGCGGGCGGGCTGGTCAGCGTCTATTCGGGAGAAGAGGAGACGACGGGCGAGGCGCAGACACCGCTCGCGCTGCCAAACTTCGGGATAGACTTCGGAGAAGAGCAGGAAGAGCAGCTCACGCCCGAACAGCAGGAGTGGCGCGACCTGTTGCGCGTGAGCGGCGAGCTGATCGCGGCGGTCGAGCGTGCGGCCTTGAGCGCGGGCGCGGATTTCGAGACGTTGCTGCGCGCCGCGCGGCTCGAATTGAGCGACGACTATGCGTTTCTCGATCCGCTCGCCGGACGCTTTGAGTATCAAACGGGCGGCTTCGTCCGCTTGCACGCGTGGCCTAGCCCGGACGCTTACGTCGTGAGCATCTGCGAATGCTTGCGCCGCGTGGTCGCCAAGATGGCGACGGGCGATTTGGAGGGACGGCTGCGCGAAAGAGTCGCGCTCGAACTCGCCGTCCTCGCGCGTCGCAGGCAATCACAACTCGTGCGCTTCAAGCTCATACAGCAGTTTGATCGCATCGCCGGGACGAGAGTCTTATAAGAATTTGAGATTTGAGATTTGAAATATAAAGAGAACAACGATTGAGGATTTAAGAGATGTTGAAATGGAGCGCATTCTGGACGACTTTTAGCTTGCTTGTTATCGCGGAGATGGGCGACAAGACGCAGCTTGCCGCCATCACGATAGCGGCGGAGACGCGCTCGCCCGTCTCCGTCTTTCTCGGCGCGGCGCTCGCGCTCACGCTCGTTTCTTTAATCGGCGTCGCAGTCGGCACGCTTTTGGGGAACTACTTGCCGGAAAAGCTCCTGCACAACATCGCCGCCGTCGCCTTTATCGTCATCGGTGTTTTGATGCTCTGGGGAAAAATGTGAAAGGGAAAGGACTCAGAACTCAGGACTCAGAAGTCAGAAGAAAAGCTTGTCTTTCATTCTGACTCCTGAGTCCTGTGTTCTGACTCCTGCTGTTTATGCTTCCATTCAGAAATATTTTGTTTCCGACGGATTTCACGACGCATGCGCGCGCGGCTTTGAAGTATGCGGCGGCGTTGGCGCGCGAGGGCGCGGGGCGCGTCGTGCTCTTTAGCGTGCAGGGCGGCTCTGTGCCTGCCAACCTGTTGACAGTGCCGGAGCGCGCCTTCGATGATGCTGAGCATCATTGGCTCGGACAGTTGCGCGCCGATGTCAAAGACGTGCTGGCAGACCAGATGCTCGACGGCTTGGAGGTCGAGCCGGTGATTATCGAGGGCGACCCCGCGACTGAGATCGCGCGCGCCGTGCGTGAGTTCGAGATTGATCTGGTGACGGTCGTGACGCATGGGCGAAAGGGCCTGGCGCGCGCCCTGTGGGGTTCGACCGCCGAAGAGATTATCGCAGAGTCTACGTGCCCCGTGCTCACGCTGCGCCCGCCGCAGAGAGATTTCGTCGAGCATCGCGGCAGCCACACAGAGATACGCTTGAACCGCGTCTTGCTGGCGACGAGCTTTCGCGCGTCAGACCGCGCGGCGGAGCAGACGGCCTTGCAGTTCGTCCAACACACGGGCGCGGAGCTGCACATCATCTATGTCATCAGCGATTACATGGAACAGATGTCAGCCCTTTTCCCGGACGCGGGCGGGACGGCTCTCTCTCGCTTCCGCGAATACGTGACAGAACGCATGGCGGGCTTTGCCGCAGAGGGCGGCGTGCGTACCGAGACTCACATCGCCGAAGGCAGACCGTATGAACAGATCGTGCGCCACGCTTCCGAAAAAGATGTTGACCTCATCGTCATCGGCACGAGCGTGCATTCGTCTCTCTTCGGCGGCGCGCCCGTGCTCGGCTCTTCAATCGAGCGCGTCGTGCGTAACGCTCCATGCCCGGTGCTCTCAGTCCCGACGGGCAAGCTGGTGACGCCCATCCCCGCGCTCGCCGTTGAGCCTGTGCCACAAACATAGTTGGCAGTTAGCAGTTGGCAGTAAAAGCTAAAAACAGTAATCAAAAAAAGCAGCAGGCGTGAAATCAAACTATCGCTTTCACGCCTGCTGCTTTTTCTTTTCTTACTGCCAACTGCTAACTGCCAAATGCCAACTATTTCTTCGCTCCTGTTTCCATCGGCAAACCGGCGCGCTTCCACGCTTCCGTGCCGCCGAGCAGTGCCGCCGCGTTAGTAATTCCTTTAGCTTTCAAGTCCTGCACCGCACGGGCGCTTGTGTGTTCAGCCGGTCAAGAACAGTACGCGACGATCATCTTGTCGCGCGGTAGCTCGCCTGAGCGATTGGAGATTTCCGCTTCCGGGATGCTGATTGAGCCTTTAATGTGCTCGGTCGCATACGCATCCGCGCCTCGCGTGTCAACGATTAGCGCCGTGCCTTTGTCCACCATCTCTTTCAGCTCTGTGACGGTGATGCGCGCCACGCCGTCGCTTGGCGTCTGCGTCGTCAGATTATTAGGATCGGCGCTGACCTTGCTCTTAAAGTCGTTTGAGTTGCATGCCGCGAGCAATACGACCGCCAGGGTGATTGCCGCCGCCGCAGAAAAAATAAGCCGCATGAAATTTACCTCCGAGTGCCTGACATCCGATGAGCCGAAATATTTTTAGCACGTTTCAACGCCTCATCACAAATCGCAGCCGCGCCTCTCGTCCCTCCGACATCGAAAAAACGCCGAAAAACTCTTTCCGAAAAGCCGAAGGTGTGCTATAGACGCCCCTATTATTTCTTAAATCATACCCGACACGGGCGCGACGGGCGAGCAGACTTTGCACAGGTGAGACCTCAAAATTCCTGTTAAGGAGACGTACACTCATGAGTCGACTGAGAATCTGCGGAGCATTACTTGTGATAGCGGCCTTGCTGCTCTTCGGGAGCTGTCTGCCGAAATCCTCAAACGAGAGCGGCGGCATCAACCTCACCATCTGCGGCTTCTCCATCATGAAGGAATCTTTGGAGAAAGCGATTTTTCCGGGCTTCGCCGCGAAGTGGAAGCGTGAGCACGGACAGGACGTGCGCTTCACTTCATCCTTCGCCGGTTCGGAGACGATCACGAATCAGATTCTACAGGGACTCGGCGCGGACGTTGCCATCCTCTCCATCGAGCGCGATGTCGAACGCCTCGCGCAGGCCGGCGCGGTCACCGCGAATTGGAAACTGCTCCCGCATCAGGGCATCATCAACAAAACGCCCTTCATCATCATCGTCCGCAAAGGCAATCCGAAGGGGATACATGATTTCGCGAATTTGGCTAAACCAAATGTTGACCTGATTCATCCGGACCCGGGCAGTTCGGGCGGCGCGCAATGGTCAATCCTCGCCATCTACGGCTCGGAGCTGAAGAAGAGCGAGAAGCAGACGGGCGGTGACGATCAGGCGCGTGCGCTGCAAACTTTGCAAGCCGTCTGGCGTCGCGTCGTCTCCACGCCCGGCTCCGCGCGCGAAGCGCGGACGACATTCGAGACGGGCTACGGCGACGCCCTCATCACTTACGAATTGGAAGGCTTGCTCATGAAAGAGGCTAACGCGCCCATCGAAATCGTCGTCCCGCAAGCGACTATCTTCAGCGAGCATCCGGCGGTCATCATTGACCGCAACGTCACGGCGCAGGAGCGTCCCGTCGTCGAAGCCTTCATGCAATACCTGTGGAGCGACGAGGCTCAACGCGCCTTCGTCAAATATCACTTCCGCTCCGTCACGGACGACAGCCTCAACGATAACAACAAGGAGTTCGCCAAGATCGAGCTGCCCTTCACCGTCACAGAACTCTTCGGCGGCTGGCAGCGCGCCTATCCCGAAATCATCGAAAAGGTCTGGCGCGATCAGGTCAAGAATAAGAAGTGAGAACGGAGGGGGCAGGCAGGATGAAGAGAAAGCTCATCGCCGTTTTGAGCGCGTTGTTGGTTTTGGGGTGCAGTGGTTTTAGAGGGCTTAACTTTCGTATTGCGACTAACTCCATGTCACCGACGCTTAAAGTGGGAGACATCGTTTTCTGCGATCCGCTTTATTATAAACATTCTCCGGTGGCGCGCGGCGATATTGTGTTAGTGATAGACCCGAGCGGAAGGAAGGGGCCGGATGGCAACGCAGAGTTGTACCCCAAGCGGGTCATCGGCGTGGGCGGAGATAAGGTTCAAGTCATGTCGGCCAAAGTTTACGTCAACGGTCGTGTGTTGGGTGGCATACTCGGAAGCGGCAAGTATTTCACGGATTATCCGGTTGAAGATTTTGGCCCGGTCATCGTTCCGCCGGGAGAATATTTTCTGGTCGGAGACAATCTGGCGAACAGTCTGGACAGCCGGTATTGGACGCCTTCGACCGTCAAGCTCGAAGCTCTTTACGGTAAAGTAACGCAAATCCAGGATCACGAGACAAAGGAAGTTCGTTCTCTGTAGTGTGAGCGTTTATGAGCACAATCATTTCGCCAATGCGTCATGTGAGAGGCTTCGATGTGATGAAGCCTTTCAGTATTGCGACGATGGTCGCAATCATGCTGCCGCTCGTGTTGTTGCCGCTCGCCTCTATTTTTCTCTTCGGGACGAGCAAAGGTTTGTATAGCTTTTGGGCTGCACTGACCGCGCCGGAAGCCATCTTCGCGCTCAAGCTCTCGATGGTCACAAGCTTTTGGGCGACCTGCTTTAATGTCCTTTTCGGAATCTTCGCCTCTTACGTGCTCTCGCGTTACAACTTCTGGGGACGCAATGCGCTGATTGTGATTATCTCTTTGCCGACGGCGATTCCGACGGCGGTCGCGGGCTTCTCGCTGCTCCTGTTGTGGGGGCCATACGGGACGCTCGGTCGTTTGATTGAGCCGCACGGCGTGAAGGTTATGTTCACGGCATATGCTATCGTGCTGGCGAATATTTTCGTCACGTTCCCGCTCGCGTTCGGCGTCATCAAGCCGGTCTTTGACACCATGAGCCGTTCACTCGAAGAGGCTTCGGCGACCATCGGCGCGACGCGCTGGCAAACTTTCTGGCATGTCACGCTTCCCTCTTTGCGCGGCGCAATCGTGACGGGCGCACTCTTAACTTTCGCGCGCGCGGTCGGCGAGTTCGGCTCGACCATTCTGGTCTCCGGCAATCTGGCGAACCACACGCAGACCGCGCCGCTCTACATCTTTGCCAAATTCAACGAAGGACAGGTCGAGGCCGCCAACGCCGTCGCCATCGTCCTCGCGCTCTTTTCTTTCGCCATCTTCAGCGTGCTCTTTTTCGCGCGCGACTGGCTTGACACGGAGTGACGCGTGACGAGTGACAGGTGACGAGCAAATCAAATTGCTTTAACTTGCCACTTATCACCTGTCACTTGTCACTGAATTATGCAGCCTGAAGAGATCACGACCATCTTTAGTAATGAAGTCGCGGAGGCCGCCGCGCCCGCGCCGCCTGCCGAGAGCGAGAGGGAGCAGGCTGCGGCGAGCTTGCGCGGCGTGAGCAAGAAGTTCCGCGATACGGTCGTGCTCGCAGACATTGACTTCGATGTCGCGATGGGCGAATCGCTGGTGCTGCTCGGAGCTTCTGGAAGCGGCAAGACGACCATTCTGCGCATCATCGCCGGACTCGAAGAGCCTGACACGGGACGCATCATCCTGCACGGCAAAGATGTCTCCGAGCTTCCGTCGCGCGAACGCGGCGTCGGCGTCATCTTTCAGGCTTACGCGCTTTTCCCGCGCATGACGGTCGAGAAGAATATCGCTTACGGCCTGCGCATACGCCGCCGCTCGCGCAAAGAGATCAAAGAGACTGTGGACGATTTAATCAAGCTGGTGCGGCTCGAAGAGCATCGTAAAAAATATCCTTCGCAGCTTTCGGGCGGACAGCAGCAACGCGTCGCCATCGCGCGCACGCTCGCTTATAAGCCGCAGGTGTTATTGTTCGATGAGCCGTTCGGCGCGCTCGACGCGCAGACGCGCGTGCGCCTGCGCCGCGAGATTCGCGCCCTCTTGAAGCAGGTCAACGTGCCCGCCATTTTCATCACGCACGATCAGGAGGAAGCGTTGGAGCTTGGCGACCGCATCGCCGTCCTCAACGCCGGACGCCTCGAACAGATAGGCACGCCCGACGAAGTTTATAACAAGCCCGAGACGGAATACGTCGCCACTTTTTTGGGCGCGGCGAATCTACTGCTCGGCGTCGTGCATGACGGGGGCGTGGAGATCGGGACGGTCAATATTCCCGCGCGCGACGAGACGGCGCGCTTCCGCGAAGGCCAGGCCGTCAAGCTTGTCTTTCGTCCTGAAGATGTTTGCCTGAGCCGGACGGGCGAGCTGCCCGCAGATTGTCAACGATTGACCAACGGCGTCGTCGAAGAGATACATTTCGTCGGAGCTTATGAGCGTTTGACTTTGCGTCTCGATCTGATCGCGCGACAACCATCGGAAGGCGCGCCGCTGCTCTACTCTGTGACCATTACGACGGACGAGAAGCGAACCGGCGTCCCCATCATCGTCACGCGCCCGAAGCCCGAAGCCACCACGAGACGCTTGCAAGCGGGCGACCGCGTCGCCGTCGGCCTCACGGCCTTTCGCGTCCTCCCGAATTACGCCCTCGCCACAGAGCGCGCGAGCCGGATTGTGGATATTGAGAGGTAAGCTTCAAATAAGAAAAGACAGTTTCACGCAAAGGCGCAAAGGCGCAAAGGTGTTGAGTGATGCTTGAACTTTAATGCTTTCTTTGCGCCTTTGCGCCTTTGCGTGAAACTTCTTGCTTTACTAACTCGCCCTACTGAATAATACGACTCAATGAGAGAACTCCCGGTTTATTCTGAGCCAGTTCAGTGGGCGAAAGTCATTGACCACACGCGCTGCATCGGCTGTCACGCCTGCACGACCGCTTGCAAATCCGAGAACGAAGTCCCGCTCTCAGTGACGCGCACCTACGTCAAGCATGTGGATGTGGGCGAGTTTCCGCTCGCGCGTCGCGCGCATCAGGTGACGCGCTGCAATCAATGCACGCACGCGCCTTGCGTCACGGCCTGTCCGACGACCGCGATGTTCAAGCGCGCGGACGGCATCGTGGATTTCGACAAATCAATCTGCATCGGCTGCAAAGCCTGCATGGCCGCCTGTCCATACGACGCCATCTTCATCAACCCCGAAGATCATTCGGCGGAAAAGTGCAACTTCTGCGCGCACCGGATTGACATGGGCTTAGAGCCTGCGTGCGTCGTCGTCTGTCCGACCGAAGCTATCTTAGTCGGAGACATGCAAGACGCTTCATCGAAAGTTGCGCGCATCATCAACCGCGAGCCTGTCACCGTCCGGCGTCCTGAGAAAGAGACGCTGCCGAAACTTTTCTACAAGGGCGCGCATCAAGCGACGCTCGACCCACTGGCGGCGCGGCGTCCAACGGGCGGCCTCTTCATGTGGAGCGAACAGTCGGAAGGCGTGGAGATGGTCGTCTCAGGCAATCCGACTTTTAATAACACGTCCGCCGCCGCGCTCCTGTCTTACGATGTCCCGCACACAATCCCCTGGGACTGGCGCGTCAGCTTTTACACCTGGACGAAGGGTTTGGCGACGGGAGCTTATCTCGTGCCGCTTCTCTTCGTCATGTTCGGATTGATGAGAGCGGACAATCCTTTGTGGCTGTGGGCTGCGCCGGTCGTGGCCGGAGTTTTTTTAGCAGCGACGGGAGCGTTGTTGATTTGGGATTTGGAACATCCTGAACGCTTCTATCTCATCTTCACGCGCCCGCAGTGGAAGAGCTGGCTCGTCAAAGGAGCGTTCATCATCGCCGGGTATTCGCTCGTCCTCGCGGCGCATTTCATTGCGACTCTGATGCATCGCACGGACGTGCAAAGCTGGCTCGCCATCGCGGGGCTGCCGCTCGCAATTTTGACGGCCGTTTACACAGCCTATCTCTTCGCGCAGGCGAAGGCGCGCGACCTGTGGCAGAACCCGCTTTTGCCGCCGCATCTTTTCGTGCAAGCTCTGCTGCTCGGCTCAGCCGTGCTCGCGCCCGTCGCGTTTCGTCTCTTGCCCGAAGCGGTCGCGCCTCTGCTCTGGACGCTCGGCGCGATGAGCCTTTTACATTTACTTCTTATCTGGGGCGAGACGACGCTCGCGCATCCGACCGCGCATGCGCGCCTCGCCGTGTGGGAGATGACGGGCGGCAGATACCGCGCATACTTTTGGGCAGGTCTTGCGCTGACGGCCATCGGCGGCTTTGCGCCGTGGCTCGGCATTCCCGCCGCGCCGCTCGCGCTCGTCGGCCTCCTGCTTTACGAGCACGCATACGTGCAAGCGGGACAGGCCGTGCCTCTGGCTTGATTTGAAAGGAAGACTTTTCATGCAACGTCTCGAATGGTTCAAACGCAAGTTCACTTTCGACGGGTTGCCCGTGTGGATGTATCCGAACGTGGTCGAGCGTCTGCGCGGCGTTCCCGCGCGCCTCGAAGATTTGACGCGCGCTGTGCCGGCAGAGATTTTGACAAGGCGCGGCGGCGACAAGTGGTCTATACAGGAGCACGCAGGCCATCTCTTAGACCTTGAGCCATTGGGGATGAATCGCCTCGACGATTACGAAGCCGGACGCGAAACGCTTTATGCCGCAGACCTTGAGAATCGCAAGACGCACGAAGCGAATCACAACGCCGATGCAATCGAAAATATTCTGACGCGCTTCCGTCAAGAGCGAACAGAGTTCGTCCGTCGCCTTGACGAATACGACGAAGCCTTCATCCAACGCACAGCCCTCCACCCGCGCCTGCAAATGAAGCTACGCGTTCTCGATTTAGCTTTCTTCATCGCCGAACACGACGATCATCATCTGGCACGGATTTCGGAATTGAGACGGATATTTGCATAGAGTTGATGCTTTGGATTATTGATGTGAGCCATTGTCCTTTAGATAGTATGTTCACAGCCCTCGCGTTTTCCATGTTCCGTTAGGAACATTATGATAATAGCCCAGCGATTCATCGCTGGGTACGCGACGCAACGTGATTTCAGTCCCGCAAGGGACGGCTGAGAAAGGAAAGGCAATGTCTCACTCATTCTGCAACCTATTAATGCATTGCGTTTTCAGCACTAAAGAACGAAGGCCGCTGATGACGCTTGATTTGAAAGAGAGGCTCTTTCCATATCTTGGCGGAATCGCGCGCGAGAATAAGATGAAGGCGCTTTCGATTGGCGGGATTGAAGATCATGTGCATCTGCTCTTGTCTGTGCCTGCAACTATGGCAGTGGCGAAAGCAATGCAGTTGATAAAGGGTGGCTCTTCCAAATGGATTCACGATAACTTTCCGGCGCATCGCGCTTTTTCATGGCAGGAAGGTTACGGCGCATTTAGCATCGGCATCTCGGATGTCAATCGAACGATTGATTATATTGAGCATCAGGCAGAGCATCATCAGCGTCAGGATTTCAAGCAAGAGTTTTTGGCTTTCTTGAAAAAACATGGGATTGAATATGACGAGCGTTATATCTGGGACTGAGATTCAGTCGTCCCTTACGGGACTAGGCTCTCTTGTTAACGCTGTCCCAGCGATAAATCGCTGGGCTATTATCGCGTGTCCCTTCGGGACGAATTTGAGCGAGCTTGATAGCAGCTTTGTCTTCTGATTCAGCTTATGAATTCAAATGAATTGAACCAACGCGTCAGCGCAGCGCGCGCGGAGACGGAGGCGCGGGGCGAGACTTTTTATCCGGCGTGATAAACTGCTGGTAATTTCGGATGGAAGAACACATATGAAAGCTATTGAACTGACGATTGAAGAATCCCTACTCGCAGAGATTGATGAGGCGACGCGCTCGCTCTCTATGACGCGCGATGATTTTGTTCGCACGGCTCTGGAAAGGGCATTAAGCCAGCGAGAAATTATCGCTCTGGAACGGCAACACGCGCAGGGATACGAACACCATCCGGTGACTCCCGGCGAGTTTGACGAGTGGGAAGCGGAACAGGTCTGGGAGGAACAATGACGCAAGGCGACGTTTACTGGTACACCTTTCGCCCACCGGATAAGCGACGCCCGGTCTTGATTCTGACGCGTAATTCAGCCATCTCGTTCTTAACCGGCATTACCGTCGCTCCGCTCACGACCACGATTCGCGGAATTCCTACAGAAGTCATTCTCACGCCCGCAGACGATGGCGTCTTTGCCGACTGCGCTGTGAATGTGGACAATATTCAAACGATTCAAAAGTCCAATCTTGGCGCTCATATTACCCGCTTGTCTCTTGACCGGATGCGCGAGGTGCGCGCGTCTATCGCATTTGCTCTGGGCTTTGATTCATTAACATAGCAATGAAAACCATTCGTGAATAGGGAACAGATTCAATGGAGCTGAGCACACTCAACGAACGCGTCAGCGCGGCGCGCGCGGAGACGGAGGCGCGGGGCGAGACTTTTTATCCGGGGCCGAGCCGGATTCATCTCGCGGCGTTTCCGCCGAAGGAGCGTTGGGATGATTGGGTCGAGCTTGATTCAAAGAGTTGGCCGCAAAGAGCAGAGCGCAGGTACATGCTCGTGCCGACGACCTGCTTTAACTGCGAGTCGGCGTGCGGCCTTCTCGCTTATGTTGATAAAGAGACGCTCGCGGTCAGAAAGTTTGAGGGCAATCCTGAACATCCCGGCTCGCGCGGGCGCAACTGCGCCAAAGGGCCAGCGACCTTGAATCAAATCACAGACCCCGACCGCATCTTGTATCCGTTGAAGCGCGCCGGACGACGCGGCGAGGGCAAGTGGACGCGCGTCAGTTGGAATGAAGCTCTTGACGACATCGCGTCTCGCATTCGTCAGGCGATTATTGAGAAGCGAAACAATGAAGTGATGTATCACGTCGGGCGTCCGGGCGAAGACGGTTTCACGGAAAGAATCCTCGCGGCGTGGGGCGTGGACGGTCACAACTCGCACACCAACGTCTGTTCTTCGAGCAGCCGCGCGGGTTATCAATTCTGGCTCGGCATGGATCGCCCGAGTCCCGATCATGCGAATGCGAAGGTGGTCTTTCTCATCAGCGCGCACCTGGAAGCCGGGCACTACTTCAATCCACACGCGCAGCGTGTGATTGAAGCCAAAGCCGCAGGCGCCAAGCTCATCGTATTTGACACGCGGCTCTCAAACACCGCGACGCACGCGGACTTTTGGGTCGCGCCGTATCCCGGCTCGGAAGCCGCCATCGTGCTCTCGATTGCGAATTATCTGATTCAAAATAATCTTTATAACCGCGATTTCGTCCGGCGTTGGTGGAACTGGGAAGAATTTTTGGCGGTTGAAAATCCTGAGCTGCCGACCGACTTCGCAACCTTCGAGCTGGTCTTGAAGAGCCTTTACAAGAGCTACACTTTTGAGCACGCGGAGCAGGAATCGGGCGTTGATGCGCGCGTCATCGAAGAGATAGCGAAAGTGGTTTCAACTGCGGGCGCTAAATTTTCTTCACACAACTGGCGAAGCGCGTCATCGGGCAATAGCGGCGGCTGGCAGGTCGCGCGCACGCTCTTCATGCTCAACGCATTGTTGGGAGCGGTGGCGACAGAGGGCGGCGTCTATCCGAACGCGTGGAACAAGTTTGTCCCGAAGCCGATTTACACGCCGCCGCATCCGCCCGCCTGGAACGAGTTGACGTGGCCTGTCGAATATCCTCTGGGCATGAACGAGCTTTCGTTTCTGCTGCCGCACTTATTGAAAGATGGAAGAGGGAAATTGGAGGTCTATTTCACGCGCGTTTATAACCCTGTGTGGACGAACCCCGACGGCTTCTCGTGGGTCGAAGCTTTGAGCGATGAGAGCTTGATTGGTTGTTACGTCGCGTTGACGCCGACCTGGAACGAGTCCTCTTATTTCGCCGATTACATTCTGCCGATGGGACACGGCTCTGAGCGTCACGATCTGCATTCGTATGAAACGCACGACGCGCAGTGGATAGGCTTTCGCCAGCCCGTGATGCGAGCCGCGCGCGAGCGCATGGGAGAGAAAATCAAGGACACGCGCGAAGTCAATCCCGGCGAGGTTTGGGAAGAGAACGAGTTCTGGATGGAGCTGACCTGGCGCATAGACCCCGACGGAAATTTAGGGATTCGCCAGTACGTCGAATCGAAAGAGCGACCGGGCGAGCGGCTCGGCGTTGATGAATATTACGGCTACATTTTTGATAACTCAGTGCCGGGGTTGCGCGAGCGCGCGGCTCAAGAAGATTTGTCTCCGCTCGAATTCATGCGTAGATACGGAGCGTTTGAGATAACTAAAAAAGTCGGCGCGATTTACGAAGAGGTTGTGCCGGACGCGGAGCTTGAAGACATTAGGGAAGACCGTTTCAATCGCGTCTACACCAAAACTCCGAAGCCCGCTTCGACCAACATCGTGCCCATTGCCAGCCCTGACCCGGACGCGGAGGGAAGGCGATTGGTCGGAGTTAAAGTTGACGGGCAAATTTTGCGAGGCTTCCCGACGCCGAGCGGGCGGCTTGAGTTTTACTCACACACGCTCGCCGAATGGGGCTGGCGCGAGTATGCGATTCCGACTTACATTCGCAGTCACATTCATCCTGAAAATTTGGCGGCAGATCAAACAGTTCTCATCTCGACGTTTCGCCTGCCGACGCAGATTCACACGCGGAGCGCGAACGCGAAATGGCTCGACGAAATCTCGCACACCAACCCGCTCTGGATTCATCCGATTCACGCCGCGCGGCTCGGGCTGAACACGGGCGACTTAGTTCGCGTCGAAACGGAGATCGGCTACTTCGTCGTCAAAGCCTGGGTCACCGAAGGCATACGCCCCGGCATCGTCGCGTGCAGTCATCACATGGGACGCTGGAAGCTCGCGGGCGAAGGACAGCGTCAGATGATGGCGACCGTCGCGCTCGCGCACGAAGGCGACGAGTGGGGCATCAAGCGCGAGCGCGGCGTCGAGCCGTACAAGTCCGCTGATGCGGACACGTTGCGCATCTGGTGGACGGAGGTCGGCGTTCATCAAAATCTGACCTTCCCAGTGCATCCAGACCCCGTCTCCGGCATGCACTGCTGGCATCAGGCCGTGCGCGTCAGCAAGGCTGCGGCCACGGACGCCTACGGCGACATACACGTTGACACGCACAAATCGCACGAGGTCTATCGCAAGTGGCTCAGACAGACGCGCCCCGCCGACACGCATTCGCCCGACGGCACGCGCCGCCCCTACTGGCTCATGCGCCCGCTCAAACCCGCGCGCGAAGTCTTCCGCCTCCCGGATAGAGAAGAGCTAATCGGTGTCGAGTGATGGAACTCTTTCGCGCGCTCGCGGTGTTGGCGGAGCCTCCGACAGATGAAGCCGCGCGGGTGGCCGAAGCTCTTGAGCTTGGCGAGCTGCCGGAGCAGAGCGAGTACACAGACCTCTTCGTCTTTCAACTTTATCCTTATGCCTCCGTGTATCTGGGCGCGGAAGGGATGCTCGGCGGCGAGGCGCGTGATCGCATCGCGGGTTTCTGGCGCGCTCTGGGGCAGACGCCTCCGGTGGAATCGGATCACTTGTCCGTGATGCTTGGCTTGTACGCGCGGCTCGCGGAGTTGGAGACGGATGAGAGCGATGCTGTGAGGCGTGAGGGTTGGCATCGAGCGCGCGTGGCTTTTCTGTGGGAGCATTTGCTTAGTTGGCTGCCCGCGTATCTCTCGAAGATGAAGGAGATCGCGTCTCCCTTTTATCAGCGTTGGAGCGAATGCTTGCGCGACGCGCTCTGGCAAGAGGCGCGTGCGTGCGGACGACCGGAACAGCTTGCCCTTCATCTGCGCGACGCGCCGCCGCTCATAGATCCGAGAGAGCATGAGGCCGCAGAATTTTTGCAATCGCTCTTGACTCCTGTGCGAAGCGGGATGATCTTAGTGCGCTCTGATTTGAGCCGCGCGGCGCGACAATTGGAGCTTGGCCTGAGAATGGGCGAGCGCAAGTTCGTCCTGAAATCGCTTTTGAGTCAGGACGCGAGCGGGATGCTCGATTGGTTGAAAGATGAAGCGAATGACTGGGCGGCGCGTCATCACACGCATCAAGAAATTTTGGGAGAGACGGCGACGGCGTGGGAGAATAAAGCTCTCGCCGCCGCCGAGCTTTTGAATGAATTGAAACAGACGGCGAAGGAAAAGGCATGAGGCAATCTATGTGTTGATTTAATTCGTAGGAAGCCGCAAATGTACTTCAAACAATTCTATCTCGGATGTCTCGCGCACGCTTCATATCTCATCGGCTCGGAGGGCGAGGCGGCGGTGGTTGATCCTCAGCGCGACGTGGACGAGTACCTGGCTGAAGCCAACGCCGTTGGTCTGAAAATCAAATATGTAATCGAGACACATCTGCACGCGGATTTCGTGAGCGGCCATCGTGAATTGGCCGGGCGCGCGGGAGCGGAAATCGTCTTCGGAGAAAAAGCGAAGGCGGCCTTTCCCCATCGCGCGGTCGTTGAGGGCGACGAGATAAACTTGGGCAAAGTCACTTTGCGTTTCATAGAGACTCCCGGCCACACGCCCGAAGGCATCTCGGTATTAGTGATTGACACGGAGGTTTCAAGTGAAGCCGAGAAAGTTTTGACGGGCGACACGCTTTTTATCGGCGATGTCGGGCGACCCGACCTGGCGGGCGCGAAGGGCTACACGTCGGAGATGATGGCGGCGATGATGTATGACAGTTTGCACGACAAGCTGTTAAAGCTTGCGGATGAGGTGGAAGTTTATCCGGCGCACGGCGCAGGCTCTATGTGCGGGCGCAATATCTCGAATGAGACCTCTTCGACCATCGGCCAGCAGCGCAAGTTTAATTACGCGCTTCAGCCGATGTCGAAAGAGGAGTTTGTCGTGATGATGACGAAGGACTTGCCGCCTGCTCCAGCCCATTTCTCGCGCGACGCGGAATATAACCGCACGGGCGCGCCCGCCCTCGCAGAAATTCCCAAACCCGCCGCGCTCTCGCCCGCCGAACTCAAACGGCTCATGAATGAGAATCATCTAGCGCTTGACGTGCGCGCGGCTGCCGAATACGGCGCGGGGCATGTCGCGGGCGCGCTCAACATCGGTCTCGGCGGGCAGTTCGCCTCGTGGGCCGGAGCTTTGATTGACGCAGGCCAGCCGCTCATCATCGTCGCCGAAGATGAAGCGCAAGTTGAAGAGGCCGCGATGAGGCTCGCGCGCGTCGGCCTGGAAAGCGTCGTCGGTTATTTGAGCGGCGGCATGCGCGCGTGGCTGGAAGCCGATTTTGAAACGGCTTCGACCCGACAAATTTCGGTTGACGAATTGAGAGAGCTGCTTGAGCGCGAAGGGGATTTGCAGGTCTTGGATGTGCGTCGTCCGGCGGAATACCGTGACGGCCACGTCCCGCGCTCCGTGAGTATTCCGCTCGGAATGGAGCTTGAAAAACAGGCTTCTCAGCTTCAACGCGAGCGCACGACCGCAGTCATCTGCGCCGGAGGCTATCGCTCAAGCGCGGCCACGAGCCTCCTCGAACAGCTTGGCTTTCATCATCTACTGAACGTCGCGGGCGGCACGGGCGAGTGGATTAAAGCGGGGCATCCGGTCGAAAAGCCGGAGGCAGTGGCGGCCTCTTAATCAAAACAAATTAGTCACAGAGGACGCAGAGGGCACAGAGGATAAAAGTTATTTCCTCTGTGCCCTCTGTGTCCTCTGTGGCGAAAATTCTTTCGGCTTATTGAATCGTATCGCTCGATCCCTTAAATCCGTGCATCGCCTGCTTGGCAATCCACTTCAGGACGCGCTTGGTGTCGTAGCAATAGGCGAGGATGTAGTTGCAGGTCGAGAGGCAATGCTTGGAGCATTCCTTCTTCATCTCGTCCAGTTGCGCGACCTCGAACTTCGGATTCTCAATCGTGCCCCAGTCGTGCGTCGCGGAGTACATCGGGAAGCAGGGAGCTAGAGTTCCGTCGGTGCGTATGATTAAGGAGTTCTGTCCGGCGCGGCAGTTCCACGGCGGGACTTCGCCGCGCATCAGTTGCTTCATGTCCTGCATATGCTTGGTCTGGTTGACCATCTTGTAGCCTTCGTTCTGCCGCTTGTCTTCGAGCCAGTCGAGCAGGTCATCAACTTTGTTCCAATCATCCGGCGTGAGATAGGTGCTGTTCTCATCCAGATGCTTGAAGTGCGTCTGCTCCATCATCGGCGTCTCGTTGATGTGATAATCGGTGGCGATGCCGTTGTCGTGCGCGATGAGCGTCAACTCCTTCACGTCATCCATGTTGATGCGCGTGATGTTGATATTGAACATCACCGTGTAGCCGTAGTAGTGCTGGCGTTTGACCAGATAGTCGAAGTAGGAGCGAATCGGCTCAAGCGCCTTCGGCAGAGCCTTGCGGTCTTTGACCGAATCAACCGCGAGATTGACGGTCGCAATTCCCGAGTCGCCGAGACGGTCAATCACATCGGGCTTCATCAGCCGCCCGTTGGTCGGCAGGTACACGAAGATGTCTTTCTTCGCGCTGTAGTAAACGATCTTGTGAATCAGCTTGGGTCTGAGGAGCGGTTCGCCGCCCATCAGCGCGAGCACGCGCGAGCCGATTGAGTGCAGCCAGTCAATCGAGCGTTTGGCGACATCCTCTGACATCCCCTTGACCCTGTTGTTGTAAGACCAGCAGTAGTGACAGTCCAGATTGCACTTCCATTCGGTGAAGAGGTAAGGGATGATCGGCCTCAGCTCTTTGCTGTGCCAGCGCGATTTGAAATAGGGCGCGCCCCAAGTCTTCCACGTCCGGATGGCATTCAATTTTTGATACTCGGACTTGGTCATCTCCTTCGGGTCAGGGTGAAGCGGGTAGGGAGGCTCAAGTAGAGCTTCCGCCTCGGGCAGAGGCTCAAGCGTCGGTCTCGAAGGCGACTTGTAAAGTATCTGGTGAAGCTTTTGATCGAGGCGATAAGGCTGTTGTTGCGGGGGCGCAACGGTCGTGACTACCTCTTGCTGCTGAATCTCTGACATGAAAAAAATTCTCCTTCTGGCTTTCTTAAGTGAGCGGTTAAATAGAGACTGTTCACGAGAGCCGCGACGATGCTTTCGCGCAAAGCATAAGCCGCCGCGTCAATCTCTAAAGGTTGAAAGAACTTTGAGGAGTCTAAATTGATTTAGCTGTGTGATGACGGTCTGATATTCCAAACGCCTGCGAACCTCAGTTGTTGCACTGCGCATATTGGCCGATTACAGCAGAAATTTCAAGCTCTAATTGAGTGTTCGCCGCATCTCAGGATTGCTCAAATGCTGCCGGAAAGCTAAGCTTAGGTTGAACGCGGCTTTGGCGCGCCGACGCGCCGCTCGTCACTTCTACAGTCTGGAGCTACAGAAACCTTTTGCGCGCACAACCTGAGCCAGTGACCACCGCCGGACTCAGACCTGAACTGTTTGCAGAAGCGGGCGCGAAATTTTTGAGGCGCAGATTCTTGATTGCCATTCTCGCGTTCCTCGTGCTCGCGGGCTTCGGCCTACGCGTATGGTCTTTGAGCGCGGAGAGCCTGAGCGAAGATGAACTCAATAAATTAAGCGCGGTCGAAGATTATCGCGCGCACGGCCTGACGGCGGCCAACGGCGAGCATCCTTTCTTGATGAAAGCCATGCTCCTCATCTCTCTCGTCGCCACAGAGAAGTGGAATCAGACCTCGCTTGTGCAATCGCATCCGGCTGAGCTGAGAGTCACGATGGAGACGGCTTTGCGACTGCCCGCCGCGCTCTTCGGCGCGCTCGCCCTCCTCTTAATTTATCTGCTGGCGAAGGAGCTGTTCGGATTTGAAGTCGCGCTCATCGCGGCGGCACTGTGGGCTTTTGACCCGAGCGCGATTGCTTTCAACCGGATTGCGAAAGAGGACACGTTCGTCGTTTTCTTCTTTATGCTCGCAAATGTTTTCTGGCTGCGCGGGCAGCGCGCGGCTGAGGGCGAGAGGGATGCGTGGCCTGAAAAATATTATTGGGCGACGGCTGCGGCCTTCGGCGCGATGCTGGCCTCGAAATATCTGCCGTACTTAATCACCGTCAGCGTCAGTTACAACTATATCTTTCAGGGCATCGCGGCGACGCGCTGGCGAATCGGCAAGCGGCGTTTCCTGATTTTTTTCGCAATCATGGGCGCGGTCTTTCTGTTGTGCAATCCGACGATTCTGTTGCCCGCGACGTGGCGCGAGATGCTGGCCTTTGCGAGTTATCAAAAGCTCGGCCACGACAGTTACGAATTTATGGGGACGCTCTACAGCCACAAGCTGACGGACTGGCTGCGCGGCATCCCGTGGTACTTTTATTTCGTCTTCATGGCCGTCAAGCTGCCCGTGTTGACGGTCGCGGCTTTTCTGGTCGGCCTGCCCCAGCTCTTGCGACGCCGCACAGGCGACGGTCGCTACTTCTTATTCTTCTGGATGTTCTTTTGGTTTCTCTTTTTTGGCATCACCGGGGGCAAGTTCACGCGCTATTTCACCACCTTGCTGCCCGCCGTTTTGATGACTGCGGCCATCGGCTTGCAGTTCGTGTCTCGCCATGTGATGAGCGTGTTTGGAGATGGAATCAAGCTTTACGCGCGAGCCGCTTTGGCGTCGCTCGTCATCATCTCGTCGGCCTGGGCGGCGGTGAGCGCGGCTCCATATTACAGGCTCTACACCAATGCGCTCGGCGGCGGCAGGGCGCGCGCGGGCGACTATTTTCCGCAGGACGAGTTTTATGACGGATACATGCGCGAGGTGATGTTTGAAGTCGGGCGCAGGGCGAGGCAGGGCGCGCGCGTCGCCAGCGAGACGCCGGGACTGGCGGCTTACTATGCGCGTGAGGCCAATCGCGCAGACCTCGTGTGCGTGTCGCTCTCCGATCCGGCGGCACTGAAAGAGCTTGGGGCGGGCGATTTTATCATCGTGGCGCGCGGGCGACGTTACCACAGCAATGAGGCTCTGCTCGCCAGCCTAAGCGGCTCGACCACGCCTGCCTTTCGTGTTTCACTCGGCGGCGTTCCGGCAGTTGAAGCTTACATGTTGGACGAGAATTCTGTGAAAATCTTGACGACCTTCTATTAAGAACTGTAGGGGCAGGGCTTGTCCCCGCCCGTATCGTCCGACAGGACGATGAGCAAGTTTCACAATCATTCAAGCTTGAATTTCAAGTGAATTGATTCGCGCCTTCGCGCGGCGGGCAGGGACTAGCCCTGCCCCTACAATTTAAATTTGCTCTGGTGTCGGAACTCTTTTTTCTTGTCGCGCGCTGTCTCTGCGTGTATAAAGAGGAGCGTTCTCCGACGCTATCTCCCTAAAGACTTTCCAGAAATTAAATCCGGTTCCGCCGAGAACCGAACAATAGAGTGACGTATGAAATCAGATCGAAAGATATTGAGAGGCTTATTGCGCTTTGCAATACTGCTGCTCTTCCTGTCGTTCTTTGCGCCGGGCATTTTCGCGCAGACACCCGCGTCGCCGGACGAGTCTCCTGAGCCGCAACCGTCACCTACGCCTACGCTGGAAAAGCAGTTCTTCAAAAATATCCTGCGCGACCAGCGCGCCATCTGGGTCTCTCCCTTTCGCATGGGCGGGGGCGAGATGCGGTGGGTTGCCCCGTTGAGCGTCGCGTCGGTCGGGCTGATCTTCACGGACAGGCGCACGACGCGAGAACTCCGCGAGTATCACGATCAGATACCTCTCAGCATCTACATCAGCAAGCTGGCGACCTCGACCGGCTATGCCGCCGCCGCCTTCTACTTCATCGGTCGCGCGAGCGGCAACCGGCGAGCCAAAGAGACGGGCGTCCTCGCGGGCGAAGCTCTGATTGACAGTCTCATCGTCTCAGAATCAATCAAGGGCGTGACGCAGCGTCCGCGACCCTTGCATGACGGCGGGCGCGGGCGGTTCTTCACGGGCGGCAACTCTTTTCCTTCGGGGCACGCGATGGCCGCGTGGGCCTTCGCCAGCGTGGTGGCGAATGAGTACAACGACCGCCGCCTCGTTCAGTTCGGAGCTTACGGCCTCGCCACTGTGGTGAGCGCGGCACGCTTTACGGGCAACAGGCATTTTCTCTCTGAAGTGCTGGTCGGCAGCGTCATCGGCTACGGCATCGGTCAATACGTTTATCGCACGCATCACAGAGCATCTCCGGATGAGATATTGGAGACGCGCAGGCAGTCGAAGCTCTTTCCGATGATCGCGCCGAACTACAATCCGGGCCTGCGTCAGTACGGCGTGAGATTGGCGTGGAACTTTTGAGCATCAAAGTTTTTGCCTGCATTCGCGAAAGAATCTCGCGCAAAGGCGCAAAGAAGAGGAAGCCAAGAACAAGTGTCATTCAACCCCTTAGCGTGCTTCCTTTGCGCCACCAGCGCCTTTACGTGAAACTGCTTTTTCTTCTCAATTATTAAACCTAACCCGCCACTTGAAATTGACTCTCTTTCCCTCACTGCTTTAGCATCTGTCCAAATGCGTAAAGAGAAATCGACTGCGGCGCGCGTGAGAAGGGGAGAGCCACGCTATTAAATACCGGACGGCATTAGAGCTTGGAGGCATCATTCTGGTCGCCACGTTTCACGGTTACGGGGCGGCGTGGCTCGCCGTGCGGATGCTCTTTCGCCCGCATCGTCCGGTGAAACTGTTCGGCCTCACCGTCTGGCCGCAAGGGATGATTCCCCGACACCGCGAGCGTCTGGCCGAAACCATCGGCAACGCCGTCGGCAACGAACTGGTCTCGCAGGAGACGGTCGTGAGCGCGCTCTTTGAAACGGACTTTTTTCAGCGCAAGGTCGAAGGCTTCGTCAACTCTTACACGATTGACCTCCTGAACACCTCGTATCCCTCGTTCATAGACATCCTGCCGCGCGCCGCACGCGCGCCCGTGCTTGACGCCATCAGCGCGCTGCAATATCGAATCGCCGATTACATCGTCAACGCGCTGAGGAGCGAAGAGACAGCCGAAGCCGTGTACAATTTTATTGACCGGAGGGTCGAAGGGCTGCTCGCGCATCGTTTGAGCGAAACAATTGAGGCGGAGCATTTCGAGCAGGTCATCCGATTCGTCGAAGATCGTTTTCATGCGCTCGTCACCGAACAGGGCTTTGAAAAAAAGGTGCGGGATTTCGTCGGCGGTCGGCTCGACGAGTTGGCCTCTTCGAGCGCGACGCTCGCCGAGATGTTCACGCCCGAATCCGTCGAGCTGATTAAGGAGCGGATAGACAAGCAGATTCCTCCCATCGTTCATCAGCTCGCGGACATCGCCACCAACAAAAACACGCGCACGCAAATCGGCGCGCTCATCAAGCGCGAGGTGGACGAGTATTACGGGCAGCTCTCGTTCTTCAAAAAAATCTTCGTTTCGCGCGAGAAGATTCATCGTGAAGTTGACGACATGGTCAACTCCACGCTGCCGCGCCGCGTCGAGGAATTCTTGCGCGGCGAAGCCTTCGAGCAGGAGGCAGAGCGTTTTCTGGATTCGACGATTGACAGTTTGCTCGCGCGTCCCATCAACGAGCTGATCGGGCAGATCGAGCCTGAGAGGCTTGAGATGATTAAAGCTCAAATCTCCGCGCGTCTCCTTGCGCTCGCGCAGAGTCCGGAGCTGGCGCGCTCCGTTTCGGCTTACACGACCGACGCGCTCGAACGCATCAAGCCGCACACCTTGCGCGCCATCCTCGCGCAGGCCAGCCCGGATTCCGCAGAGCGACTGAAAAACTTTCTCGCGCGCGGCCTCCTCAATGTGCTCTCGCGCGAAGAAACGGCGCGCACCATCAATGCCATCCTCAGCGCGCAGATCGAACGCCTGCTCGTCATCCCTCTCGGACGCCTGTCAGACCACGTGCCCGAAGATTCCGTGCGAAACGCGAGCGAGGCTCTGACCGAACGCATCACGGCGGCGGCGCGCGAACGCCTGCCCGCCGCCATCGCAGAGTTTGACATCGGCAGCATCGTCAAAAAGAAAGTGTCGGAGTATCCGATCAAACAACTCGAACAGCTCGTCCTCTCCGTCGCGCAACAACACTTGCGCACAATCGAAATGTTCGGCGCAGCCATCGGTCTCTTTATAGGTATCGTGCAGGCTTTTTATCTGTGGTGGAAGCTTTACCGGTAAAGCTTGACAGAACTTTAGCGTGGCTTTCATCGTTTCCGTAGCAGCGTCGTCGAAATCGTTAATCAGAAATCCTTTCCACCAAGAGGAGGATGAGAAAGTTGAAAATCACAATCATCTTAATGCTGGCGGTGATGCTCACGGGATGCAGCTATGTGAAGAGTTTCGGAGATCGCGTCGTCGGCTCCGGCGTGATTAAGAATGAGAAGCGAAGCGTCAACGCGTTCACTTCGATTGATGCTTCGGGAGCTTTTGATGTCGAAGTGGTTTGTCAGAAAGAGCAGAGCCTTGAGCTTGAGGGCGACGACAACTTGCTCCCGCTCGTCAAGACGGAGGTGCGCGGCAGCACGCTGTACATCAAGCCGGACAAAGAGTTCTCCGTGCGTAAAGCCATACGCGTGAAGATCGCCGTGCCGAATCTTGAAAGCATCTCGTCATCGGGCGCGAGCAGTTTCCGCGTCGCGGATGTCAAGAACGAGAAGCTCAAGATTGACACGAGCGGCGCATCCAGTCTCAATCTCGCGGGCGAAACGAAGTCGCTCAGCCTGGACATGAGCGGCGCGAGCAAGGTCGAGTCGGAGGGCTTGCGCGCAGAGCGCGTCACCATCTCTCTGAGCGGCGCGGGCAAAGCGTCCGTCTATGCTTCGGAGGAATTGAACGCGGAGGTTTCGGGCGCGGGCAGCGTCAGTTACGCGGGCGATCCGAAGACGGTCAACAAGCATGTCTCAGGCGTCGGCTCTGTGTCGAAGAAATCGAGCTGAAAATTTTGACGGACGAACCGGCCACGGATGCACGCGGATAAACACGAATCAGAAACAGCTTTTAATAGCTTGTCTCTTACCTGCGTTTATCCGCGCGCATCCGTGGCTTATGATTCCTGTCCGCAGTTAAAATTTGAGAGAGCGGAGAAACTGATGCGGCGACTGTTACTGAATGTCGGAGTTGTGTTCTGCTTGTTCGCTGTCATTGTTTGCGCCGGAATGGAGAGGGCTGTGGCTCAACAAAAAAATGAGACGAAAGCGGGCGCGACGCCTGTGGCCAGGAAGAAAGACGTGGCCTCGATAGATGCCATCATCAACGCGCTTTACGATGTCATCTCCGGCCCCGCCGGACAGAAGCGCGACTGGACGCGCCTGCGCTCGCTCTTTCTGCCGGGCGCGCGGCTGATTCCGACGGGCGCGCGTCCCAATGGAGAGACCGGCGCACGCGTCCTCGATGTCGAAGATTACATCGCGCAAGCCGGGCCGTATCTTGAGGAAAACGGATTCTTCGAGAGCGAGATCGCGCGCCGCATGGACACCTTCGGCAACATCGCTCAAGTCTTCAGCGCCTACGATTCGCGCCACAAAGCGGATGACGCCAAACCCTTCTCGCGCGGCATCAATAGCATTCAACTCACCTTCAAAGACAAACGCTGGTGGGTCGTGACCATCTTCTGGGATTCGGAACGCCCGGACAATCCGATTCCGAAAAAATATCTCAAGAGCCGGAAAGATTAGAGCAAAACCCAGTTGGGGAAATGCTTTGAATCCGCACACGTGGGGGCGTGGCAGGATGCCACGTTTCGGTACGATTGCGTCAAAACCACCTCACCTGTTCGGGCGACCGATTTGCTTTGATGAGAGCGGAAGGGCTTGAAATCAGAGCCTTAATGCTCAGCAAAATTTCCCGTGCGGCGAGTCTCTTGAGGCGGCATGCACATTGCTTTAAAACTTCTTTTGGACGAAAGGATTACTCAAACTGAAAGGGGAGCAAAAAGATGTTGTGGGCGATTATCGTGGTGCTTTTGGTCTTGTGGTTGATAGGTTTTGTGGCGCACATCGCGGGCGGTCTGATACACCTGCTGCTCGTCATCGCGCTGGTGGTCTTTGTAATTAACCTGCTCAGAGGACGCAGAACGGTCTGAGAAGTTGTAGGGGCAGGGCTTGTCCCTGCCTGCTTATCGTTCAGATGAAAGCACGGGCAGGGACAAGCCCTGCCCCTACTGTAAAACCTCTCCGCCTCGCCGGGCATCTAAAATAAAATTCGAGCTATTTTCGGAGGAGATTTATGCGTTTACGTTATTGCTTTGCACAGGCCGGGCGCGCGTCTCTGGCTGCGCTCTTGTTGGCCTCGATCTTTGTTTTTGGAGCGTGCGCGAATCGAAGCTCTGCGACGCCATCCGCCGCCGCGCAGAATCCGCCGCTGCAGTTCGTCACGAGCAGCAATGCCGCGCCGACTAATTCTTACGCAGATGTGGTGAGCCGCGTCGCGCCCGCCGTCGTCACGATTCGCTCTGCTCGTCGCGTGCGCGCCCCGCAGCAGATGCCCTTCATGGACGACCCGACGTTCAGACAGTTCTTCGGCGACCGCCTCCCGCAACAGCAGCAGCCCGAAGGCCGCGAGCACGGCTTAGGCTCCGGCGTCATCGTCACGGCGGACGGCTACATATTGACAAATCATCACGTAGTTGACGGAGCCGAGGACATCACCGTCGAGCTTTCGGACAGAAAGACTGTGAGCGCGAAAGTCATCGGCTCAGATCCGCCGTCGGATTTGGCTGTGCTCAAAATTGATGTCAACAACTTGCCGGTCGTGGCTCTGGGAAATTCCGATCAGGTCAGAGTCGGCGACGTGGCGCTCGCCATCGGCAACCCGCTCGGCATAGGGCAGACGGTCACGTCCGGCATCATCTCCGCGAAGGGACGCTCGACGGGTTTGTCCGACGGCAGCTTCGAGGATTTCCTGCAAACGGACGCGCCCATCAACAAAGGCAATTCGGGCGGCGCGCTCGTCAACACCAACGGAGATTTAATCGGCATCAACTCGCAAATCCTTTCCCCGTCGGGCGGCAGCATCGGCATCGGCTTCGCCATTCCGGTCAACATGGCGCGCTCCGTGATGGAGCAACTTTTGAAAGGCGGCAAAGTGCATCGCGGCCAGCTCGGCGTGGTCGTGCAGCCCGTCACTTCAGACCTCGCGGCGAGTCTCGGCATGAGCGAAGCGAAGGGCGTCATCATCAACTCAGTCCAACCGGGCAGCGGAGCGGATAAAGCCGGTCTGCGTCAGGGCGACGTGATTATCGCACTCAATGGCGCGCCGATTAACGACAGCAACGAGTTGCGCAACAAGGTCGCGGGCACTCCGCCCGGAACTGAGGTCGCCTTGACCATCATGCGCGACAACCGCGAGCAGCAGTTCAAGGCCACGCTCGGCGAGTTTGTCGCGGACGCGAAGAACGCGAGCGACAATAACAACGGCGGCGACAACTCCGTTCCCGAAGAGAGCGGCAAGCTCGGCCTCAGCGTCAATCCTTTGTCGCCTGAGATCGCGCGCCAGCTCAACCTGGGCAACAACGCCGAAGGCTTGGTCATCATGAGCGTTGATCCGAACGGCCCCGGCGCGGAGGCAGGATTGCAGCAGGGCGACGTGATCATCTCCGCCAACCAGCAGAAGACGCGCGCGACCGCCGATCTGGTCAACGCGATTCAGCGCGCGGGCGACCGACCGATTCTGCTGCTCATCAATCGTCGCGGGCAGACGCTCTTTGTGCCCGTGCGTGCGCGACGTTAAATTTCAGAGGGAAGTTAAAAGGCAAAAGGTAAAAGGTAAAAGGAAGGCGGAAACCACTTTTTATCAGAATGGTTTTGTCCGCACTTTTACCTTTTTACTTTTTCCTTTTGCCTTCGCAGGCGTGCTATCCTGCACGGCGTTCTCACAAAATTACTTTTCAGCACAGGACATCATTTATGGCGGCGCGCGGCAAGACCATCTGTTTTATAGACAACGCGAACATTTTTCACGGCCAGCAGGACGCGGGTTGGAGAATTGATTGGGAGAAATTTATACGCTATCTGGAACAGGACGAGGAAGAGGTCTGGCAGACGCACATCTTCGCTTCCGAGCATGACCCGCCAACGCCGAACGAGACGAGCTTTTATCAGTTTTTGAAAGAGGAGCTGCGGTGGGAAGTCTCTCTGTATTCGCTCGGCATCAAGACCATCAGGTGCGTGAGCTGCGATCACACGCACACAGTGCCCGCAGAGAAGGGCGTGGATGTCGGGTTGGCGACGCGGATGCTGATGCTCGGCATCAATCAGGCTTACGAGACTGCGATTCTGGTTGCGGGCGACAGGGATTATCTGGAGACGGTCAAGTTCATCAAAGGTCTCGGCCTGCGCGTCGAGGTCGTCGCGTGGCGCAACGGCCTCTCGGACGAACTGGCCGACGAATCCTCCGCACACGTCCTGCTCTTTGATGAATTGAAAAGAGAATTGGAGAAGAAGGATAAGAGATAAATGACGAGCGAGTGATGAGTAATGAGTGATGAGAGACAGGCTATTGTCTTTTACTCATCACTCATCACTCATTACTGCTTTGCTTGTCACTTCTTATCGTCATCCTTCGGCGCGTTGTAGAACGGGCGGTGCTGGACGATGAACTCTTTGTCGTCGTATTGTCCGTCGCCGTCCACATCCACCTTGACGAGAATCTTGTGCTGTTTGCCGTCGTGCTTCTGTTCGGTCGGGACGAAAGCGAGGCTGTACTGGCTGCGCAGGAGCGCGTTGATTGAGCCGAGCGTGCTCGGCAGCTCTCCTTCAAAGGTCACCGGAAAGTAAGCTCCGCCGGTCTCTTTGGCGAAAGTCTTGAGCGCGTTATCCGCTTGCAAGAGAGACATCCGGCCCGGCATAGCCCGCCCCGGGTCGTCCATCGTGTCGAGAAAGTCGCCGTACTTTTTCATGAAAAAATTGAGCGTGCCGATAATGTAAATCGGCACTCCGGCGTTCTGCGCGATCTTGCGCGCCTTGTCGTAGTTGATCTTGCTGAAAGTGTCCAGCCCCGAAGCGATCAGGATAATCGCTTTGCGGCGTCCCTGTATATCAACCAGTCCGCCGTAATCGGCTGTGTCCTTTTTGGATTTCTCAAGCACGACGGAATCGCCTTTGCCGCCCAACAAAGTGAACTTGAGCGCGTCATAGAGATTGACTTCTCTGAAGGCCGGATAATTCCTGACCAGCAAATCTATCGTCTGCTGAATCCGTCCCGGGTCGTTGGTGAAATCCGTGATCGGCGTCGGGCGCATGTCAAAAGCGATGACGGAAACATAATCTTCGGGCGGATGGACGTACTGCGAGAGGAACATCGCCATCGGTCGCAGGAACTCATAACGCCCCGGCTCGCTGCCGTCGCCGCCCAGGTTGGCCGTCAGCTTGCTGTACTCGACGACCATCGCCACCGTCAGCGGAGCTTCGGGCGTGGAAAAGTTGGTAATCTCTTTCTGCACGCCGTCCTCAAAGACCGCGAAGTTCTCCTTCTTCAGCCCGGCCATGACCTGTCCGCTCTTTTTGTGATAGACGGCGGCGGTGACGTTGACCAGCGAGGTCGAGACCGAGACGGTCTCCGCGTCCTGCGGCTTGCCGACGACATCGGTCGGCGTCTCTTCCTGCCCCTTCTGCGTCTCGTCAGGCCGCTTGTTCTTCTTCTGATTGGTGGACGGCGGCTGGCGGCGAGCCTGCGCCTGCGTCGTGCGCGCGAGATTGCCAAACGCGCCGACCAGCATGGTGAAAATAATGGCGACGGCTGAGATGCGGCGGAAGAGTTTACGTCTCATGACAAATTCCTTTATGAACGGCTGGCGGGGGGAAATTTTTTTAATCGCTAGTTGGAAATATATGCGGCAGCCCTGTGCGCGGTCAAGGCGGACGAGCCACACGAATACAAACGAAACTGCTCTCTTCTGATGCACAAAAGGGAGGCGACGTTCGCTCTCAACGCAGAGACGCGGAGACGCGGAGAAAGCAGGTTAGATAAGAAGCAAGCGGAAACAGCTTGCCTTTTATCTAACTTGTCTCTCTGCGTCTCCGCGTCTCTGCGGTGAAAAATCAACTTGACGGGCTTTTATCGGTTCATCACTTCGGCTTCGATGACCGCGTCATACGCGCCCGTGTTGTCGTTAAGATTGCTCTCATTGACTCCGAGAAAGAGCACGCCGTCGCGCTGGGCTACGAAATCGCGCGTGCGACCGACGAAGATGAAGTCGTTGTTGTCATCGCCGATGACCGCGATGAGCGCGCCCGTCGCTTCGTCCTGCATCAGCTTGTCGCGGTCGGGGATGGAGGTGACGCCCGCCGGAGTCGAGAAGCGTCCGTTGCCGAGTGAGACCTGTCCCATCGCGGTGATGCGTATGCGCTGGCCGCGCCTGACGACCAGTCCCGTGTTCGTCCAACCGTTCGACGTATTGTCGCCGCGCACGCGCGCATTGATTTGATAAGCCGGTTGCGAGCCGGTGGGACGCGGCGTGTTAGCGCTCGTATTGGGGCGCGGCGTGGTCGTCGGCGGGGTGGTCGTGTTCGGCCTGCTCGATGACGTTGGCGGGTTGGGCGAGGGCTGAGTGCTGGGGCGCGAGGGCGTCGGTCGCGGCAGAGGCGCGGAGGGCTGCGACGTGACGCCGGACATCACGCCATCGTCGTCGCCCGCGCTTCCGGCGGATTGGTTCGCGCCCGTCGATGAATCAAACTCGATGGACTCGACATCTTCCATGTAGAGCATCAGCGTGCTGCGGCGTCCGCCGATGAGCACCGTGAACTGCTGGTCTTTGTAGCCGATGACCTTACCGTGTATGACGCTGCCGTCCTTGAGACGAATCGTGTCGGCCACAGACGCGAAGCAGAGCGATAGCACGAGCGCGACGGCTGACAGGGGGATAAAAACTCTCTTGCTCATAATCTCCTCCGGGAGTGAATACGGTTGTGAAAAAAACTGTGGAATCATGGCACGGCTGCCATGCGACGTTTAGCAGAGACTGCCGCACTTGGCAAGCCACAGGGAGAGGCACGGGACGGACGATGGATGCGCCGAAGCAAAAATAAGTTGGCTCTCGCGTTCGCAAACCTCTATTAATGAGCCGCCGAGCCGCCAGTCCGGCGTCGTCTTGGGCAGGGGCGAGTCTTGCTTTTCATATTCATGGCGGAGTTGAGTTTGAATTTGATGAAGAAGAATTTGAATTTGACGAAGTATTTGATGAAGCAGCAGACGGCGTTCGACCCGGAGTATTAACATTCCCATTCGATAAGCTAGTCTTTTGTCGACTATTCCCATCCGTCGAACCTATTGTCGGGCTTAACGTCGTTTCGGACGAGCTATCGTCCTCCTGTCCGCCAGCCCTCGCCGGCGTTCCAGTCCTATCAGGAGGCTTCAAGCCGGTTCTACTCGATGCGCGGCGCGAAGTTTTAGCGATGGCATTGGAATTTGTAGAAGATGTATTCGCAGAACTGGACATGCCACTGCCGTCCGCCCTGTTGACGTTGAGCGTCACCAGATTCTTGTTGCCGGAGTTGTAATTCTCGGATGACCCGGCGGTCGTGTCGTCCCGTGTCGCGCCGGATTGATTGTTGGATTGGTCTGCGGATTTTCCGCACGCCGACAGCAATAATATCGTCAAGCCAATTAATGTTAATCCGCGTCTCTTCATGCTTTTCATCTCAAGCTCCCTATCTCGCCGATAGCTTAAGCTCACGAAATCTATTTGCAAATTTGATCCCAAATCTCTTGCTGGCTGTTCGGGTCAACGTGGAAAATATCTTTTGTAAAGCTTTGATTGTTCGTCGCTCCGTAGAACCAGCAGAACGCCAGATTGAGCTTGCCCTTCAGATCTGTGTCCTGCGGCTGCTGATCTGCGCTCCGGGAGAGCAGCTCGACATGCTTTTTATATCCGTGAAATAAGGAGATCATCTGCGATTTCAAGGATAGATTCTTCATGCCCTGTCCTTCCAGAAAAATATTGCCCGGCAGGAAAGACATGCTTTTGACGTACTCCGGATTCGTTTTCTGAAGCGTCTCTAACCGGTCTTTGTATTTTGAAATCAAGTCCATGTTTTCACCGGGCGTCTTGATCAGATAATCCGCATAGTAGCCGCAATAATTCATCGCCTTGCGGTCGTATTCCGTGTTGCGGGTTTTACTCAGGTCGAACTCAGGCGACTTGATAAGCTGAGTCAGCAGGAATCCCACTTCGTTACGACGACTGTCAAGCTCTTTTGTTTCGTACCCGGCTTCGACCACTGCGCGTATATCGCGGAACAGGAAAACGGCTGCCGGAATAGTTTGCTTGTCGTCTATCGGATATTGCAGCAGTTGTTGAAGCTCTGCGCGATACTGTTTATTAGTCGCTTCCGTGACCTCTTTCGTTCTTAAATCCGTGTCTTTTTTCTTATCCGTCACGAATTTGTCGTAAGCCGTCCAGAGGCCGAAGCCGGTGGCGAACATGGTGATTAAGGTCGCAAGGATAGTGATGACGGTGGCGAACTGCGTGGCGCGAGAGAGCAGTCCGTTCTGGCGTTTGAGCGATGAGATTTCAAGCAAGAGTTTTTGATGCTGCTCTTCGACCGATCTCGCTTTATTCCTTCTCTCCGTTTCAAGCGCAGAGATTTCGAGTTCGAGCTTGCGGAGCTGCGCTTCGGCTATCTCACTTTGTAAATCCGGCTTTTTAGGCGGAGTCTCCATCGGTTTTCTACTGACTCGAAATGAAGGTGGAAAGATTGAATCAAGCCGGCAAGGGGCGGACGCTTGCCGGCCAAGAAAAAGAATAGCGAATCAGCAGTAAAATATTCCCGGCCAAAGCTGTTGTCAACCATTGACCGGGAATGAAGAATTTGAAGCTGAATGACGGCGAGCCGGTCTACTTACCTCCCTTGTATCTCACGCCGTCCTTCATCACCATCATCATCTTGCCTATCTGATGCACTTCTTTTATTAATCACTAATGATGAAAGCCGCGCTCAATGCGCTGAGGATTGCCAGCGCGGCGCCGATCAACATGACGCGGCGAAAACCGCTCACGAACGATTCGTCAATCGCCTCTTTCAGCTTGTCATGCGCCAACGGCGAGAGATTGTCAGGCACTTCCGCTCCGGCCAACTTGTCGCGCTGGTTATCGAGCGCGTGCCTCGCTTCGGGAGCGATGTCGGGCGCAGAGAGTCGCGCGTCAAGCCTTGTGTTAAAGGTCTGTAGCATGACGAGGCCGAGGACTGCGACGGCGAGCAGGCCAGCCGTGCGCGAGACTGCATTGTTGATTCCAGAGGCCAGCCCGGCGCGACTCTCCGCGACCGCATTCATGACCGTCGTCGTGAGCGGCGCGACGCTGACGGCCATCCCCAAACCGAGCACGACGACCGCCGGGAAAAAGGTCGTCCAATAGCTGCCGCCGATGCCGGGACGCATGAAGAGCGCGAAGCCGAGCGCGGCGATCAAAGGTCCGACCACGAGCGGCAGCCTCGCGCCGTAACGCTTCACCAATCCGCCCGACCAGCGCGAGAGAAAAAACATGATGAGAATAAAAGGCAGCGACGCAGCCCCGGCGGCTGTCGCCGTGTAGCCCTGCACTTGAATCAGATTCAAAGGGAAGAAGAAGAGCGTCCCCGAAAGCGCGGTGTAGAGAAAGAGCGTGAGCAGATTCGCCCCGCTAAAATTTCTTGAGCGAAAGAGCGCGAGCGGCAACATCGGGTCACGCTTGCGCGATTCGATGTAAAGAAAGAGCAGCGCCGCGAGGACGCCGACGACGAGCGTCGTGAGCACAGCCGGATGCTTGAATCCCAAACGAGAGGATTCAATCAATCCATAAACGATTGCGCCGAGACTCAAAGTGGCGAGCAACGCTCCCGTGAAATCCAGACCGCGCGCGTCTTTATCCCGGCTCTCAGGCACGTGACGAAAGACGAGCGCGAGGACGACGAGCGCGAGCGGCAGGTTGATGAAAAAGACCGCGCGCCATGAAACGTGCTCGATCAACCAGCCGCCGATGACAGGCCCGATGGCCGCCGTGATGGCTGTGAATCCAGACCATGTGCCGATGGCCTGACCTCTCTCCTTTTCATTGAAGGACGCGCTGATGATGGCGAGGCTGCCGGGGACGAGCAACGCGCCGCCCGCTCCCTGCACGGCACGCGCGATAATCAATTGGTTGACGTTCGGCGCAAGGCCGCACCAGACTGAGGCCAGCGCGAAGAGCGCGACGCCGATGCTGTAAATCAGCCTGCGCCCGAAATGGTCGCCGAGCGAGCCTCCGGCTAATAACAAGGCCGCGAGAAAAAGCGCGTAGGCTTCGACGACCCACTGCACGTCTATCACAGACGCGTGCAGGCTCGCTTGCAGCGCGGGCAGAGCCACATTGACCGCCGTGCCGTCAATGAAAGCCATGCTCGACCCCAAGATCGTCGCCGCGAGAATCCACGGCGCGGCAGCTTTCGCGCAGGGAGCAGCAGCTTCAACCGACTTGATGACGCCTTCATCACAAGGCTGACGGACGATGTTAGACATGGGTAATTAATGACTCAATCCCTTTGCGCCTTCGGTTTTATCTTTGCGCCCTGGCGTGAAACGCTGATGGTTCTCGCTGGTGGCGCAAAGGAAGACCAAAGCTCGCAAAGGGTTGAGCATTTTCTAAGTTTTCTCACTGCCGATCATTCCTATAAATAACGCCGTCCTTCATCACGAAAATCGTCTTCTCCATCTGACGTATGTCCTTGAGCGGGTCGCCGGGGACGGCTGCGATGTCAGCCCACTTGCCGACGGTGAGCGAGCCTGTGTTCTTGTCCCAACCTAACAGCCGCGCGCCGCCCATCGTGCCCGCGATGATCGAGGCCATCGGCGTCATGCCGCCCCACTCGACCATCAGTGTGAACTCGTGCGCGTTCGTCCCGTGCGGAATCACTCCGGCGTCCGTGCCGAGCGCGATGTTGAGCTTGTAAGCGACGGCGAGCTTGATTGCGCGCCGCATCGCCTGAGCCGCCGCCAGAGCTTTCTCAGCGCGCAAGCCCGTCAGCACGCCGTTCTTCGCCGCGCGCTCGACCGCCTCGCCCGCCATCAAAGTCGGGACGAGAAACGTGCCGCGTTGAGCCATCATCCGCGCGCCTTCTTCGTCAAGAAAAGAGCCATGCTCGATTGAGGTGACTCCGGCGCGGACGGCGAGCTTGATGCCTTCCGTTCCGTGCGCGTGCGCCGCGACTTTTCTATCGAGCTTCGTCGCTTCGTCAACCAGCGCCTTCAGTTCTTCAAAAGAGTATTGCGTCGCGCCGACGGCATCTCCCTCGGAGAGCACGCCGCCCGTCGCGCACGTCTTAATCACATCCGCGCCATACTTGACCTGATAACGCACAGCCGCGCGCACCTCGTCCGGCCCGTTGGCGATGCCATCTTTAATCGAGCCGTCAAGCAAGCCCGGCCTGAATCCGTTCTCGTCGCAATGCCCGCCCGTGATTCCGATAGCATGCCCCGCAGCCTCCATGCGCGGCCCGACGACCCAGCCTTCGTTGATCGCTTTGCGCAGAGCGAAGTCGTCAAAGTTGCTCGCGCCGACATTGCGGATGCTGGTGAATCCGGCGAGCAGAGTCCGGTTCGCATTCTCGACACCGAGAATCGCTTCAAAGGCTTGATAATCTTTGACCACCGCAAGATCGTTGTCGGGATCGCCGAGGACGCGCCCGATGACGTGCGTGTGCGCGTCTATGAAGCCGGGCAAAAGCGTCGCGTCGCCGAGGTCTATCACGCGCGCCCCGGCTGGAATCTGGATGCGGTCAGCCGCGCCGACGGCAGTGATGCGGTCGTCCGTCACGACGACCACGCCGTTTGAGATGGCGTCCTTGCCCGTCCCGTCAATCAATCGCGCGGCCTTGAGGACGATGACGCCTTTGCCCTTTCGCGGCTGCGCCTTCGGCTGACCGACAGGCCACCCGCCCTCCTGCGCAAAGAGCGTAATCAAGCACACGCACAAAGCCAGCATCAGAGCAATCGCGTATCTCATTCGACGCATATAAAACTCTCCCTCAAAGATAAAATGGATTTACTGAAAGGCTGCCTCATGTTATCAGCTTTTCAAATCGCCGGATAAGAAATCTCGCGCAAAGGCGCAAAGGCGCAAAGAAGAGCACGCAAGGAACAATAAGCATTCGAGTTCTTAGCGTTCTTCCTTTGCGCCACCAGCGCCTTTGCGCGAAACTGTTTTTATCTTTACTAAGAGACTGCTGTCTTGGTCTGCATTCGCTTCTCAAATCGTTTCAGCTCGACGGACGCGCGAACGTGCGTGCCCTCGCCGATCTTGTCCACGCCATCGTGAGCTTCGACTTTGAAAGTGACAAGGGCGTCGGTGACTGAGACGACTTCGGCGCGCGCCGTGACGGTGAAGCCGATGGGAGTCGCGGCCAGATGTTTGATGTTGACGACCGCGCCGACCGAGACCCAGCCATCTGGCAGAAATGGTTGAATCGCTCTGGCCGCCGCCAGCTCCATCAAATAGATCATCATCGGCGTGCCGTACACCTCCGGCATGTGCGCGTGAAAATGCGCGACGGTCATCTCTCGCGTGACTTCAACAGAGGTCGTGGCCGAAGCTCCGACGGGAATCTTCGCGGTCGCTGTCATCAAACTCACCTCTCGAAACAAACTGTAGGGGCAGGGCTTGTCCCTACAGTATAACCGGCGGCGCAAAAATCAGGGCGGTTTACTTCTTCGGCTGTTCAATCTCATATTTGACTTTGAGATAGAGCGTGAACTGCACGACCGGCTCGATGACGACCGGATTGATGACGACATCGAAGCCGTCCGCGTTGAGCGGGTGGAAGAAGAAAGTGCGGCTCTTGCGCGCGTTCTGCACTGTGTACTTTTCTCTGTAGTAATCCGGATTAATCTCTTCGGATTCGTAAGCGGAATAGGAATCGTACATCTCCGTCGGATAGTAGATGCTCGGCTTCTCGGCGTAAATTTGCGCGGGCGCGAGCAGCTTGAGGTCGAGCAGCTTTTCATCACGCGCGGCCTTCTGCTTGATGATGCGCGCGGCCTCGTCCATCAATCTGTTTTGAACGGGAGACGTATCCTTGACGATGTAATCCACTTTGATGAGGTCGAAGATTTTAGATTTCGAGGCCGCGACGATGAGCTTGTCGAGCAGCTCTTTGTCTTGATAATGAATCGAGATATTTTTCTTCAGCTCAAAGCCGACGAGATTCTCTTTGGCGATATTGCTCGTCACCTGATAAGCGTAAATCTTGTTCTGCGCGGCGAAATCCACGTAGAGGTCGTCGCGTCCGATGCCGAGCATTTTCAAATCGGCGGAGAAAGAATTTATCGCCTCGTCCATCTTCTGATTGCATTCGGGCACGGTGGCGCATTCCTGCGTGATGCCGAAGAGGGCGACGAATTCATCGGCCTTGACGTTCATCAAAACGCTGGCTTCGACGAACATCGTCGTCGCGCTCGGAGGAGCTTCGCCCTGCGCGGTCGTGCGTTTGTTCTTTTCATTCTGCGTGGCTCTGGCATTGCCGCCGCCCTGCTCGTAACCGATATTGCCGCTCGCCTGCGCGAAGGCGGCGACCGCGCCCGTGATCGTTAGCAGAAAAAGAATCAAAGTTCTCTTCATCTTCGTCTCCTTCAGTTTTCAAGCGAAGTGTAATATAGAAGTAGACAAGCAGTTCGAGTGAGTTTTGCCGTCAAGGAGCATCATGGACATCTACTTTGCGGGAGCGATTCGCGGCGGGCGCGATGACGCGATGCTGTACTTTGAGATCGTCGAACAGCTCAAAGAGTACGGCGCGGTGCTGACCGAGCACATCGGCGCGGAGGCTTTGACTGCCGAGGGCGAAGACTTGAGCGACGCAGAGATTCATGACAGAGACCTCGCGTGGCTCAAACAGGCTCAGTGTTTAGTCGCCGAAGTGACTGTGCCGAGCCTCGGCGTAGGCTACGAGCTTGGCAAGGCGACGGAGTGGGGAATGCCCGTGCTCTGCCTCTACAGGCCGCGTGAGGGACGCGCCTTGTCCGCCATGATCGCGGGCAGCGGCGGCGTCAGCTTGCGCGAATATCAAACGACGGCGGAGCTGAAGAATATCTTCGAGGATTTTCTGCGCGGGATTTGATTTAAAAATCATCAGCCACAGAGCACACAGAGCGCACAGAGATAAAAGACATGCATGTCTCTAATTTGTTCCTTCTCTGAGTCCTCTGTGTGCTCTGTGGCTAATTTTTGAGATGGATGCTATTTGCCCGTCAACTTTTCCAAAGCTGCTTTTGAGCTGTCCATCTTCGGGTCAAGCTCAAGAGCTTTGCGATAACTTTCTATCGCGAGCTGCGTGTCGCCGTGAGCTGCGTAGGCTTCGCCGAGGCTGTCATAGACATTCGCGGATTGCGGATAGCCTTCGACATTGAGTTTGAAAACCGCTATCGCCTCCGCGAAACGCTTTTTCGATAACAGCCTGTAGCCGAACGTGTTCATGTCCGACTCGCTGACATAAATATCTTGTGCCGTTTGAGATTTTAAATCGTGATAGCGCGCGATCATCGCCTCGATGCCGTTCCGCTCTAAAGTCTGAGAGAGCATCTCCGCCAGCGAGGAGGCTTTGACCCCGACCAGCTCGACGAAGAAGACGAGCGTCGAATCGGGAGGGATGAGACCATTGCCGGCGCCCTTCGAGCCGTAGCCGAGCTGCGGAGGAATAATCAGAATCCCCTGGTCGCCGACATGCATGAGGGCGATGCCTTCGTCCCAACCTTTAATCACTCGGTTTGCTCCGAGCTTGAAGGCGAGCGGCTGATCGCGGTCGCGCGAGCTATCGAACTTGACGCCGCTCGTCAGCGCGCCCGTGTAATGCACGATGACGATCTCGCCCGCTCTGGGCTGCTTGCCTTCGCCGCGATGAGTAATCAGGTAGGTCAAGCCCGAAGGCGTCGTCGTCGTGCCCGCGCGCGGCGAGTTGGCCGCAGCCGTCTTGCGCCCCGTGACCGTTTTCGCGCCTCGCTTTGAACGCGCGGAGCGTCTTCTGGCCTGCCCCTGCGCGTCAAAGCAGTAGCCGATGGCGAGGACAAAGGCCATCGTTATGATGACGACGTTTCTCATGTTAAGCATCTCTTTCTCGCTCCTGTTTGATATTCGTAATTCATCTCAGTCAAATGCGGCGACAGCATGCTTGATGCCATCGCCGCATTCGTCAAATCACGCGTGCCACAAATCAAAACCGCGTGTTCGCCGGAATCCTGTCGCCGGTCGTGCCGAACGGAAAAGCCGTGAAGCCTGACGTGCTGCCGTTGACATAGAAGACGCCGGGCGCGCCCGGTCGCCACACGGCCTGATCGTCCTTGCCATCGCCGTCATAGTCTCCGACGGCGTGAAAATCCGTGCCCGCTTGGCCGAACGGAATCGCGTGGAAGCTGCCGTCGGAACTGTTGAGCCAGTACCAGACGCCGTTGTCTCCGGTCACGACGCCGCGATAGACCGCGTAATCGGTCTTGCCGTCTCCGTCAAAATCCGAAGGCACGATGGCGTCTGTGCCGAAGCGACCGAAGGTCTGCGAGCTGACTCCGCCGTCAGAGCTTCTGAGGACGAAGAAAGTATTTTCCGGGCCGCCACCGATGCCCGTCCGATAGACCGCAACATCCGCTTTGCCATCCCCGTCGAAGTCGCCGCGAATCAGAATATCGGTCACGGCAGTGCCGAACGTCGCAGCCCCGAAGCCAGCCGTGCTGCGCTGCATGTACCAGACCCAACTGCCGCCCACATTTCGCACCACAGCCGGGTCTGTCTTGCCGTCTCCGTCGAAGTCCTGACTGACGAACGCGACATCTCCGCTCTGTCCGAACTGAGAGCTTGAGAGCGTGCCGTCCGAACTCTTCAGGATGTAGAAAATTCCCGCACGCCAGACGGCGATGTCCCATTTGCCGTCGCCGTCATAATCGCCCGAAGCGAGTTGATCGCCGGAGCTTCCCCACGGCTGCGCGGCAAAGCCCGCCGTGCTGCGTTGCAGATACCAGTTAAGCGCGCCGCCGGAAGTTCTGACGACGGCGTAATCGGTTTTATTATCGCCGTCAAAATCAAACGCAGCGCGTCTGGTCGGCGGCGGGGGCGGTCCCGTATTAATCTCAAGATTCCAGCCGCCGGAGATGAGGCCGCTGTCCTCGTCAGCGAAATCCGCGACGTAGAGACTCCACACGCCGTTCGGATTCGTGCCGCCGAAGGTCGAAGCGAAGGTCGCTGTGGAGCCATCCGTCGGCCCCGGCACATCATAAGCAGCGCCCGGCCCCGGCGCAGGAAATATATCGGTCGAGAAATAGGCTGACGGCTTATACGTGCCGGGTCCCCAGGCCAAGTCATCCGGCAGAAAGTCCGCGCCGTTATCGCTCAGAGTATAAGTCACGCCATCCATGTCCGGGTCGTCGCCCGCCGCGTCCTGTATGAGCAGAGCCGCGCCCGTCGGCCCGACGAGCACGATGCCGACATCATCCGGGAAAGAATGTGTGAAACCATTGAACGTGACTTTGACGCTGCCGGGAGTCGAAGGAATGTTGCCGGTCAAGCCTGAGACGGTGATGGTCGAAGGATACGGCGTGGCGTTATCCGCGTCTGTAATCGTAATGAGGTTGGGATTGGTGAAGACGGTTTGCGGTCTTTGCGCCGCATCCACTCGCTCGCTTCTCGCGCGAGCATCGGTGACGCGTTTGGCGTTCGCCGTCTGCGAGAGCGCACCGTATCCGAGCAGGCTCGACAGCGCGAGCAAGACAAACGCGCGGAGCGGCCAGACGGTCTGATGCCTGTCTCTTCCGGCAAAAAAACTCTTTCTCATGATTAACTCCTCTTACGAACAGCGACTCCAAACAGGGAGCGAGTGTAAGCGGGAAGTTAGCGGGCGCGCAAGCAACGACTAGATGGATATGATTCCGCGGTTAAGAGATAACCCGTTAAAAGACAAAGCGGGCAGCCAGAGAGGGGTTGTCTGCTGCCCGCTTCTGCGTAG
>DASWRG010000134.1:0-41182 GCA_036403295.1 Pyrinomonadaceae bacterium
AGAATGTAGCCCACGGCGCAAGCCGTCGGGTAACGAAGATAAGCAAAGAATGAAAGCCCCGGAGGGGCGAAAGAAACTCAAGTTGAATTTCTTACGCCCCTTCGGGGCTTGTATATTTCTATTGATCTATTTACCCATGGCTGACGCCATGGGCTACATTCTTTCGCCCCTCCGGGGCTTGACTACTTTTGGCTGCGAATTACCCACGGCTTGCGCTGTGGGCTACATTATGCTCGCCCTTCGCGGGGCTGCGGTCGTCGCGCGCTCGGCAGCAATCTTTAAATTATGCGGCTGGCTCGGTGGGCCCACCGGCATCTATCTTCGTCCCGCACTCGTTGCAGAACTTCGTGCCGGGCGCAACTTCAGCCTGGCAGTTCGGGCAACGTGGCTTCTCCTGTTTGGCTCCGCATTGATTGCAAAACTTCGCGCCCGCCGGAAGATCAGCGCCGCACTTAACGCAAGGCACGGTCTCCGAGGCGACTTCGAGTTTCGCGCCGCAGTCGTTACAGAACTTGGAAGCGCCCGTGTTGGCCACGCCGCACTTAGGACATTTGACGGTCGCAGAGCCCGTCTGGCTTCCACCTTGAGTATTCTGCTGGTGCTGTTGCTGCGGGTTCATGGCATTAGCCATCTGCCCTGCCATCATATTGCCTATGGCGAAGCCTGCACCGAGGCCAGCGCCTGTGCCTGCGCCGCCCGAAGGATTCTGCGCCGCGTCGCGCATCGCGTCAGCCGCCTGAAACTGCGCGTAGCGCCCAACGTCGCCGATCACGCCCATCGAAGTGCGCTTGTCCATCGCCGCTTCGACCTCCGGCGGTAGAGAGATGTTCTCGATGATGAACTTGGTCAACTCAAGACCGAAGGATTTGAACTCTTCGTTGAGTTTTGTTCGACCGAAGCGGCCCAACTCGTCATAGTTGGAAGCGAGATCGAGCGCCGCGATCTTGGATTCGCCTAAAGCGTCCGTAAACCCGCTGACCAGCGTGCGCTTCAACTGGCCCTCTATGTCTTCGGTCTCGAAGCGACCGCTCGTGCCCGCGACCTCTTTGATAAAGGCGCGCGGGTCTGCGACGCGAATTGAGTAGATTCCGAAGGCGCGAAGGCGCACCATGCCGAAATCGGCATCCCTCATCATGATCGGATTCATCGTCCCCCATTTGAGGTCTGTGAACTGCTTCGTGTTGACGAAATAGACTTCGGATTTGAAGGGCGAGTTGAAGCCGTACTTCCACGCGCCGAGCTTGGACAGAATCGGCGTGTTGCCGCCGTCAATCGTGTACATGCCGGGGCCGAACACGTCCGCCACCTGTCCTTGAAAAACGAAGACCGCCGCCTGCGATTCGCGGACGGTCAACTTCGCGCCGTTCTTGATCTCCTGATCTTTAACGGGGAAACGATAGAGCATCGTATTGCTCGAATCGTCGAGCCATTCGATGACTTCGATAAACTGATTGAAAGGGTTAACGCGGTCAAGTATTCCCATCTTTCTTCTTAATCTCCTTCTCGTCGCGGCACATCAATTCGCGCCGCGAGACATTATACGATTGAACGCGATGCGATGTTCAAGTGTGAGTAAACTATGACACAAAACTCCGCTGAGATGGAAGAGCGGAAGGCTAAAGAAAATGTCTCGCGCAAAGGCGCAAAGGCTCAAAGGAAAGACGCTAAGCCGTTGAATGCCGCTCGCTCCTGGCGTCCTCTTCTTTGCGCCTTTGCGCCTTTGCGCGAGATTTTCTTAGTTTCCAAATCGTGTAGAGAATCAGCGCGGTCAAACCGCCCGCCGTGTCTATGAGGCTATCGTAAATCGTCCCGACGCGCGAGGGGACGAAGGATTGATGAAACTCGTCGGAGAGCGAATACAGAAAAATGAGCGCCAATGTGAAGTAGAAAAAACCGCGTCGCAGGATTTGATGTGATGAGGTGGCGAAGGCGCGTGCGGCCAAGAGCGCGAAAACCGCGTACTCCGAAAAGTGCGCGACTTTGCGGACGATGAAATGCACAAGGCTGATTCTCTCTTCGCTGATGTTTGGAAAGAGCCAGATGAGCAGAGGGCGTATGATGCGCGAAGTCTGCGCGCCCGAAAATTCGCTCGTCGAAGCGAAGAAGATGACGCACATCCAGACGACGAGCGGCGCGTATCGTCGTATGCGCCCGCCTCGCTTCTGCGGCTTATTCAGTTCGGCGCGCGAATTTTCGCTCTGTGCACTCATCAAAAAAAATTGCCACAGAGACCACAGAGTTCACAGAGAAAGATTCAGGTGCGATTGCCCTTTTTCCAACTCTGTGCGCTCTGTGTGCTCTGTGGCTTAACCTCTGATAAAGTTTACTGCACGTAAGCCGAGCCGACAGGCTTGTCGCCGTTCACGCCGAACTGTTGCGCCTTGAATCCGGCTGTGCTCTGCAAGATATACCAGGTGCCGTTTGACGGGCGGAAGACCGACAAGTCCGTCTTGCCGTCGCCATCGTAATCGCCCGGCGCGGGCACGTCCGTGCTCAAGCCAAAAGCCTGACCGAGAAACGCGCCGTTCGAGCTGTTTAAGACGTACCAAGCTCCATCGCTCGGACGGAACACGGCCAGATCGTTCTTGCCGTCGCCGTCATAATCTCCCGCGACAACCTGATCCGTGCTGATGCCGAACTGCTGCGCGATGAACGAGCCGTTCGAGCTGCGAAGGACGTACCAAGTGCCTGACGACGGACGAAAGACTGCGAGGTCAGCTTTGCCGTCGCCATCGTAATCGCCCGCGACTGTCTTGTCTCCGCTCGCGCCGAACGCCTGCGCGCGGAAGCTGCTGTCAGAGCTTTGCAGGATGTACCAAGTGCCCGTGCCTGGCCGGAAGACAGTGATGTCAGCTTTGCTGTCTCCGTCGAAATCTGCGGGAGCGGGCACGTCGCCGCTCGCGCCGAACGCTTGTGAGCGGAGAGTGCTCGTCGTGCTTTGCAGGATGTACCAGACGTTATCGCTCGGACGAAAGACAGCGAAGTCAGTCTTGGCATCGCCGTCATAATCTGCGGGCACGATGGTGTCCGTAGAGAGACCGAACGGCTGCGCGCGAAATGCGCCGTCAGAGCTTTGCGTGATGTACCAAGTGCCTGCCGACGGACGAAAGACCGCGATGTCGCTTTTGCCGTCGCCGTCAAAGTCCGAAGGCTTGGCCGCGCCGGAAGAGTTGAAATTGTAAGCGACCAAAGCGAAGTGCTGATCGGTCGGGTCTGCGTTGCCGAGGATGCCGTTGCCGTTGAGGGCAGTCGCCGTGACAGTGATGGTGACGGGAGTTCCGGCGACGATGCCTGCCGGAAGATAGACGTTCTCGACGTTGTTCAAAGTGTCCGCGCTCCCGCCCGTGGTCGAGTTGCCGCCACTGAAAACATTTCCCTTGTAGAGTGTGCCGCCGACGTTGACAGTCAAATCGAGATTGTTGACCAGCGCGGGATTGCCCACGCCCGGCGGGTCTGTCCAGACCAGCGTCACGCGCACGCGCTTTGTCGCATCAGCCACTTTGCCCGTGAGCGTGGTTGAGTCACCGACACTGGCGAACTCGACGGTCTGGTTGACATACTTGATGGGGACGCCCGTATTCAGCATGAACTTCATGTTGATGCGTCCCCAGCCTTCCGCTCCATTCGGAACCGGAGCGGTCGAGCCGACTCCGTTCATCTCCACCGTGCTGTTCAAGAGCACGGCTTTCGCCAGCGCGGGACTCGGATTCGCGCCGCCGTGACCGCTCTTCCAGAACTGCGTGAAGAGAGCTGCTGCGCCTGCTATCTGCGGCGCGGCGTGCGAAGTTCCGACGCTCCAACGATGGAAAGTGTCTATGTTGCCGAAGAGCGAATCCGTCCCTGAGCGTCCGCCCGTGATGGCCGTGCCCGGAGCAGCGATGTCGGGCTTGATGCGCCCGTCGGCGGCAGGGCCGCGACTTGAGCTGCTGTCCAGATCGTCTATGTTGTTGGCAGACGGAAAAAGCTCCGTGCGTATGTTCTCAGCGTTGGCGACCGCGATGAGGTTCTTGGCGACCTTCGGTCTGGTCAAGCCGGATGAACCGGAGTTGCCCGCCGAGAAGACAATCAGAATCGGATCAATCGTCGCCGCGCTGCTCGCGTCCTGCACATAGCCGTCATACTGCGCCGCGTAAGAGTCGTAAGAGTTGGTGTTCGTGCCGTTGCCCCAACTGTTGTTGGTGATAAAGCCTTTGACGCCGTTCGGCCCCGCCGTCGCAATCGTGTCGTTGACCGTGTTGGCTTCAGTTCCGGTCGGGCTGTAGCCTGCGCGCAGGAACGGAATGTTGATGATGTGCGCTTTCGGCGCGACGCCCCTGCCGTAGTTGTAGCCCGTCGGATCGAGCGTCGAAAAAGGCGCGTCGCCCGCGATGATGGTCGCGTTCAGATGCCCGTGCCCCTGCGCTCCCGCAGTCGCAGAGTAGAGCGGGCCGTTGACGGTGTTGCCCGACGTGATGTAAAAGCCGCCGTCGCCCGGAATGCCGACGCCGTCGTCAACGACCGAGACGGTTACTCCCGTCCCGTCAACTCCGAACTGCGAGAGAGGGTTGTAGCCGGGCGCGTTGAGCGAAGTCGTGCTCGTGTAATTTCCCGCCACGACCTGCGCCGCGCGCTCGTCCTCTTTGGTCGGAGTGTAGTACGGATCGATTCTGACTACGTCAGGCAGCGATGCCACGCGCTCAACCTGGTCAAGCGGCAACTCGACGCGCAACACATTAAAGAAGTTGTGCGGCAACCTGATGACATTCCTCACCGCGCCGACAGAGAGGCTATTAAATTCAGCTTGCGCTTCATCAACGTTCGCGCGCGAGAAGACCGCGACATCGAAAACGGCTGTGCCCCGCGCGCTCGTCTCAAGCGGCTGCAAATTTCCCGCGCCCCGCGCGCCGCCGAGTTGTGCCGCAAGCTGCTCGCGCAACTGCGGCTCGATCTTGCTCTCGGAGAGATAGCGGCCAACCCATCTCACGCGCGAATGATTCGCCACCCTCTCAATCGTCGCGCCGTCCGCGTACACAAAGAACGCCTGCTGCGGCACGTACTGCAAGACCTCTGCGCCGACAGAGCGCAGGCTCTCAAGCCACTCGTCGCGCACGGGCGCGGCAAACTGCACGACGTAATAATCTTTCTCGCCGCCCGTTCTGCCGGAAGCACCCGGCCTCACCGTCTCCGCCGGAGCATCCCGAATCGGCTCGAAAGATTTGCCCGGCAAGTTGATAGTCGTCTCAAGCTTTAAACTCTCTATCCCTGTTCTCGAAAAATCTTTGTCATTCGCCGCCGCGATGACGACGAACGAGCCGTAATCTTCAACCAGCGTGCCCATCCTTTTAGCGGCCTCGCGCTCGTTCTCATTTCTGACGGGGATGCGAAAGATGCTTTTCGATTGATCTCGAATCGCAGCCGTCACGCCGTCGGGTCTTGAGTAGTTGTCAAAAGACTTTCCTTTGCCGCCCTGCAACTCCGCGCGGCGCACGAGTCCCATACCGAGCAAGAAGATTGAGATGACGAGGACAATCAAAGCCGACCTCAAGAGTCTCGTCCTATGCCATGCGTTCTGATTTGATTTTAGCATCGTCGTATTTCCTTAAAGAGCGGAGTTTGTCAAGATGGGAAGGCTCAAAGTTCAAGGTTCAAAGTTCAAGGTTGAAGACGGCTACCCTGTCTTAACCTTGAACCTTGAACTTTGAACCTTGAACTCTAGAGCGCGGCTGCGCCCGAAACGACTTCGATGATTTCGTTGGTAATCGCGGCCTGACGGATGCGATTCATGTTGAGCGTCAAGCTTCCGATGAGTTCCGTCGCGTTCTTCGACGCGGAATCCATCGCGGTCATCCTCGCGCCCTGTTCGGAAGCGACAGACTCCAGCAGCGCGCGGAAAATTTGCGTCTCAATCAGACGCGGCAAGAGGCGGCTGAAAATCTCTTCGGGCGGCTGCTCGTAAACATAGTCTGTGAGATTTTCCGCGCGCGGCAGGTCAACCTCCGCGCCTGCGCCCGCTTCATCAGTCGCGCGCGAGACGGGCAGGAGTTGTTCGATGACGACGCGCTGTTGCAGGACTGATTTGAACTCGTTGTAGATGAGAAAGATTTTATCCAGCTCTTTATCTTCGGTGAAGCGGTTGATGACATCGCGCGCGATCTCGACCGCCTCCGCATACTCGACGCGGCCTTTGCCCGTCACGCCGATACGCTCGTCTATGATTTCAACTCCGCGACGGCGAAAGAAGTCGCGCCCCTTGCGACCGATGGGCATCAACTCGATCTGCTTGTCCTGATGCTCTCTGATGAAAGCCTGCGCGGCCTTGTTGAGATTCGTATTGAACGCGCCGCACAAGCCTTTGTCGGCAGTCACTAAGATGACCAGATACCGCTCGTCGCCGCGCGCGTCGAGAAGTGGATGATGAAAGTTTTCGTCCGTCCGCGAGGCCAGCTCGCCCAACACTTCCGTCATCTTGTTGGCGAAAGGTCGTGCGGTCACAACGCGATCTTGCGCGCGCTTGAGCTTCGCCGCCGAGACCATCTTCATCGCCTTCGTAATCTGCTGCGTGTTCTTCACCGAACGAATCCGGCGGCGAATGTCTAAAAGGTTTGCCATAACTTAAAAGTGATGAGTGATGAGTAATGAGTGATGAGTAAATGAGCTAAGACAGCTTCACTCTCATCACTCATGACTCATCACTGTTTTTCACGCTCCGGCAGTGGCAGCCGCAGGCTGTGTGGCGGCGGCGCTGGCCGGAGTTCGAGTTGCAAGCTGCGTCTCTTCGTTCCAACGCTCTTTGAAATCCGTGAGCACCTGCGTCAAGTCAGCTTTGATCTCATCGGTCAGAGATTTCTTTTCGCTGATGCTTTGCAGGACGCCGGGATGCGCGTTCTCGACGAAACGCAGGAGTTCGGCTTCGAAGCGTTGCACCTCTGCGACCGGCACGTCGTCAACGTGGCCGTTCGTCGCAGCCCAGATGACGAGTACCTGTTTTTCGACATCCATCGGCTGATACTGCGGCTGCTTCAGGATTTCGACGAGCCGCTGACCGCGCGCAAGCTGTGCCTGCGTCGCTTTATCAAGGTCTGAGCCGAACTGAGCGAAGGCCGCCAGCTCGCGATACTGCGCGAGGTCAATCCGCAAAGTTCCGGCGACCTGCTTCATGGCCTTAATCTGCGCCGCGCCGCCGACGCGCGAAACAGAGTTGCCGACGTTGATGGCCGGACGCACGCCCGAATTGAAGAGGTCTGCTTCCAAGAATATCTGGCCGTCCGTAATCGAAATCACGTTCGTCGGAATGTAAGCCGAGATGTCGCCCGCCTGCGTCTCGATAATCGGAAGACTCGTCAGGCTTCCGCCGCCTTTCAAGTCCGACATCTTCGCCGCGCGCTCAAGCAGGCGCGAGTGCAGATAAAACACGTCGCCCGGATACGCCTCGCGTCCCGGCGGACGACGAAGGAGCAGAGAGATTTCACGATACGCCGCAGCCTGCTTTGAGAGGTCGTCGTAAATCGTCAGAGCGTGCTTTCCGTTATCGCGGAAGTACTCGCCGATGGCGACTCCCGAATAAGGAGCGAGAAACTGCATCGCCGCCGGGTCGGAGGCAGTCGCCTTGACGACGATGGTGTAATCCATCGCGCCGTTGTCCTGCAAAGTCTTGACGACCTGCGCGACCGTCGAAGCCTTCTGACCGATGGCGACGTAAATGCAGATGACGTTCTTGCCCTTCTGGTTGATGATGGTGTCAACCGCGACCGCCGTCTTTCCCGTCTGACGGTCGCCGATAATCAGCTCGCGCTGACCGCGACCGATGGGCACCATCGAGTCTATCGCTTTGAGTCCGGTTTGCAGAGGCTCTTTGACGGGCTGGCGATCAATGATGCCCGGCGCGATTCGCTCAATCGAGTTGAACTCGTCAGTGATGATCGGGCCACGGTCGTCAATCGGATTGCCGAGCGCATCCACCACGCGACCGATCATCGCGTCGCCGACCGGCACGCGCATGATGCGCCCCGTTCGCTTGACCAGATCGCCCTCTTTGATTAACTGAAACTCTCCGAAGAGCACCGCGCCGACTTTGTCCTCTTCAAGATTTAAAGCGAGGCCGCGCACGTCGTGCGGAAACTCAAGCAGCTCGCCCGCCATCACTTTTTCCAGACCGTGAATCTCCGCGATGCCGTCTCCGACTTTAATCACCGTGCCGACTTCGGTCACCGTCACGCCGCCGTCGAAGTTCTCGATCTGCTGGCGAATAATCTCGTTTATCTCGTTAGCTCTGATCGGTTCCATATAAGTCCTCTATCAACCTCACGATTTACCCGTGAGCTTCACTTTCGCTTGTTCCAACTGGTTGCGCACCGAGCCGTCGTAAATGGTCGAGCCGATACGCGTCACGATGCCGCCGATTAATTCTTCATCCGTCTTAAAACTAAGGCGCACGTTCTTGCCCGTCATCGAAGCCAGAGTTGAGCGCAAAGCTTCCTGCGCATTTTCAGGCACGGGTCGCGCCGTCGTCACGTCCGCCGAGATCATCCCCGAACGCTCGTCGAGCACCCGCGCGAATCGCTTGACGACTTCGCCGAGTTCCGCGAGTCGCTGGTTCTGCAAGAGCACCTGCAAGAAGTTCGCAGTCGTCGGGCGCACCTTCGTGCGTGCGATGAGCGCGGTCAAAACTTTTCGCTTTTGATCGTAAGGAATCGTGGGATTGCTGAAGACGACCATGAGCTGCTCATTGGTCTGCATCATCTGCTCCCAAGCCTTCAGCTCTTCATGCACTTCGCGCGCCTCTCCGCGCGCAATCACCACATCGGCCAATGCCGTCGCGTAACGACGCGCCACCGTCTGTACACTCAACGCGGGCTTCCCCCTAATTCTTTGATACTCATATTCACCAGCCGCGCATCATCTTCGGGACGGATGTCGCGGCGAATCATCTCTTCGGCGAGCCGCACGCTCTGCTCGGCGGCGAAGAGTCGCAAGTCCTGACGCGCAGCCTTGCCCGCGCTCTCGATCTCACGCACGGCCTGCTCGCGCAATTTTCGCGCGTCCTCTTCGGTCGAGCGCGCGATTCGCTCCTGCTCGGCCAGCGCGTCCTTTTGAGACTGCTCGCGCACGCTCGCCACCTCTGCGTCGAGCTTTGAGAGACGAGCTTCGACCTCTTCCAATTTAGCGAGAGCCGCATTGCGCTCTTCCTGAGCGCGCATCAAATCGCGGCGAATCCCTTCGCGTCGTGAGCGCATCCCTTCGCTAATCGGACGACGAACGATCAGGTACAGCGCGCCCACGAAGAGCAGCAGATTGCCGAACTTCCAAAGCTCAAAGCCCGGATAATTCCACCAGGAGTATTCGCCCTCCAGCAACAGCCCGAAGTGCATGTGCGATGAAATGAAAGCTATCCACATAATTCTAAACTACTACCCGACGCTCGAAACGGTCGTCTCGCTGACCGGGCGATGAAGAATATGCGCTCCAATATCTGCGGCGAGTTGCCGCGAGTCCTGCCGCAAAGTCGCCCGCGCCTCTTCCGTCTGAACGCGAATCGCCTCTTTTTGCTCTTCAAGCGTGCGGCTGACCTCTTCACGCACGGCGTTCAACTTGTTCTGCCGCTCGCTCATCGCGCGCGTGCGCTCCTGCTCCATTAGTTGATAGCCTTCGGCGCGCGCCTCGCGCAAGGTGCGTTCGTAATTCGACAATCCCTCTTCGACGCGGCGCAGGATGCCGCCCGTCTCGCCCGAACGCCCGCGCGTGCGCCTCTCGCGCTCTTCGAGAATCCGATTGATCGGCTTGAAGAGCGTCGCGTTCAAGACGAAGATCATTATCAGTATGATCGCGATGTGAAGAAAGAGCGTGCCGTCCGGCACAAGTTGAATGGAATTTTCGGCCAAGCCCAGAAAAGTCATAGCGTCCGAAGGCTCACTGGATAGAGTTGTGCGAACAAGGGTTTGTATCGCAAAAATGTACGCCTATCAAAAGCTTGCGAGTCTAGCATGCGATTTTGCGACCCGTCAAGGCGACGATAGTCGTAGCGATTTTAAGCTTTAAATGACTTGAATCAAAAAATCCGTGCGCGCCTCTACGCTGCCGATGACGACTGCGCCTTCGAGGCTCTTAAGTAATTCTTCCGCTTTTGATGAGGCGATGCTGATGAGCAGCCCGCCCGCCGTCTGTGGGTCAAACAGCGCGCTCTGCATATAGCCCGAAATATTCTCCGAGATTTCGACTGTATCTCCGACGTAAGCCCTGTTGTTTTTATCGCCGCGCGTCAGCATGCCCTGCGCGATCAAATCGAGCGCGCCCGGCAAAAGCGGCACGCGCGCCGCCTCAATCTTCAAGCACACATCGCTCGCACGCGCCACCTCATAGGCATGACCGAGCAGGCCGAAGCCCGTCACGTCCGTACACGCATTCGCTCCAACACGCTGCATCGCCTCGGAAGCCGCCGCCGCAGAAGTCGTCATCGCCTTCATCGCCGCTTCGACCGATTCCTCGCTGGCGATGCCGCGTTTGATGCCCGTGCTGATTGCGCCAGTCCCTATTGGCTTTGTTAAAATGAGCACGTCACCCGGCTGTGCATTGGCGTTTGTGACGACCCGTGACGGATGAACAATTCCCGTCACAGCGTATCCGAACTTGATTTCCGCATCATCTATCGAATGCCCGCCGAGGACGAACACCCCCGCCTCGTTCATAGCCATCTGCCCGCCGCGCAAGATAGCTCCCAAAACTTCCATCTCCTCTTTCTGCGGATAACAGACAATCGCCAATGCTGTCAACGGTTTGCCGCCCATAGCGTAAACATCATTGAGCGCATTATTGGCCGCGACGCGCCCGTAAATCTCAGGGTCGTCGGCGACAGGCGTGAAGAAATCAACCGTTTGCACTAATGCGACATCATCCCGTAGACGAAACACCCCGGCGTCATCTGCCATGTCGTACCCGACGAGTACGTCATGATTCAAAGGTTGTGCGGGTAGTGCGCCCAAAACTTGGGCTAAATCGCTCGGCGCGAGTTTCGCCACTCAACCGGCACAAGATACCATTTCTGTTAGTCTTCTCTTCATCTTTTTACTTTGTAAGACAGAAAAAATCAGCCGGAGCTGATTCTGTCCACACGCATCTATTCAACGAATAGAACTCCTATCAAGGGGCAAAGCTTTATCAAATTCGACTGTCTGGAAGGCCGCGACGGATGAAGCTAAACCGAAGTGGAAGAGTCCTGCGCATTCGTCAGCAGTTGATACACCCTATCCAGATCGCCGTCATTGTAATATTCGATCTCGATCTTGCCACCCTCCCCTTTTTGACTCGGCAAGATACGCACCTGAGTCCCGAAGCGTCTGCGAAGTTTCGACTCGGCGGCGCGAACGTTGGCATCATCAGTTTTGGTTTCTCGCAGGGTCGCAGCAGCAGGACTCACACCGGCGATAATTCTCTTGATCGTCCGCTCGGTTTCGCGCACGGAAAGCGACTGTTCGACTATATTTCGCGCGATCCGGCGTTGGATGTCCACATCATCCACGCCGAGCAAGGCTCTGGCATGGCCTGTAGAGAGCTTTTCTTCTTCTAACAAAGTCTGAATGTCCGCAGGTAAACGCAATAGGCGCAAATAGTTAGTGACAAAGGAGCGATCCCGCCCGACGCGCTGTGCGACCAACTCCTGCGTCAGGCCGAGCGTTTCGATCAGTCTTTTATAGGCATGAGCTTCTTCAATCGCATTCAGCTCTTGTCTTTGGATATTTTCGATGAGAGCCAGCTCAAGCAGCTTATCATCCGGAATCTCGCGCACGACGGCTGGCACGCGTTCCAGCCCGGCACGCTGAGCAGCGCGCCAGCGTCTCTCGCCCGCGATTAACTGGTAGCGCATCCCGCGACGACGCACCAGAAGCGGCTGGACAATTCCGTTCGAGCGAATCGACTGTGCCAACTCTTCAAGGCGCGCCTCGTCGAAATGCGTGCGCGGCTGCGCGGGGCTGGGGTCAATGAGGTCTATATCAACTTCAAGCAAGTCCTCATTGGGTGTCGTTGCCGCCGTATCCGACAGCAGTGCGCTCAAGCCCCTGCCTAGAACTCTTCTTGTCATGACTCATAACCTCCTTTGCCAGTTGAAGGTAGCTTTCTGCGCCGCGAGAGCGTATGTCATAGAGAATAATAGGTTTACCATAACTCGGGGCTTCCGCCAGACGCACATTTCGCGGGATTACCGTGTGAAAGACCTGTTGCCCGTAAAAGTCTCTGAGATCAGTCGCGACGGCACCCGACAGGTTCGTCCGTTCGTCGTACATGGTTAAGAGCAAGCCTTCGATGGTTAGACCCGGATTCAGAATGCGACGGATACGCGCCAGAGTATCGAACAACTCCGTGACGCCTTCGAGCGCGAAATACTCGCACTGGATCGGGACGAGCAGCGAATGCGCGGCGGTCAAAGCGTTTAGGGTCAGCAGGCCGAGGGAGGGAGGGCAGTCTATAATGATGAAATCGTAGTTGTCTACGATACTACGAAGCAGGTCTTGAAGCTTGTACTCACGTTTTTCAGTTTCGACCAGCTCCACCTCCGCGCCCGTCAGATTTTTATCTGATGGAATTACATGAAGCAGGGGCAGTTCCGTCGTCAGAATTATATTCTGTAGCGGCTCTCTCAAGACCAGCGCGTGATAGAGGCTACGACGGAAGCCGCCGCGTTGTATGCCGACGCCGGAGGTCGCGTTCGCCTGCGGGTCTGCATCCACCAGCAGCACGCGCATTTCGGCGACGGCCAGGCCAGCCGCCAGATTAACCGCCGTCGTAGTTTTTCCGACTCCGCCCTTCTGATTTGCGACAGCTATGATTTTGGTCATTCCTGAGCCTTAAAAGCTGCGGGCTTCGAAACAGATTCCGTCAAGGTCGCACGTAAACTATCACAACGTGCGGCTCGACGCCACACTTTTTACTGCATATCGGGGCGAAAGCTGTTTGGGAAACGTAGTTTTTTATGTTTCACGTATCCCCATCAGGCTTGGGGATACGTGAAACATAGCTTAAGTCACTCAAGCGGCTTTCTGTCTCAGCGTTAGTTGAACGAGCAAGGTAGAAAGCGCGGCGGGAGTTAATCCGGGGATTCTTCTGGCCTGGCCGAAAGTTTGGGGACGCGCCCGCTCAAATCTTTCGACCATCTCATGCGAAAGACCGCTAATCGCTCGAAAATCGAAATCAGCAGGAACACGCAGCCTATCATGCTGATTCAAACGCTCAAACGTGGCCTGTTGAGCCTCAATGTAGCCACTATAAAGCGAATCGGCTAACGCGGATTCCAGCTCTGAGAGGCTGCAATCGTCGCGTAATTCGGCGGGCAAAAGAGCTTCGATAAGTTGCGGCGTGGCGCCTGCGCGCTGCGCGAGCTGCGATAAAGTGAGAGAATCGCCGAGATCAGCCCCCAAACTATGAGAAACAGAGGCATAGGCCGCGTCCGAACGCTTCAGCCGCGTCGAATCGAGCGTGGCTCGTAAAAGAGCTATCCGATCACGTCTACTGTTGAATCTTTCCCAATCAGAATCTCCGACCAAGCCAAGCTCGCGCCCGTAACGCGAGAGGCGCGCGTCGGCGTTGTCATGACGCAAGGCGAGCCTGTTCTCCGCGCGGGACGTGAAAATACGATAAGGCTCATCCACGCCCTGCGTAATCAAGTCGTCAATCAGGACTCCTATATAAGATTCCTGTCGTTGCAGGCGCAGCCAATCGCGCCCCTGCACGGACAGTGCGGCATTGATGCCCGCGATTAGCCCCTGACAGGCGGCCTCTTCATAGCCTGTAGTCCCGTTAATCTGTCCCGCGTGAAACAATCCTTTGACGCGAACAGACTGTAAATATGGCGTTAATTCGCGCGGATCAACGTAATCGTATTCGATGGCATAGCCGGGGCGAATGATCTTGGCCTCATCGAGACCGGGAATCATACGCACAAGCTCCTGCTGAAGCTCAGGTGGGAGGGAAGTTGAAAAACCGTTCAAATAAACTTCATTCGTGTCGTGTCCCTCAGGCTCCAAAAAGAGCTGATGCCGATCTTTCTCAGCAAATTTGACGACCTTATCTTCTATCGAAGGGCAGTAGCGCGGGCCGATTCCCTTGATTTTTCCTGAATAAAGCGGCGATTCCTGTAGATTGTCGCGGATCGCATGATGAACAGCATCCGTCGTGTATCCCACGTAACAGGTAATCTGCGGCTGCTCTATACTATCCGTCGCAAAGGAGAATGGCACAGGGCGCGCGTCCGCAGGCTGAGGCTCGAAAGCGTCCCAGTCAATCGTTCTCCCGTCCAGACGCGGCGGAGTGCCTGTCTTGAGCCGCCCGACAGGGAAGCCAAGCCGTTTCAAGCTCTCGGCCAGTTCGATAGAAGCAGGCTCTCCAGCGCGCCCGGCGGTGTAAGTGCGGCGACCCGTATGAATCAAGCCGTTGAGAAAAGTTCCCGTCGCCACCACGACGGCAGCCGCGCGAAGACGACGCGTGTCTTGCAGTTCGACGCCGCAAACCGTATTGTTTTCAACAATTAAATCAACAACCAAGCCCTGCCGCAGATGAAGATTAGGCGTCGCCTCAAGCACGCGGCGCATCTCTTTACGATAAAGAGCGCGGTCGGCCTGTGCGCGCGGCGACTGTACAGCCGGGCCGCGTGAGCGATTGAGCAGGCGGAACTGGATTCCGGTTCGGTCAATAACGCGCCCCATGATTCCGCCCAGGGCATCTATTTCGCGCACCAGATGGCCTTTAGCGATGCCGCCGATGGCCGGATTGCAGGACATTTGGCCGATCAAATCGAGATTTATCGTCACGAGCGCGGTCTGCGCTCCCAGACGCGCGGAGGCCGAAGCAGCCTCGCATCCGGCGTGACCCGCTCCAATCACGATGACATCAAAAGCTTCATCAAAACTGTTCATGGCTACTTACCTATGCAAAATGTGGCGAAGATTCTCGACAGAATATCATCCGGCGTCGTTTCCCCTGTAATCTCGCCCAAAAAACGCAGAGCATCATGCAAACCGACAAGCACAAGCTCTTCGCTCGCACGCTCTTTGAGCAAACCATGAGAAGAGCGCAGAGCGTTTTGCGCGCGTTGGAGCAGGTCGAAATGCCTCGCGTCCGTGATGAGCAATCCTGTGTCATGCGTATCGCGCGTCGCAAAAGGAGCTATTATAGCATCCCGAAGCGCGTTTAATCCCTCTCCGGTCTTGGCCGAAACCTCTATAGTTGACGGATGCTCGCCGTTTCGTCTCATCTGGTGATCGTCAAAGCTCTCCAAATCGCTTTTGTTAAGAGCGATAAGATGCGTGGTTTCTTCAACTTCGGCAAGAATCTGGCGATCTTCCGAGGTTAGAGGCTGCGCGCCGTCTAGGACGACTACGACGAGGTCTGCATCAGCCATCGCGCGGCGACTGCGCTCGACGCCCATGCTTTCAATCACGTCTTCCGAAACACGCACACCGGCTGTGTCCGTGAGCAAGACAGGAATGCCTTGAAGGCTTATGACTTCACTTAAACTATCCCGCGTGGTTCCCGGAATCTCAGTCACGATGGCTCTGCTTGACGACAGTAAACCGTTGAAGAGGCTGGACTTACCCACATTCGGGCGACCTGCGAGTGTTACTTTAAGGCCGTCTTTCAAGAGCCTGCCTTCGCGGAAGGTGGAGGACAATTCTTCAAGATTGCGGATTAAATGAGAAAATTTCTCATCAAGCCTATCAAGGGCGACTTCCGGCAGGTCGTCTTCGACAAATTCGATGGAGGATTCGAGCAGGACGATAATCTCAAGCAAAATGTTCTTGAGCGGCTGCAAGAGCGCGGACACTTCGCCTCTCATCTGTCGCGCGGCCTGTCGCAGGGCGGCACTCGTTTGCGCGTTTATCAGATCACGAATCGCTTCCGCCTGAGCCAAATTCAATCTGTCGTTAGCGAGAGCGCGCAGAGTGAATTCGCCGGGGCTGGCGGCGCGTGCGTCGAGATTTAAAATCAAATCTATCAAGCGGCGCAAGAGGACTGGCGAGCCATGACAGCTAAGCTCTACGACATCCTCTCCGGTGAATGAATGCGGGGCTTTGAAGAAAGTAATCAGAGCTTGCTCGATGACTTCATCACTTTCAAAGTCACAAATATTTTTCAAGCTCACGCGATTCGGCTGAGGCTCAAACTCTGCGTCACGCACAAGGCGGCGCAGGATTTCGAGAGACCTCGCGCCGCTCAGGCGCACGACGCCGATGCCGCTTCGACCGGGCGGCGTCGAGAGAGCAACGATAGTATCAGTCGCCTGCATGTCATGAAGGATAAAGAATCAACACGGCGGAAGCAATGTGAGGCACAAAGCTGCGCGAGATTTAATTTTTGGAAGAGGCTTGCGGACTGACTTTGAGACGGCGCGCCGCGCCTTCGCCGACGGATTCCGTGTGCAGGTCTTGCTCTTCGGAGAGAGACAAATGAATCACGCGGCGCTCGTTGGAATTCATCGGGCCGAAAGTAAATGGCAGGCCGGTCTTGCGCACGCGCTCGGCTGCGTGTCTCGCCATCGCGCGCAACTCCGCTTCACGAGTCGCGCGAAAATTTTCCACGTCGCAGATGATTCTCTCGCCGTGCGGAAGCGCGCGACCGAAAGCCTGGTTGGCGAGATGCTGTAGAGCTTCAAGCAGCTCGCCGCCTTCGTTGAGCAGCAGAGAAGTGTCCGCGCCGTCGAGATTGAGCACGCAGCCGCTCTCAGCGTCTTGCAGCTCCGCTTGCAGATCGAGATGCGCGCTATTAAAAATCTCGTTCAGAAATTCCTGAGCCTGTTGACATGCTTCATTCATCTTTGAATCAATCCAGTTTCAATTCTCAAGAGCAGCCTCTTCATGCAACCTTGAGAAGCTCAAGTTTGAGTCGCGCGCGCCGTTTTTAATTTTTTCGGCGGACGTATCTCGACATTTTTTTCCGCAGGCGGCGACGGATCATCCTCCGATTTCGTCAGACGGTTAATCAACATCTGTTGACCGAAGCCGACGAGGTTTCCGACCAGCCAGTAAACGAGAAGCCCTGCGGGCGCGCTCCACAAAATATAGAGCATGAAGAGCGGCATGCCGACGGCCATCATCTTGCGCTGCAAAGGGTCTGCTTGCGGCGCGGGCGTAATCAACTGCAAGACGATCATCGAAGCCGCCATCAAAATCGGCAAGAGATGTATCAGATACGGCTCGGCTGCTGACAAATCAGGAATCCACAGGAAGGATGCTTGTCTGAAGTCAATCGAAATCGTAATCGCGCGATAGAGCGCGAAGAGAAACGGCATCTGGATCAAAAGCGGAAGACAACCGCCCAAGGGGTTGCCCTCTTTCATCAGACGCAGTTGCTCCATCTGAAGCTCTTTCAAACGCGGGTCGTTCTGCTTCATCCCCTTGATCTTTTCTTGCAGCTCTTTCATGCGCGGAGCGAGCTTCTGCGCCTTCTTCATAGAGCGCGACGAACGCCACTTGAGCGGGAAGAAAAGCGAGTAGATAACAATCGTGAAAAGAATTATCGAGATGCCGTAGCTGCCTGTAATCTGATACAGCTTTTTGATTGACCAGAGAATCGGAACGGCGAGCGGGCGCGAGAGCGTGCTGAACAAACCATAGTCAATTGAGGCTTCCAAATCAAGTCCGCGACCGACCGTCTTTCCAATCGCTTCGCTCGCATTTGTTAGCAAATAATGGTCTTTTGGCCCGACGTAAAGCTCCGTCCGCGAGCCGTCGGCGTTGACGGGAACGTAAGCGTTGACGAGAAAACGATCCTCTCTCTTGCCGTCCGCTTCATGTTGATACTGCGTCGTATGATACTCAAGCCCGCGCGTGCGAGTTGACGGCACGGCGATCATCGCAAAGTAAGTGTCGCCGACTCCGGCCCAATCAACTTCGCCGTCGAGGTTGTAATTGTCAGGGCCTTCCGGTCGCTTCGACTTAAAAATCCAACCCTCTTCGTCTCTGTGAATCGAAGCTCCGACGAGACGTTGCGTCTTGCCATTAACGACGGAAATTCCTTCGGGCGCGACTGAATAGAAACTGTAATGCGCGACTCCCTGATCGCCTATGCTGGGGCCGATGACGAGCTTGGCCTGCGGGACTGTCTGACCGCCGCGCGTGAGCTTGACCTCGATGCCGACATCGTAGCGATCCGCGTCGAAGGTGATGGCTTTGACCACGTCGAGTCCGGTGCTGTCGTCATGCAAGACAAACTCGACGCGCTTTTCGCCTGACGTGAAATCGAGCGTAGACTGCGCCGCATCTCCCTCAACGCCTTTGAGCGTATAATTTCTGGAAGCGAGCAACGCGTCAATCGTTTGATCTCCCGTCAAGAGACGCAACGGAGCTTCGCGCGGCTCTCTTTTCAAACCCTCCTGCGAGATCAATTGCAGCGGCTCGTGCTTGTCCTTCGTGCCCGCGACGGAATAGAGCGGACGATACGTGTCTTTGTCCTTTGCAGCTTTGACAATCCAGCTCGTCGCCACCGCGCCGCGTGAATCAAACGTCGCTTCATACAAAGGCGTTCTAATCACGACGCTCCTCTGCGGCGCAGTGTCCGAAGGAGAAGCGGCCTGCTGTTGCTGCTGTTGCGCTGTGGGCTGCGGCGTGGCGACGGAGGCTTGAGCGTTTGGCGAAGGCGAACCGCCCGGCTGTTGCGAGTTGGAGTTATTAGTATTCTGTTTGGACGGCGGGAAAAGATAGCTCCATCCGAACAAGATCACCGTCGAGATAACAAGTGCGAGAATAAATCTCTTCTGTTGCATTTGAATCCTACAAAACTATCAATACGTTCTTGAACGAAGATCGGTTTATAAAAAAATTGAGCTTGTCGAAATCAATTGACCGGATCATAACCGCCCGGATGAAACGGGTGACAGCGCAAAAGCCTGCGCGCTCCCATCCACGTTCCGCGCAAAGCTCCGTATCGCTCTATGGCTTCACGCGCATATTCCGAGCAGGTCGGCACGAAACGGCAGGACGGCGGCAGCCACGGTGAGATGCCTGCTTTATAAAACTTTAAGAGCCAGACAAGAATTGGTCTCACCGCTTTCACTTCCCATCTGCGTTCAGCTCGCGCATCTCATCGCGCGCCACGCGAGCCACAATCGCTCGAAACTCGTCGAGCGGCGCGGCCAGCTTCACGTCGAGCAGAGATCGCCGCGCATTGAAGACCCAGTCATACTTCTGATTTAAAGATTCCAGAGCCGGACTGCTCAAACGAAACATCTCGCGCAACAAACGCTTGGCACGATTGCGCTCGACGGCATCGCCCGTCGCCTTGCGCGAAGCGGTGATGCCGAATCTGTGTTGAGCACGCTCGTTGAGACACACAAAAGTCGTCATCAAACGCCCGTCATATCGTTTGCCGTGCGCGTAGACGTGGCGGAATTCGCCGGACGCGCGCAGATGCATGGGTTTAGACAAAGACCGGTATCTTAAGCTTTTTAGTAATGCGAAGGAGTCAGGCGTTTGCGACCCTTGGCGCGGCGTCGCTTCAAGACCAGCCGCCCGTTCTTGGTCGCCATCCGCGCGCGAAAACCATGCGTTTTTGCCCGGCGGCGATTGTTAGGTTGAAAAGTGCGTTTCGACATAGTTGCTTATTCTCCACTCTAAAGAAAAGTGTAAGACTAACTGCCGAGGCAGTTTCTGTCAAGAAAGCACGGCTCGATTTCGCGCCTTTCGAGCCAAATTTTCTCCCTTCCACCTCATCCATAAAAAACACGCGAAGCCGGTTTAGCTTGCCTCTCAAGCGCATTCAGAACTCAAGAGCACGATTCGCCCGCACGTCGGGGCGTTCAAAATGAGTGTTCCAAAATCGTTCTGTTCTCGGATTTTGTAGAAAAATCGCTAACTTTAATCCGTCTCAAAGGCTCGCCCGCGCCGCGCCAAAAAAAAATTTCCAAAGCCTGTGGATTTCTCTTGCCAATCGGCTCGCATTATGCTAGTCTCCGCCCCGTTTCAGTCGTGAAATTTTCCCGTAAGTGATTGATAAATAAAAACTTAAAGCTATACTTTAAGTTCCGGTGGGTTTTCCACAAGCCTGTGGAAAACCCTGTGGAAAACTTCCCGCGAGGGACACCGAAATAAGACCAAGCGGGTGCATTTTCAATAGCTTCCACCATATTAGTCAAAGAAGAGCTTGAGTAGTAATGGTTAAAGCTTTGTATCAATCTAGGACGTTCTTTCGTGTCTGCTGCCAACATGAAAATTCTTAGATGAGACGGGACGGATAAACATTATGAGTACGATGATACAGAACAGCCTCTGGACAAATATCCTGAGTGCGGTCGAGAAAAGGCTGAACCGACAGAGTTTCGAGACGTGGTTTCGCCCGATCCAATTTGAGGGCTGCGACGACTCGGAGCAGACGCTTCACCTGCGCGTGCCGAACCAGGTGGTCAAAGATTGGGTCAGCACTAACTATTCGGAGGTGCTCGACGAATCGCTACAGGAACTCAATCTGGCTGAGTATCACGTTGACTGGACGGTTGAGAACGCCGAAACAGGCTCTTTAGGGGATTTGGCTGAAGACGAGAGGGATGATTTTTTCATCACGCAGCCCGCTTCATCCAATGGAAAAAGTAAAACATCCAGCCTTTTCACGCTTTTAGAGGCCGCAGAGTCTGACGGGCTGACTCCGGGAGCGACCACTTTCGTTGACATCGAACCGATTGAGCTGTCGCTTAATCCGAAATACACCTTCCAGACCTTCGTCGTCGGCTCGTGCAATCAATTCGCGCACGCGGCCTCGCTCGCGGTCGCCGAAGCTCCGGGCAAAACTTATAATCCTCTATATATTTATGGCGGCGTGGGACTGGGCAAGACGCACCTCATGCATGCCGCCGGTCACGCCATCAAGGAACGCAATCGTCACTTGCGCCTCTCGTATATCTCAGCCGAGAAGTTCATGAACGAGCTGATTAACGCCATCCGTTATGACAAGACGCAGACTTTTAGAGAAAAGTATCGCTCAATAGATGTGCTCTTGATGGACGACATACAGTTCATGGCGGGCAAGGAGCGGACGCAGGAGGAGTTTTTCCACACTTTCAATGCTCTCTATGACGGGCAGAAACAGATTGTGATTTCGTCGGATTGTCCGCCGCGCGAGATTCCGACGCTTGAGGAGAGGCTGCACTCGCGTTTCGAGTGGGGGCTGATCGCAGACATGGAGCCGCCCGATTTGGAAACTAAGGTGGCGATTCTCAAACGCAAAGCCGATCTGGACGGCGTGACGCTGCCGGACGATGTGGCCTTCTTCATCGCGAGCAAAGTCAAAAGCAACATACGTGAGCTTGAGGGCTCGCTCGTGCGGCTCGTGGCTATCTCTTCTTTGCGCGGCCTGCCGATCTCAAAGATGCTGGCGCAGGATGCCATACGCAATATCGCGGAGGATGACCAACCGGCTGGAATCACGATTGAGCAGATTCAGCAAATAGTTGCATCGCATTACCGTCTGCGCGTGGACGAGTTGAAATCGAAGAACAACGCGCGGCAGATCGCAGTCCCGCGACAGGTGGCAATGTACCTGTGCAAGCGTCTGACGAAACATAGTTTTCCGGAGATCGGCAGAGAGTTTGGAGGCAAGCATCACACGACCGTGATTCACTCCGTCGAGAAGATTGAAGCCCTTGTTTTGAAGGATCAAAATTTCCACAGGGTCGTGAGTGACCTTATGGACAATCTTTGCAAGTAGTTAGCCGGATTTCGGCTCAAAAGTTTTTCACAGTACGGTTTTCGGTTAAAGCTTTTAGATACAACAATTTGACTTTGAGTTTTCCACATTTCCACAGGGTACGCAATAAAGTGGCCTGTGGAAATGTGGAAAACTTTGTGAGAGAGCAAGTTTTCCACAGATGGCGAAAGTTTTCCACAGCGTTTTCCACAGGGGCTGTGGAAAACAATTCCTTTAGTGACAACAATAAACCGACTTTTCCACATTTCCACAGGCCCTACTACTACTACTATAGATATATATAAGTTATTTAAATAGTAATAATAGTAAAAGGCGAGAGCCGGAGAAAGCGGTTTTGAGAAGATGAAAATCAAGCTATTATCAATTCAAAGGAGTTCGTAAATGGAATTCAGTATCAGCAAGAATGCTCTACAGAGAGAGCTTGGTTTCGTTCAAGGCATAGTCGAAAAAAAGAACACGATTCCAGTCCTCTCAAACATTCTCATCGAGTCGGTTGGCGAAAACACGATTCGGATTACGGGGACGGATTTGGACGTGACCATTCGTTGTGAGACGGAGGCGGAGATCAAAGTTCCCGGCTCGATCTGCGTGCAGGCGCGCAAGCTGTTCGACATCTCTCGCCTGCTACCGGAGGCGACCGTCAATTTCAAGAAAGAGGAGAACGACTGGGTTTCGGTCAATTGCGAAAATTTCCGTTCGCGCGTGCCGGGCGTGCCGCGCGAGCAGTTTCCAGAAGTCCCGAACTTCAAATCCGCCCCGACGAAGCTCCCTGCAGAGGTCTTCAAATCCCTCATTGACCGCACCATCTTCGCCATCACGCAGGAGGAATCTCGCTATCAGCTTTCGGGCGCGAAATTCATGCTCGACAAATCGGGCGCAAAGATGGTCACAACGGACGGACACCGCCTGGCCTATATCGAGCGTCGGGATTTGGGAAAAAACGTCTCTGGCGAAGCGTTAGACGCCCTTATACCCCGTAAGACGCTGGCGGAGCTGACCAAATTGACGGCTGCCGAAGATGGCGAGATCAGTTTGGGCGCGGACGAGAACCATATCTACTTTGAAGTCGGCCCGCGTCTCTTGATTTCCAGACGCCTCGCCGGACAGTTTCCGAACTACGAGATGGTGATGCCAAAGGGCAACGATAAATCGGTCGTCTTCGACACGGCGCAACTCAATCAAGCCATTCGCCGCGTCGCCCTGATGGCGGATGATCGCTCGCACGCGATTCGTTTTCATCTGATTCCGAACCAACTTCAAATCACTTCGCAGAACGCGGAAGAGGGAGAAGCGGGCGAGACGATGGCGACCGAGTACGGCGGCGATGAAGCAGAGATTGGATTCAACGCCCAATACCTACAGGATTTTTTGAACGTCCTCGGCGAAGGCCAAGTCGCTTTCGAGTTCAAAGACGGAAACTCGCAGGCGCAACTTCGCCCGGCTGTCGAGAGCGAGTACGACTACAAGTACATCGTCATGCCGATGCGGATTTGATTTCAGTCGTCAGAGCTTGGCTGCAAAGATTTAGGAGGCCAAAGGTAACAACTTAACGTCAGTTCGAGATAAGCAAGGAAACTCACAGAGCCTGCGTCAGCAGGCGGCCAGGGTGTAGCCCCATGCGTCAGCATGGGGACAAGGCACATCAGATTCTATAAGAGCCTGCGTGAGCAGGCGACAGATAAGAGGCAAGCAATCATCTGTCGCCTGCTCACGCAGGCTCTATCTCTAAACTTGGCTCTGACCCCACGCTGACGCGTGGGGCTAGACTCTCTCGCCTGCTGTCGCAGGCTGGTTGAAGGCTTTACGTCGAACTGACGTTAACTTAAAAATCGGTAAAAGATACTTCGCGCCATCTACGGGCATCGGTTGCTGCAACGCAGAGACCGATGCCCGACTTTTCTTTTGAGGTGCAGCGTTACATTTCTTCCATGCAAGTCACTCACAGGCAAGGATCGGAATTCAGCTTGTAAGCTGAACCAGTATCCCTTGTGCATCGGCTGTCCATCGGACTCATCCGAATGAATGACGGGTGATGAAGTTAACGGAAAGGCATCGCAAGATCGAAACAATAGCGACTGTCTTACTCTCTACATCTTTCGGATGTCGCCTCCTGCCAGCCGCACACTAACAGCATCCTTGGCCTAGCCAACCCAAAGCTGAGGACACGCTAACTTCTCATACTTTCAGGTGACCTTTGAAGGAGTAAAGCTCATGACACGTGAATATTCTATCCCTCATCATCAGAACAACTCTGATACCCACATCACCAGAGCCAATCAACAGAGCGAGCAATCAGCGCGTCAGGCTCTCCGACTCGACCAAAGAGCTTGGGTCTGTTTTTGTATCCGCTCCTCGATGTTGATACTCATCCTCACGTGCGGTTTGTGGAGCACGACAGCTTTCGCCGGGCCTGTGATTATCGGAGGCGACGACTTAGACCTTCATGGCAGTTATTCGAGCGGGGCAAACCAACTGGGCTGGCTCTACATTCAAAAAGCGATTGCCAGCATGTATGCAGGAGGTTGCATCACACGCCCCGGCAATAATGGAAGCATCGCCGTCCTCGGCGCGCCCGCCTCGAACGCCACTGCTAGCGATGCCGGTGGCGCGATTAACTATGCTGGCAATGTCGCTCTCAGTAAAGTCGTAAATTATTATGATGGTGCGACAAACATATCCAATTTCTTCGCTGCCCTCAGTTCCGGCGCAGCCAATCCGGCGATCATCTATCTTCCAAGCTCATACGCGATGAATGGCATCACCACGGCGGAAGGCAGCATGCTCAACACGCACGCTTCGGAGTTGGCGGCTTTTGTCAATTCCGGCGGCGGGCTGATGGCTCATGTGAATGACGGTGCCACCAGTCAATGGATTACAACACTGCTGCCCGGCCTTGTCATCAACCTGGGCGCCTGCACTTACACCGGCGCGACTTTGACTCCGGCAGGCAACACTGCTTTTCCGGGTTTGACCAATGCGAACATCACTTCGGGTCCATGTCATGCTACTTTTTCAGGAAACCTGGGCGGTCTTTCTGTCTTAGCCTTAGATGGTGATAGCCCCAAGAGAAATCTTATCATCGGCGGCGGATGCGGGACGACAATCGGCAGCACAACTTCGTGTGCAGAGTTCAGCGCGACCACAGCCTGTCAGGGCACGCCGACCGAATTCACTGACATCTCGACGGGCGCGACCTCCTGGAACTGGAACTTCGGAGACAGCGCCTCTTCCACACAGCAGAACCCGACGCATACCTACGTCAATCCGGGGACGTACAACGTCACGCTGTCGGTCAACGGCGGCGCTTGCACTGTGATGCATACAGTCACCGTGACTGCCGCCCCGCCAGTGCCGGTCATCACCGGGCCAGCTTCAACTTGCAGCAAGACCGCGACCTACTGCATCACCCGTGCGCCGGGCGTCGTTTACACGTGGAACGTGACTAACGGAACGATGACTCCTCCGACGATGACTGCGACTCAAATCTGCATCACCGTGACGTGGAACGCGACAGGCAATGGCATGATTACCGTCACGGGAACCAACGAGCAGGGCTGTTGCAAGTCAATCGCCAGACTCTTTGTGCAGGAGTGTCAGGACTATTGCTGCAATGATATTAGGGGCAACGCCGTCTTGAACAAAGACCCTGCGCCTCTGGGAGGCGGTCTCTATAACTTTTCGCCGACGTTGACGGCTTCGGGAAATATCGTGCGTGTGACCGCCACTATCATCAGCACCACGCGAACTTTCACTTCAGGAACCGGCTGCGGGACAAGCGGCCCCGTCAACAGCTACATCGTGCCGCCGCTCTCCAGCGTGACCGGCTTCACCTCCGCCTTATCCGTGACTAATGGGAGAGAAGAAGTCTGGAGTTCTGCCACAGGTGTCAATATCAGCAGCGGTGTTAATTTTCCATTCAACATACAATTTCCACCATTCGCCTCAGGTCCAGCCGGACCGTGCCCGGACATCCTTAGATTCTGTGTGAAGTACACCTTCACCGATGATAAGTGCCATACGTGCGAGATTATCCGTTGTTACGAGATTGTGCGGACGGTAGACTCTACCGGAGCGCTGCCGTCCACAATGGAGATGAGAGAGGTTAAGTAAAAGTTAGGTAGTGGTTCAAACAGAACGAAGAAAAAGAGATGTTCACGCAAAGGCGCAAAGGAAACAGCTTGTTTTTCTTTGCGCCTTTGCGTGAGTTTCTTTATTCCAAACTGAACCACTACCAAAGAGCGGAAGAAAGAGCGCGAAAAGCTTTCCTGTGTTAAAATCTCTTTCATGCTGCTCGAATCTATTGAGGCTCACAATTTCAGGAATCTGAGCGGCAGCATCTCTTGGGGCGCGGGACTGAACATCATCTACGGCGACAACGCGCAGGGCAAGACCAACTGGCTCGAAGCCATCTATCTGCTCGCCACGACCAAATCCTTTCGCACACAAAGGCTACAGGAAACCATACGCTTCGACGACACGCTCGCCATCGTGCGCGGACGCGTCTCGCAGAGCGAAGAGATTCAGCGCGACCTGCAAATCACGCTTCAGGGAAACACCAAATCCATCCTCGTCAACGGCAAACGCGAAGCCGTCACGCGCTATCTCGGCCAGCTTCATGCCGTCGCCTTCACCTCAGATGAACTCGAAGTCGTGCGCGGCGTGCCCGAAGCCCGCCGCAAGTTTTTAGATCGCGGCGTCGTCTCGCTGCATCCGGCCTACGTGCAAACCCTGGCCGATTACAATCGCGTCATCAAGCAGAAAAATCGTCTCCTTCAAGACGCTGCGGAATCCGAAATGAGCATGGAGCGGGTCGGCGAAATCATCGCTCCGTGGAACGAGCAACTAATAGCTTTGAGCGCGAGCATACATCGCGCCAGAACTGATTACGTCGAGCGTCTCAACAGCGTCCTCGAACGTCGCCTCTTCGAGCGCGAAGACCTCACCATTCGTTATGCCTCCTCGCTCGAAGGCAAAGGCGATTTGAGCGATTACGAAGCCCTCGTCGCGGAGCGTTTGGAACTTCGCCTGCAAGCCGAAATCGCCGCCGGTTATTCGCTCATCGGGACGCATCGGGACGATCTGGAAATCCTCTTTGACGGGCGCGACGTGCGCTCTTTCGGAAGCTCCGGCCAACAGCGTAGCGCATTGATAATACTTGACTTAGCGGCAATTTCCGTGTATCATTCTTGGCACAATGAGTATCCACTTTTCCTCATTGACGATGTGGATGCAGAGCTTGATCGCAAACGCATCAGCTACTTGCTTGAATACCTTGAAGGGCGCACTCAAACTTTCATCACGACCTCGAAAGAGAGCCTCGTCGAAGAGTTCGTGGCGAGGGCAAATGTGTACCGCATCGAGGACGGATTAGTCGTCAATGATGAAATAAACGGAGAGGTTCAGTCAGCCGCTAAGGCTGTGGAAAGCATCTAACAGTTTAATGAATTAACGACCTTCAAACGGCATCATTTTTGTTTAGTCGAAAAGAACATTTGAATGGATGACGAAGAGTTAGAAGAGGAGAATAGTTTGGCTACACCAACATCAACGCTATCTAAGAAAAAAGGTGCGGCTTATGACTCAAGCTCGATCACTGTGCTTGAGGGACGCGAGGCCGTGCGCAAGCGTCCGGCCATGTACATCGGCTCGACCGGCGACATGGGGCTGCATCATCTTGTGTATGAAGTCGTGGATAATTCCATAGACGAAGCTCTGGCCGGATACTGCGACACGGTCGAGGTCAGCATCCACCTGGACAATTCGATCACGGTCGTGGATAACGGTCGCGGCATCCCTGTGGATTATCACAAACAGGAAAAAAAATCCGCCGCCGAAGTCGTCATGACGAAGCTTCACGCGGGCGGCAAGTTCGATTCAAACGCTTACAAAGTCTCAGGCGGTCTGCACGGCGTCGGCGTCTCCTGCGTCAACTTTCTTTCCGAATCCCTGCGTCTGGAAATCTGGCGCGACGGCAAGACCTACGAGCAGGAATACGTGCGCGGCATTCCGGCGAACAAGCTTGAGCAGACGGGCAAGACGCGCAAGCGCGGCACCAAGGTTACTTTCAAGCCGGACGCCGAAATCTTCGATGTCTCGGAGTTCAGCTTCGATAAGCTGTCCGAGCGTTTGAGAGAAAAAGCTTTTCTCAACAAAGGCATTCGTATCACGATCAAAGACGAGCGCGAAGAGCCTGAGCGTTCGCACGAATTTTATTACAAGGGCGGCATCGCCGAGTTCGTCAAGCATCTCAACAAGAACAAGAGCACTCTGCATGACAAGCCGCTCTATTTCGAGCGCGTCGCTGATGCTCTTTCAATCGAGGTCGCCATTCAATACAACGACGGCTACGATGAGAAGGTCTACTCTTTCGCCAACAACATCAACACGGTTGACGGCGGAAGCCATCTCTCAGGCTTTCGCTCGGCCTTCACGCGCACGATCAACTCTTACGCGCAGTCTTCCGGCATAGCCAAGAATTTCAAAGGCTCGCTCTCAGGCGACGATGTGCGCGAAGGACTCGTCGCCGTGATCTCGGTCAAACTGCCGCAGCCGCAGTTTGAAGGACAGACTAAGGGCAAGCTCAATTCGGATGTCAAAGGCGCGGTCGAATCTTTCCTGAACGAGCGGCTGACCGAGTTCTTTGAGCAGAACCCGACGGTCGCCAAAAAGATTGTGGGCAAGTCTGTGGACGCCGCGCGCGCGCGCGAGGCTGCGCGCAAGGCACGCGAGATTGTCCGCAAAGGCGCGATGGGTTCGACCATGCTTCCCGGTAAGCTCGCGGACTGTCAGGAACGCGATCCCCAACTCTGTGAGATTTACATTGTAGAAGGGGATTCTGCTGGCGGTTCTGCCAAACAGGGGCGTGACCGGAGGAATCAGGCGATTCTTCCGTTAAAAGGTAAAATATTGAACGTGGAGAAAGCTCGCGTTGACAAGATGCTCGGCCACGGCGAGATAAAGACTTTAATCACAGCACTTGGCACAGGCATCGGGACGGACGTGGACATCAGCAAGCTCCGTTATCACAAGATTATCCTGATGACGGACGCAGACGTTGACGGTTCTCACATCCGCACGCTGCTTCTGACCTTCTTTTACAGGCAGATGCCACAGCTTGTCGAGAACGGCCACGTGTATATCGCTCAGCCGCCACTATTCAAAGTAAAACGCGGTAGGCGCGAAGAGTACATCAAGGATGAAAAGTCCATGACGCGCTACATGATGCGGCAGGCCACGAACGACATCAAGGTCAGGTCTTTGACCTCGAAGACCGAGATAGAGGGGCGCGAACTGGCTCGCTCTCTGGAACAGATGGTCGAATTCAAGCGGTATTGTGAGAAGGCCACGCGCCGTCTGGGCGGCGACGAACGCCTGCTTAATACGCTGCTCGAAGCCTTTGGCGGGACTCGCGGCCTGCTTCGCAAGGAAGGCATGACGCTTCGCAACGTCTTTGAAAACGAAGAGGACATCACCAGAATCGAAGGATTTTTGGCTAAAGAAGGCTACAAGACCGATCTTTCAGAGGACGAAGAGCACGGCATGTGGGAGATCGAGACGACCGCAGACGCCGGCATCAACGTGTGCATTGACTGGAATCTCGCCAGCTATGTCGAATTTCAGAAGGCCGTGGAGTTTTACACCAAGCTGGAAAACTCTCTGCCCGCGCCCTTCGCGGTTGGAGAAAACGGATCGAGCGAGGAGATTCCGACACGCGAGGCTTTGCTTGAGCGCGTGCTCGCAGCCGCCAAGAAGGATTTAACCGTTCAGAGATATAAAGGTTTGGGCGAGATGAATCCTGAGCAGTTGTGGGAAACCACGATGAACCCGGAAAAGCGCACGCTCTTGCAAGTGAAAGTGGATGATGCGGTCGAGACGGATCAAATCTTCACGGTATTGATGGGCGATGCGGTCGAGCCGCGCCGTCGTTTCATAGAGGATAACGCGCTGGATGTGAAGAATCTGGATGTTTAAGCCCTGAAGCAAAAGGTAAAATGCGACGCGTCCGGCGGAGACTAATTTGACACACCGGGGCGCATCGCTTAAAATGAAAGCTCCTTTTCCTCCTGTGGAATCACACCGCTGCATACATCTCGCGTATGCAGCGGCTTTTTTTATTTAAAAATTCGCGCCTATTTGTCTCCTTCTGACCCGCTCGTCTTTGTCCCTTCGTCGAGGTCTATACGGTCAGGCGCGAGGACGTTCTGTTGATTGTAATAGCCGCCGGGCGCGAATTGACCCGACTCGCCGAAATCAGCCGCGCGTTGGTCATTGGCTAATTCTTCGACAGCATCCGGCGCGTCCGGTGTGTCTAAACCTTCATCTTGAGATTTATCCTTGATGGTTGATTTGATTTGATTGTCATTCGCCATTTTGTCTGCTCCTTGATTTATGGATTGTGTGGTGTCGGTTCGCGGAAGCGTTCGACACGGAAACGAAAAAGCTTGAGGGGCGTGCCCGGCCTGATGCCCGCCTTGCGTGCAGCGATCTCGACTTGCTGTTCCACTGTTTCAACGCCTTCGATGTCGGGCAAGAGCAAGCCGCGACGCATGCCGTTTTCATCTTCGACAATCGCGCCGTAAATTTTCGGATCAAGCTCTTCAAAACGCGCGGTCTCAGGCTCGGATAAAACATCAACCGAGTAACGCAGATTAGCTAACTCGGCGGGAGAGACGGGCGGGAAACGCGGATCGCGCGTGGCTGCGTTGATGGCATTGGCGATCAGCTCTTCTTCGAGCGATTCTTTGGTCGGCTCAATCGTGCCGATGCAGCCGCGCAAATCTCCCGCGAGAGTTTTGATAGTGACGAAGCAGGCCGCGCGTCCTGATTTCAAAGCAGGCGGTTTGAGCTTGAGACCTTCGCGGATAAACGTCTCGACCGCCAGCCGCGCGAGCGCGGGCAGGTCTTCGCCGGACGAGCCATCATCGGCCTTCTCAACCTCTCTCGATTGATTTTCTTTTTCTTCGACGCGTTCACAGGTGAGCTGCGCCACCATGTAGCCGACGCCGAAGGGAGCTTCATAACTTAAAACTTCATAGCTCTCAGGCAGACCCTCCGCGACGCCCAGAGCCACGAGCATTGAGCGATAGCCGCATTCGCCAGCCGTTCTTCTCAAGTCCTGATCGATGTTGATGATGCGTTCGGGAGCGTGTGCGCGCAAAGCCGCGACGACTTCTTCGTCGAAGAGATGCGCCGTCTCGTTGTATCCGGCGGGCGCGCCGGGCTTGAGCCTGTGACTCAAGTCGCCGCTCGCCACAAACGCGATTGTCTTGTCACTCGTCGCGGCTGCGTCGCGTATGCACGAGCCGAAGTTGAGATGGTCTTCGTTTGAGAGAAAGGTGTAGCCGAGCGCGACGACGCGCCCATGCCAGCCATTGCGCAGCAGAAAATAGAGCGGGACGGCTGTGCCGTGATCCAGCTCGTAACCTTTAATGCTGATGACCTCGTAACCTCTTTCGCGCGCGGCCTCACCGATGGCAGTCAGCATCTCTTCGTCAAGCGCGACTTCAAATTCCGTCTCCGGCGCGCGAAAATTGGCGAAGCTGCCATAAAGTTTGTCTTCGTGATAAGCGACGAAGGCGCGTGGCGCGAGCGGCGCGTGCGGCGAGATGAGGACGACCGTCTCAGCTCCGCTTGAAATAATTCGCCCGGTGAAATCTCGCATGGCATTGATCGAGGCGCGCACCTCTTCCGCCGCGCCGCCGCCGACTTCGGGAACCATAATCGGCGGATGCGGCGCGATGCCCGCGAAGACTACAGAGCTTCTGACCATCGCCTTTGAAAGTGAAAGCTCGCGCGCTCGCTCTGCTCTCGCTTTGATGTTCACACGAGCGCAGAAAAAGCTATCAGCGTTGCGTGCCGGAAAAACCGGCGGCGGCAACTCGTCAGTTAATGATGAAAGGGGTTTACAGCTTCGCATTCTATCATACGACGCGCGTGATTGAACAAGCCGGAATTGCGCCGCGATGTGAAAGCAATTTATGATGAGGCGCAGATGGAAAAATACGACCTCTTAATTGTGGGCGCGGGGCCAGCCGGATCGTTTGCGGCTGAGAGGCTGGCGCGTGCGGGCGCGCGCGTGGCTCTGTTTGACGGGCGGCCTGCGGGCGAACCGAAGGCGTGCGGCGGCGGCGTGACTTCTAAAGCTTTAAAGGCTTGGCCGCATCTCCTGGAAGCGGTCGGGCGCACGGTCGAAGATTTGGAGCTGTATTCGCCGGGCGGCAAAAAACTACATCTCAAGCTCGAAGAGCCTTTCGCCATCTACTCGCGGACGGCCTTCGATTCCTACTTGCGCGACCGCGCCGGAGAAGCCGGAGCGCACATCTTCGCCGAAAGGGTTTCATTTCAAAAACGCAAAGATGAAAAAGCTGATTGGGTGGTGCGAAGCCGTGGCGGCGCGGAGTGGAGCGCGCAGATGATCGTCGCCGCCGACGGCGCGAACAGTCCGATTGCGAAGAAGCTGGCGGGCGCGCTCTCGAAGGCCGAGATGGAAGTCGCCTTCGGTTATCGCGCGCCGTTGCCGCGAGAGGCGTCTGCTCCGACGGTCGTCGCTTTTCTTCCCGGTTGGGCTGGCTACGCGTGGGCTTTCCCGCGTCCCGATCACATCTCTTTCGGCATCGCTACTTCGCAGGACGCCTTCGATCATCAAACGCTCGACGAACTCCTGTGGCGATTCATGATCGGTTACTATCGCATGCGAGTCGACGCGACGGCGCACTTGTGGAGAGCACGGAAAAAAGATGCGGCGCGTGATGAAAATTTAGAAGCCGAACTGCGCGCGAAGGCCGAGCGATACGCGGCGCGGATTCCTGGCTTGGCCGCGAAGACCTGGGACGTACGGTGCGCGTGCGGCGAGGGCTGGGCTTTGCTCGGAGACGCTGCGGGCTTCGCAGACCCCGTGACGGGCGAAGGGATTTATTATGCTCTGCGTTCGGCGGAGCTTTTCGCCGCAGCTTATCTGGAAGGAAAGCCGCACGAGTATGAGACGCGCTGGCGCGAAGATTTCGGGCGCGAGTTGAGAAGAGCGGCAGAGATGCGCCGCCGCTTTTACGGAAACTTCTGGGGCGCGCCCTTCACGGAGCGAATGATCGAATTTGCCCGCGCGCACAAAGGCATACGCAAAGTCCTGGGCGAGCTGGTGGCGGGCGATCAGGGCTACGTTGACCTCAAACGCACGCTCGCGCGCCGCGCCATCTGGCCGCTCTGAAGAGCAGGTGTCGGATGTCAGACCCTACGGCCTCATCATCACAATAATTGCCATAAAGGAGGAGCTTGCGGTGTTCCCTTTTTAGAAGAGCCTATGAATAGCTTTTTAGGAGGAAGTAGAGACGTGATAACTTATTCATCTTTCTCAAAAGCAAAGGTCCTTCTCTCAATATTTTTATCCGCGCTTTTATTTAGCGGGCAAGCCTTCGGCAAAATCTTGACAACCGGAGGGCGGGGTATACATCAAACAACAAGTGGCGAAACCTCATCTCTATCGCTGATGCTCTCCAGCAACAAACCCACAAGCCCGGGTCATGTTGATTTAGCTCCCGACGTGAAACTTCTTCAAAGTCGAATTGACGCACTCGTTGTCCCCTACTTCGATTCATCGAGCTTCAGCGGCGATATTTTAGCGATACGCAACGGTCAGGTATTATTCAATAAGGGATATGGATTGGCTGACCGTGAGCGCGTTGTGCCAATCACGCCGCAGACTAAATTCTACATCGCCTCAATTTCCAAGTCCTTCACAGCAGCAGCCATCCTCCTCCTTCAAGAGAGAGGTAACTTGCGCGTCAATGATCCGGTCAGCCGGTTCATCAACGATTTCCCGAACGGAGAGCGAATCACGATTCACAATCTTTTGACGCACACCTCCGGCATTGCCGATTATGTGCGCTTCGCCAATTTCGCGGAGCTTTCCAAGAGACCATATACGACCGGGGAAATCATCGCGCTCTTTCGGAATCAACCTTTGCTGTTCAATCCGGGCGAAAGGTCAAGTTACTCCAACTCAAATTATGTCCTGCTCGCTCATATCATCGAAAAAGTTTCAGGGCTGAGATACGCAGAATTTCTCAAGCTCAATTTTTTCAAACCATTCGGGATGAAGAACACGGGGCAGCCGGATGCCTCGAATCAGTCCGTCGCCAATCTCTCCAACGGATATACCACTGTCGGGCTTCACGGGTTCGAGGCGGCGAGATATTTTGACCATTCAATCTCAACCGGAGCTGGCTCGCTCTACTCCACGACTGAAGATATTGGAAAATGGATTGAGGGTATCTTAGCCGGTCGCGTGCTGAAGAAGAGTTCTGTAGAGCAAATGTATAAAACGCATGCGGACGGCGCTTCCGGTTATTCATGGTCTCTCGGAAAACTTTGGAATCGAGATGCGATTATTGAGAATGGTTGGGATGGAGTTGGATTCGCAGGGACTCTGATTCACTTTCCGACTGAGAAGGTGACTGTCGTGGTGCTTGGCAACCTGAACATTTCCAGCGTCACCGGCGAAATCGCAAACCGCGTGTCAGCTCTGATTATGGGGGAGAATCCTGAGCCTCTAAAAATAGATCGTGAACCTGTGCCCGCCGGGCTTGCGACCAGGCTGGTTGGAAAATACAAGCTTGGCGATGATTTCTTTGTGCCGGGCACAGTCATTGAAATCGTCGAGAGCGAGGGCAATCTCTACGAACAGCAGCGGAATCCTGATCGGCTGATTGGTCTGATCCGCATCTCTGAACTGGAATTTATTCATCGCTCCAGTTGGGGAAAGGTGAAATTTGAGCTCGACGATAAAGGTGAAGTTACGGGAATGCTCTTTTACGGTAGCTTCCATGCTTCCAGGCTACCGCAGAAATAACCTTTAGCCTCCGACTGGCCTTAGCTTTTATCCATCATTCTTTAACTCATCACCTTTGGCTAACAGGGCGCGTGCTTTGTCGAAGGCTTGTGCGCTGTCAAGGACTCTGAGCAGTGTCAAAAGAATCTCGTCATGTGTGCGCGTGCTCGAATTGGCGAGCAGCGCCGTGAGCTTTGCCATGTCGCGCATGCCTTCCATCACATAGAGCGCGATCTTTTCGGCTTCAAGCAAAGCATGGCCGTCCGCGATGAGCACGTCCGCGAGGACGCGGCGAATGTCTTCAAACCTATCGAACTCCAGACTCGGACTCGGATCGTCAATCATCACTTGCTCTTCGGAACGCTGGTGAGGCGCATGTGAACTGTGAATTGGCCGCCGTTGCTTTGCGGCGCGTTGTCGTTGATTCTGAACTCAAGCATGCCGCGCTCGTCCGGCAGATTTTCCCACGCGCCGGTCGCCGCGCCAGCCGCGAGCGCGACCGTATTTGAAAAACGCCCGTCGGCGTAACGCGTCCGCATCAGGAGCGCGCCCGTCGGCCACTCCGTAAAAAGTCTGCGCGATTTGTACTGCGCGTCTTTCGTGCCGCCGGGGCTGACTCCGGCCTTTGCTCCCGCGAAGTCAACGATGCCTTCAACCTCTGTCGTGAATTTTTCGAGCGGGACGACCGCAATCTGCGACAACTGCCAATCGCCGTTGGCGTACACTGTGAAGGACGAGTCCTTCGTCGGCACAGTCGGCGGCTCGAACAACTGACCTTCCGTCGGAGACGCGGCAGGCGTCGGAGAGACGGAAGCTTTGGGCGTCGGCTTCGCATTCGCATTCTCGTTTGCGTTCTCGTTCGAGTTGTCTCCGGTCGAAGGCTTGTAGACTCCCTCGTCGTTATTGCTGTTAGCCGTCTGAGATTTTGAATAAAAATAGTAGCCCGCAGCCGCCCCAAACACCGCGAGACTGAGCAGGACGACGAGGGCGATGAGGCCGATAATCAATCCCATCCTGCTTTTTTTAGCAGGAGCGACGGGCGGCGCGCTCTGTTTGAAAGACTCTCCGAAGTTAGGCCAACTGGTTGGAGCTGTCTGCGGATTCTGATTCATGCTCAGCGTGTCGAGCGAAGATGAATCGGGCGCGCCGACGCCCGCGCCGCTCGGCGTAGAATCCGCCAACGCCGCCCCGCAGTTCGAGCAGAAGCGCATCCCCTCAGGATTCTCTCTTCCGCATCTCAAGCAAACAACCATCGCCAACTCCTTCAAACTCATTCAAGCGACAAAGATGAAAGTTAAGCTGACCAGATTTTCGTGCGAGACACGCATTCTAACACAGTGACCAGAAAAGCAGTGACAAGTGATAGGTGACAGGTGACGGGTTAAAGACAATAGCTTGTCTCTCATCACTCGTCACTGCTTCGCTTGTCACTCGTCACTCGTCACTTTTTTATAAACGGCGCGAGGCGTTCTTTGAGCAGCTCGGGGACGGGGACGGTTTCAAATGTGTCGCGGCGGACGGCGACGAGGACGAAGTGAGCTTCGGCGATGATCTCGGCTTCGCCTTTGCGCCGCACTTCAAAATTGAGCCGCAGAGATTTCGTCCCGATGTGGCCGACGTAGACGCAGACTTCGAGCATGTCATCAAGTTTCGCTGCGCGGCGAAAGTCGCATTCGAGATGCGCGCGCGGCAGCCACACGTCAAGCTCTTCAAACATCACGCTGTAAGGCAAGCCGACCGCGCGAAACAATTCCGTTTCGGCAAACTCGAAAAAGCGTATGTATGCGCCGTAAAAAATGATGCTCGCCGCGTCCACGTCGCCCCAGCGCACGCGCTCCTCGATACAGTATTTTTGAGGTTCGCTCATAAGCTCTCAAGAAAAGTTTTGAGCGCGCGATTAAACTCCGACGGGCGTTCGAGGTTGGAGACGTGCGCCGCGCCCGCTATGACTTCGAGCCGCGCGCCGCGAATCTCACGATGCATCGCGCGCGAGACTTCGGGCGGCGTAATCGCGTCCTCGCTGCCGACGATGACGAGCGTGGGCACGTCAATCTGCGACAAGAGATCGCGGCGGTCTTCTCTGACGGCCATCCCGCGAAGGGCTGCCGCCGCGCCTTCCGGCTTCGTGCTCAAAATCATCTCGCGCACGCGGGCGACGGTTTCAGGTCGCTCGTCGAGCGTTTCAGTCGCCAGCAGTTTCGGCAACATCGCGTCGGCGATTGATCGCATGCCTTCGCTCAAAATTTTCAAAGCTTGCTGCTCGCGCAGCTCCCGCGCTTCGTCCGTGTCCGCCTGCGCCTTCGTGTCCGCGAGAACGAGGGCGCGCACGCGTTCCGGGAAAAGATGATAGAAGGCAAGCGTGACGTAGCCTCCCATCGAAAGACCGCCGACGATGGCGCGCTCGATTTTCAACTCGTCCATCAGAGCGGCCACATCCGAAGCCATCAACGCCATCGTCGCCGTCCCGCTCAACTCACTCTCGCCCTGACCGCGCAAGTCCGGCGTGATGATTTGATAACTCGCGCGCAAAGCCTCCGCCTGCTCACGCCACATCGAGCGATTGAAAGGAAAGCCGTGCAGCAACACGACCGGCAACCCCTCGCCCGCCACGTCGAATGCCATCTCAATATCACGCACACGCGCTCGACTCATGATTAATCGCTCGTGCCTGTTCTTTAAGTTGCGATGAAAAATTCGTGAGGCGTAGATAGCACGCGCGCGATGAAGCGTCAACTCCTTTGCGCTCTTTGCGCGGTTTCTCTTTGCGGTCTTTGCGGTTAAGTTAGTTTTTAACGCAAAGCTCGCAAAGTGAAGACGCAAAGCACGCAAAGGAGTTTCTGACAGCCGCGCTCGCCAGCCAGAAGCCGCGATACTTCGGCAGATTAAAAAAGCTTGAGATGGAATAGGCGTAGCCCTTCTCTTCGCGTAAATTCAAGTAGAGCCGCGACGGCCCCGCGCCGACCGGCTTCGACTGTTGAGAATTCTGCGAGAGGGTTGAAGAGCATGCTATTAAAAAGCTCAGCGCAAGATGCAAAGCCAAACTTGCGCGACTCTTCTTTGCGCCTTTGCGCCTTTGCGTGAGAAATTTTAGGAGCTTTAAATCTCTGCTGCCTTAACGCCTGTCTTCTTCGCTTGAGCCAGGCGCGCGATTGTCTCAACCAGCTCGGACGGCTCGACCGGCTTGGGCAAGTATTCCTCGAAGCCTTCGGCTAAAGACCGTGCGCGGTCTTCCTCACGCGTGTAGGCCGTGAGCGCGATGGCGGGCACATGCCTGCCGCGCTCAGTCTCAATCCGGCGCACCTCGCGTATCAGATCGTAACCGTCTTCGAGCGGCATCCCGATGTCAGAGACGAGCACGTCCGGCCACGCGCTCTCAAGCCCGGTCAAAGCTTCTCTGACGGAAGCGGCGGTCGTCACCTCAGCCGCATAGCTTTTGAGCATCGCCTTCATAATCACAAGCGTGTCTTCCTCGTCGTCCACCACGAGCACATGCACGCCTGCGAGCGGCGCGCGCAATTTGTCTCTCGCGTCGTCTCTCGTCCGTGTCGCTTCATCATCATGTGAAACTAGCTTGCCGACGAGCGGGAGCAGCAAAGTGAAAGTAGCTCCGCTTCCCCCTCCGAGACTTGCCGCGTGAACCGTGCCGCCGTGCAGCTCCACCAGATGTCGTACAATCGCCAAGCCTAACCCCAACCCGCCGTGCTCTCGCGTCGTGGAGCTATCGGCCTGGCGAAAGCGGTCGAAGACGTAAGGCAGGAAATCTTTGCTGATGCCCTGTCCCGTGTCCGTGACTCTGATTTCGACGTGAGCCTCGACGCGGCTCAGCTTGATTTTGACCTGCCCGCCGCGCGGCGTGAACTTGACCGCGTTCGAGAAGACGTTCCAGAAGACCTGTTGCAAACGATTCGCGTCGCCCGCGACGAGTTGCGGCGTGGCTTCAAGCTCCGTCTCAATGCGTATCTCTTTGGCCGCCGCCGCAGGCCGCACGGCGTTGATTGAAGTCTCAATCAGAGAGCCGAGGTCAACGGGCTGCACTTCCATGTGCAGCTTGCCCGTGATGATGCGCGAGACATCCAAAATGTCGTCGACGATCTGCGCCTGCAAGCGAGCGTTGCGTTCGATGGTATCGAGCGCGCGCGTGCGCGCCTCTTCGTCCAGACTGCTTGAGCGAAGCATGTACATCCAGCCGAGCATGGAAGTGAGCGGCGTGCGTAATTCATGAGAGACGGTGGCGAGAAATTCGTCTTTCATCCGGCTCGCATCCTCTGCGGCGGCGCGTGCCAGGCGTTCGCGCTCGAAAAGCTGGACGTTCTCAATCGCCACCGCCGCGAGGTTCGCGGCCATCCGCAACGCGGTCACATGCTCTTCGCGGTAAGCCGCCAGCTCGTAGCTCTGCACCTCGACCGTGCCGGTGATGCGTCCCATCACGGCCATCGGCACGACGAGCGAGGATTGCGGCATCAAGCCGTTATTCTCTCCGACGGGCACGGTCGGATGCCCACGCATCAAGGCCATGTAATCATCCGTGATGATGACCTGTCCGGTTCTGACGGCGCGACTGTTAGGGCCGTCTTTTGAGATGGGCATCGGAGGCAATTGCGAGACATCCACGTCCTGCCCGTCGCCCCAGCCGTAAGCAGCTGTCCGCACGTCGCGCTGAGGATCGTAGAGCGAGATAAAGATGCCGATGCATGGAACTGAAGCGAACGTGAACTCACGGAGCGCGCTGTAGATGGTCTGCAAGTCGCGCGCCGTGCCGAACGCCTGCGCGAGGTCTGTGATCCTCACCAGCATGCGCTCGTACTCTTTGACTCCGCCCCTCTCGTCTATCATCAACAAAACTTTCTGAGCTTGCTCCTCATTCGCATCTCGCGCGGCAATCCGGACGCGGGTGATTATAGCCCAATCGGGGGTAGTGGGTCAGTTTGAAATTCCGGTGAATAGCAATCAAGAAAGAATCTCGCACAAAGGCGCAAAGGCGCAAAGGAAGAACGCCAAGCTGTTGAATGCCACTCGCTCCTTGCGTCCTCTTCTTTGCGCCTTTGCGCGAACCTGTCTTTTCTCCTCCTCGTTTGAAACTGACCCACTACTCGGCGGCGAATAGTTTAGTGGGCACTCAAGCAAGCGATCAGTATGTTGTGCGGAGCTTTAACTGCGACAACGGAGAGCTGGTCAACGCGGGAGCCGTAACGCCCGGATAACCAACTCCGCGCGGTTCAGTTCGGAACTGCGACTGATAAAACTGTTCCAGCCGATTATGATGGCGACGGCAAGACGGATGTCGCCGTGGTCAGGCAGAATGCCGGAAGCAGCAACTGGTTCACGTTGAATAGCCATGACGGCTCTGTTCAGCAAGCGCAGTTTGGCGCGGCCACTGACAAAGCCGTTCCTTCCGCGTTCATCCAGATGCCGTAAATCTCTCAAGCCTCTCCACCACACGAAGGCGCGGTGATGAGCCGCGCCTTCATGCTTTTATATTTCCATGTCGTCGGAAGAGCAGTTTATTTGACCCGGCTCGTCCGTCTTCTCATAAAATCCATGAGCACGAATTGCGAGAGGTTGTTGGGATTGGCGAAGTAGGCTTTGCCGTTGGTCATCTGCGTCATCTGTTTGACGAACTCGACCAGATAGTAATCGCTCGCCAGCATGAAAGTATTAATCATGACGCCGGCTTTGCGACACGCCTGAATCTCTTTGAAAGTCTCGTCCATCACGAACGGGTCAAGCCCCATCGAATTTTTGTAGAGCCTGCGATTGGGAGGATCGGACGCGCCGCCGCTTCGCCTGTAAGGGACTGAAACCCGACTCGCCGCATCCAGAAAGCAGGCCGTCGGCTTGCCGTCCGTGACCATCACGATCTGCTTCATCTCTTTGCGCTGCGCTTGCAGGAGGCGGCGCGAGAGGCGCAAGCCCTCGGCGGTGTTCGTGTGATAGGGGCCGACCTGCGTTGTGGCGAGCTTAGCCATCGGCAGCTCTTCCGCCGAATCATGAAAGAGAACTATTTTGAGCGAGTCGCCCGGATACTGCGTCCGTATCAGATGAGCCAGAGCGAGCGCGACCTTCTTCGCCGGAGTGAAACGGTCTTCGCCGTAGAGAATCATCGAGTGCGAGCAATCGAGCATCACGACGGTCGCGCACGACGATTGATAATCGCACTGATGCACATGCAGGTCTTTGTATTCCAGGTTGAGCGGGACGCCCAAGCCCTCGCGCTTGATGGCTGACATCAGCGTCGCGTTCACGTCCAGATTAATCGTGTCGCCGAATTCGTAAAGCTTGGAAGCCTGAGCCGCCTCGATTCCCGTCGCCAGATGTTGCGTGTCATGACGCCCGACGGAGCTTTTGCCGAGGCTGCCGAGCAGGCCGCGCAGGGTTTTGTATCCGAGAAAATCCAAGCCCTTCTCAGTCACCTCGAAATGCACATCGCGCGGCAAAGGCTCTCCGACTTCGCCCTGCCCGCCGCGCCTCTCGTCGCGGTTCTGTCGCGCCTGCTCTTCTTTAAGTTTTAAATAACCCTCTTCGACCAGCCGCTCAATCAGCTCATTCAACATCTCTTCCAGGAGCGAGCCTTTAAACTTGCCCTCGTTATCAGCCAGCATCTCCTGAATCTGCCCCTCGTCAATCAACCCCTGCTCAAGCAGTGCCTGCAAGAGCGCACGCCGCAACGCGTCAAGCGACGTATCCGGCTCGTGCCTCTGCCTC
>DASWRG010000135.1:0-24358 GCA_036403295.1 Pyrinomonadaceae bacterium
TTTCGCAGACGACGCCCGCCGGATAGAGTCCGGCGATGCGCGACAGGTCAACAGAGGCTTCAGTCTGACCGGGACGAACGAGCACGCCTCCCTTTTTCGCGCGAAGCGGAAAGATGTGGCCGGGGCGTGCCAAATCCTGCGGGCGCGTCTTAGGGTCAACCGCCGTCAGGATGGTTGTCGCCCTATCCGACGCCGAAATCCCTGTCGTCACTCCTTTGCGCGCCTCAATCGAGACCGTAAAGGCCGTGCCCAGAAAAGAGGTGTTGTCGGCGACCTGCATGGTCAGATGAAGCTCGTCGCAGCGCTCTTCCGTCAGCGGCATACAAATCAGGCCGCGCGCGTGCGTCGCCATGAAATTGATAATCTCAGGCGTGATTTTTTCGGCGGCGCAGACTAAATCGCCCTCATTCTCGCGGTCTTCATCGTCAACGATGATAATCATGCGGCCTTCGCGTATCTCACGGGCGGCCTCTTCGATGGAAGCAAATGGCATAAGCTTGAATCACTCGATAACTTTTAGGGAGTTATGCAATAACGGCCACATGTTACCCGAAAGTCTCTTTTTTGGCGACTTCAATAAAGAAAAAAGAAGCTCACGCAAAAGCGCAAAGGCGCAAAGAAGAGGACGCAAAAATTAAGTGGCACTCAACACCTTTGCGTTCTTCCTTTGCGCCACCAGCGCCTTTGCGTGAAACTGATGGTGTATCTACAAGCTGATTCGCTGAAATGAACTATTACCCGGCCTTCAAGGCTTGCAGTTCGGAGGCCGTGCGTCCCGTGTCTTTCAAATCTTCTGCGCGCCAATTGACGACTAGCCCGCGACTCAAGACACGTCCGTTGGCCTGCATACGGTACTCGGCCAAGCCGTAACGCTGCCACGTCTCCGGCTTGTAAAGCACATAACCATTCCCGTCTCCCGTCGCGCAAATGATGAACTCTCTGCGGTCAGGCAGCCTATAGATTCCACGCTCACGAAGCTCTATATTCGGCATGGTCTCTCTCTCCAGATTCAGGTCAGGATGAACCTTTGACGCTCAACTGATGAGGCTTCCCCTGCGAAAACCTCATCAGTTGAGCCACCCCCTTGTTCGTCGAGACTATCGGTTTCAGAATCGCCCGCGCCATCCTGAATTAGCCTGTTTGATTTGTCTGGCAAGATAGCATGCTCAAGGAAGAGCAGTCTGTACGTTAACGAACTGATTTACAGCCGTTCTCCATGTGAAAATCAAAGCTTCAACAAGCCGCCGCGTAGGCTTTAACGGCTCGCTATTATTAACAGAAAACCTTTCCAACGCGGCAAGTGGAGGTTCAGGTCGTCGTTTAGCATGATATTTGCAGGGGGGGTGGTATAATCCTTGCTGTACAGATTACGACTTGTTCTTTTGAGAATTCATCACTCGACATCGGGATGAGCCTACAGAGCCTTCTCCTCGTGCCGTCTGCTGTGTTCACACACACGCGACCGGAAACTAAGGAGATGACCGATGCACGACCTACCTCGCACGCACGAAAACCATATTCTCTCTCACTTGCCGCCTGAAGATTACGAACGAATCGCGCGCCACTTAGAACCCGTCCAGCTATCTCATGGACAAATCATTCAGGAATCTGGCGCGCCGATGAAATACGTTTACTTCCCGACGAACTCGATGGTCTCATTAATCTCGCAGACAGCCTCGGGCGAAAGCGTTGAGGTCGGGATCGTCGGCTTTGAAGGCATGGCAAACATCTCCATCATCTTAGGGGTTGACGAATCTCCGCACGAAGGGTTGGTACAGATTCCTGATGGCGGGATACGCATGCCCGCGCCGGCTCTGCGCGAGGAGTTCAGGCGCGCCGGCGCAATGCATGACCTGCTGCTTCGTTACACGCAAGGATTGTTGTTACAGACCTCGCAAATTGCCGCCTGTAACCGCCTGCACACGGTGTCGGAACGCCTGGCGCGATGGCTCTTGATGAGTGACGACCGTTGCGCCTGCGATGATTTGCCCTTCACGCAGGACTTCCTCGCACTGATGCTCGGCACGCGCCGCGCCGGTGTGACCGAAGCCGCCCTCGTGCTGCACGCGGAAGGCTACATTAAGTACAAACGCGGCCACATTCAAATTATAGATAAAGAAGGGTTGAGAGACTTCTCTTGTGAGTGCTACGAAATCGTCAGAGCTGAATTTGACCTGCTCGTCGCTTGAGATTTCGGAGTTGACGCGCAACCCCTCATCTTTCTAAAACAGCCGCGACCTCAAATTCAGCTCTCCGTCGTGGCTGCTTTTCCGCACATTCCGGCATCTTAAATTTTACATTTTTGACAATCGCTGGCGTAGAGCCTGCTCCGGCCAGCATGTTATACTGCCACGACGCTGCATGCCCCTTCGGGGTGTGCTCATGGCAAGAGACTCGGTTTTGAGGAGATTCGTCGCGTGAGAAACAGGTTTTTATTCGCGCTCAGCTTGGCGCTCATCACAGCTCTAACGCTCCCCGCATTTATTTACGCACAGAGAAATGGCACGGCGCAAAAGACCGCGCCGCCGGTCACGGTGGGCGGCCCTGTTCCCACGACGCGCAAGACCGCCGACGCCGAAGAGATTGAGAAGGATGTGTCAGAGGCTTTGACCGTCATTCAGGATCAATACATTGACGGCAACAAGCTCGATTACAACAACGTCTTCAAATCTTCGATCACGGGCATGCTTCGCTCGCTCGACCCGCACTCGAACTATTTCGACCGCGCCGAGTTTGACGAGTTTCGCACAGACCAGCGTTCGGAGTATTACGGCATCGGCGCGACCATCGGCGATTTGCGCGAAGGCGAACAGGTCAACACCTTCATTCGCGCGACTTTCGAGAACGCTCCGGCGTGGAAAGCCGGACTTCGTTACGGCGACCGCATTCTCGAAGTTGACGGCAAGGACATGCGCGGCAAGAATTTTTACGAAGTCCGCCAGAACCTGCGCGGGCCGCGCGGCTCAATCGTCAAGGTGACGGTCGAGCGGCTGGCCTCGCACAAAGTCGAGACGGTCGAGATCACGCGCGACGCCGTGCCGCAGCCTTCGATTCCTGAGTTCTACATGATTCGCCCCGGCGTGGGATACATCGCGATGAGCGGCGGGTTTAATTTGACGACCGGAGATGAGTTCGACGCCGCGCTTGAGAATCTACATTCGCAAGGGATGAAGCAGCTCGTGATTGACCTGCGCGGCAACGGCGGCGGCTTGCTTAGTCAGGCCGTGCATGTGGCGAGCAAGTTCCTGCCGCACGGCCAGCTCGTGCTGACGCAGAAAGGGCGCGTGCGTGGCAGCACGCAGCCTTACTATTCAGACAACGACCAGCCGGATCAGACGCCGCTCGTCGTCATCGTCAATCGCGGCACGGCCTCTGCTTCCGAAATCCTGACGGGCGCGCTGCAAGACCACGACCGCGCTTTGATCGTCGGTGAAACCAGTTTCGGCAAAGGTCTGGTGCAGATTCCGTTCCCGCTCGAATACGGTTCGGCCTTGCTCCTGACCATCGGCAAATACTACACGCCTTCGGGACGCCTGATTCAGCGCGATTATTCCAACGCCGGATTCTATGACTACTACACGCAGGGCGGCATCAGTCGCGAGTCGCGCCAGGTAACTGCGCCGAGCGGCCCCGAAAGCCGCACGGACACGGGGCGCGCGGTTTACGGCGGCGGCGGCATCACGCCGGACGAGACGGTTGATCCGCGTCTCATCTCGCCTTTTGAACAGAGAGTGACCGATCCCGTCTTCGCTTTCGCGCTTGAGCTGGCGGCGGGACGCGTTCCCGGCTACGACGCTTACAAAGTGCAGCGTGCGATTGAGTTCGATCATGATCTGAAAGCGACAGAGTTTCCGATGACTGACGCGCTCTTCAAATCCTTCAAGGATTTCGTGGCCGCGAAGAACGTCTACAAATTCACGCCCGCGCAATTGGATAAAGAGCGTCAATACATTGAGCGTCAACTGCGTTATGAGATCGTCACGGCGGCCTACGGCTCGACCACTTCGTTTCAGGTCTTCAACGCCGACGACCCGCAGATCACCAAGGCCATAGACCTGCTGCCCCGCGCACAGCAACTCGCGCAGGCCGCGCTGAACAAACGCAACCCGAGCTGAGAACAGTTGGCAGTTAGCAGTTAGCCGATAAAAACAGAAAACGGTTGGCAGTAGCTTCAATTACTGCCAACCGTTTTTCTCTTTCGGGTTTTGGTAGTGTCCTAAATCTGTGTTGGTCTTAGCGGCGCGAGCGTTTCGCTTTGCGTGACAACTTAGCGGGCAAATTCTTCTTATCATCAATCAAAATATCCGTGCTGATATTCGCCACTCTCGCATAAGCCAGAAGCACGATCAGCAACGGCTCACGCTTACCTAATTCGTATTCAGAGATTCTCTGATACGAAATAAAGTCTTCAACTCCTAAACGACTTAACAACTCAGTTTGAGATAAGCCGAGCGCAAGCCGAATTGATAACAACTTTCCGGCAAGCTTTACAGGCACATGACGCGAGCCTCTGCCCATCAAGAGTTACCTCCTGACAGGCGCAAGTTAAACTTGCTTCTAAACTCAATTAGGCATAGACTGTGCTGCCTCAAATCTTTCGCCGTGAGAATGAACCTTTCATTCCGAACGGCGATGCTCATACTTTCGATTTGAGGCGTGAGCGACGCATGTGCCGTTGCTTAGTTTTCAATCAGACCGCGCTCAATAATAGCAGAGCGCAGAGAACTCATAAAAGCTTTTCCATGTTTGGGAAAGGGGAGCGCGGAAAAGGTAGCCGCGCTCCCTGCTGCCCATTCGTCAGGCCGCGCAAAGGGAGGCGAATGGCGCAGCAGAGGCCGCCGTGACACTCGCATGTTCTCGGCGGCCTTGCTTTATGTCAACCAGACTTCCGCTGTTTTTTCTGCCCACTATTTTCTGACGTAAGTTCCGTCGAAGGAGACCGTCCATGTCTTGCCGCCGTCGGTGGAGATTTCCCAGAACTGGCGGACGCGTTTGTTCGGCAGGTCGAAGAAGGTCAGGCGATGCAGCGTCCTCGTGTTCTGCGCGACGCTCTCGCCGGTATACATCATCTTGCCGTCTTTGTATTCGCCAGTGAGTTCGAGCACGCTGCCGTGATCGTCAACCCAAGTCTGTTGCCACTTGCCCTTCTGTGCGTTGTAAACATTAAAGCTCTTGCCCGAGACGCCTCCCGCGCCCGTCCAATTTTCAAAGACGACGCAGCTTCCCAGGATGAGCTGCACGCTGCTCGTCCCGATCTGCTGGCCGCCCTGCGTGCTCTCGACGTTCCATTCGCCGACCCAGAAATCGAACTGGCGATTCACTGCCTGCGCCGCGCAGGGCGTAGCGTTGGCCTGCGCTTTGGAGACTAAATCTTTGAAGCGCGCCTCGTTGCGAAGGCTCAACAAGTCATCGTCCGTCGTCATCAATTGCGGCTGTCCGAATCCGGCCTGCACGGCCTTGTCGAGCCAGTCGTAAGCCTTCTCTTTATCGTTAAGGCGCGCGTAAGCCCCTGCGAGGTTGTACATCGTGTTCAGTTGTCGCGGGTTGATTTCGAGAGCGCGCTTGAGCGTCTCGACGGCGCGGTCGTATTTGCCGAGCGAGAGCAGAGACGCGCCCAAACGATTCCATGCCGCCGCGTTCTGCGGCTCAAGCTTCGTAATTGATTCGTAAGCTTTGGCGGCGTTCGCCCAATCCTGATGCTGGTAAAAACCGTTGGCCTCGCTTTTCATCTCAGGCGTCGCGGCTTGAGCTTGAGCGGCCTGTTGCATGACAAGGATGCTAATCATGAGAAGCACTAATCGCATGTTCTTCATCTTCTTTTGAAACCTCCATTGAGCAGGCTTGAATTATATTTCGGCGTCGAGTTTTTCAATCAACTCGGCAAGGTAAATCTTCGGATCAAAGAGGGGCGCGGCGCGTTTCTCCAAAAGCTCTACGACGGCATTAGCGTATGTGTCCGAAGCGTCCGCGCCGAACGCGCGCGGCTCTTCCGAGGCTGACACGCTCAGCAGATTAATAAGACATCCGGCGAGCATCCAGAGCAGAGCTTCACGGCGGCTCATATTCGGATTGAAAGCATATATCTCGCGGCGGTCTCTGAAAATATCGTCGCAGAGTTTTTTGAACTCCTGCTCACTAATCGTATTCATCTGTGGAATATAAGAGAAGCGCGCCGCCCGTCATCGAAGCTTTGTATGACATGCGACGCTCAGAGGTTGTCCCGGCGCGCGATAAATTTACAACTCGCAGACATCATTCCAAGCGCCCGGAAAGAATTCTAAAATTTCGTTCGCGCCAGCTCTTCAAACATCAAATAATGCGTCTCCGTCATGCCGAGCTGTTCGTAAGTGCGCTGTGCGACGCGGTTCTCCTTCTCGACGTAAAGACGAAAGCCGCGCACGCTCTCTTCCTTTGCGGCCAACTCTTTGACGAACTCGTAAAGCCTGCGATAGATGCCGCGCCGCCGAAATTCGGGCGCGATGTAGACGCTCTGAATCCACCAGAAGAGACCGTTGCGCCAGTCGCTCCATTCGTATGTCACCATCAGCGAGCCGACCGCGCCCGCCTCTCTCTCTTCCGCGATCACATAAAAGCCATGCTCTTTGTGACGCAACAGATTGCGGACGCCCGCCGCGAGAATTTCAAGCTCAAGCTCTAAAGCTTCCGTCTCTCTCGCCATCGCCTGATTGAAACGGACGAGCGCGCCCGCGTCTCTCTCTGCGGCGAGCCGGATATTGATTTCGTGATTCATCTTTTCAATCTTTCATTTGCCACAGAGGTCACAGAGAACACAGAGGTATTAAATGATTTGAAATCTCAAATTTGAAATTTCAGATTTGAAATTTCAGATTACAATAACGAGTCTGCAATTTCTCTTTCTCTCTGTGCCCTCTGTGTCCTCTGTGGCTATATTTTCAGAAACCGCGCGCAGGGAAATCTCTTTGCAGCCAGTTGTCAGACGGATAATGTGCGTCGCCGTCAATCACATGCAGCGTGTAAGCATGGCGCGAGCGTGCGCTGAGGTTGGCGCGGCTCAGGTGCGGCAGCAGTCCATTGAGCACAATCAGCGTCCCTTTTCTCACTTCGAGCGGGACTAAATCATTCATGCTCCATTCAGTCTCATCCGGAATTTCAAAGCGCGTCCCGCCCTCTGCGTCGCGCCGGAAAAGCTTTTTGAGTCCGGCCTTGTGCCCGCCGCGTACAGCCCACAAACAGCCGTTCTCAAGCGTCGCGTCTTCGAGGGCGAACCAGAATCCCGTGACGCTCATCGGCTCGGTATAGAGAAACGTGCTGTCCTGATGGCACGTCACCTCGCCGCCGATGTTCGGTTGTTTGAAGATATACATTGATTGAATCAGCAATGGATGATGGACGCCCAACTCCGCGACCAGTCGAGCCAGCTCAGGCGTGCGCGAGAAGCTCTCAAAGACCGGGTCTAGATCATGCAGCGCGTGCCCGAGCTTGTTAATCGAACGCTCCACGCTCTGCCGCAAATTTCCGTTCTCGTCGAAGGCGTTCTCTTCAAAGAAGAAGCGTATCTTATCGCCGGAGGTGAGAAAGTAATCATCGCTCGTGCGCGTCTGCTCCCTGGTCGAGAAGACGGAGACGACGCCGCGCGGGTCAAACTCCGCGACGAGCTTTTCGGCTCGCTCGCGCAAACGGTCGCACGCCTCTTCGCTCACGAAATCTTCGAGGACGAGAAAGCCGTCACGTTCATATTGCGTATACTGTTGAGTGTTTAGTATCGAGTTCATAAAAACATTTTCACGCAAAGGCGCAAAGACGCAAAGAAAGCATTTAAGATTTAAAGAAAGCTCAACGTCATTGCTTCTCAGTTCTTTCTTTGCGCCTTTGCGTGAAACCTTCTTATCTCCTGCCTCCGGCTAATCTAAACGCGGCGGGCGATCTTCGCAAAGCGTACATCGCCCACACGCCGACCGCCGGGCCAATCGCCAGAAAAGCGAAAGCCCATCGCCAGCCGACCCATTTTTCGAGCGGCGGAATCATACGAATCGTGACTAAGGTCAACAGAAATCCGAGACTCGTTTGCAAAGTCAGAGCCGTCCCCGTGTATTCGGCGCGACAAAGCTCTGTGACGGCGGCTGAGAACTGCGCCGAGTCCGCGACGATGGCGAAGCCCCATATCAGACAGACCGCGACCAGCAAAAACGGATGATGACCGTAGAGCAAGCCGACTGTGAGCGCGCACGTCCCGCTCATCAACAGTGATGCAATCGTCAGCGTCGTTCGTCCGAGCTTATCCGCCAACTGGCCTGCCACCAGACTTCCCAGACCGCCGATGCCGATGATGGCGAAGGCGGCCAGGCTCGTCCACACTGGACTGAATTTGACGAGCTTGAAACTCGCCAGCAGAAAGACGGGAATCCAAGCCCACATCGCATACAGTTCCCACATGTGTCCGAGATAGCCCAGATTCGTCAGCCTCAGTTCGCGCACGCGCACAATCTCTCCGACGTATTTCCAGTTAAAGCGCGGAGACGATGAGCGGTACGGGCCTTCATTGATAAAGAGCGCGGCGATCAAGCCTCCGAGCGCGGCGAGCGCAGCCGCCAGATACAGCACAAGCCTCCAATCGCCCGCGCCGCCAAAGGCGTTGAGCAAGTGCGGCGACGCAGAGCCGAGAGTCACCGCGCCGACCAGCAGGCCGATGCCCAACCCTCTGTCCTCCTTCGTCCACGTCGCCATAATCTTCATCCCGACCGGATAGACGCCCGCGAGAAACATGCCCGTCAAAAAACGCAAAGGCAAAGCCAGCATGAGTCCCGTCGCCAGCAATGGAATCAAGACGGTGGCGAGGGCTGCCAAGAGAGCCGAAACTGTAAAGAGCCTGCGCGACGAAACGCGGTCGGCCAGATTGAGCAGCGCAGACCCGAACGCGCCCGCCACAAATCCCACCTGCACGGACATCGTCAGCCACGCGCGTCCCGCGTCATTCAAGCTCCACGCGTTGGTCAAAGCGGGGACGACCGCCGAAGCCGAAAACCACACGGCCATCCCCAGCAGTTCGGCCAGCGCGAGCAGCAACAGTGTCGGCCATTTCGAGAGAAGCATGCTTTGATAATCTTAACCGCAGAGACGCGGAGACGCAGAGATGATAAAGGAAAAGAGATAATAGCTTTTCTGTCAACAGCCTGCTTGCTCTATCTCTGCGTCTCCGCGTCTCTGCGGTGAACCGGATTTAGTCGCCTGCCTGAGACATTTCCGCCGCTTCAGTTTATAATTGTACTTTCCCGCGAAGCACTCAATTTAACATGACAGAGGGACAAACATGACTGTGTTGAAGATTTCAAAGCGTCCAGCGCGCATCAAGTTCAATGGGCGCATCCTGTTTCTGACCGACGACACCGCGCTTATCCGTCATCAGTTAGAAGGCCGTGAGGATTTGGCTGACGATGCCGAACGGCCTTTGATGAACAACATCTCGACCGACGAGATTACACCCGGCTGGGTCTGTTTTTATTATGATGAGACGCTCGGCGAATATGTTTATGTCGGGATGCGCGACGGCGCGGTCAAGAAGGATGAAGTGAAGAACGGCGGTTTTTCGGTCGTCGTGTCGGGACTCTCGAAGGGCTGCGGCTCTTCGCGCGAGACCGCGCCGTATGCTGAAAAATGGGCGGGCATTGAGCTGGTGATTGCGCAGACGATTGAAAAAATTTACGGGCAAAACTCGCAGAACATAGGTCTTCTGACTTCCACAGACTTCGGCCTGATTGAGCGTATCCGCAATGGCGAAGAGATTCCACTCGAAGAATTCACGCGCGGCCTCGATCCGATTTCCAAAACGATTGTCGAATACGGCGGCCTCTTCAACTACAACAAAGCGCGCCTCGCCGGGGAGATCGCGCCGCCCGCTCTCGAAACTAAAAAGCGTCCGATGAATATCGTCGAAAAGATTATCGCGCGTCATGCTTTCGTGCGCGCCGGGCAAATCGGAGTCGAAGCGGTCAAGCCCGGCGACGCGCTCTTCGCCGTCGCGGACGTGCGCTTCTCGCACGAGTACGTGACGCCGATGGCCGCGTCTTTGTTCACGCAATCGCTCGGCAAAGATGCAAAGGTGACCGAGCCGGAATCGGTTTACGCTTTCCGCGACCACCTGACTTTTTTGGGCAAGGTGATGTCAGAAGACAAACGCAAGATGGGCTTGCTCGAAAGAGCGGACGGCCTCGCGGTGACGCAGGCCAGCTTTACGGAAGAGCAGGGCATTCGCTTGTACGGCGAAAATCCTGAAGGCGGCTCTGAGGCTATCTGTCATAACGCTGTGGTCGAAGACATCGCGCTGCCCGGCCAACTCGTCATCGGCACAGATTCGCATACGTGCATGGCGGGCGTGCTGGGCTGCTTCGCCTTCGGCGTCGGCTCGACCGACATGGCGAATGCCTGGTACACGAAAGACATACGCATTCGAGTTCCCGAAACCGTCAAGTTTGTGTTGAATGGCCGCAAGCGTTCGGACGTGACGGCGAAAGATGTGATGCTTTACATCCTCGCCACGGATTACATGAAGCAGGGCAAAGGCATCGGTCAGGTGCTTGAGTTCGCGGGCGAAGGCTTGAAAGATTTTTCGCTGGACGAGCGCGCGACCTTGACCAACATGGCGGTCGAGGCGGGCGGCACGACCGGCATCATAGAGCCTGACGAAGTGACGCTTCGTTACATCACGCGCATGCGCGGCCTCGACGCCGAAGAAGTCAGCAAGGGTTTCCTCAAGAGCGATGCTGACGCAGAGTATGCCGCCGTCTTTGAGATTGAGTTGTCTGAGCTGCGACCGATGGTGGCGACTCCCGGCGACCCGCGAAACGGAATTTATATTGACGACCTACAGGAAGAAGTAAGGATTGACGCGGCCTACGGCGGCTCATGCACGGGCGGCAAGATGGCCGACATGGACATGTACGCGGCTGTGCTTCAAGGCGCGCTTGAGCAGGGCAAGCGCGTCGCGCCCGGCGTTCATCTCTACCTGCAATTCGGCTCGCAGAAGATCAAGCAGTACGCGCGTGAGCGAGGCTACATCGAAATCTTCGAGCGCGCGGGCGCGGAGCTGATAGACCCTTCCTGCGGCGCATGCATCAACGCCGGGCCGGGAGCTTCAAAGTCGCCCGACACCGTCACCGTCAGCGCGCAGAATCGCAACTTTCCCGGACGCAGCGGCCCCGGCAAAGTCTACCTCGCGTCGCCGTATGTCGTCGCCGCTTCGGCCATCGCAGGACACATCGTCGAGCCGGATGAGTTTTTGAAAGTGGCGGAAGAGGAATTGGTCGAAGCTTAACGAGAAAGGAGCTAAGAGCCTTATGCGAGATGTTTTTTGACAAGAAAGAAATCGCTGCACGAATCAACTGACGGCGAGGACTTGAAAAACAAGACGCCCCCGCAACTCATCGGCATGATGTGGCAACTAGCTCTCAACGCTTGGGCTTTCAAGGAAAATCTCAATGCCGAACCCAGAGTTCAAAAACATATTGTTGTGCTTAAAAGACGAATGAAGTCGAGTTTAGATAAAAATGGGCGCAGCGATTCCGACAACTGAAAACACGCTCAACGTCGAGAGCTTCAAGTATGCGCGGATTGAGCGCGAGCGTAAATTTTTGTTGCGCGATTTACCGGAAGGCTTGTCGCGTGCGAGCGAGCACGTGCAGATTTGGGATAATTACATCACGAACACGCGCCTTCGCTTGAGAAAGATTCGGTTGCCGCAGACGCGGCAGTGGATTACGAAGCTGACGCAGAAGTACGCGCCCGCGCCCGAAGATTTCTCGCGCACAGTGATTACGAATATCTATCTCTCGGCGGTCGAGTACGAAGTCTTGTCGGTCTTTGAGGGCAACGAGATTCGCAAGAATCGTTACCGCTTCGAGCATGAAGGCAGAGCTTATGCGATAGACCTTTTCTTGGGCGACCTTTTCGGTTTAGTTCTCGCGGAAACAAATTTTGAGACGGATGAAGAGATGGAAAATTTCACGCCGCCGCCGTTCGCCGTGATGGAGGTGACGAATGATTTGATGTTCACGGGCGGCCAACTCGCCTACCTGACGGCGGACGAGATTCGCGCGCGGCTGAAAGGATAAAGCTTTACTGCTTCTCATCAATTCGCATGTCTTCAACTCCGCCAATCATTCACACCATCGGGCACGGTCGTCACCCGTTCAAATATTTTCTCGAACTCCTCAGACAGCACGAGATTGCTTTCCTGTGCGATGTGAGGAGCGTGGCGCGCTCGCGCTGGCCGCAGTACAACGGGCGCGTGTTGGAAGAGAATTTGCGAGACGAGGGCATCGGCTACGAGCATTTGCCGGAGTGCGGCGGGAAGGTAATTGCTCCTCCGGCAGAGCTGGCGCGCGGGCTTGATCGCATTATCGAGCTGGCTGCGGAGCTGAGCGTCGTCATCATGTGCTCGGAATCGCAGCCGCTCACGACGCACACGCGCCCGCGCGCCAATTGTCACCGCGTCGGCTTGCTCGCGCCGCGCCTGCGCGCGCGCGGGGCAAAGATAGTTCACATTCTGCCCGATGGTCGCGCCATAGAGTTTGTCGAAGCAGCTTTGCCTTCAATCTGGTAAAGACATTTAACAAACAAGCTCGTCGCATTTCTTCTTTGCGCCTTTGCGGGAAACTTTTATTCTCACGCAAAGGCGCAAAGGCGCAAAGAGGGTTTATATTATGCTGTGATAAGGAGGTGAAGATTGTGACCGTGGAGCAGGAGAGCCGCGATGTCGAGAGGTTGAAGGAGCGCGAGGATATTAAGCAGGCGCTCAAGCAGACCGCCGGAAACAAAGAGCTTGAGAAGCCTGCGGTCGAGACTAAGCAGAAGGTCTGGCTCGGCACTTATATCCTGCTGTTGCTCGGACTGGCGGGCGTCTATTACTTGCTGCGGCTGCGCTTCTTCGGTTTCGCCGCCGACTATGTGCCGCTCGTGCAAAGGCTCGCGCTCGGCGCGATGTCCGTCGTGCTCGTGCTCGCCGTCGCCAAGCTCATCAAAGTCTATCTCATCGCGCGGCTCGAACACGCTGTCTCTCGCTACAACCTGACGCGCATCCTCAACCTGCTCATCGGCCTCGTCATCATCTTCATCATTCTCTCAGTCCTCTTCGCCAACTGGTACACGGCGGTCGTCAGCTTGGGATTGATTTCAATCATCCTCGGCTTCGCGCTTCAAACTCCGATCACGAGCTTCATCGGCTGGGTTTACATTCTGGTCAAAACTCCATACCGCGTCGGCGACCGCATACGCATCGGCGAGGCGACGGGAGATGTGATTGACGTGGGCTACCTTGACACGACGCTCTGGGAGTTCGGCGGCGAATATCTCTCGACGGATCATCCGAGCGGCAGAGTCATCAAGTTTCCCAACTCCAAAGTTTTGAACACCTCCGTTTATAACTATTCGTGGCCGCTCTTTCCGTATATCTGGAACGAGATTAAATTTCAGGTGGCTTATGACAGCGATCTTGAGTTCGTCGCGGAGACGATGCGCGTCGCCGCCGAAGAGGAGATCGGCGAGGCGATGATCGAAAGGGTCAAGACCTATCGTGAGTTGCTCGCGCAAACTCCGGTTGACCAATTGGAAGTCAGAGAGCATCCGGCAGTCCTCTTTCGCGTCAGCGAGAACACCTGGATCGAAGCCATCGTCCGTTATCTGGTCGAGCCGCGACAGGCCGGACGCGTCAAAACCCGCCTCATCAAAAAGATGCTCGAACGCATGAACGCCGCGCCCGAACGCGTCGGCTTTCCGAAGAGTAATATGCGATAAGAAGATTACGAATTATACTTGGCATCAAGCCCGGATAAGGGTAGGCTTAATAGCAGAGGTGTTGTGCTATGAATTCAACTACGCAATCAGATTTAACGACAAGAGAGCCTTCGGAAACGGATGTCCAACCGTCGTCAGAAGAGATAGTTCGTTCGCTGAGAATTTTGCTTGAGGGTGACGAACAGGAACAACGTGAGACTTTCGATTATCTCAAACAGGCTTTAGATGAAGATCGTCCTTCCGAGCGCAGGCTTTTCGGATGAATATGAAAGTTCTGCTTGACGCAGGCCCTCTGGGAATGGTCTCGAACCCTAATGCCTCAACATACAATAGGGAATGCTATGAATGGATGGAATCTCTGATTGTTAATGGAGGTCAGATACTCGTCCCTGAAATAGCGGATTACGAAGTCAGGCGTGAACTGTTGCGCGCTAATAAAACACCGGGGATAGCTCGGCTGGATTTGCTAAAGGACACAATTGGCTATTTGCCGATAACCACTACGGTCATGCTCAAAGCCGCAGAGTTATGGGCGCAGGCGCGGAAGAGCGGCATGCCGACTGCCGATCCGAAGGCTTTAGATTGCGACGTGATTCTTGCAGCTCAAGCCCTCGAAGCCAGTGCAATAGTTGCGACGGAGAACATTGGACACTTATCGCGTTTTGTAAAATCCATGCATTGGCGAGATATAAAAGATACGGAATAAAGAATCAACCTCAGAACCCGCTCTGTTCAGGATTGATGGCGAGATAAACAATGTCCTCATAGCCGTCCACCTCTTTGATGCCCTGCGAGGCGAAGCCGATTTTTTCGAGGACGTGTTGTGAGGCGGAGTTTCGTGGGTTGGTGAGGGCGACGACTTGAGGAAATTTCAAGCTCTCGAATCCGTAACGCAGACAAGCTCTGGCCGCCTCGGTCGCAAATCCGTGTCCCCATGCCCGGCGGTCAAAAAGATAACCCAGCTCGATCTCTTCGAGGCTTTCGATACGCGCGAAGCCGCAACTGCCGATCACGTTTCCGCTCGCCTTCTCAATCACAGCCCAGCGACAAAAGCCGTGCGCCGCTTGATGAGTCGCAGCCCAATCGAGAAAGCGTCGCGCGTCGTCAAGATTACGATAAGGCTCGCCCGTCCCGATGTGCCGCATCACCCCTGCGTCGCGGCAAATCTCAAAGACAGTCTGCGCGTCATCACTCGTCCACGCGCGCAAGAGGAGACGGTCTGTCTCAAGTATGACTGTCATCAGTTTTTAGCCGCCGACGGGAGCGATTTCCGTCTTCGTGTATTCGGACGAGTGGCTGCGGGCAAAGTAGAGGGCGGCGAAAAAGGCCAGGAGCATGATGAACGCGCCAGCCCAGAAGGTCGCGCGAATCGAAGTGTCTGAGATGTGCTTGGGCGCGGTCGCGCTGTAGATGAGAAACGCGCTCAAGACAGGGCCGACGACGCGCGCGAGGCTCGCCGCCGATTGCGTCACGCCGAGCACGCTCCCTTGCTCGCTCCGGCCTACGCTCTTTGACGAAAGACTCGTCAGCGAAGGAGTCGCTAAGGAATTGCCGACGGCCAGTGTGCCGCAGATCGCCAGCAAGGCCGCAAGGCCGCCCGCGTGCGGGCCGACGAAGGGCACGACGAAGAGGCTCAGTGTGAACATCAGCGCGCCCGCGATGACGAGCGGAATCTCTCCGAATTGCTTCGCCAGTCTGCCGATCAAAGCTCCCTGCACGATGGCCGCAATCGTGCCGATGAAGAGGAAGAGATAACCGTTGTGCTGCGCGTCGTAGCCGAAGCGGTACATCGTGTAGAGCGCAAAGGTCGTCGTCATAATCGAGAAGGCGACGACGAAGAGGAAGTAGATTAAGAGCACGAAGGCGAGCCGCGCCTGCTTGAGCGAACGCCACATCAGCGTCCAACGGCTCTCCGCGTTTCGCGCACGCGCCGGATGCTCTGCCGTCACGGTTTCGGGCAGAGTGAAGTAGAGCAGCATCGCGTTCGAGAAAGCGAGCGCGGCGGCGAAGAGAAACGGCACAGCGATTCCCCAACGGCTCAGGATGCCGCCAATCGGCGGGCCGAAGATAAAGCCGAGACCGAACGCCGCGCCGACGATGCCCATGCCCTTCGCGCGTTCTTCCGGCGTCGTGATGTCCGCGATGTAAGCCTGTGCGGTGGAGATGTTGCCGCCCGTGATGCCGTCCAAAATGCGTCCGGCGAAGAGCATCCACAGCGTCGTCGCAAATCCTAAAATGAGAAATCCGATGCCCGTCCCGATGAGGCTTAACAGCAGGACTGGTCGCCGCCCGTACTTGTCCGACAGCTTTCCCAAAATCGGGGAGAAGATAAGCTGCATCACCGAATACGAAGCGAAGAGCAGCCCGACCGCGCGCGGCGTCGCATTAAACTTTTCGCTCTCGACGTAGAACGGCAGCACCGGAATCACGATGCCGAACCCGACCAGATCAATAAAGATCGTGACGAAGATGACCAGCAGCGGCGAGCGTTTCATAAGTGCTGTGATAAGTGATGAGAGATAAGTAATAAGTGATAAGAAAAACTAAAAGCTTTTCTCTCATCACTTACTTATCACTCATCACTTCCTTTTTATCTTCTTCTAGACTTCATCAATCCCATATCAAGCGAGGCTTGCCCGCCTCCGGCGATGAGGAGCGCGAGGGTCATGCTCAACAGCGCGAGCGGATATTCCATGCCATTGGGTGCAAAAAACAAACCCCAGTGTACACCGACTATCGCGACGATCATGACGAAGGAGATGAAGAGCGCGCCGAGCCGCGTCAGGAGTCCGAGCAGGACGAGCGCGCCGCCGATGAGTTCTGAAAACGCCGCCGCGCCCATCCAAACCCATGATGGGTGCAAACCCAAAGGCGGGGGCATCGCGGTAATCGCTTTCAGTCCCGGCCCGCCCCACATGCCGAAAACCTTCTGCGCGCCGTGCGCGATAAAAATTATCCCCAAAGCCAGCCGCACGGGCAGTGTGAACCACGTCGGCGCGGTGGCAATCAATTTACGAAACATGGCTGCTTCCTTTCTTTCTCTGGCATCTCGGAGGGTTCAGCCATCTTAAATTATCCGGCCTCAATTGTCGCGTGGCGACGCACAGAAAAGATAGTTAGCAGTTGGCAGTGTGCAGTTGGCAGTTAAGAGCTTATCTCTTATTTTCCTTTATCTTTCTCTGCGTCTCCGCGACTCTGCGGTTAGTTTTTTACGTCTCAACTTCCACCTCTCAAAATTTTTTGAGCTGACTACGAAATTTTTCGTTGACAATACGAAATGTTTCGTAGTAAGGTGCTGCGCGAGACTTGGCGGAAAGGAAAATGTGAGGTGGCGAAAACAAACCTGCCCATGCCGACCGACGCGGAATTGGAGATATTGACGGTGCTCTGGCAGCACGGAGCCTCGACTGTGCGCGAGGTTCACGAGTCCCTGACCGAAGCGCGCGAGATGGGTTACACGACCGTTCTCAAGCTGATGCAGATCATGGCCGAGAAGGGCTTGGTCAGGCGCGACGAGCGGCAGCGAGCGCACGTTTACGAAGCCCGGCTCGCGCAGGAACAGACGCAGCGTCAACTGGTCGGAGACCTTTTGGAGCGCGCCTTCGACGGCTCCGCCATGAATCTTGTGATGCAGGCTTTGCAAACCACCAAAGCCTCTGCGGAAGAACTCTCACAGATCCGAAACCTCTTGGACGAATTCGAGCGAGGTGCGCGATGACAAACGAAACTTTGCTGTCACAGCCTATTTTTCAGGCTCTCGGATGGGCGCTCGTACATTTTATCTGGCAGGGCGCATTGGTCGCTCTGCTCTACGCCTCCCTACGCGTGATGCTCCGCCGCCGCGCTTCTCATGTGCGATACGCCGTGGCCTGCGGCGCGCTCTTGCTGATGTTCGCTTTGCCCGTCGCCACGACTCTGCTCGCCAAACGCACTCTCGAACAGAGACAGTCCGCCTCGCAGGAACTCGCGCGCGAGGCCGGGACGGTCTGGAAGTCGGAGCAAGCGGCTGCTGAAACGGAAGCTGCCGCGCAGGCGAAGCAGGCGACGTGGACTGCGACTGAAACGGACGCGGCTCAGAGGCTTGATACGGCGACGGTGCAGCGTCGTTTCACAAAGCTGCTGCCGTGGCTGGTCGCCCTCTGGCTGGTGGGCGTGCTGCTGCTCTCTTTGCGCGTGCTCGGCGGTTGGGCGATGGCTCAGCGTTTGAAGAGCTGGAAGACCGTGCCCGCGACGGAGCGTTGGCAGGAGACTTTGCAGCAGCTCGCGCGGCGTTTGAAAGTCTCGCGCACAGTGCGGCTCTGCGAATCCATCGTCGCGCAAGTGCCGACGGTCATCGGCTGGCTGCGTCCAGTGATACTCGTGCCCGTGAGCGCGTTCGTCGGTCTCAGCCCGCAACAGATCGAAGCCCTGCTCGCGCACGAGCTGGCGCACATACGCCGTCACGATTACTTCGTCAATCTCTTGCAGACGGCGGTTGAAACTTTGCTCTTTTATCATCCGGCTGTGTGGTGGGTTTCGCGGCAGATTCGCACTGAGCGCGAGAACTGCTGTGATGATTTGGCGGTCGCGGCCTGCGGCAACGTGCTGACGTATGCACGCGCGCTGGCAGAGCTTGAAGAGCTGCGCGGCGCGAGCGCAATGATGCCGCAGCTCGCGGTCGCGGCGGACGGCGGCGGCTCGCTCTTAAAACGCATTCAACGTCTGATTGAGACTCCCTCTTCGCCGCATCAACGCTCTTCGGCATGGCTCGCCAGCTTCGTCGCCATCGCGACCATCTTCTGCATTTGCGTCGGCGCGCGGACGGCTCTCTTCAGCCCCGAAGCCGAAAATAAACAGACGCGTTCGACTACAACTTCTACCATTCAAAAATTTCTGTTCGGCGGCACGAACAATGTTCAAGCGCCAGGCGGCGAGCGGGCGAAAGAGTTTCAATTCCTGATGCCGCAAATCAGGGCGAGCGTGTCGGTCACGGCTTCGGTCGCGGAGGCGGATAAAACTCAAGCCATCCTCCCGGCAACCTTGCCTTTCGTGTTCAGTGCGTCGCAGGAAGGCGCGATGCCTCCGATGCCTCCGATGCCTGCCACGCCTGGCACGCCTGTTCCACCTGCCCCGTCCGCGCCCGTCTTCGCTTATGCTTACAAGACTCAGGATAACAACGATGAGGACAAGCCTTCGGAGAGTTACATAGACGCGCTGACGGCGGTCGGTTACACCAACCTCAGCGTAGACGATCTCGTCGAGATGAAGCAGCACGGCGTGACGCCCGAATATGTGAGAAACTTGAAAGCGCTCGGTTATCCGCTCCCTTCGGTCGAAACGGTCGTCCGGCTCGTAGATCACGGCGTCAACACCGGCTATGTCAAAAAGCTTGGCGAGCTTGGCTATAAAAACCTCTCCTTCGACGCGTTAATCGAAGCCGCAGATCACGGCGTCCGCACGGAAGTGATAGAGGCTTTCAACGCGGCTGGCTACAGCAACCTCTCTATGGATCAACTCGTGCGCGCGGTGGATCACGGCGTCGGGCCAAGCTACATCAGAGCGATGGCCGAGCTAGGTTTCAACAAGCTCTCGCTCGACCAGTTGATTCGCCTGGTGGATCACGGCGTCAGCACGGCGTATATCAAAGAGATACGCTCGCTCGGCTACGACAATCTGTCTGCGGAGCAATTCATACGGCTCGCGGATCACGGCGTCAACGCCGCCTTTCTACGCAAAGCGAAGGAGAAAGGCTTTAACAATCTCTCGCTCGACGAACTAATCAAGCTCAGAGACGCGGATATTCTGTAAAGCTTCGGTGAGAAGCGGAAGCCTGAATAGCACGGCTCTTATCTACAACTGTGTCTGAAACACAGGTGAAGGAGATTTTTGAGATGAACAGCAATCATCAAACACGTCTTGCAAACGGCTCTTTCAAGCTGGCTCTCGGCTTCGCGTTGTGCGCGCTCGCGCTCACGGCTTACGGCTGGCGCGCGGGTTTCTCCGCTCACGCCGCTTCCTCAACGCTTCAAGCGCAGGAAGAGTTTACGGGGCAGTGGGTCATCGAAAACAGAGCCGACACGGATAAGGTCTGGTTCTCGCTCTACAGGCAGAGCGAGGGCAGCAGCTTTTCCGAATCATCTTCGGATTATCCGCTCGACAAACTCAAAGGACTCACGCGCGAGCAGATGATGACGAACGGCGCGACCGTCAGCTTCAAGCTCCTGCGCGACGCCGGGACGCTCGATTGCACCGGCTGGTTCAAGGGCGGCAAAGGCTCAGGCCATTTCGTCTTCATTCCTTCGCAACCATTCATCGCGGAGATGTCGAAGCTCGGTTACGACCGACTGACGAATGAAGAACTGTTCACGCTCGCCATGCACAATGTCGGCCTCGACTACATCATGGAACTCAAAGAGCTGGGCTATGACAAGCTCTCGCTCGACGACCTTGTGGCGATGAAGATTCACGGCGTGACGACGAAATACATCATTGAACTCAAGGCCAGAGGCTATGAAAACCTGTCTCCCGAAGACCTCGTCGCCATGCGGATACACGGCGTCACGATAGATTTCATCGAAGACCTCAGCGCGAACGGCTACAAGCAGCAGTCGAGCGAAGACCTCGTGGCCATGCGAATTCACGGCGTCTCGATGGAGCTAGTCCGCCAGATGAAAGCTCTCGGTTATGAGAATCCTTCAATCGAAGAACTCGTCTCGATGCGGATACACGGCGTGACGCCGGAGTTTATCAAAGAGCTTGCCTCGCTCGGCTACAGCAATGTTCCGGTTGATGATCTGGTGGCCATGCGGATACACGGTGTGACGACGGATTTCATCCGCGACTTGAAGACGCGCGGCTACGATCATCCGTCCACGGACGACCTCGTCGCCATGCGGATACACGGCGTGACCATCGCTTTTATCGAGAAGCTGCAATCGCGCGGCCTCAAAAATTTATCAGTTGACCAACTGGTCGAGATGAAAATTAACGGCTTCGAGAACTGAAGGTGCAATCATGAACAATGTGAAAAACTCTGAAAGCAAAACGAATTACTTGCGAAGCATGCTGGCTCACATGAAAGCGTGGCATTGGAGCGTGGCCGGGGCTTTGCTCTTGAGCGTGCTCTTCATCTCTTGCATCGGCGCGCAGAGGAGCGGGCGTCTGTTATCGGCTAATCTCGCGCCGCAGAAATCTTATACCGGCCAGTGGCTCGTCGAATTGTATCCGGGCAAGACCAACCCGCAATTGACTCTCACTTATCATTCCGAGGAAGAGGGGCGAAGCTGGTACAGCAACAGCTCGGACGAAATCGGGCTTGATCGCCTGCAAGGACTCACGCAAGCTCAAATCATGTCGTCCGGCACGAACGTGCAGTTTCAGATTCGCCGCGACGCCGGGACGCTGAATTGCGAGGGCTGGTTCAAAGAGGGCAAAGGCTCTGGGCACTGGTCGTACTCGCCCAACGCCTCTTTCGTCACCGAACTGAGGCGCATGGGTTACGAGACGCCCGACGAGGAGGAGCAGTTTTCGATGACGCTCAGCGACGTGAATCTCGCCGTCATCGAAGAGTTGAAGGCCGAAGGCTATGAGAAGCCCACGACCGAACAGCTTGTGCGTTTAGGCTCGCACGGCGTGCGGCTCGATTACGTCAAAGGATTGAAGGCCGCAGGCTACAACCCGCAATCGGTTGACCTGCTCATACGGATGAAGGATCACGGCGTCTCTTTGCGTTTCATCAAAGAGTTCGGCGAGATGGGCTACGACCGCATGCAACTCGAAGATTTAATCCGCACCAAAGATCACGGCGTCTCGCCCGACTACGCCAAAGCTTTTGAAGCTATGGGCTACGGGCGTCTCCCGCTCGAACAGCTTATCCGCATGAAAGACCACGGCGTCGGCACGGAGTTCGCCAAACAGCTCGAAACCATCGGCTACAATCATCTCCCGACCGATCAATTAGTGCGGATGAAGGATCACGGCGTGAGCACTGAATTTATTCAAGCTCTCAAGCAATTAGGCTATGACAAGCTGACCGTCGAACAGCTCATCCGAATGAAGGATCACGGCGTCTCAGCCGAGTTCGTCAAGAGCATGAAAGATCGCGGCGTACAGAACCTGACCGTCGAAGAGCTGGTGCGCCTCCGCGACAACGGAATCAATTAAGCAGGTTCAAAGTTCAAGGTTCAAGGTTCAAGGTGAAGACATGACTTCCGTCTTTTAACCTTGAACCTTGAACTTTGAACCTTGAACCTTTTGCGCGTTTAAGCCTCCGCGCGTGCGAGCCGTGCGGCGATGGCTTGTTTCGGCTGCGCGCCGATAAGCGTGTCCACGAGTTGGCCGTTCTTGAAGATGAGCAGGGTCGGGATGCTGCGCACGCCGAAACGCGCGGCGGTCTGCGGATTCTCGTCTACGTTGAGCTTGGCTATCGTGTATCGCCCGTCTGCTTCCGCCGCGAGCTGATTGAGCGCGGGGGCGATCATGCGGCACGGCCCGCACCACTCCGCCCAGCAATCCAGGAGGACCGGACGCGCGCCCGCTTCCAACACTTCGCGCGCAAAGGTCGCATCCGTCACCGTCACCGGCACGCCCGTCGAGGCATCGCCCGCCGCGCTTGCCTCCAACTCCGCCCCGCACTTGCCGCACACGGGCTGACTCGTCTGGGCCGCCCTCTCATCCACACGATTCTTCGCGCCGCACTTGGCGCAAGCCACAATCGCCATCACTCGCCGCCTCCCTTTCGCCTGATGAAAGACATGCTATCTCTCATTCGTCGCAAAAGTTTGCCGAGCGTAGTAAGATGCCTCAGATAAAATTTCTCCCGTCAAACTCCTGGAAGGGCGTTTTCGATTTATCATGCGTGTGGTTCGCTTACAGGCTGCCGCCGTGCTGGCGGCTCTCTTTTTTTTCATCACGGTGGAATCCTTCGCGCAGGACGTGCGCGCGAAGTCTGCGCCTGACATCGCGTACGCGGTTTCGATGCCGAAGCCTGAGACGCATCTGTTGGAAGTCGAGCTGCGACTTCGCTGGCGCGAGGTTCAGAGCGGCGCAGAGCTAATCATGCCCGTCTGGACGCCCGGCTCTTACTTGGTGCGCGAGTTCGAGCGGCAGGTGCAGGGCTTTGCCGCGAAGGATGCGGCGGGGCATGTTCTTCAGTGGCGCAAGGTCAACAAGAACACCTGGCGCATCGAGACGACGGGCGCGAAGGAGATCGTTGTCACCTACGAGGTTTACGCCAACGAGTTCTCCGTCAGGACGAACGAGCTGAATGACGAACATGCTTTCTGGAACAACGCCGCGCTCTTGATGTATCCGGCCGGTCAACTGAAAGCGGCTTCGGTCTTGCGCGTCGTGCCTTACGGCGACTGGAAAATTGCGACGGGACTCACGCCGGTCGCGGGCGAGGCGAACACTTTTCGCGCAGAGAATTTCGACGCGCTTTATGATTCGCCCTTCGAGGTCGGAAATTTTAAGGTCATCACTTTTGAAGTCAAAGGGATTCCACATCGCATCGTCATCGAAGGCGAAGGCAACTACGACCCGGAACGCATGCGGCGCGACGTGCAAAAAATCGTCGAGACGACCGGCGAGATTTTCGGGAATCAGTTTCCACATCGAGACTACACTTTTATCCTGAACCTCAGAAACGCCGGGAGCGGCAACGGGCTTGAGCACGTCAACTCGACCGCGCTCATCTACAAGCCGTTCGGCTTCAGCAATGCGGCGGACTACGCAGACTTTTTACAGCTTGTCGCTCATGAGCATTTTCACGCTTGGAACGTGAAGACGATTCGACCGGACGCGCTCGGCCCGTTCGATTACACGCAGGAGAATTACACGCGCCTGCTCTGGGTCGCCGAAGGCTTGACGGATTACTACGGATACCTCATCTTGCAGCGCGCGGGACTGTTGACCGACAAACAGTTTTTGGCCTTCTTCGCCAACACCATACAGGACTTGCAGAACCGTCCCGGCAGGTTCGAGACGAGCCTCGAAGAGGCCAGCTTTGACGCCTGGATTAAGTATTACCGGGCGGACGAAAATTTCGTGAACAACCAAATCTCTTATTACGATAAGGGACGCGTCGTCGGCCTGCTGCTCGATGTGGAGATACGCAAAGCTTCAAACGGGGCGCATTCGCTTGACGACGTGCTGCGTTATCTTTATGAAGAGTACGCGTTGAAGAATCGGAACTACACGCCGGAAGATTTTCAGCGCGCGGCAGAGCGTGCGGCGGGCGCAAGTCTCGAAAACTTTTTCGTTAAATACGTGCGCGGTCGTGATGAGCTTGATTACAATAGGACGCTCTCGGCGGTCGGCCTGAAACTTGACACGACGGGCGAGACGATTTCGGGCAAGCCGATGCCCGAGCGCGCCTACTTCGGCGCGACTTTGGCGCAAACGGGCGACCGCTTGATGGTCAGAAGCGTGCGCGCCGGAACGCCAGCCTACGAGCAGGGCATCAGCTTTGACGACCAGATCATCGCGCTCGACGGCGTGCGCGTGACCCTGAGCGATTGGGACGCGCGGCTCGCAGAGAAGAAGCCGGGAGATGTAATCACCGTCACGCTCTTTCGCCGCGACCGCTTGCGACAGTTTGAGTTCAAACTCGGCG
>DASWRG010000136.1:0-9668 GCA_036403295.1 Pyrinomonadaceae bacterium
AAGAGGACGACCGAATAGGGCGAGCGGCGGACGCGCTCGGTCAGTTGTCCGCCCTCTTCGTGGCCGACGTAGCCGGGCGGCGAGCCGATGAGCTTCGAGACCGCATGCTTCTCCATAAACTCTGACATGTCGAAACGAATCATCGCGCGTTCCGAGCCGAAGAGGAATTCTGCCAGGGAGCGCGCGACCTCAGTCTTCCCGACTCCGGTCGGGCCGAGGAAAAGAAATGAGCCGACGGGTTTTTGTGGATTCTTGAGCCCCGCGCGCGAGCGGCGGATGGCGCGCGCCAATGCCGAGATGGCCGGACGCTGCGAGACGACGCGGCGATGCAGTTCCGCTTCGATCCGCAGGAGCTTGTGCGTCTCCTCTTCTTTGAGCGAGGTGACGGGGATGCCAGTCCAGCGCGCGATCACTTCTTCAATATCATCTTTGGTGACTTCGACCGCCGCGAGCGGGTCTGCTTCATCATCCGGCAGGCGCAGGCCAATCGGTCTGTCGAGGCCGTAAGAGTTGCGCGGCCAATCCGTCAAAGGCGAACCCCAATTCTCTTCGAGCATGCCTTGCTCGCGCCTGACGCGAAGCTTGACGCGCGCCCCCGCCTCGTCAATCACGTCAATCGCTTTGTCAGGCAGAAAGCGATCCGGGATGTAACGGTTCGATTGATAGACGGCGGCTTCGAGCGCGTCGTTGCTGTAACGAACCTGATGAAAAGTCTCATACCGCTCGCGCACGCCGTCGAGAATTTGCACGGCTTCGATTTCGGAAGGCGGCGGAACTTTGACGGCCTGAAAACGCCTTTCGAGCGAGCGGTCTTTTTCGATTGACTTACGAAACTCGGCGGGCGTGGTCGAGCCGATACACTGAATCTCGCCGCGTGAAAGCGCGGGCTTCAAAATGTTCGCGGCATCCAGAGAGCCTTCCGCGCTTCCGGCTCCGACCAGCGTGTGCAGCTCGTCTATGAAAACGATGTAATGAGGATTCTCGACCAGCTCGCGCATGATCTGCTTTAAGCGTTCCTCGAACTGCCCGCGATACTTCGTGCCCGCGACGATGAGCGACAAATCGAGCGACAGGATTCGCTTGTTCTCCAGGAACGATGGCACATCTCCTCTGACAATTCTCTGCGCCAGGCCTTCGACAATCGCGGTCTTGCCGACGCCCGGCTCGCCGATGAGCACGGGATTATTTTTCGTGCGGCGGCAGAGGATTTGCACGACGCGCTCAATCTCCGTTTCGCGCCCGACGAGCGGGTCGAGCTTGTCCGACGCGGCGTCGTCCGTCAGGTCGCGCGAGAACTCCACCAGATGCGGCGTGTCCTTCTTCGCAGCCGAACGCGAGTCCGCGCCTGACTGACGCGCAATCTCATCGCGCACGGCGTTCAGGCGCAGGCCGCGCTCGTACAAAATCTCTGCGGCCATCGAACGCTCTTCGCGCAGGAGGCCGAGCAACAGGTGCTCCGTGCCGATGTGACGATGTTGGAGGCGGTCGCTCTCTTCGTGCGCGTAAGCGAGCACGCGCTTGGTTTCAGGCGCGAGCGGTAATTCAACAGAAGTGGAAATCTTTTCCCTGAGAAGCGTGCGCCCCTCTATCTCTTTACGGATGGCTTCGATGGAAACTTGCGCGCGGGGGAAGAAGCGACCCGTGAGCGTCTTGTCCTCGCGCATCAGGCCGAGCAGGAGATGTTCAGGCTCAATCGCGGGCGCGCCGAACTGCGACGCTTCGTAACGCGCGAAGAAGATGACACGCCGAGCCTTTTCCGTGTAGCGTTCGAACATAAGAAAACCAGTGACCGACCGAATGCTGAATGTATGATTGCGGCGCGCCGGGCGATGTGCCTCAGGGAGACAAGAGCAGCCACGCCCCGCGCCCGCACAGTATAACCTATTAATTGGACGAGCAGGAAGTGGGAATAAAAATAGAATCCAGAATCCAGAAGCCAGAATCAAAACAGCTTGCCTTTCATTCTGACTTCTGACTTCCGGATTCTGACTCCTGTTTTATCTTCCCTTCCCGCAAATGCAGGAGGCGGTCGCAGGATGCGGCGAGACGTTCGTTGTGCGTGGCGATGATGATGGCGGCTTGATGTGTGCGGCAGTAGGCGGCGAGGAGCGAGCCGATTTCGTCGCCGATGTGGGCATCAAGGTTTCCGGTCGGCTCGTCCGCGAGCAAGAGGCGCGGCTCTGTGATGAGAGCGCGGGCGACCGCGACGCGCTGCTGCTCGCCGCCCGAAAGTTGCGAGACGGGATGACGCGCCTGCGCGCCTAAGTTCATCTCTTCGAGCGCGTTTGCGGCACGCCTCATCGCCTCGCGCCGCGCCGTGCGATTAATCAGGAGCGGCAGCGCGACGTTCTCAGCCGCAGACAAATCCGGCAGCAGATGATGAAACTGAAAAACAAATCCGACCTCGCTCCGGTGATAACGCGCCATCAGGGAGCCGTTCGCGCGCGTGATTTCCATCCCGCCGAGCGCGACGCTGCCACTGTCCGCAGCTTCGAGGCCGCCGATGATGTGAAGCAAAGTTGACTTGCCCGCGCCCGACGCGCCCGTGATCGCCACCAACTCGCCCGCCGCGACCGCGAACGAAACATCGCGCAAGACTTCGAGCCGCGCGCCCGCCGGCGTCGGAAAGGCTTTGCGAAGATTTTTAACTGTTAGCTCAAGATTCAAGGTTCAAAGTTCAAGGTTCAAGGTTCAAGGTTCAAGGCTCAAGGTTCAATTGCTTAACTTTGAACCTTGAACTTTGAACCTTGAACTAATTTCCGTCGTGCAATGCTTCAGCCGGACGCACGCGTGCGGCGGCGCGCGCCGGATAGATAGTCGCTAACAAACTCAAAACAAAGGCGACGATGGCGGCGAGCGCGACATCCTGTGCGCGCGTGTGAAAGGGAACGCTGCTCAGCGAGTAGACATCTGCGGGCAGGCTGACCAGCTTGTAGCGGTCGCCGACGAAGCAGGCCGTGACGCCGAGCAAGACTCCCGCGAGCGCGCCGAGAGAGCCGACCGCCGCGCCTTCGAGCATAAAGATAAGCATGATGTTTCGCGCGCGCGCGCCCATCGCCGTCAGAATGGCGATGTCGTTTCGTCTTTCGACCACGACGAGCACGAGCGTCGCCGTGATGTTCAGCGTGGCGATGAAAATAATCAGGCCGATGACGACCGCGCCCATTCTTCTTTCGAGCGCGAGCGCGGCAAAGAGCGGGCGGTTCGCTTCCTGCCAATCAACGGTCGTGTAGTCCGCTTCGCCCATCTGCCGGCGAATGCGCGCCGCGACGGTTGAGACAGCGTAAATGTCCGCGACCTCTATGCTGATGACTGAAGCAGAGCCGCGCGCCGTTCCCGCGAGACTCGAAGCGACAGGCAAAGAGACGTAAATCCACGTCGCGTCATACTCGTAAAGCCCCGTGCGAAAGATGCCCGCGATGCGCAGGCGGCGATAACGCGGCGCGAGTCCGAGCGGAGTCAGTTGCGCGTCGCCTGAAATAATCTGCGCGACATCGCCGACGTGGAGTCCGGCGCGCGAAGCTAATTCAGAGCCGATGACCGCGTGCGGCAGAGAGGCGTCGCCCGGCGCGGCGGCGTAAGCGTCGAGGTCGGGAGCGAAATCTTCTTTGTCCTTTGTGCTTCGTTCTTCGTTCTTTGTGTTTTGGTCTTTGGTCTTCGGTCTTTGGTCTTTGGTTTCTGTTTGAGAGGCAAGCTGTGTTTCGTCTGTCGTCGCATCATTGAGCAGAGGTTCGACGCTGCCTTCGATGATGGTGCGACGCAGCTCGCTCATGGCGCGCGATGAGCTTTTATCGAGACCGCGCAGGACTGCGTAAGAGGAGCTGCCGCCGTCTCCGCTCAAAAGCGCGCCGTCATAAGTCGTGGCGACAGCTTCGCGCACGCCTTCGACGGAGCGCACGCGCGCGGCCACCGCAGGCCAATCCGACATCGCCTCGCCGTCTTTGCGCATCAGCGTGATGTGCGCCGTGCCGCGCAAAATTTTGTCGCGCATCTCATCGCGAAAACCGCCCGCGAGCGCGAGCGCGACGATGAGCGCGGCGACGCCGACCGCGATGCCCGCGATGGCCGCGAGCGCAGTCACGCGCGCCATCGGACGACGACGGCGCGAGTAGAGATAACGGAGCGCGAGAAAAAGTTCGTAGGGCATGAATCGTGACAGGGGATTATAAACAGTGATGGACAGAATATGACAAGAGAAGAAAGGTGGTCGGAACAAACGAATTTACTTACGGAGATTTGCCTATTCCCTGACAGATGCGCGTGTCGTCCGGCCTGTTCTCAGGCAACAGGCTTTCGAGATGCGGCGCGTCGTGAGCCGTCTCATCCGCGAGCGGTCTAATCTCATAAATCGTGTCTGAGACTCGTCGAAAATGAAAATGCCGCTCGATAGAAACGAGGGCAATCGTCTCCTCTTTCTGCCAGCCGCACGGAGACCACCAGCGCGAATCTTTATCGAGGAAGACGCGGCTGCCTGAGTTTAAATATTTTTCGATGGCCGGAATCAATTGCTCTCCCGGCCAGCCGCTTCCAGTGCCGATGGTTTGCCAGCGTCCGACGCCGATGCCCTGCCAGTAGTTGACGGCGATGGTCTCGCCGCCCGCAATCACGACCGCATCGGTTGGCAACAGCTTGAGACGTTCGAGATACTTTTTGTGCTCGACGCGCTTCCTGATGTAATCGCTGCTCACGGGTTTTAAGTAGAAGCCGCAGAGCAGCGTCATGAACATGATGCCCGCCACGACGCTCCAGAACGCGCGCCGCACGTTGCTCATCATCTTCAGTTGCGAGCGCATGAAGAAGCTGGCGACGATGGGGACGAGCGCGGGCAGCCCCGTCAAAAAGTAACGCCAGTTAATCACCGTGCTGTAATTGAAAAAAAGCAGGAGGTTGGCGAAGAGTCCCATGAGCGCGGTCAGGAGCAAAGGCGACAATTTATGTTCTCTCCACTCGCGCCAGATGGCTGCGGGGAGAGCGACGACGGTGAGGGGCGAGAGCGCGAAAAAGAAGAGCAGGAATTGATAGAGATTGCGCAGCTCGACCGGATGTCGCGTGACCTCCGCGTTCATCGTCTCGCGCCAGACCTGCCACGACGTGCGATAGCCGTTCAAATCCATCGCGTACCACACAGCGAAAGGCGCAAGCGCGGTCGTGACAAAGACCACGCACGCTGCAATCGTCCACCCGATCTCGCGCGCACGCAATTTCCAGCCGCACACGAACGGCGCGATGACCAGCCACGGCGCATAAAAAGTCGCGGTTTCGCGCACATTCGCTCCCGCGCCGAGCAATGCCGCGCCGAGTAAGACCAGCCACACGCGCCCTCTTCTCAAACCGCGCAGGTGAACCGTGAGGGCGACCGCGACAATCAGCACGGAAGGCACGTCCGTCATCACCTGTCCGCTGTACATGACGAAGACCGGCGAGACCGCGACGAGCAAGGCCGCGACCGTCGCCGTGTGAAGCGAGCCGGTCAAATCGCGCGCCAGCGTCCAACAGGCGACGACCGCGAGAAAGCCTTGAGCGGCGACCGCGTACTTGAAGAGCAAGTAGGCTTGCTCCGCTTGCAGGTGAAAAATTTTATGAGAGATGAGCCAGAGCGCGTGATTGAAGAAGATGAAGAGGATGCGACCTAACGCCATCGTGGACGGCGTGCCGTTGACCGCGTTGATGGTGTAATCGAGCGCGTCCCAGTCGCCGATGAAGGGGTCTGCGAAGAGGACGGCGAACGCGAGCGCGACGAGGGCGGGCGCGAGCCACCAACGCCACGCGGCCAGGACTGTGGGCAAGGGCGGCGGCGCGGTCTGGTTTTCAACTGTGGGCGTGATCGTTATCGTCTTTGCCGAGGGCGTCAATCAGTTCTGCGTCGAGCGTGTCTTCAGGCCGTTTAACCATCGTCAGGCGATTGCCGCGCTCATTATACTTGACCTCATCCATGATGTTGTAGATGAGCAGCACGCCTCTGCCTGAAGTCTTGAACAGATTTTCGGGGTCGCGCGGGTCTGGAATCTCCTGCACGTTAAAGCCTTCGCCTTCGTCCTCGACCGTAAAGCGCGCCTCTTTGGCCGAAAGCTCCGCAGTGATTCTGACCAGCTTGGAATGATCGTTCTTGTTGCCGTGCTTGACCGCGTTGACGAAAGCTTCGTCCAGAGCGATGAAGAGGTTCGAGCGTTCGGGCTTGACGAGGCCGAGCTTGGCGACGCGCTCAAGCAGGTAATGCAGCACGCCGTTCATCAATGAAACATCGCTCGGCAGCTCAAACTCTATCTTCTCATGCACGTAGGGCAGAGCCTTGAGGTCGTCAACAAAACGGAGCTTATACGCGAGCGTCTTTTCGACGATGTTGCACAGCTCGTCTTTGTTGTAAGGCTGGCGCAGGTAATTGACCGCGCCCATCTTGAAAGCCTTGACGACGCCGGGCTGTTGCGCTTCATCCGAAGAGACGACGACGGGAACTAAAAGGCGTTTGCGTTTGATCTCGCTGAGGAGCTGGACGCCGGAATCTGCGTCATCCGTGAGGTCTGAGATAATCAGGTCAAACTCATCTATGTCATCGCGCTCAAGCGCCTCCGTCCGGTTGCCCGTCGCCACGACCTCGTGCCCCAGCTCGCGCAAGACCTCTTCGAGCGACGCGCGCAGCTCCTGATTATTATCAACGATAAGGATTCGCCGTTTATCCATCCGCCTCTTTTACTGCCACAATCTTTGTATTGCTACACGAGGAAGGGAGAGCCTCGGCCTCGCTCTTTTCGCCAATCCTGTACGAAGAAGGCGCGCGGCTCGTTTCAAATATATCTCTAAAAGAGGCAAAAGGTAAAAGGAAAAACGCTCACGTACGGACGCGCAGACGCATAGAAGAGCACGCGAGGAGCAATTGGCATTCAATCCTTAGCGGTCTTCCTCTGCGTCTTTGCGCCTTTGCGGGAAACTTCTTCGCACGCTTTAGCGGCTTCACTTTTTACACTTTTCCTTTTAACCTTGGCCTCTACATGCAGGCATCGGCTGAGCAAAACAAGCAGCATCTTAAGCAGGATAAGGCGCGCGACACGGTCGGGCGCGCCTATGCTTTCGCCAGTCTCGCGGCTTATCCCTTCAAAAAGCGGCTCATGATTCGCGCCGCCGATTTAGTTTTTTATTTCCTGATTCGCGTCATCGGACGCACCGTCCGCTTTACCGTCGAAGGCTGGGAGAACTGGGAAGCGGCGTCGAAAGACGGCCAGCTTCCGATTTATACCACTTGGCACAATCGCGTCTTTCTCTCGACCTACTTCTTCCGGCGACGCAGGATCGTCGTGATGACCTCGCGGAGCTTTGACGGCGAATACATCGCGCGCTTCATACAGCGTTTCGGTTACGGCGCGGCGCGCGGCTCTTCAACGCGCGGCGGCGTCGGCGCAATCGTCGAGATGGTCAGACTGATGCGCGCAGGCTCTCCGGCGGGGTTTATGATTGACGGGCCGAAGGGGCCACGTTATGAAGCCAAGCCGGGCGCGGTCTTGTTAGCCAAGAAGACAGGCTTTCCGGTCTTGCCGTTCAATCTCGCGGCACAAAAATTCTGGGAGGCGAAAAGCTGGGACGCTTTCCAGGTCCCGAAACCTTTCACGCGGGCGCGCGTCCTGATCGCCCCGCCGATTTACGTTCCGGCGGACGCGGACGAAGCTACGCTCGCAGCCAAACGCGACGAGCTGCAACGCGCGCTCGACGACTTGAACCGGCGCGGCGACGAGTGGCGCGCCAAAGCAGGGATGAGGGCGGCAGCGTGAGGGATGAAAGACAAGCTTTTTGTCTTTACCTAATCCCTCCGCCTTGCTTTAATAGGACATCTTGATCTGCGATTGCTGATTTGAAATCTCAAATTACAAATTTGAGATTCATGAATCACCCTGCCTTATTTCAATCGCAAATCACAAATCTAAAATCGTAAATTGATGGGGGGCGAGATGATTAATCAGGAGCGCATCAAAAATCTTCTACTCGAATTTGTGCAGATAGACAGCCATTCGCGCAAGGAGCGCGACATCGCCGAGCGCATTAAGAAGTATTGCGAAGAGATGGGCGCGGAGGTGTTGATTGACGACGCGGGCGAGAAGGTTGGCGGCAACTCCGGCAACGTCATCGCGCGTTTCAAAGGCACGATTCCAGACGCCGAGCCGATCATGATGAGCGCGCACATGGACACGGTCATTCCGGGAGAAGGCGTCAAGCCCATCGTCGAAGGCGACATCATCCGCACGGACGGGACGACGGTGCTTGGCGGCGACGACAAATCCGGCTGCGCCGTCATCATCGAAACCATCCGTTGCCTTCAAGAGCAGAACATCCCGCACACGGACATCGAAGCCATCTTCTCAATCTGCGAAGAGGTCGGCTTGCTCGGCGCGAAGAATGTTGATGTCTCAAAGATAAAATCGAAGTACGGCATCGTCTTCGACTCTGACGACCCCGGCTTTCTCTTCACCAAAGGGCCTTCGTCAAACGAGCTTGTCTTCAAGGTCTACGGTCTCGAATCGCACGCGGGCGTCGCTCCCGAAGAGGGCATCTCGGCCATCAAGATTGCCGCCGAAGCCATCGCTCCCATGAAACTCGGACGCATCGATCACGAGACGACCGCCAACATCGGCATCATCGAAGGCGGCAAAGCGACCAACATCATCACCAACTACGTTTACCTCAGAGGCGAGGCGCGTTCTTTGAGCGAAGAGAAACTCAAAGCGCAATGCGATCACATGGTCAAGTGCTTTGAAGACGCCGCCGCCAAGTATGAAGTGACGGTCGAAGGCCGGACGACGAAAGGACGCGTCGAGGCCACGGTCACGCCCGAATACTACGCGATGGACGTGCCCGACAGCTCGCATGTCGTGCAGCTTGTCTTGCAAGCGGCCTCGCGGATGGGCTTAGAGGTCAAGACGATGGCCTCGGGCGGCGGCTGCGACGCCAACATCTTCAACCGTAAAGGCATCCAGTGCGCCAACCTCGGCACAGGGATGCGCGCCATCCACACCGTCAACGAATGGCTCGACGTGAAGGACATGTACGCCTCCGCCGAGATGACTCTGGAAATACTCAAGCTCAACGGCGAGCTGGCGATTATCAGATAGCATCGGTTTGGCAGATACAGCGCGTCATTAGGTTAACGTTAATTCGAGATAAGCAAGAGAAACTCAAAAGAGCCTGCGTCAGCAGGCGGTCAGAGTCTAGCCCCATGCGTGAGCATGGGGACAGAGGCACATCACATTCTATAGAGCCTGCGTGAGCTGGCGACAGATGAGAGGCAAAGCAATCATCTGTCGCCTGCTCACGCAGGCTCGATCTTTAACGTTGCTCTGTTCCCCACGCTGATGCGTGGGGCTACACTCTCTCGCCTGCTCACGCAGGCTGGTTGAAATCTTTACCTTGAACTGACGTTAGGCTGTGTTGTTATGTTCCACCGTTATTACTATTTTTCCCCGGGCGTGTCCTTCTTCCAGATACCGTAGAGCCTCAGGGACTTCACTCAACGCGTAACATCTGTCGATGACCGGTGTGACCTTCCTGGCTTCCATCAGTTCTTTCAAGACGACCAAGTCCTGTTTATTTATTGAGGCAATAAACATGACCACTTTCTGCTTCACAAGCGGTGACAGCAATGGCGCTCTGAGCAAAGAGAACAGCGTCTTTCCTCCGCCCACGAC
>DASWRG010000137.1:0-37532 GCA_036403295.1 Pyrinomonadaceae bacterium
CATGAAGGACGAATTTCTGGCCACGCTCTCGCACGAACTGCGGACGCCTCTGACGGCCATCCTCGGTTGGTCGCATCTGCTGCGCACGGGCCGCCTGCCGGAGAACACGGTTGACAACGCCATCGAAACCATCGAGCGCAACGCGAAGGCGCAGTCGCAGTTGATCGACGACCTGCTCGATGTCTCGCGCATCATCACGGGCAAGCTCCGGCTTGAGGTGAGGCCGGCGGAACTCGTGCCCGTCATCGAAGCCGCGCTCGACACGGCGCGCCCCGCCGCCGGAGCTAAAGCGATACAGCTTCAGGTCGAGCTTGACCCGACGGCGAGCCACATCTTGTGCGATCCGGCGCGAATGCAGCAGGTCGTCTGGAATCTGCTCTCGAACGCGGTCAAGTTCACGCCGCGCGGCGGGCAGGTCAAAGTCAGCTTGAAACGCCTCGCCGCTCACGTCGAGATCGGCGTCAGCGATACGGGGCCGGGCATCAATCAGGATTTCCTGCCGCACGTCTTTGATCGCTTTCGTCAGGCCGACAGCTCGACGACGCGTATGCACGGCGGCTTGGGATTGGGACTCGCCATCGTGCGACATCTGGTGGAGCTGCACGGCGGCACGGTCAGCGTTAAGAGCAAAGGCGAAGACACGGGCACGAGCTTCATTGTGAGCCTGCCGTTGATGACCGTCTCGACCGAGACATCCGGGCGCGCGCTTCCTGACATCGAGAAGCATCCGCAGCTCGATTGTCCTCCGTCGCTCGAAGGCGTGCGTGTGCTCGTCGTGGATGACGAAGCGGACGCGCGCGACCTGCTGCTGACCACGCTCAGAGAATGCGAGGCGCAGGTGACGGCGGTGGCGAGCGCGAGCGAAGCCCTCGACGTGGTGAAACGGTCGCCGCCCGACGTGATCGTCAGTGACATCGGGATGCCCGTCGCGGACGGCTACGAGTTTATTCAGAAAGTGCGTTTGCTTGAGAGCGAGAACGGCGGACAGCATATTCCGGCCATCGCCCTGACGGCTTACGCCAGCGAGGGCGCGCGCGCGTCTGCGCTCAAAGCGGGCTTTCAAAAACATCTCGCCAAACCCATCGAGCCATCCAAACTGATTGAGACCATCGCCGGGTTGATTAAGAGAAAAGAAACTTGAGCGCGCATCTCATAAAGATAAGCCACAGAGGACACAGAGAACACAGAGGAATTTCAAACTTACAATCCAAATTTGAGATTTCAAATCTCAAATTTCAAATTTGAAATCATTTAACACCTCTGTGCTCTCTGTGTCCTCTGTGGCTAATGCTTTTCCGCCTTTCTAAAAATTTGGAAGCCATCCGAACAAACGTAAATGCCGAGACCTGCATCACAGGGTTGAAGAGCTTATTCGACTCCACGCAAGACGGGCTGCTGTACGCGGCCATCGTCTAGGCTCTCGTTCGACGGTGCGCGCCCAGCTTCTCCCCGGGCCGGATCGCTCCACTCAAACCAACATCACACAGGTTTTTGATTTCGACCGCAAGACTTGCGGCCTGCGCCTTACTCTGCGCGATGCCCGGACGGCTCGCCGGAGACAAGGCATTGATGGATGACAGGCAAGCTGTACTTGCTTTACTTGCGCGGTCATCTTTTTCGGCGCGCTCTGCTGCGACGCGCCGCTTAAATTTGGAGAATAAGCCATGCCACGCTCTCGAATGTTCCTGTTGCTGCTGCTCGTTTGTCTGGCTCTGATGCCGGTCTTCGCCCGTCTCTCATCCGCCAATCTCTCTCTGAGGATTGATGAGACGCTGACGAAAGTTAGCCTGCATGATGGTCAAAGCGAAATCACGTTGGCCGTCGAAAATCCGTCGGCGCAAGAGTTCACCGCGCGTGTGAGTTGTGAATTGCTCGACCCGCAGGACAGAGTGCGTGCCAGCGCAGAGCGCGACGCATTGATCGGGCGCGGCACGGATTTGCTCAAAATTTCCCTCACCCCTTCGTTGACGGGCGCGAACAAAGAGGAGCCGGAGAATCTTCTCTGGTATCGCCTGCGCTATCGCGTCGCGCCCGTCACGGCTGAAAACTCTGCGATTGAGGCGACGCAAGGCGTCATCTCTTTGTCTGGAATCACGCCAAGCTTTTTCGAGCTGCGTGTTTCAGCTCCGAATTACATGGCCGAGGGAGCGAGCTACACGGCGCGCGTCCGCGCGACGCATCCGCTCCTTTCCACTCCGGTCGGCGGCGTCAGCCTCAAGGCCGAGATCGAGTTGGACACAGCCGGGAATAATGAAGCCGCCGCGCCCGTCACGACGACCGGCACGACCGACGCGGACGGTTACGCCACGCTTGTCTTCCATCTGCCGCGAGAGATTAAAGCGAAAAACGCGCAGCTCAAAATTTACGGCCAGTTGGATGACTTCACGCAGGAGGCCGAGAGCGAGATTCATTTCGACCGCGCCGCGCGGATTATGATTAACACGGACAAGCCGCTCTATCAGCCGGGACAAATGATGCATGTGCGCGCTCTGGTCTTTACTGCCCGAATGCGCGCCGCCGCCGCGACGCCTTTATCTCTCACCATCTATGATTCGGAAGGCGCGGTCGTCTTTCGCAGCCCGCTCGTGACCTCGCGTTTCGGCGTCGCCAGCCAGGATTGGCAGATTCCCGAAAGCCTCAAGCTCGGCGATTACCGCGTCAATATCAGCACGGAGGACGAGAGCTACGGCAACTCGATGAGCGATCAGGAGATCAGAATCAGCCATTACGATTTGCCGAACTTCGTCGTCAACATCAAACCGGACAAGCCCTATTATCTGCCGGGGCAGGATGCCGAAATCTCTGTCAGCGCGGACTATCTGTTCGGCCAGCCGGTCGCGCGCGGGCATGTCCGCGTCGTGCGCGAAGCCGCGCGCTATTGGAATTATCAAGCGCAAAAGTGGGAGACGAAAGAAGAGGAAACTTATGAGGGCGAGACGGACGAGGCCGGACGCTTCACCGCGCACATCAACCTGACGAAAGAGCACATGGAGTTGCGCGAAGAAGACCGCACCAACTATCACGATCTCTCTTACGCAGCCTATTTCACAGACCCGACGACGACGCGCACGGAGCAGAGACGCTTTGACCTGCGCGTCACCAAAGAAGCCATCCACGTCTATCTGGTCAAAGACAATTTTCGTCAGGCGAACGGCTTTCCGACACAGTTTTATCTCACCGCTTCATACGCCGACGGGCTTCCAGCGCCCGCCTGCGAGGTGACGATCAGGAATGAAGATGATGACGAAACAACAGCTTCAGCTTCTTTGAATCTAGCGAGCTTTACCGCGCGATACGCGCATCGCGGGCGAACGCTTCCGGCGCGCGTCGTGACCAATCGCTTCGGCGTCGCCAAAGTCGGCAATCTGACTCTGCACGGACTCAAGGATGACGAGACGGGCGTCACACTGAAATTAATCGCGCGCGACAAAAAGGGATTGACCGGCAGCTTGACCGAAGAGTTTGAGCACGCGGACGAGCCTGTCATACGAGTTGCGACCGACAAGATTCTGTACCGCGCGGGCGAACCCTTGCGCGCGCAGATTACCGCGAGCCAGCCGGACATGACGGTCATCGTGGATGTCGTCCGCGACTGGCGCGTGATTCGTTCCGAGAGGGTCAGGCTCGCGGGTGGCAGCGCGTTTTTCGCAGTCCCTTATGACGAACATTTCAAGGGCACAGTCTCGATCATCGCCTACTCGGATCATGTGAATGAGGTGCGGCCTAACGAACTGGCGTCGCGCAGTGTGCTCTATCCGATTGATGACGAGCTGAAGGTGGACGTGCGTCTGGATCGCCAGGCGTATCGTCCGGGCGAAGATGCGCGCGCAGAGTTTCAAGTGAACAGTTGGGATGGCCGTCCGGTCGAGAGCGCGCTCGGCGTAGTTGTTTTTGATCGTGCGGTCGAAGAACGCGCGCGCACGGACGACGAGTTCAGCGCGAATCGTACTTACGGTTTTTCTCTGAGCAGGTGGGGCAGCGCGGTCGCCGGATTGCAGCTTGAGGATTTTATGCGAGCCGACCGCAGGCGTCCTCTTCCGGCGGAGCTTGAGCTGGTCGGAGAGATTTTGCTGGCTCATGCCGAAAGCTATTATCCTGCGGTTTTCAGCAGCTACGGCTACAACCGCAACCAGCAGAGATGGATTTTCAACCGACTGATCGAACAGCAGCTCCAACCCGTCAAGGGCGCGCTTGGGGCGCGATACGCGGACAAATCCGAATACCCTTCAGACGAGCAATCGCTGGTTCGTTATCTTTCGGATGCAGGCGTCAGCTTCAAAGATTTACGCGACCCGTGGGGCACTCCTTATCGCGCCGCGTTCGGTTGGAGTAGCGATAATGACATGACCGAGATTATCTGCGCGGGGGCGGACAAGCTTTTCGAGACCTCAGACGATTTCACCGTGCTGCAAATAGCGCGTCCATACTTTCGTCCGCTCGGCGAAAAGCTTAACCGCGTCGCGGAGAATTATCACCGGCGCACGGGCGGCTTTATCCGCGACGCCGCGACGCTCAAAGCTGAGCTGCAACAGCAAGAGGGCTTGGACTTCGACTCATTGCGCGACCGGCGCGGCAAGCCTTACCAGCTCGAATTCGGACTGAGCGGAGCGTCTTACACGATCAACATTAAGAGCCGCGCCGCCGCTTCGAGCTACGACCAGCGAGGCGTTTACGTGCCTGCGGAATTTAACGTCTGGACGACCTCGCAAGATTATTTCATGGAGATGCGCGTCCGCCTCAACGATGCTCTCGCGGAGAATTTGAGAGCGACCGGGCATGTTCCGCGCGATGAAAAAGAGATCTGGAACATACTGCTTCAGTCGGGCGTCGAGCCGAAATCTCTGCGCGATGTTTACGGGCACGATTATTACTGCGGCATCAGAAGCTGGTCGCAGAATTCGGATCACGTCTCTATCTTGTATCGCACAAAATACGGAGAAGCTTTGCGGTCAGAGATAGAGCGCAAGACCGCCTCGTATCAATACTATTTCATCTACCTCAAGAGCAAAGGACGGGACGGCGTCGCGGGCACAAATGATGATTTCCCCGTCGGAGCTTTTTATCATTCGACCGCCGAGCTGGATTATCTGAAAGCCAATCCTTTGTTGCAGCAGGCGGCGACGCTGCTCAAGCCTGCGACTGGCAACCCGAACGGCGAAGGCAATTTGCAGGGCACGGTCTTCGATCCCAATCAAGCTGTAGTCGCGGGCGCAGTCGTGAGCCTGATTGACCTTCAGACCGGAGCGGTCAGAGCCACCACGACCAACGACGAGGGGATTTATCGCTTCGCGGGTCTGCGCGCGTTTGAGAAATATACTATCCGGGCGTGGGCGGCGGGGTTCGCCGAATCAATCGTCGAACAGATTCCGGTCTTCGCCGGAGCCGAGAATCGCGTTGATGTCAGTCTCGAAGTGGCTGCGGCCAGCGAGTACGTGACGGTGACGGGCGAGTCGGCGGTCATCAACTCGACGCAGAGCCAGATGTCCACGACATACACTGCGCGTCAGCTCACGCAGTTGCCCTTAAATGGAAGCATTGACAATCTGGCTCTGCTCACGCCGGGCATCGTCTCGCTGCGCAATAGGGATTTTGTGAACGGCGTCGGCATCTCGGCCAACGGCTCGCGCAGACGCTCGAATAATTTTCAGATTGACGGGGAGGACAATAACGACGGGACTGTCGCGGGGCAAATCTCCACGCCGCGCTTGAGAGAGTATTTTCCGGAAACCCTGCTCTGGCAACCCTCGCTCGAAACCGACGCATCTGGCCGCGCGCTCTTAAATTTCAAACTCGCGGACAACATCACGACATGGAAGCTGTCGGTCATCGGCTCGACGATGGACGGGCAAATCGGCATCGCCCAAAAAGAGATACGAGCCTTTCAGCCCTTCTTTATCGAACACGACCCGCCGCGCGTCCTGACCGCAGGCGATAGGATAGACCTGCCCGTCGTCCTGCGTAACTACTTAAAGCAGCCGCAGACGGTTGACGTGGAGATGAAGCCCGAAAGCTGGTTCGCGCTCGTCGGCGCGTCGAGCCTGCGCGAGACCGTGAAGGCCGGAGACTCGACGCGCGCGGTCTTCTCTTTTCTCGCCACCGCAACGGTCAAAGACGGCAAGCAGCGCGTCACCGCCACCGGAGCGGACGAGGCCAGCGATGCCGTCGAGAAACCCGTCAGCGTGCATCCCGACGGCGAAGAGATTACCGAGACCAGGAACATCTTGATGGATGAAGCGGCGACGATGGAGCTGAATTACCCGTCGGATGCGATTCCCGATTCCGCCAGAGCCGAGCTGAGAATTTATCCGGGCTTGATGTCGCACGTCATCGAAAGCATCGAAGGCATCATGCAGCGTCCATACGGCTGCGGCGAGCAGACCATCTCTTCAACCTATCCGAGCCTGCTCGCGCTTCGCGCCTACAAGCGAAGCGGCATCTCGTCTCCCGTGAAAGCGAAGGCCGCACGCTATCTGAAGCTCGGCTACGAACGGCTGCTCAATTATCGCGCGGCGGGCGGCGGTTTTACTTACTGGGGACGCGGCGAAGCGGATTTGGCTCTCACCGCTTACGCTCTGCGATTCCTGAATGACGCGCGGGAGTTTGTCGCCGTTGACGAGAAGATAATAGCAGAGACGCGCCAGTGGCTCTTGACACAGCAGCGCGCGGACGGCAGTTGGCCTGACGAGCATTATTCCGCAGCATCACAAGATGTTGTGCGCGACTCGATGCTCACAGCCTATATCTCGTACTTGATGATGTCGAGCGAACGGGGCGTCAAAGACGCTGGCGTTGAAAGCGAAGCCGTCAAGAATGAGGCGAACAAGGATGAAGCCACTCGGAAAGCGGCCATCGCCCGCGCCTTCGATTATTTGCGGCGGCACGAGCGCGAAGTCAATGAGCCTTACTTCTCAGCTTTGTATGCGCTGGCCGCGATTGAGGGAGGCGAGCCTGAGCGTGCGGCTGAGGCGATTGGGAAACTTCGCGCGCAGGCTCAAGAGGAAGGCGACGAAAGCTTCTGGTCATCCGAATCTCCGACGCCTTTCCACGACTGGGGATTGGCCGGACGCATTGAGATAAGCGCGCTGGCGGTCAAGGCTCTCAAGCGATTCGATGACGCGACGAGGCATGAGACGCAGGCTGCCGGACTTGAGGATGGAGGACTGGCGTCGCGCGGTCTGCTTTATCTGCTCAGAAATAAGGATCGGTATGGAGTCTGGCATTCGACGCAGGCGACCATCAACGTGCTCGACGCGCTCGTCGCTTCAATCTCCGAAAGCGATGATGCACAGGGCGGCATTGACGAAGCAGAAATTACCGTCAACGGCCAGCGCGCCACGTCCGTCGAGCTTCCGCCTGCGAAGCAGTTGAGCGGGCCGCTCTCGGTTGATCTGACGCCGTATCTCATGCCCGGAAACAACAGCATCTCAATCAGACGCGCGGGCGCGAAGAGACCTGCGGCTGTGCAAGCGGTTCAGACCTATTACGTGCCCTGGAACTCCGCTTCGTCTTCGAGCATGAAGGCGAACGCGGCGAGCCGCGCTCTGCGTCTGGCTGTGAGCTTTGATAAGACTGAGGCGTCGCGGGGCGAAGAGGTGACTTGCACAGTCGAGGCAGGGCGCGTCGGCGCGTCCGCCGGTTACGGGATGATGCTGGCCGAGATCGGCTTGCCGCCCGGCGCGGATGTTGACCGCGCCTCTCTGGAAAAGGCCATGACGGAAACGGGTTGGAGTCTGAGCCGTTACGACGTGTTGCCAGACCGCGTCGTCGTCTACCTGTGGCCGAGCAGGAGCAGCACGCGCTTCCAGTTCAAATTCCGCACACGCTTCGGCCTCTCGGCGCAGACCGCGCCGTCCGTGCTCTACGATTACTACAACCCGGGGGCCAGAACGGTCATCGCCCCGACAAAGTTTACAGTTAAATAACGTCAGTTCGACATCAGTAGCGAAACTCACAGAGCCTGCGACAGCAGGCGGCAAGAGTGTTAGCCCCACGCGTCAGCGTGGGGACACAGCCAAGTTAGATGTTGAGCCTGCGAGAGCAGGCGACAGATGTTTCTCAGCCTCTCATCTGTCGCCTGCTGACGCAGGCTCTTTGCATCTACCGCGCCGTTACCCGATGCTGACGCGTGGGGCTAACACGCTCTCGCCTGCTCACGCAGGCTGGTTGAAGTCTTTACGGTTTCTCCGGCGGCGGGTCGTCAACGATGTCCTCTTCGATGATCTTCACGTCGGTGCCGTATTTCTGATAGCCGTGAAAGCGTATCAGGTTGCGTGAGGTGACTATCTCTCTATTATCAGGAATCGTCATGAGCACCTCCGCCTGAACCGGAAGCAGGTATTTTTGATCGGCGATGCTGACCCAGTCATAGTCAACGAGCTGGCTGGCCGCAGTGGTATGAAAGCTCTCCGGCGGGTCGACGACTGTCTCGAAACGCAGGACGCGATTCAGCTCGCGGTCAATCCACATTCTGCCATGATAAGCGACGATGCCGGAGAGGTCTCCGAGGTGTACGTGAAGAGCTGAAAACTCTTTTTCCACCTGATACTCATAGACGAGCACGCGCCGCCCCCGCAGTTCATCCGTGTCGAGCATTTTGAAAGAGACGTGCCGCGTCTCGTCAAAGGTCTGCGCGAGGATGGAGGCGAACTCTCCTGATGAGGTCGAGCCGCCCACTTGCTCCATATAATCTCCGCCCTCCGGCATCTCCTTGTTCGGCGGCACGCCGTTGATCGCCAGCACTTTGTATTCCTCGCCGTATTGGGCGCGGTAGCTGACGGCGAGAGCCAGACGATCCACCGTTTGCCAGTTATGCGTATTGGCGAGCGCGTAGGAGCGCGACACCAGTTGCTTGACGACGAAGTCGGGCATGGCTGCCGTGGCGGCCTTGATGGCGACGCGAGTTTTTTCCAGCAACGCTTGCGCCTCCGCTTCGCCGGGGAGCGCGGCGGCGACAGGGTTGGCGCGTCTGCGCTCGGCCTCTTCGAGCGTGCGCTTGAGCGTCGCATCGTTGCCGCTCTTGGAAGCCACGAGCGAGCGCATCCCGTCCGTCAAAGCGAAGCCGATGCCGCGCCGCCGAATCTCTTCGACGACCTCGTCCTTCTTCTCAGGCTGTTTCGGAAGCTGATAGATAAGCTTGACCAACTCCTGACTTGTAAGCGGCGCGTCCTTCGATTGCGCCACGGCGAGCGAAAGGCCGGAGCACATCAGCAGCGCCGACACAGTGATGACTCTCAACCATGATTGCGAATTTAGATGACTCATAAAATTAATTTAAAAGGGAAGCCTGCGCGCCTTGTCGCCACTGAAGACAGTCATCGTTCCCGGCCCCGTGCGACTTTTAGGTAGCTCCTCCAGCACGATGACGCCGATTGTTCCCCCGGCGACCATCAGCGTGAAGTCTTCATGAATTGTCTCGCTTGCGCCGAGCTTAATATTAGCCATCTCAAAACGATTAAAAGCTTCGGCTTCAATCTGAATAGTATAAAGACCGGCGGCGAGCATGGGAAATTGAAATTGGCCGTTAGCTTTGGTCTTAACCTTCGACTTCTTTCCGGTATCCTGATTGATAATCGTGACGCGGGCATCCCCTATCGGCGCGCCGTTCATATCAATGACGCGTCCCGAAATCTCCCCGCGATTAGTCTGTCCACGCAGGCCGTTTCTTGAGTGAGTGAAACTTAAATGCGTCCCGCCCGTCCGCAAATCGGCAGGAGCGATTTTTCCGAACGCGCTCATGCACAAGCTGAGAATCGCAGTGGCGGTTGCGCCGACTATTCTCGACACGCGACGCCTGATGGCGCGCAAGCCGACCGGACAATCCTTCGTTATCACAGTGCCATCGGCTCGCCTATACAGCCGCGCGCAGAAGCTTCCCTCCGAGTTCGCAATCAGCTTCCCGGCCTGCTTCCGCGTCAGCTCGGAAATGTTGTAAATATGAAGGTTACACTGTTCACAGAAACGCGTGCGGTCGTCGCCGCGCATCTCGTCCCAACTCATCGGGCACGGCGAAGCGACGCGCAAATTGTCAATCCTGTCTCTCTTAAGATGCATGGCCTTCAAACATACTCAGGCGGGAATTTTAAGACAACACCATTCGATGACGCCGGACGGAGGCGGTTGCCTGCCAAGCTCAATTCATTCTCCGGTTTTTAGCCACAGAGGACACAGAGCACACAGAGAAAGAGAAACTGAGCAGTTTAGAGCTTCCTTCCCTCTGTGCCCTCTGTGTCCTCTGTGGCTCATGCTTTAAGCGCGCATGCAAAAGTGTTCAATCGCGTGCGTGAGAATCTCAGTGCATCTATGCAATTCCGCGACGGGGACGAACTCGCCCGTACGATGTGCGACGCGTATGTCGCCGGGGCCGAGGACGACTGCATGCGCGCCGAGCGCGGTCATCTGCGGAGCTTCCGTGCCGAAGGCGACCGTCCCGGCTGTGCGTCCCGTCTCTGTTTCCAACAGTCGCACGAGCGGCGCGTCCGCCGGAGTCTCCGTCGCTTCATCAAGCCGCGTCGCGTTAATCTCACAATCGAAATCAGCATCGAGCAATCGTTGCCCTTCAACCGCTTCAGTGATTAGCTCAAGCATGTGCTGCGCCCTTTGTCCCGGCACGGGTCGCCATTCGAGCGTCAGGCGGCATTCGCCCGCGATGATATTCTTGGCCGTTCCGCCCTCTATCAATCCCACATTGAGCGTCGTGTACGGCGGATCAAATTCCGCGCGCCTGTCCTCTTTCAAACGCTCCGCGATTTTTTCAATCTCCACGACGAGGCGGGCTGCGCGAAAGATCGCGCTCGCGCCGACCGACGGATACGCGCTGTGTCCTTCGCGCCCGCGCACGATGATCTCCGCGAGACAATAACCCTTGCCCGCGCGCATGGGCTGCAAAGATGTCGGCTCGCCCACGATGGCGTTTTTGACGGAGAGCGCGCGAGCCTCCATCAGCCGCTTCGCGCCCAGGCATCCGACCTCTTCATCAGCCGTGAAGACGAGCGCGAGCGTGCGCTTGAGATTTTTGAGAGGGAGATTTTCAACTGCCGTGAGCGCGGCGGCGATAAAACCCTTCGTATCACAAGAGCCGCGCCCGTAAAGCTTCTCCTCGCGTTCCGTCAAACGCAGAGCACCCGTCCAAGAGCTGGCGAAGGGAACTGTGTCCGTGTGGCCGACCAGAGCCAATTCAGCTTGCATCTCATCAGACGCCGCCGCGCCCGCTAGCGCAATCATGTTCATCTTCTCGACGCCGCGCTCATCCGTGTAGGGAAATTCTTTGACTCGAAATCCAAGCTCTTCAACACGCGACCTGAGATACGACATAACTTCCGCGTTCGAGCGCGACGAGATGGAGTTGATGGCGACGAGTTCGGATAGAGTTTTTTCAACGGTCATTTAGTTTTACCAAAAGAAAGTTTCACGCAAAGGCGCAAAGGCGCAAAGAAGAACGCGAAGAATAAGCAGCACTAAAACGCTTTGCGTTCTTCTTTGCGCCTTTGCGCCTTTGCGAGAGATTAATTCTTTCATCCCCACAATCTTTTCTGTAAAGCGACAAAGCCTTCGACAATCTCATCTTGCATGCGATGTTTCCCCTCTTCCACAATCCGCTTGCCGCCCACGAACACGTCGCGCACGGCTGTTCGCGCCAGAGAGAAGACGATGCTCGACAGCAGGTCATCCGTTGACGCTCCGGCGATTGACGGATCATCGAGCGCGACTGTGAAAAAATCCGCCGGACGCCCATGCTCAAGCGCGCCCGCCTCCGCGCCGATGCTCGCAGCCCCGTGCGCTGTCGCGCCTTCAAAAAGTTTGCGCGCGAGGGCGGACACGTCCTTGCTTTCAGGCGCGAGCACATTGCGCTCAAGCTTCTTGAGACGCAAGTGATACTCAAGCTCGCGCGCGTCTTCCAACAGGTCAATCTGCGTGTGGCTGTCCGTGCCGAACGCTATCCGCGCGCCGTGTCGGAACAGCATCTCAGCCGGAACAATTCCGTCGCCCAGGTTGCGCTCGGTCGTCGGGCACGCGCAGACAAAGGCACGCGCACGCGCCAGCTCAACGGCCTCTTCATCAGTAATGTGTACCGCGTGAACGGCTGTGAATCGCTCGCTCAAAATATGCTCATGCGCGAGCAGGGCGACGGGCGTGCGCCCATGCTCTTCCAGACACGCAACGTTTTCGGCGACCTGTTCCGCGACATGCATGTGAACTGGAAGCTGATGCTCATCAGCATACGCGGCGACTTGGCGCAGGTAATCGAGCGGCGCTGCGCGGACGCTGTGCGGCGCGACTCCGACCCACGCGCGTTGCTCTTCGTCCGTCTCTCGCGCGAGGTCTTTTCGCAGTCGTTCGAGATTACGCAAATAAACTTCCGGCTCGCTTTCGATGAAACGCTGCTGCCGCTCGTTCGGCTCGGTTCGATAGCCTGCCCGCGCATAAGCCACGCGCAGCAAGGCTATTCGCAAGCCCACATCGCGCGCGGCGCGGACGACCTCTTTCGCCAAGAGGTTCGGATCATCATAAGCTTTTCCGCGCGCGTCCTTGTGCAGATAATGAAACTCTCCAACCGCAGTGATGCCGCCGAGAGCCATCTCAAGAAAAGCCAGACGCGAGGCGTCGTAAATGTCCTGCGGCTCAAGCCGCGTGGCCGCGCCGTACATCATCTCGCGCCAGGTCCAGAAAGAGTCTCCGGAATGGTGAGAGCGATGCTCAGTCCGCCCGCGAATCACGCGCTGAAAGGCATGCGAATGAGCATTGACCAGCCCCGGCAAGAGCGCGCGATGCTTGAGCGAGACGACTTCGCACTCTATCTCATCCGCCCGCGCCAGACGCGAGATTCGCCCCTCGTCATCGCACACCAACGCAAGGTCGCGCTCGAACCGCCCGCCCGTGTAAATCAGGTCGGGCAGAAAGGCGATGCTTTCACTTTCAGGTAGCGTCATGGCTGAGAAATATTAATCACAGAGGACACAGAGGAACACAGAGGATTGCATGACAGTCATGCTTTTCTTTCTTCTTCTCTGTGTTCTTCTGTGTCCTCTGTGGTGAAAGTTTTTAATCCTTCATGCCCTGTTTCTTCTTCGCAATCCACGCGTCGACATTGCGTTCGAGCACGTCGAGCGGGACGGCTCCAGAGAGAAGGACTGCGTCATGAAACTCGCGCACGTCGAACGTCGCGCCGAGCTCGCGGCTGGCGCGTGCGCGCAGCTCTTTAATCTTCAGCTCGCCGATCTTGTAGGCCAAAGCCTGTCCGGGGTCTGTGATGTAGCGGTCAATCTCGTTGACGACATCAAGCTCCGTCTTGGCCGCGTTGTCCAGAAAATAATCTATCGCTTTTTGCCTGTCCCACTTCATGTAGTGCATGCCCGTGTCCACGACGAGACGGACGGCGCGCCACATCTCGTAAGTGAGTTGGCCAAACTTCGAGTACGGGTCGTCGTACAAGCCCATCTCGTCGCCGAGCGATTCGGCGTACAAGCCCCAGCCTTCGATGAACGCCGTGTAGCCGCCATAGCGTCTGAAGTTCGGCAGCTCTCCCAATTCCTGCGCGAGCGCGAGCTGCAAGTGATGCCCCGGCACGGACTCGTGCAGCGAGAGAGCCATCATCTCGTACTTCGGACGCGTCTCAGGCTTGTAGAGATTGACGTAATAAAGTCCCGGCCTTGAGCCGTCCGCCGCAGGCTGATTGTAATAAGCTGTGGTCGTGTCGGGCGCGATGTTGTCTGCAATCGGCGTCACGCCGTAAGGCATGCGCGGGAGCGTGCGGAAGACTTTGACGAGGTTCGGGTCAATGCGTTTGGCGAGCGCGCGATAGGCGTTCAAAAGCTCTTCGGGCGACTTGTAATAAAACTGCGGGTCGGTTCTGAGCTTTTGAAAAAATTCTTTGAGCGTGCCTTGAAATCCGACCTTTGTCATGATGGCCTGCATCTCCGCGCGGATGCGCGCGACTTCGCTCAAGCCCTTCTGGTGAATCTCTTCGGGCGTCATTTTGGTCGTCGTATATTTTCGCGCCTCAAAGGCGTAAAGCTCCGCGCCCTGCGGCATCTGCCAGACGCCGACCTGATCGAAAGAGGCCGGCAGGTATTCGCCCGCGAAGAATTCTTTGAGCTGCCGGTAAGCCGGGACGACGTTTTTCGAGATGGCTTCGCGCGCCTGTGCGGTGAGCCGCTCGCGCTCGCTTGCCGGAATCGAGTCGGGATATTCTTTGAAGGGTTTGAAGAACGAGCTGTCGTCGGGATTAGCGACGAGCTGCTTGTCAATCTGCGCGGTCACGCGGCTCATCACGATTTTGGGCCACATCATGTGCGCCTTCATGCCTTCGCGCATGAGCGTGATAGTTTGCGTCATCGAAGTCGGCAGGGCATTGAGGCGCGCGATCCAGTCTTCGTAATCCTTGACGGTCTGAAAACGCAGCAGCTCGTCCAGCTCGTCCGCCGTCTGGATGCCGCCGCGCTGATTGAGCGGCAAGAGGTAAGTGCGAAACTTATATTCTTCGATGTCCGTCTCAAGGTCTTTCTGAAAGAGGTCGTAGTTGAGCTGGTCTGCCGCAGAGAGCTTTTGACGATCAATCTTTTTAAGCTGAGCGAGCGCGTCCAGACTATGCTGTCGTCTTTTTTCAATCGCCGCCAGACTCGCGTCCGCCCAGCGATCATTCCAACGGCGGTCTCCGAGGGTCGAAGCCTCCTCCGGATTCTGTTCCATCGTGTAATCCCATTCCTTGTTAAAGAACTCATGCAAGGCTTTCGCGCTCGCGTCATCCGCTCCCTGCGCTTTCGTGACGGCGAGTGGAAACAGGCACATCGTCATACTGATGAACGTAACTGCGAGATGGATTGTCAGGCGCATCGAATCCTCCATTCAAAGCCTTCCGGCGGCTCTCAAAGTGAATAATGAGTTGGGAAATGGTTGAAGACGCTTCCAGCATACAACAAGAAGCCGCAGAGCATAAAGCATCGGCCACAGATGTGCGCGGATAAACGCCGATTAGGATAAATAACCTCAGTTCGACATCAGCAAAAAAAACTCACAGAGCCTGCGTCAGCAGGCGGCAAGAGTGTAGCCCCATGCATCAGCATGGGGTCACGTCACATCAGATTCTATAGAGCCTGTGTGAGCAGGCGACAGATGATTGCTTTACCTCTCATCTGTCGCCTGCTCACGCAGGCTCTATGTCTAACTGCGCTCTGTTCCCCACGCTGACGCGTGGGGCTACACGCTCTCGCCTGCTGACGCAGGCTGGTTAAACTCTTTAACTCGAACTTATGTTAAATAGCATTCCTCTTATCCGCGCTCATCCGCGTTCATCTGTGGCTAAAGTTTCTCGCCTGATTTTCGTCAGGTTTTTGTGAGCAAACTGCGAAGGCGGCGTGGCATCTAAACGCGCATGGCAATTATTCCGGCGAGTTTTAAGACATACAGCAAGTTTGTGCGCCAGCATGGCCGCCGCTTTATCTCGCAGCGTCTGGCCGAATCGCGCACGCCCATTCCCGCAGCCCCGCATCATCCGTCGCCCGCGTCTTGGAGCGATGATGCGCTGACCGTCGCGTGGCTCGGCCATGCGACCGTCTTGATAAACTTTTACGGGACGTGGCTCTTGACCGACCCGGCCTTGCGCCCGCACGTCGGCGTGAGCTTCGCGGGGATGACTTTCGGGCCGCGCCGTCTGGTGCAGCCCGCGCTTTCGATCAAAGAGCTGCCGCCGCTCGACGCCGTGCTCGTCTCGCACGCGCACATGGATCACTGCGACATGGGGACTCTCAAGCGACTGCCCGGACGCACGCATGCCGTCGTCCAGCGCGACAATCAAGACCTCGTCCGCCGCTTTCATCAAACGAGCGCGCTCGCGTGGGGCGAGAGCGTCTTTGTTAACGGCGCGCGGATAGAAGCGATTGAAGTCAATCACTGGGGCGCGCGAAAATTGACGGACAGCCACAGAGGTTACGGCGGCTTTCTGATTAGCAAAAATAATCACGCGTTGGTCTTCGGCGGCGACACGGCTTACACCAAAGCTTTCGCCCGTTTGCGCCCGCGCGTCAAAGTTGACTTAGCGATGTTGCCCATCGGGGCTTATAATCCATACGTCTACGCACATGCCAATCCCGAACAGGCTTGGGCGATGCGCCGCGAGATGGGCGCGACCTACATTCTGCCGATGCATCATAAGACTTTTCGCCTGAGCCGCGAGCCTGTCGGCGAGCCGATCCAGAGACTCTACGCCGCCGCCGGAGACGAAGGCTGGCGCATCGCTCTCGGCGAAGTCGGCGAGACGTGGGTCTTGCCCGAAGACAAAGCGCCGGGCGATTTCGATGAAGCGCAGGCGCATCTGGCTGGGCAACTGACGCTGACCTGAGATCGTAGCATCGGAAGCCGGACATCGGATGATTCGCTGGTTTTAGAGTAGCGGTTTAGTTTCAGATAAGAAACTGAGCGAGCACAAGAACGTCTCGCGCAAAGGCGCAAAGAAGAAGACGCAAAGAGCAAGTGGCATTCAAGAGCTTAGCGTTCTTCCTTTGCGCCTTTGCGTGAAACCTTTGCTTTCTTGACAAGACAACTCAGAAAGTATGAGATACTTCCCCAAGCTCAAAATGAACCATCACCGATTTTAGAGTGGCAGTCGAAGATGCGAGAAGCGGAGATTGTCGAAGCCATAATTAAAGATTCCGGCGTTGGATCGCCGGATGAGGCAGAGCCTCGCTGGCCTGTGCTTCTCGCCTTCATTGCGCTCGGCGGCCTCTACGCAGTCCTGCCCTCGACCCTGCTTGTGGGCGGTTCGCGATGGCTGCTTTTATCCGTCCTCGCCGTGCTGCTCATTCCGACCGTCATCCTGCATCTCAAAGGGCATCACGCGCTCAATCAAATCTTTGGCTACGTCCTGAACAGCGTCGTCACCGCCGCGATGATCTGGTCGCTCTCGCTGCTCATCAAGTCGCTGCTCCGGCACACGCTGCCGCCGCAACCGCTCCTGTTCGCCGCCGCCGCGCTGTGGGTCTCAAACATACTGGTCTTCGCCTCCTGGTACTGGCGTCTGGACGGCGGCGGGCCGCACCAGCGCGACCTCGCGCCCTTTCACAGTGACGGGGCGTTTCTGTTTCCGCAGATGACGATGGATTTGCCTGCCAAGATCGCTGCGGGCGAGCATGAGTGGTCGCCAAACTTTGTGGACTACCTGTTTCTGGCCTTTAACACGAGCACGGCCTTCTCGCCGACCGACGTGCCCGTGCTCTCGCGTTGGGCGAAGATATTGATGATGCTGCAATCGTTGATTTCACTCGTCGTCATCGCCCTGCTGGCGGCTCGCGCCGTGAATATCCTGTGATGAGATGGAGGCTCTTCTAAGTACTCAACAGGCTATTCATGCGCGGCACTAGACAGGATTGAAAGTTTCAGTTATATTCTGACGCACAAAGGGCGGTTGGTGAATCCTTCCGTCCAAGTGGTTGCTGGGGTGAGGACAGTGACCACCTTTGAACAGGCGCGAGGCCAACCATTGGCTGCCGCGCCTGTTCTCTTTGTGGCTAACATGTTATCTTGGAAAAGCTTTCTCGCCCCAGCGCAAAATAAAAGAAGCCCAGTCAGAACGTCTGGCTGGGCTTTATGCATACTGGGGCGCGCTTGAGAGAGCGCATAAATGAAAAGGCTGCTCTTTCAGCAGCCCGCATCCTGTTGAAAATGTTGGTGCCGGAGGTCGGACTCGAACCGACATGCCCATGACAGGCGGCAGATTTTGAGTCTGCTATGTATACCAATTTCATCACTCCGGCTCAGCGAGTGAGCCGTCATCATAGGGCGTCCTGCGCGAATCGTCAACTGCGAGAGTCGTGCGTGCGAAGGTGGCGGAATCAGGCTCGAAAGTCGCTGAAATCGGGCGTATTGGGGCTTGGCTCGAAGCTGGTAAAAAGATGTTTACCGGATTGTGGCGATGATTGTATAATGTTTGCGCCCGTCGGATGGCGCGAGGGGCTGGCACACGGGCTTCGCGCCGCTTCACATTCTCCCATAGGAAAAGGATAATGCGTTTCAGGCGCTGTCCACAGCTTGGTTCAGTTCGCCCCAGTGTCTCTGCTTATGAATGTTCCCCCGGAGTTTAAGCTGATGATTGAAGCAAGTAATGCAAAAGCGCGCATTCTGGTCGTGGATGACGAGCCGGAAATCAGAGAGGTGTTGTGCGAGCTGTTCGGCTACGATTATGAATGCGCGGCGGCTGGCTCTGCCGAAGAGGCTCTGCAAACTTTACGCGAAGGCAATTTCAATCTCATCATCAGCGACATCATGATGGGCGGCATGAGCGGTCTTGAGATGATCCCGCACGTGCAGGCCGCCTCGCCCGAAACCGTCGTCTTGATGATTAGCGGCGTGCAGACCATCGAGAGTGCGATTAAGGCTCTGAGGGCGGGCGCGTTCGATTACATCATGAAGCCTTTCGACCTCAGGCAGGTCGAAGCGGCTGTCCGTCGCGCGCTTGAGCACTACGAATTACGCGCCTCGAAGCGTCGTTACGAAAATCATCTCGAAGAGCTGGTCGAGCAGAGAACCGCCGCGCTCGACCGCGCGCTCGAATCAGTTGAAGACGCGTATCGCTCGACGCTCAAAGCTCTGGCGCAGGCGCTTGAGACGCGCGACGCGGAGACGCACGGACACTCGGAACGCGTCGTCACCTTTAGCCTGCGCCTGGGTCGTGAGCTTGGCTTGGACAAAGGGCAGATGAAGTCGCTTGAGTTCGGCTCTCTGCTTCACGACATCGGCAAGATCGGAGTGCCGGACGCGATCTTGAGAAAGCCCGCGAAACTGACTTCGGAAGAATGGATCAAGATGCGCGAGCATCCGCTTCACGGACAGCAGATTTTGCGCGAGATAAGATTTCTTGAGGGCGCGTCGCGCGTCGTCGGGCAGCATCACGAGAAATGGGACGGCTCGGGTTATCCGCTCGGCCTGCATGGCGAAGAGATTGATTTGAACGCGCGCATCTTCGCCGTCGCGGACGCCTTCGATGCCATGACGAGCGACCGCGTCTATCGCGCCGGAAGATCATACGAGGTCGCCGCCGCAGAGCTTGAGAGATGCGGCAGCCAGCAGTTTGACCCGCAGGTCGTCGCGGCGTTTCATCGCGTGCCGAAAGAGGATTGGGAAGAGCTGCGCCGCCGCTCTCTGATGAGAAAGCAGGAGCTGCCCGCGCTCAATTCGCTGGCCGAGCTGGTGGACGAAAAGCTTGCTGCTCTCGCCAGTTAAAAAACAAATTTCACGCAAAGGCGCAAAGACGCAAAGGAAAGCAATCAAGCTCTTCTTTGCGTCTTTGCGCCTTTGCGTGAAACTTCTTTACGGCGTGGGCGCGACGATGTAACCGCGACGCGTGCGCACGGTGAGGCCGGAGCGTCGCGGGGCGACCTGTACGCGGCGATACTCGCCGGGCCTGGCTTCTGCGAGCGGACGCTTGGGCACGTACGTGATGACATACTGCGAGCCTATGTCGCGCGCCACTTCCGCGCCCTTGTCAATCATCTCTTCGGCTGATTCGGGTTTCAGAATCAGCGCGCCGGTCTCTTCGGCGAGCGTGCCCAATTTCTGCTCGCTCGTCTTCATAGCCTTCTCGTAAGCTTTGCGCAAGCGACGCATCTGCGGGTCAAAGTTGATGCCTGCGCCGCCCGCCATGCCCACGCCCATGCCGCGATTCGTGCCCGGCGGAACAGTCGAGTCTATGCCCGCGTTCTGAATGCCGGAAGAGAGGACGCTGCCCGGCGGCGCGTTGCTCCCTTTGTACTTTTTCTCCTTGCCTCTCAGAGCCAGCCTGCCGTACTCCGTGTAACTGATGACATGCACGCTGGCTTGAGCTTCAATCAAACGCTTGACGGCGGCGTCCCACTCGGCTTTGCTCCCGGCATCATTGCTCGCGGCCAAAATCTTCATCGCCTCGTCATAACTCGCCCTGCCCGATGGCATCTCCACGCCGTCCGTGATGAGCACCAGATGACGATTGCCGAGCGGTTGATTGGCGAAATAAGCTGCGGCCTGGCTGATGGCTTCGGCGAGGCGCGAGCCGCTCCCCGAATGCAGCTTCGTTTTCAGAGTGCGCTCGACCTGCTGGTTGTCCTCAGTCCACGCCTGCACTACTTCGACGCGATTGGTGAATTGAAGCACTGCCATTTCGTCGCCCGCGTGCAGAGTTGAGACGAGCCTTTGGGCCGTCTCGCGCGTCGTCGAGACACGCATCGCCGGATTCATGTCGCCGCCCGTGCCGAGGAGCAGAAGCACGCTCGCCGGAATGCGGCGCACGCTCTTTATCTCCTGCTGCACGCCGTCCTCGAAGACGATCAAATCTTCGGCCTCAAGCGTCGGGTCAAAGTGGCCGTAATCATCCTTGGCGACGACCGGCAGGCGCACCTCCTCCGTAAAAACTCTGACCGGCGGCTCCTGCTCTTCTTTGGGCGTCGGCGTCGGGCGCGGAGCCAGCGCAGGCTTGCCGCTTTGCGCATGATGAATAGGTGTGATGACAGAGAGCAGTATGAAGGCGATAAAAGTTAAAGCGATGAGACGCAAAGACACTTTGCTACCCCTTTTATGAAAAGCATTCAGGCGATCTGCGCTGTTTGATGCTCAAAGAGCATGACGGGCGTTGCCTGTCTTCCTTTGCGCCTTTGCGCCTTTGCGTGAGAAATAGTTTCACGCAAAGGCGCAAAGACGCAAAGAAAGCGGAGTTTATTGAGCTTTTTTACGTGCTTGCGATTGGACGGCGGTGATGGCGACGGCGTCCACGATGTCTTCGGCTTTGCAGCCGCGCGAGAGATCGTTGGCGGGTTTGTCCAAGCCTTGCAGGATGGGTCCGATGGCCGTCGCGCCCGCCAATCTTTCCGTCAGCTTGTAAGCGATATTGCCCGCTTGCAGGTCTGGAAAGATAAGCACGTTGGCGCGCCCCGCGACGCTTGAGCCGGAAGCTTTCGAGGCGGCGACCGACGGAATCAAGGCCGCGTCCGCTTGCAGCTCGCCGTCTATCTCAAGCTCCGGCGCGCGGGCGCGCACTGTCCGCGTCGCTTCTACCACCTTGTCAATCAACTTATGTTTCGCGCTGCCTTTGGTCGAGAAGGAGAGCATCGCCACGCGCGGCTCCGTGTCGAGGAGAGCGCGGCAAGACTCAGCCGACGCGATGGCGATCTCGGCCAGCTCCGTCACCGAAGGCTCTATCACCACGCCGCAATCCGCGTAAATCATCGCGCCCTCGTGCCCGAAGCTTTGATCTTTTAACGCCATCACGAAAAACGAGGAGACGAGCTTGAACCCCTGGCGCACGCCGATGCAGTGAAGCGCGGCGCGAACAGTGTGCGCGGTCGTGTTGGTCGCGCCCGCGACAGAGCCGTCCGCGCGTCCCATCCTGACCAAGAGATTGCCGTAAAAGAGCGGGTCTTGGACGGCGGCGCGCGCCTCGTCCGCCATCAAGCCTTTGGCGCGTCGCAGCTCGTGATAAAGCGCGGCCACCTTCTCAAAGTCCGCCGCGCGGCGATGGTCTATCACTTCGACGTTGCCGAGCCGCGCGCCGTGTGTTTGCGCGAGCGCACGTATCTTCTCTTCATCGCCGAGCAGCGTGATGCGCGCAATCTTTTGTTCAGAGCAGAGAGCGGCGGCCAAGACCGTGCGCGCATCTTCGCCTTCGGGCAGGACTATGTGCTGAAGATCGCTCGCGGCGCGTTGACGTAATTTTTCGAGAATCATAGGAGCAGGAGTCAGAAGCCAAGACTGTTATGCGTTTTGTGTCCGGCGAAGTCTAACTGAGGAATAGCGAAGAGAACAAGCGTTAGTCGAATAAGAAAACTCTTCTCTGCGTACCTTTGCGTCTTCACCTTTGTGTTCTTTGCGTTTAAAAAGCGCTTAACCGCAAAGAGCGCAAAGAGGGAACGCGCAAAGAAATGCAAAGAGGGTCTGAAGTTAGCTATGCTCTAACTTCCTTTCCGGTTTTGTTCTGGAAAAGCTTCCCGCGCGCGGCGGTTCGTGGTAAATTGTGCCCCAACAGTTTTCTGCCCCCTTTCTTTCAAGACACAACCGACTCGCCACGAGGAGCATGAGATGGCCTTGCTGGAATTGAAGCAACTACACGAAGAGCTTGCCGCAATTTCCATCGCGCGTGACAGAGTCGGATGAAGATGCAAGATGCGCGCACAGCAGCAGTCACGTCAAGAATGTGAGCTTCGCGCTCATCAACCAAATCGGTGGAGGAGAACATGAAAAAATTTGTATATCTCTTTGGTTCCACCATTCTCATCTGCGCTTGCGTCGTGACCAGCCCGGCGCAAAGAAGAGTAGATACTTCCGAGACCAGAGACCGCGAGCGTCAAAGGCAGCTTGCGCTTGAAGATCCCAACAACAATCCTTTCAAACGTGCGACGGCGGACGACGACGTGCCTGCTCCAAAAGGGAAGCAACCCGCGCGCGGGCCGCTTCGCGCGACGGTGGAATTAAAAGTGGTCGGGATTGCGGACGGCGATACGCTCATCATCAGCAACACGGCCAACCAGCATTTGCTGATTCGCTTGCAGGGAATTGACGCGCCCGAAACGGGGCAGACTTTCAGTCGTGAGGCGCAGGATAATTTGACCACTCTGGTGTCGGGCAAATCCGTGACGCTCGAATTCGACGCGCACGGCAAGCCCGACAGCGAGGGACGCATCATCGCCAAAGTCTATCTCGAAGGACACGACATCGCGCTTGAGCAGATTAAAGGCGGCTTCGCGTGGTATTGCAAGGATTATAAGAAGGCGCAGAGCGAGAGCGACCGTTACACTTACGCCGAAGCCGAAAAAGAGGCGCGCAGTTCGGCGCGCGGCCTCTGGCACGAAACCTCTCCGCAACCGCCGTGGAAATATCGTCAGCAGTGAATGTGAAAATCAAGAGGGATGAAAGAACAGCTTGCCTTTCGTCCTTCAAGGCTTTCAGATTTACGCGGCGAGCGAGGTATCTATCAAGCCTTCGGCGAAGGCCGCCAGTTGTGTGACGACCGCCGGGTCGCTCGATTTGATGGCGCGCAAGTCCTGCACTGCAAAGCCGTGCGCGTCAAAGTCCTCTTCCGCTTTCGCCACCAGCGCGACGCGCAGGTTCTGAGAGTCCGCGATCACAAACCACTCGCGCGAAGAATGGTCAGCCGCCGTCATCTCGATCAGTCTCACGTTCGGATGGCGCGGCGCTCGCCAATCCGCTTCGCCGAAAATATAGACGCGCTCTGAGACATCCGCGATTCGCAGGTAACGCTCGATGACCGGCTCCAGCCGCGAGAGCTTGCCAAAGCCCGCGTAAACTCTCCCCGCGCGGTTCGTCCGCAAGAGCAGCGTGTTCTCAATCAAGAGACTGAGATATTCGATGACCGGAGACGGCGCGCCGAACGCAAACGTCTGGCGTTCGTCAAAGTCGTGGCGCGAGACATTGGAGATAACCCCCAAGTCTTCCATCCCAGCCGCCTGAGCGATTCTGTGAGCTTGGTCGAACATGGAAAAGTCTTTCATCGCGGCGCACCAAACACCTACGCCGGTAGGCACTCACACTTCTACTCGGAGCAAACTTCAAGAGCGTTACGAAACCGTCGTTAAAGTGTGGAGGGGAGGGCGAAAGCATGTTGCAATTTTGTGATAACAGTTCAAGGCACGCGTGCGACGCATGGCCCCGGCTGGCGTCATGAAAGCTTTTCGTGCTATTGAAAATACGGATGCTTTACAACACGAAACAGTCTTACACGCCCGCGCTCGAAGCTTACGAATTCAATCGTCATGCTTTGATTATTGACACGGAGACGGTCGGCTCAGGTTCTCTGGTCGAGATTGTGGAGATCGCGCTGGGCGAGATTGACGGCCAGATAATTTATCATTCGCTGGTGCATCCGGTCTTTAATCCGCTCCCGCGCTCGACGAAGACGCAGAGGTTCGACCGCGCGGAGTTTGCCGCCGCGCCCGAATGGCCTGCCATCTGGCCTGAGCTTGAAGCCTTGCTCAGGGGCAAGCTCCTCATCGCCTACAATGCGGGATTCGACCGTCGCGCACTGGCGGCCATGTGCGCGCGTCATCGCCACTCCTCGCCCGAAAGAGGCTGGCGTTGCGCCATGCAGCTCGTCAGGCAAACGCTCGGGACGAAGCGGTCTCCGACGCTTGAAGAGGCTTGCGCGCACTGCGGCGTCGAAGGCGGCACACACCGCGCCGCCAAGGATGTCGAAGCGACCGCGCGCCTACTCAAAAGTTTACTAAACGATAAACTGTAGGGGCGGGGCTAGTCCCTGCCCGCATCATCCGAAGAGGACGATCTGCGAGATTCGCAATCCTTCAATCCTGAATGTCAAAGCACATTGATTCGCGCCTGTGCGCGGCGGGCTGAGGACTTGTCCCTGCCCCCTCATTTATTTGTAAACCGAAAGATTTATTGTGAGAGACGACTCTTCGCGCCAAAGCCGAAGGCCAGCAGGAACAGCCCCCCGCCAATGAGTGCGAAATTGACCTCGCCCCGCAGCAGATACATGATCAGTGCGGCTGACAGAGCCAATGCCGCCGCGATGATTGATAAGATGAGGGTCAACTTAGCGTAGCCTTCTTTCGTCATAAAACATTCCTCCCCGATTAGTCCGATTCGATAATTAAATCAACGCCGTTCTGCGCGAATCGTCGTGCGGACTTCGTAGACTGCTCATCGCTTTCATGTTCAAGCGACCACGCGGCGTGCCGGACGAGGAGCGCGAGGGCGAGAGAGCGTCCGAGCGTCATCGCAAATCTTCGCGCGCCGGCTTCAACTTCATGCTGACCATTTTTCGCGGCATTGACGAGCCACGCTTCGGCATGCTCAATCGCTTCCTCCGCCGTGCGCGCCGCGCCGAGCAGCTTCGGTTCGTTTATCTCTTCGACACAACGCGCGATTTCCGCTTTGAGAAATTTGAGAGCCACGCTGTCACGCCCCATCGCGCGCAGGGCGTCGAGCGAGAGCACGTTGGTCGTCCCTTCCCAGATCGAGAGGACTTGCCCGTCTCGCAGGAGCGCGGGCAAGCCAGTGTCTTCGACATAACCCGCGCCGCCGAACGACTCTAAAATTTCACTGGCGACCGCGACCGCCTGCCGCGCCGTCACGAGTTTCATCAAAGGCGTCAGGAGGCGAAGCAGTTTCGCTTGTTCTTCATCTCTCTCGCCCGCTTCGTCAAGGCCGACCAGTTCGGCTGTGAAGAAAGCTAAATGAAACGCGGCCTCCATCTCCGCGCGCAAACCTTCGAGCGTGTCCATGTGCAAGGGCTTTTCCGCGAGCGTCGAGCCGAAGGCGATGCGCTTGTGCGAGTAATCAACAGAGAGCGCGAGGCCGCGACGCATGAGGGCGACCGCGCTGATGCCGTTCCACAGGCGCGTGATGTTGAGCATCGGCGCGATGTTGCGCACGCCGTCCGTCTCGCCCGAGACAAGCTCTGCGGGCGTGCCGTCGAGCGTGAGTTCTGCGGTCGGAACTTTGCGCGTTCCCAATTTGTCCTTGAGACGATTGACCTGAATGCCTCGCAGCCGCCCTCGCTCGTCGCGCGTCTCGACGAAAAAGAGCGCGAGTCCCGCGCCGCCCGCGCCATTGCCTTCAGGCCGCGCGAGCGTCAGGGCGACCTGCGCGTTCGTCGCCGAAGTGAACCACTTGCGCCCGTACAGTCGCCACCCGCCCGCTTCATCCTTGCGCGCGACGGTTTCAGTTAATCCTACATCCGAGCCGCCCGTGGATTCGGTCATCCATTGCCCGCTCGTCCAAAACTGCGCGGCATCGCGGCTCACGAGATGCGGGACGGCAAACTCGATCAGCTTACGATTCCCCGATGAAAGCAGCGTGCGCGCCGCGCCGTCGGTCATCGCCAGTGGGCAACTGTAAATATCTGTCGAGGGTGTGAACAGGTAAGCAAGCGCGCATTGATGCACGCGCGAGAAGCGGCCATGCGCCCGCTCGTAAGCAGTAGCGACCACGCCGCGCTCCGCCGCAATCCGCTCGGCCACGCGCCAGAGCGGCGAGACTTCGATTCTGTCAACACGCTCGCCCCACGCGTCCCAATGCGTCAGCACAGGCTCGTTCAAACGATCCGCTAACTGCATCTCGTACAGCTCGCCTCCCGCCAACTCGCCCAGCTCAGATAATGATGACGCTATCTCTCGCAACATCTCCGTCGGCAGCACGCGCCGCAGATAAGAACGCAAGACACGATCATCCTCATACTGATTTTTGAGCGCGGGCGGCGGCTGATTGAAGGGTTGAGACATTTTATTCGAGCGCATGAAGCAGCTTTTCGTGAATCCCGCCGAAGCCGCCGTTGGACATGACGGCCACAATGTCGCCCGCGCGAAGCTGCGGGGCGAGGTGAGCGACGATCTCGTCCGCGCCGGCGAGATTGAAAGCGGGCACGCCCTGCGCCGCGATCTCTTCAATCAGGCGATGCGTGTCGAGGACGCTGCCTTTCTCAGTCGCTTTGCCGCTATCAAAGACGCTGGCGATGATGACGTAGTCGGCGGGCGCGAAAGCTTTGGCGTAATCTTCTTGAAAGACCGCGAGGCGCGAAGACCACGAGCGCGGCTCGAAGATTGCGACAAGACGGCGACCGTGATATTTCGTGCGCAATGCTCGAAGCGTTTCACGCACGGCGGTCGGGTGATGCGCGAAGTCGTCAATGACCGTCACGCCGCCGACTTCGCCGCGCACCTCCGCGCGACGGCGCACGCTCTTAAAGCTGGCGAGCGCGTCCTGAATCGCCGCGCGCTCAACTCCCCACGCGTCAGCCGCGATGATGACGGCGAGGCAGTTGCGGACGTTGAAATCTCCGATGAGCGGCGTGCTAAAACGCGCCCATTCCGCGCCTTCTCGGAAGACGCTGAAGTGCGTCAGCTCTCCAAGATAAGTTATGTCGCGCGCCTGCCAACGCGCGTCGTCCGAGGTGCCGAACGTCTCAAGCTGCGTGTGGAGTTTGCCTCCCATCTCGTCGACGACTTCGCGCACGTGCGGGCTGTCCCATCCGGCGATGAGCTTGCCGTTGCCGGGCGCTAGATTCATCAAACGACGAAAGGCAAGCTTGACTGCCGCGAGGTCTGCGTAGATGTCCGCGTGGTCGAACTCGATATTGTTGACGATGGCAAGCTCCGGCAGGTAGTGCATGAACTTCGGCCCTTTGTCGAAATAGGCCGTGTCGTACTCGTCGCCTTCGATGATGAAATAATCGCTCGCGGTGACGCGAAAGCTCGTCCCGAAATTCTGCACGACGCCGCCGACGAGGAAGGTCGGGTCGAGTCCGCCGCGCTCCATGACCCACGCGGCGATGCTCGTCGTCGTCGTCTTGCCGTGCGTCCCTGCGACGACCAGCGAGCGGCGACCGCGTATGAACTCCTCTTTGACCACTTCGGCCTGCGAGCGATAGAGGAGCTTGCGATTCAAAGTCTCTTCGACCTCAGGGTTGCCGCGCGGAATCGCGTTGCCGATGACGACGCAATCCGGCGCGGGGCTACTAAGATGAGCAGCCTCGTAACCTTGCATCACGTTGATGCCGAGCGAGGCGAGCATCGTGGACATCGGCGGATACACGTTTTCATCCGAGCCTGTCACCACAGCCCCGCGCGCCTGCAACATCCCCGCGAGCGAAGCCATCGCCGTCCCGCAGATTCCGATCAAGTGATAATGCATAGGCAGTTTTTAGTTTTCAGTTTTTAGTTTTCAGTTTTAAGAAACTCGTTCGCACTGAAAACTAAAAACTGAAAACTGTCTTTACTTTTTCAACGAGCTATAAAAGGGAAGCTGGCTGACTTTTTGGTACAAGGGCGCGGGCTGGTCTTGAAAGTTGCCGCAGGGCTTGACCTTTTGTGTCTTGAGGTCTTGGCAATGGGTCGTGCCCTTTAGGAAAGTGCCTTTCGAGTTGTAGTAATCGTCACGGATAACTGTGATGTCGCCCTGAAAAGTGTTGAGCGTCGAGGCGATTTTGGCGAGCGTGCCGTCGCCGCGATAGTAGTACGTCACGTATTGCACCCAGTCGCGCGAAGGGCTTTGCAGTGTGAAATTCGCGCCGACGACCTTGCCGCCGCGCGTCCAGACGTGAGCGTTCGAGTTGAGATTGTCGCCCGCGCCCTCGCGCTCCTTCTCGCTCTTGAACTCGCGCCATTGCGCCGCCTCGTTCTTCGTCCCCGAAGAGGTGTCGGCGAAGATGCGCTCCATCTGCGGGTTGCTCTTGACGTAGGCGTCTATCTCTGTGGCATAAGCTTCGATCTCAGCCACTTTGCCCGTCGGCTGCGAAGTGGAAAGCGTTGCGCCCTGCTGTTGCGCGATCACATGAAGGCGAGCAGTCGTCGCCAGCATCAATGTCAGCACACAAGAGATTAATAGTATCCGTTTCATCTTTTATCTCTCCTAAAATTTTTTCAAGAGCGAGCGACCGGCAGAGTGAACGCGAAGGTCGAGCCGCGACCGATCTCGGATTTGACTTCGATCTTGCTGCCGTGAAGCTCTACGAGTTGGCGCGTGATGTAGAGGCCGAGTCCTGTTCCTTTCTCGCCGCGCGTCGCGCGACTGCGCGCCTGTTCGTACTTGTCAAAGAGGCGGTCAACGTCCTCCTGCGCGATACCGACGCCCGTGTCCGAGACCGTAATTAACACGCGCCCGTCCGACTGCTCCGCGCTGACTCCGACGCGACCGCCGCGATTGGTAAACTTGACGGCGTTTGACAGCAGGTTGACGAGGATGCGTCTCAATTTGGCGCGGTCTGCTTCGACGGCAGGCAAATCCGAAGCCAGCTTCTCTTCGAGCGTGAGTCCCTTTTCTCTGGCGAGCGGCTCCATATTCTCGCGCAGCTCGCCCACGAGGCCGCGCAAATCTATCGCCGCCACGTCGAGCCTCATCGTGCCGGATTCGAGCTTCGACGCGTCGAGCAGGTCGTTGACCAATTCGATGAGGCTCTGCGTGTTGCGCTCCATCATCGCCACCATGTTCTTCTGTTCGGGCGAGAGTTCGCCCAGACGCCCGGAGGTGAAAAAGTTGATGACGCCACTGATGACCGTCAGGGGCGAGCGCAAATCGTGCGTCGTCAGAGCCAGAAACTCTTCCTTCATCTCGGCCAGCTCGCGCAGCTTGGCGTTGGCTTCATTCAATTCTTGATTGTTCTCTTGAAGGCGTTGGTTGACCTCTTCAAGCTCTTCGCGCTTCTCCTCAAGCTCGCCGAGCACGGCCACCAGATCGCGGTTCTGTCTCTGAATCTCCGCGATCATCGGGTCGTTCAAATCATCTCCGAGAAGCTCGCGCAGGTTTTCGATGTGCTCTCTGACTTCGGCGACTTTAGAGCGCGGCAGCCATTTGATGACGTTGACGCGCGTCCCTTGCTGCGTCGCGGTCTGAATATCGAACTCGTCCATCAGCTTGCGCGTCCCCGAAAGCCCGACGCCCATCCCCGAAGCCGAGCGATAACTGCCGCGCAGGATGGAGCGCAAAGTGTCTTCGTCAATCCCCGGCCCGTCATCGCGCGCCGTCACGCGCAGGCCAACATCTTCGCCGCGCTCGGCCACGGCGAGCGAGATTGCGCCCGAACCGGCGTACTCGTAAATATTGCGCGTAATCTCCGAGACGGCAGTCGTGATTTTAATCTGCGTCGTCTGGTCAAAGCCCATCTCGCGCGCAAGGCGTCGCACGCGGTCACGAACCTTGATCGTGTCCGCCTCGCGCCGCACGTAAATCTCGCCGAGCCGTGTGGACTGAATATCTTTCATTTAATTTTTGGTCTTTGGTCTTTGTGCTTAGTTTTTTGCACACGACTCATGCTTGAGTTTTGAGATTCAAGTCGAGTCAGACATGCAAAGCACAGAAACCAAAACCATCTCTATCAATCTCTTACTTAGCGACGAGCACGGTCGCGTCATCAGCCGTGCGCTCGTAATCTCGCATCATGATTCCGGCCAGCACTTGCGGGCTGCGCTTGAGCAGGCCGGGATAAGACGTGATGTCCCACGCTTCGCTGAGGCCGTCGCTCGCCAGCATGAGCGTCGCGCCCTCCGCCCAGGCCGCAGACCAGACGCGAAGCTTGCCGAGCCGCGCGCCGAGCGTGCCGTTGGTCGGAATCGGACTAAACTTTTCGGGCGTCTCGAAAGCGCGGACGGCGATGTTGCCGACTCCCGCATAATGCACGCGCCCCGCCGCTCTGTCTATGATGGCCGCGCCCATCACCGCGCCGCGCGTCGCGCGCAAAACATCATGACAGGCAAGCAATACGTCGTCCACATTCTCGCCCATCCATTCTTCGAGCGAGCCGACGGCCACGTCCGCAGCCTCTTTCGCCCCGTGCCCGTGCCCGAGTCCGTCTATCACCGCGAGGAGCGTGCGCGCCTTTCGCAGCTTGATAAAATAAGCGTCGCCGTTGACCTCTTCATGCGGATGCGGGCGACTACAGACGCCGATGCGTTTGCTGAGATGAGAAGCGTCCTCGTCAAGCTTTTCGCGCGCGACCCACTTGCGCGCGAGCAAGGCTGTGCCGTGCGACGTGCGACGTTGAGGCGCGAGTCTGCCGGTCGCGCGCACAGTCGAGTAAACATCAAACTCGTCGGTCAGGCGATGAATCGCGCCGAGTCCCGCGCCGAGGCTGCCGCTCGTCGAAACTCCGTCACGAATCGCTCTGTCCAGATTATAAATGCCCGGCCCTTTGTCGCAGTAAAAAAGTTCCAAGCCCACGCCCGCGCCGAGAGTTTGCGTGTAATGGAGCGCGCCCGTGCCCGCCGCATAACGCGCGGCGTTCGTGCCTATCTCCTGCACGACGATGTCAATCTCGGCCAGCCCCGTTTCGCTGAAACCGAGGCGGCTCGCATACTCGTGCACTCTGCGCCGCGCCGCGCCCACCTCCGCCTCGTCCCTGATCTCGATAGAGCGAATTTCGCGCATGAAAAGCAGGAGTCAGAACTCAGGACTCAGGAGTCAGAAGAAAAGCTTGTCTTTCATTCTGAGTCCTGACTCCTGAATTCTGAGTTCTGACTAAATCCATCTCACAATCGTCACGCGCGTGCCGCGCCCGACTTCGGATTCGATCTTGAATTCGTGAACCAGACGCTTTGAACCGGGCAAGCCTTTGCCAAGTCCGCGCCCGGTCGAGAAGCCGTCGCGCATGGCGTGCTCGATGTTTGGAATGCCCGGCCCTGTGTCTTCAAAGATGAGGCGCAAGCCTTCGCGCCCGTCCGATTCGTGCGTGGGCTGCACGATGAGCTGGCCGCGCACGCCGTACTTGACGACGTTACGCGCCAGCTCGGAAGCGACCGTCGCGAGGCGCGTCTGGTCTAAGAGGCGAAACCCGATGGTGGCTGCCGCCGTGCGGACTTCATTGCGCGCGACGGCCACATCGCGCTCCGTCTCAAGTGCGATTGATTTGCTCTGCAATCGCGGACATCTCCCCGAAAAAACTCTCTTCGTCCTCGTCGTCTCTCGCATCAAGCTCGCCGCGCAGGAGCTTGATGCCCTCTTCGACATTCAAGACCGTGTCCACGCCTTTCAGCTCAAGCCCCAGCTCGACCAGCGTGATGGCGACCGCCGGTTGCATCCCGACGACGACCGTGCGCGCGTCCATAATCCGTGCCATCGCCGCGATGTCCGACAGCACGCGGCCAATGAAAGAGTCCACCATCTCCAGGAGCGAGATGTCTATCAAGACGCCGCGCGCGCCCGTGCGCTCAAGCTCGGAAAGGATGCTCTCTTGCAGGCTCATCACGGTCTGATCGTCCATGTCGAACTGAATCGGCACGATCAGGACGCGCCCAACTTTCAAGATCGGTATGCGTTGCGTCAGGTTCATCGGGAATCCTCACAAAGATTTGAGATTTCAAATCTCAAATTTCAAATACTTATCTGCTGCTCTTATGCTCGCTCTCGCCGCTTTCCACATTGTGTGCGATTGGTTTCTGCGCCGTTCCGTTCAGCGAGCCGCCCGACATCTTAACCAGCGTTTTGGTCGAGACGACCGCGCGCCCGAGCATTTCGAGCGCGAGCTTGATGCCGTCGGACATCTGCGCGCGCGTGGTGATCTGCGTGAGGTCTATGCCGAGCTGCACCATCGTCTGCGCGATGGCAGGACTCACGCCCGTCAGAATGCAACGCGCGCCCATCAGTCGAGCCGCCGTCACAGTCTTAATCAGATGATTGGCGACGAGCGTGTCCATCGTCCGCACGCCCGTGATGTCGAGGATGGCGATGGTCGAGCCGGATTCGACGATTTTTTGCAAGAGAGCTTCCATCATCATCTGCGCGCGGCGCGAATCGAGCGTGCCGATGATGGGCAGCGTCAGAATCTTGTCCCAGACTTTGATGACCGGCGTCGAAAGCTCCATCATGTCCAAACGCTGCTGCTGAATAATCTCTTCGCGCGAGCGTATGTAGTTTTCGACCATCACGAGTCCCATCTTGTCGAGGAGCTTCGTGAAGTAGTTCATCTCGCGGATGAGGGCGTTGGCGTCGCCTTCCAGCTCTTCGGCGAGGAGCTGCGTCAAGGTGTCGCGCAGGCTCAGGATGTAGGTCGCGTTCTCCATCGGCGTGTAGCCCTTGAAGGCGCGATTGCGCGAAATCTCGTTGAGAAAGGCGCGCAGCTCGTCAAAGGCCGGAGCTTCAAACTCCGCGCCGCCCGAATCTCTAATCGAGCGCGAGAGGATGTCTATCACTTGCTGCGATTGCCGCCGCAGTTCTTTCTTGGGAATCAGCTCGTCGCGAAACTCGCCGGACTCAAGACGATCCTTGATCCAGAGGTTGATAATCTCGTCGTGCCGCCTGACGAGCAGATCAATCACATACGGCTCATCCTGCATCGGCGCTCTCTCTTCACCTGCCATGCTTGTTCCTCATCATGTCGAGAGCGCAAGGCGAGCTACATTCTCTCTCAGCCCGCGCGCTCCTCTAGTTTCGTTAAGGGGGAAATTTAAAGTATCTTAACATCGCGGCAAAGAAAAGCAACCGCCAGACGTAAGGCGTTGAGCAAACTGTAGGCGCAAGGCTAGTCCCTGCCCCTACTTTATTAAATCTAACGCATAGGCTTGATCGGTGCGCGCCGTGTTACGCGCGCTCATGGAATTATCTTTTTCAGAAAAGCGAGGGCTGATCTTCGAGGTCTGCGGCTTCGGTGACTGGCTGATTGAACAAGCGTTTGAGCTTGTTCGCGCTCTCAGGAGCATAGCCTTCATAGAAGTTACTGAAATAAGCGTAAGTGTCAGAGACGCGCGCGCAAACTTCCGCGAGCGTTTCGCCCCACAGTTGCAGGTTAGAGTCTTGCGGGCGTTGCACGACATCGAAGCGCGTCAAATCGCGTTCGCCCATCCAGCGCACGTAGGCGAAATCGGCTGTCTCGACACGCGCGCTCTCGAACATCAGCTCGCGCGGAATCCATTGCCCTTCGACGAGCGCGAGCGCGACTCCGTATTTGGCGAGCAGTTCGAGCGCGTCCGCCGTCATCCAATCGCGGCTGCGAAACTCTATGCTGAAACGCAGTTCGCGCGGCAGGAGCGCGAGAAACTCTTTGAGGGCGCGCATGTTTTCGGGCGAGGCGTCAAAATGCGGCGGCATCTGCACGAGGATGACCGCGAGCTTTTCATCGAGCAGCCGCACGCGGTCGCAGAATTCTTCCAGGAGGTCACGGCTGCTCTGGCGAAGCAGATGCTCATGCGAAATCGCCTGCGGCAGTTTTAAGGAGAAGGTGAATTTCGGCGGCGTCCTTTTGTTCCAACCGTCAACCGTCTGCGCCGAAGGAATCGCGTAAAAGGTCGAATCCACTTCGACCGTCTCGAAGGCGCGAGCGTAAACTTCGAGCATCGCGGGCGGGCGCGTCCCGTTCGGATAAAAGACGCGGTCGCCGCCCGCCGGCCCCGTCACCCAATCGTCGTAATTCCACCCCTGACATCCAACGTGTATGCGATCACGAAATTTTGCGAGAGACATGACGCCGCTCCTCATTCAAGATTAATCCGAGAAGAAAGTTTAAACGCAAAGAGCGCAAAGTCAAAGACGCAAAGAGCGCAAAGGGAAAACTTTTCTTTGCGTTCTCTGCGAAACACTTTGCGCCCTTTGCGTTTAAATCTCCTCTTTGAAAATCTCTCACACGCGACAGACGATAAGGTTGATGATGCCGAGCGCGTGCCGCTCGACTCTCAAGACAAAGAGTCCGGCGCGGCGCGCCTCGTCCGCCGTCCGGCGATTGAAGTGGTCGTCAAAGAGCGGGACGGTCAGCAAGTTCAAAGCATCGAAGAGAAAACCCAACAGGCCGTTTGGCCGCACATGCTCAAGCAGGGCGATGGCGCCGCCTGCGCGCACGACGCGGCGCAACTCCGCGAAGGCTTGCTGCGGCGACACGACCGAACAGAAGACGAGCGTGGCGACGGCTGCATCGAATGAATCATCCGCGAACGGCAGCCCCTCGGCGCAGCTTTGGACGAGCTGCACGCCCGCGTCTAGTTCTTTCACGCGCGCCAGTTTGAGCATCTCAAAACTCAACTCGCACGCCGCCCCGCGCGTCCCGCTTGGATAGAAAGAGAAATTCGCTCCCGTCCCCGCGCCGACTTCGATGAGGCGAGAGTTTTCCGGCAGCGCGGCGAAAACTCTGGCGCGCAGGCGCGCGAGCAGCCAGCGTTCGAGCGGTCGCATCGCTCCATCGTAATGCGACGCGATCTCGTCATACCTTGCGGTCGGTCGCGCGCGGTCGGCACACATGAATGACAGCTTGCCTTTCATCAATGCAGCAGCGTCATGATTACCTGTCGCTCGCGCGGGCCGTCGAACTCGCACAGAAAAATTCCCTGCCAGTGTCCCAGTTGCAGCTTGCACTCTTGAAAGGGAATCATGACGCTCGTGCCGACGAGACTCGCCTTAATGTGAGCGTCGGAATTCTCTTCGCCGTGATGAAAGCCCATGCCGTGTTGCGGAATCAGAGTCCGCAGGGCATGCAGCATGTCGCGCGGAACATCCGGGTCTGCGTTCTCGTTGATAGTCAGCCCGGCGGTCGTGTGCTGCACGTACAGCACGCAGATGCCTGCCGACTCGCCCGAGTGCTTCAATATGTGCCGCACTTCATCCGTAAACTCGACCAGCTCTTCTCGCTCGCGCGAACGTACTTTGAGTGTGTACATATCTTGACTCAACCCTTTGCGTCTTTGCGCCTTTGCGTGAGAATCAGTTTCACGCAAAGGCGCAAAGGCGCAAAGAAAACAAGTGAAGCCTCTGAATTGAATGAATGATTCAGAGGCTTCAACATCAATCACAAAATCGCATGGCTAACTCTTGTGTCCGGTGCGGCGCAGGATCGCCCAGCCGGTCGGGAGCGCGGCGGCGGCGAGCGCGGTCTTGATAATGTCGCCGGGGATGAACGGCGCGACGCCGAGGCTGAAAGCTTGCGCGGCGGATTTCGTCCAGATCGCCAGCCAAGACCAGCCGCACAGGAGAATCACAACGGAGCCGAGAGCCATCGCCGCCGCCGCCTTGAGAAAACGTCTGTCCCAGCCGCGCTCTGCCAGCAGTCCGGTCACAAAAGCCGCCGCTGGATACGCGAGCAGATAACCGCTCCCCGGACTCAAGAGCAGACGCCCGAGCCCCGCGCCGCCAGCCGCGAAGAAGGGAAGCCCGACCGCTCCTTCGAGCAGATAAGCGAGCATCGCCAGCGCGCCGAGCCTTGAGCCTAACAGCGCGCCCGTCAACAGCACCGCGAAGGTTTGAGCCGTAATCGGCACGGGCGTGAACGTCAGAGGAATCGCCACCTGCGCCGCCAGCGCCGTCAAGAGGCTGAAAGCTAAAACCAATCCCACAGAGCGCGCCCAATCCATCGGCGCAAAGACCGCGCCCAATAATGTGTCAGCTTTGGCGTAAGAAGTGTTCACGAATTTTTCCTCAAGTGACAAGTGACAAGTGAAAGAGAAAATGATTTTATCTTGTCACTCGTCACTTGTCACTCATTACTGCTCTTACTGCTTTCCTCCGATACGCATTCCGTAGAATGAACGCCAGACGAAGAACATTGAGATGATAAAGAAGACGGCGGCCAGCGCGTGGCCGAACGTAGAGCCTTGCGTGTTGGTCATCTCGACCGCCAGCTCGACCGCGAGCAGACCGAAGAGCGTCGTGAATTTGATAATCGGATTCAGCGCGACGGACGAAGTGTCCTTGAAAGGATCGCCCACCGTGTCGCCGACCACCGTCGCGTCGTGCAAGGCCGTGCCCTTCTGCTTCAACTCAACCTCGACGATCTTCTTCGCGTTGTCCCACGCGCCGCCCGCGTTCGCCATGAAGATCGCTTGATAGAGGCCGAAGATGGCAATCGAAAACAGGTAGCCGATGAAGAAGAAAGGCTCGACGAACGCGAAGGCCAGCGTCGCAAAGAAGACCGTCAGGAAGATATTGAACATGCCCTTCTGCGCGTACTGCGTGCAGATTTGGACGACCTTCTTGCTGTCTTCGACCGAAGCCCTTTCGACTTCTTCGCCGAGGTTGATATTGGCTTTGATGAACTCGACCGCGCGATAAGCTCCGGTCGTCACGGCCTGCGTCGAAGCTCCCGTGAACCAGTAGATGACCGCGCCGCCCGTAATCAAGCCGAGGACGAACGGAGCGTGAAGGAGCGAAAGGCTCTGCATCGCCGCCGTGTTCGTCAGCTTGTCCGTCAAGACCATGATGATCGAAAAGATCATCGTCGTCGCTCCGACCACAGCCGTGCCGATGAGGACGGGTTTCGCCGTCGCCTTGAAAGTGTTGCCCGCGCCGTCGTTCTCTTCGAGGAGATGCTTCGCGCGCTCGAAGTTGACCGTCATGCCGAAATCGTTCTTGATTTCCGCTTCGATGTTCGGCTGTTGCTCGATGAGCGAGAGTTCGTAAACGCTCTGCGCGTTGTCCGTCACCGGGCCGTAAGAGTCAACCGCAATCGTCACTGGCCCCATGCCCAGAAAGCCGAACGCCACTAGGCCGAAGGCGAAGACCGGCGCGACCTGCACGAGCGGGGTCGAAACCATCAAAGCGTCTAGCCCCTGTGTGCTGAAGAGAAAGGCCACCCCCATCAGCGCGACGATGCTGAGGCCAATCCAGTAGGCCGAAAAGTTTCCGGCCACGAGTCCCGACAGAATATTGAGCGACGGCCCGCCCTCTTGCGAAGAGGTGACGACCTCTTTGACGTGTCCCGATTCGGTCGAAGTGAAGACCTTGACCAGTTCAGGGATAATCGCGCCCGCCAGAGTTCCGCAGGAGATAATCGAAGCCAGCTTCCACCACTGCGTCGTGTCGCCGCCGAGCGACGGAATGATGAGATACGAGACAAGGAATGTCAGCACGACTGAGATGATGGAAGTCAACCAGACGAGCGAAGTCAAAGGCTTCTCGAAGTTCATCGAATCGGCCTTCGCATAACGCGCTTTCGCAATCGCTTCGTTGATGAAGTAGGAGAGCGCGCTGGCGATGACCATCATGATACGCATCACGAAAATCCAGACGAGCAGTTGCACGGCGACCGTCCCCTGATCTCGCACGCCGAGCAGGATAAAGGTGATGAGCGCGACGCCCGTCACGCCGTAAGTCTCAAAGCCATCCGCCGATGGCCCGACCGAATCGCCCGCGTTGTCGCC
>DASWRG010000138.1:0-4438 GCA_036403295.1 Pyrinomonadaceae bacterium
CAAAGGCGCTCTCCTCACTCACCGCAATGTCTTTCATCTCTTGGCCGCCACTGAGCCGCTCTTCCGCTTTGATGAACAAGACGTGTGGACGCTCTTTCATTCCTATGCCTTCGACTTCTCGGTCTGGGAACTCTGGGGCGCACTCCTCTCCGGCGGACGCCTCGTCATTGTTCCTTACTTCGTCAGCCGTTCACCGGAAGAGTTCTATCAGCTCTTATTGAGAGAGCGGGTGACGGTGCTGAACCAGACGCCCTCAGCCTTCCGCCAGTTGATGCTCGTCGAGGAGAGCAGTGCAGAAGCTCAACCGGCACAAGCGTTGGCCTTGCGGCTGGTCATCTTCGGCGGAGAGGCATTGGATGTGCAGAGCTTACGGCCCTGGTTGAGGCGACATGGAGAGGAGCAGCCACAGCTCATCAACATGTATGGCATCACGGAGACGACGGTGCATGTGACCCATCATCGAGTGCTGCTCTCAGAGCTTGAGCAATCTAGGACAGGCAGCATGATTGGCCGAGCCATCTCATCACTGGAGGTCTACATCTTGGATGAGCATGGGCAGGCAGCGCCAATGGGAGTGGCGGGAGAGATCTGCGTTGGGGGGAAGGGGTTGGCGCGAGGTTATCTGAAACGAGCGGAGTTGACGGCGGAGAGATTCATTGCGCATCCAATGGGAAGCGAGGGAGGAGCGAGGCTGTACCGTTCGGGAGACAGAGGGCGATACAAGCCAGATGGAGAGATAGAATATCTGGGGCGGATAGACCAGCAGGTGAAGATTCGCGGCTATCGAATCGAGCCAGGTGAAATCGAAGCCGCGCTGGCCGAGCACACAGGCTTGCGCGAAGCCATCGCCATCGCACACGAAGATGCGCCGGGAGATAAACGACTCGTCTGTTATCTGGTCGCTCGCCATGCTTCCGCTCCCGGCGTGAGCGAGTTGCGAGAGTATCTACAGTCGAGATTGCCTGATTACATGATACCTGCGACATATATCTTTCTGGATGAGCTGCCTTTGACAGCGAACGGCAAGCTGGACAGGAAAGCTCTGCCCGCGCCCGACGCTTCCCGGCCAGCATTGGAACAAAACTATGTCGCGCCCGCTCGCCCGCTCGAACTGCTGTTGGCACAGATGTGGTGCGAGATACTTGGCTTGGAGAGGGTGGGACTTGACGACAATTTTTTCGAGCTCGGGGGTAACTCGATTAAGGGCGCGATCTTCATCAATCACCTGCAAGAGAGGCTCGGAGAAATCATTCACGTCGTGACTATTTTCACCTCGCCGACTATCGCACAACTGGCCGCTTACCTTGAAGAGCATTACAGCGAAGCGGTAGCGCGAATCGTCGGCTCAGAAAGGAGCAAGGTTTCCGGCTCTGACACCGTAGAGCATGACAGGGCGGGAACGCTTGCCCGTGTGAATGTCGAAAAGATCGAGCGGGTCAGACAGTTGGTTCGTCAGCTGCCGCCAAGAGAGAAAGGCTCGAAGTCCGGGCGGAAGAATCCACCCGCGATTTTCATCCTTTCGCCGCCGCGTTCAGGCTCGACCTTATTGAGAGTCATGCTGGCCGGGCATCCCGCTTTGTTTGCGCCGCCGGAACTGGAGTTGCTTTCCTTCAACACCCTGCGCGAGAGGTGTGAGATATTCACCGGCGCGCAAGCGTTCTGGTTGGAAGGCGCTTTGCGCGCCGTCATGGAAGCCAGAGGGTGCGGGGCGGACGAGGCTAAAGAGTTGATGCAGGAGTTTGAAGAGAGCGGGTTGACGACACAGGAGTTTTATCGTCAATTGCAGGCGTGGCTCGGCGAGCGCAGGCTGGTTGATAAGACGCCGTCATACGCGCTCGATAAATCAATTTTGCGGCGCGCTGAAGAGGACTTCGAGGCTCCGCTCTACATACACCTCGTCAGGCATCCTTACGGCATGATTCATTCTTTCGAGGAAGCGAAAATGGATCAGCTCTTTCTCGGCGGCGGCCATCCGTTTTCGACCCGCGAGCTGGCCGAGATTGTCTGGAACATCAGTCACCGCAACATCCTCGAATTTTTACAGGATGTGCCGCGAGAGCGACAGCATCGTCTGAGCTTTGAAGAACTGGTGACCGTGCCCGAAGAGGTTTTGGAGAGTCTCTGTCATTTCCTGAGCCTCGAACTCCACCCGGACATGTTGCAGCCCTACCGCGAGAAAGAGAAGCGCATGACGGATGGACTCTACAAAGAGTCGAGGATGCTGGGCGATGTGAAGTTTCATCAGCACATTTCTATCAATGCCGGAGTCGCAAGCCGCTGGGCTGAAAAATATACGGAAGATTTTCTCGGCGACGTTTCAAGGAAGTTAGCCGCTCAGCTTGATTACACTTTTGCGGAACTCACCGCCCGGCAGGACGCGCTGACAGCAGACAGCACAGAGCAAGCTCGCCCGATTTCTACAGACCACGAATTGAGCACGATTAAGCGTCGCGCGCCGGAGCTGGCAAGCCCGATTCCGCTCTCTTTCACACAGCAGGGGCTATTCTTTCTCGATCAGGTTTTGCTGCACAAATCCGCTTACAACATCCCGCTTGCCTTGCGCATACATGGCACACTCGATGTCGAAGCCTTGCTCAAAAGTCTGCATGAAATCGTCCGGCGGCATGAGAGCTTGCGCACCTCTTTCCCAGTCATTGACGGAGCGCCGGCGCAAGCGATAGCTCAAAAAGCTTTCGTTCCCTTGCTGATGATGGATTTGCGCGAGCTTGCAAAGGATGAGCGCGAAGACCGCCTGCGACAGATTGCGACAGACGATGCTCGCCTGCCCTTTGAATTGAAACACGGGCCTTTGCTGCGCGCGACCTTGCTGCAACTGGACGAGGACGAGCATGTCCTGATCGTCAACATGCATCACATCGTTTCCGACGGGTGGTCAATAGGGATTTTCGGGCATGAGCTGGCGACCATCTATGACGCGTTCGTTGCCGGACGCAAGTCGCCGCTCGCGGAGTTGCCGATACAGTATGCGGATTTCGCAATCTGGCAGCGCGAGTGGCTGAGCGGCCTGAATCTGGAAGCGCAGCTTGATTACTGGAAACAGCAATTGGCGGACGCGCCTCTGCTACAGCTTCCGACAGATCGCCCGCGCCCGCCCGTGCAAACTTTTCGCGGGGGCGATTATGCTTCGACTCTTTCTCAAGCATTGTCGCAAGAGCTTCAAGAGCTGAGCCGCCGCGAAGGCGTGACGTTGTTCATGACTTTGCTGGCGGGGTTCAAGCTTTTACTCTCAAGGTATGCGGGGCAGACGGACATCGTCGTCGGCACGCCCATCGCCGGACGCAATCGCGCGGAGCTTGAAGGTCTGATTGGCTTCTTTGTCAACACGCTGGTCTTGCGCACAGACCTTTCAGGCAATCCGGGTTTTCGGCAATTGCTGAGACGCGTGCAGGAGGTCGCGCTCGGCGCTTATGCTCATCAGGAAGTGCCGTTCGACAAGCTCGTCCAAGAGCTGCAAGCGCCGCGCGACCAGAGCCGCACGCCTCTCTTTCAGGTGATGTTTGCACTGGCAAATGCGCCGCGACCCGAGACGAAAATCTCTACGGGGCTGACGCTCTCGGCGGTCGCAATTCACGCGGGAGCAGCCAAGTTTGATTTAACCGTGGTCGTCCGTGAGACGAATAAAGGTGTGAGCCTCGCATTCGAGTACAACACGGATTTGTTCGATGCCGCGACTATCGAGCGCATGATGCGCCATTTGGAAATCCTGCTGACAGGAATCGTTGCCGACCCGAATCAACGAATTGACGAACTGGCGATTCTCACCGAAGAGGAGAAACTTCAGACGCACGTTGCCGCGCAAAGCCAGCTCATTGAGGGCGCTTTCCCGAAAGCTTGTCTGCAACAGCTTTTTGAAGCACGGGCCGAACGCACGCCCGATGCTGTGGCTCTGGTTTTTGAAGACGAGCGCGTGAGTTATCGAGAGTTGAACGAACGTGCGAATCAACTGGCGCATCAGCTGCAAACCTCAGGCGTCAGGCCGGATGTGCTGGTGGCCGTCTGTCTTGAACGCTCCATCGAAATGGTTGTGGCGCTGCTCGGCGTGCTCAAAGCGGGCGGCGCTTATGTGCCTTTAGACCCGGCCTATCCGCAGGAACGCCTTGCTTTCATGTTGGATGATTGCCGCGCGCCGGTGCTCATCACACAAAAGCATCTGCGTGAAAAATTGCCACACAGCACGGCAGAGGTCTTATGCCTCGATTCCAGTTGGCAGACGATTGCTCTCGAAAACAGGGAGACGCCGCAGACGAAAGTTGCGCCCGAAAATCTGGCCTACGTGATTTACACCTCCGGCTCGACGGGACAGCCCAAAGGCGCGATGAACACGCATGAGGCCATCTCGAATCGCCTGCTCTGGATGCAGGAGGCTTACCAATTGGACGAGTCCGATGCCGTCTTGCAGAAGACGCCCTTCAGCTTT
>DASWRG010000139.1:0-97030 GCA_036403295.1 Pyrinomonadaceae bacterium
CACCTCAATGAGCTTGGTGATTTCGGCGCTCGTGGCTTGCCTGCCACCAATCTCTTCGATCATTTTTCTCAGTTCTCGGAGGACGGCGGCGCTAGCCTCATCATCATCATTCTCAGTACTTGTTTTAAAAGAAGTCTTAGGTTTCCCGGAAGTGATTGTCTCTACTGGATTTAAACTGGCTCTAGAGCCTCTCGAATCGAGAGCCTCTAGACCCTCTCGATTCGAGAGGGTGTAAGAGGGTCTAGACCCTGTAGAGGGGGTAGACCCTGTAGAGGGGATTAAGCCGACCTCCTCTGGCAGGAACACTTCATACTCATTGCCGCCATGCGTGCCGGGTACTACTGATTCTATGATTAACTTCGATTCGCGCAATCTCGCAAGGTTTTTCCTCAGTGTAACTTCAGAGCCGATTCCTGCTTTACGCATCAACTGGTCTTTCGGGATCCTGATCTTGCGCTGGGGAGTTATCGCACCGCGCGTCAAAGAGTAAAGCGTATCGTACAATTCTTTGCTCTTTCCGCCCTGCTCGCCAAATATACCGGTGGGCACCGCACTACGGATGATCGAATTAGCAACTCTTGTAAAATCACGCTCGGGCGCCACCGATTGTTTTAAGCTAGGGGGGGTAGACCCTGTAGAGGGGGTAGACCCTGTAGAGGGGGTAGAGGGCGTGGCGGTGGTGAGGCCGAGAATTTCCTCAACCGGATGCGGGTGGGGAAGTGTTCGCAGATTATCAAAAGTGCCCTGCGTCTTTTTCTTTGGCGTGCGCGTCTGCACGATAGGCTTTATCTTCTTATCTGGCACGGTCATTTACTAGCCTCCCTGACCAACTGCAAAGGCTTGTCCATTTTGAGTCGTGTAAGCACCTCATCATTAAGCGCGTCATAATCCTTGCTGCCATGCGATTCAGGCGCGTGCTCGTAAATGCTCTTGCGAAAAGCTGGAGCCGTTTGCAGTTTGACGTTGGTGCGAATCACGGTCTCGAAGACCAGATCGCCAAACATCTCCTGCACCTTGCTGAGCGCATCGGCGCAGATTCGATTGCGCGTATCAAAGTTTGTGATGACGTAGCCAAGAATTGAAAGAGTAGGATTCGGCCTCTTCGTCGCCTGAATTGTCGCCGTGAGATCAATCACCCCTTCGAGCGGGTAGAACTGTGCGGCGATGGGCACGATCACACTCGAAGAGGCCAGAAGCGCCTGCGTGAGCGTCATGCCGACGCTCGGCGGGCAATCGATCAATGCGAAGTCGTAACCCTCCAGAGTCTCCAGCGCATCCTTGAGCCTGTACTGTTCTTCAATCTGGACTGCACGCTCAAGCATCGCCAGGCGAATATGGCTGGGAGCGATGTCGAGATTGTCTATGTGCGATTCATAGACCGCTTCGGTCAGCTCAGGCCGCTCGTGATGTCCAACCAGCACATCGGCGAGAGTCGTCGTGACGATACTCGGATCGAGAAAGGTAAAAGTCGCGTTGCACTGGCTATCGAGATCAACCAGGAGAGTTTTATAGCCACGAATGGCTAACCCGGCTGCCATATTGCAAGCTGTTGTCGTCTTGCCGACTCCGCCTTTCTGATTAGCAATCGCAATTGTAATCATGCAGCTTTCTCCGCCATTGTTGCTTCGTCGATGACTTTGCGTGTGCGAGGCCGTCCTATCTTCGGCGGTACGAATCCATCGAGAGCTATTTCCGGGATCCGCCACACAGAGCCACGCGGCGTCTCTTCTTCATAAGCGCCCGGCAACAACCGGCGAGCGCACCATGCTCTGACCGATCTGGCATCTACGCCAAACCTCGTTGCTACCTCAGATGTAAACAAATCCTTGTTCATGGCAGCATACCTTAGTCGCTTCTATGCAAGTGTGTCAATGAAAATCACCGGACGCGGAATACTTTATGATGTGGAAAGGGTTTGAATTTTGATTCAAGAGAAGTGAAGTCGGTAATTCGGTAGTGGTTCAGTTTGGGATTCAGGTCAATCATCCTCACGAAAGAAGCTCGCGCAAAGGCGCTGGTGGCGCAAAGAAAAGCATGCCGGCAGCAGTAAGCACTCAACCACTTGGCGTGCTTCCTTTGCGTCTTTGCGCCTTTGCGTGAAACTCTTTCTCGCGCATTGTACGGAATCGGAAGAGACAAGTTGCGGAGCATGTGACCAAGCTCGCACCTGGCTTTATGCAACCATTAATCTCTTTTGAGGCACATTGAAGGGGATTTTCGAGATGGTGTGCGAGAACTCAGCGATAAAACTTGCGGCATCCTCAGCATGAATCGCTTTAGAGAAGAAGTGTCCCTGCCCGTATTCACAGCCAAGCTTCCTGAGAATCGCTATTTGGTCGTATGTCTCGACGCCTTCTGCGACCAACTCCATTCCCATATTCTGCGCGAGGCCGACGATTGTCCGCACGATTTCCATGTTCTCATCATTGTCCAGCATTCGCGCAATAAATGAGCGATCAATCTTCAGCGTATCGAGCGGGAAACTATGGAGGTGGCTCAAGGATGAATAGCCTGTGCCGAAATCATCCATGCTGAGCTTGACCCCGATGGTGCGCAACTGCTGCATCATCCCGGCGGCGGTTTCGATCTTTTCCGTGACTGCGCTTTCCGTGATCTCAAGTTTCAAGCTCTGCGGGGCTAATTCAGTTTCATGAATGATGCCGGTAATCCTCTCAATCAGATCGGGCTGGTTGAACTGTTTGACAGATAGATTGACGCTCATAAACAGCAGCGACGCCCCGGAAAACTGGTTCTGCCAATCTTTCATTTGATAACAGGCTTCGCGTAACACCCATTCGCCCAGCGGAATAATCAAACCCGTTTCCTCGGCCAAAGGAATAAAGTCTGCGGGTGAAACAAAGCCGTGCTCAGGATGTCGCCAGCGCACCAGAGCTTCAAAGCCGCTCAAGCTAAAAGTGTCAAGAGACATAATCGGCTGATACTGTATGAAAAATTCCCTGCGTTCCAGAGCGCGGCGCAAATCCGTCTCTAACTGCAAGAGTTTGACGGCCTGCGCGTGCATGGCGACATCGAAGATTTCATAACGGGCATTTCCGAGCGACTTGGCTCTGTACATCGCCGTGTCTGCGTCGCGCAAAATATCCTCGGCATGTGCATATGACTTTGAGCCAAAAGCAATCCCGATGCTCATCGTCGTAAAGACTTCGCGCCCGCTCAAAGAGAACGGCGCTGATAACTCCTTCTGAAGTCGTTCGGCGACAAAGATGACCTCGCTCTGATCGTTGACATCCTCAAGCAGAATCGTAAATTCATCGCCGCCCAGCCGCGCAATCGTGTCTATCGGGCGCAGGGAAGCTTCCAACCGTTTGGCGATGCCAACCAGTAGTTGATCGCCAATCATATGCCCGAGGCTGTCATTAATGAGCTTGAAGCGATCAAGGTCCAGATAGAGCACAGCAAACTTATGCTCATGATTCCGCTCGGTGCGCGCAATGGACATCTTTAAGTGATCCATAAACAGCGCGCGGTTTGGCAGCCCGGTCAGCGCATCATGAAAAGCATCATGCAAGAGTCTCTCTTCGGCGCGTTTGCGGTCGGTAATATCCTGTATCTGAAAAATAAGGTGAGCCGATCCTGTGTACTCATCCCGCACTAAAGAAGCGTTCCATGAGACCCACACCTCGTGCCCCAGTTTATGAATATATCTCTTCTCAGTTTGATAGGAGGGGATGCGGCCTTTCAACAGTTGACGAATGTTGGCGATGGCCGTTCCCAGATCGTCCGGGTGTGTGATAGCCAGATAATCAGTCGCCATTAAATCGCGTTCCGAATAACCCAGCAGCGCACACAGAGCGCGGTTGACCTGCAACCAGCGTCCTTCAGGTGACACCAGCGCCATCCCGATGGCGGAATGATCGAACGCACTGCGAAAGCGTTCGGAGTTGTCCTTGATAGCTGCGCCGTAGTGCTCAAGCTTCGCCTCACCGGCTTCGAGATATTTGACGTACAGGTGATAAGCGTAAAACAGAATGGCTCCGATGAGAGACATCACGACATATGCGCTCAAACCTGTGGCAGTGATGAGCACGGCGACGCCGCATGCCACCACGGCTCCGGCAAAATATGTGATGAAGCTCCAGAAATAGATGCTGACCCACGTGCGCAAGATTGATTGCTTAATCCGGTAAGCGTCGCACAGCACGATCATCGTCGTGCTGATAAAAGCCTGAATGAGGGCTGCGCACGTGATCGCCTGAAGCAATTCGAGAGAGTAGGAAATTTGTACGAACCCGATGAGCGGCGCAAAGATTTGTTGTAATATCCAGACTACGAGAAAAGTTGAGATGATGGAGACGGCGGATTTTAATAGTTGCCCTCTGACGCCGTTGTTTGTCAGTTGAGGTATGCAAAAGGCTATCAAGGCTGCGAATAGCACGGACGCCTCGAATCCGAAAAGTAGTATGGCAAGGAAACAGAAGCTTTCAGCGGCTGAAATCTGACCCCTGCCTCTGGGGAGCGAGATGGGATAACGAGAGCTGATAATAATTGCCGTGAGACTTAAAGCCAGAAATGGGATGCCGAGCTGAGACGCCGGCCAGTCATAAACGGCATACAGAAAAATCACACCGCCAAAGGCGATGAGTGGGACGGCCACCAATTTTGAGAATCGTCGGGTTTCCAAAGGGTTCATCAACGAGCGCTCGTTCTCGATTTCATGAGGTCTACAAAATCATCGCCTCATCTTAAATATCTTACTGCAACTTTAATGCCTTTACGGTTAAATGCTAACTGTTCGATTTGTTATGGATAATGTCGCTTATCTCGTGAAGGCCAAAGTATCAAAGCTACGGGAGTCAATCATTTTGAGAGAGTCTATACATCAAAGTGGCAGAAGCGGTCAGAAGTGTGAACGATGATAGTGTTTTCAATTTGGGCTGAATCAGTTCAATCTCGGAGATCGCACTCTCTTTTCGATTGAAGTTTTAACTGTGCGGAAAATTAACTGACCGGGTTGGAAATGCCTTGACCATAAATCACAGCATTTCCAACCCGGTCAGTTGTCAGTTCAGTTTGTAGCTGACTCAAGGTCTGCCGCTCAGGATTGCGCCCAGAATATTTCCGACATTAGTGCGCGTGTTGCTCCTTCTGTAGCCACCGTTGTTGTAGCCACTATACTGGCGGAAACCTGCTTCATAGCCTTGTACGAAGCCGTCGCGAAAACCCTGCGAAGAGGCATTACTGTAGTAGTGTGAACGCTGCGGGCTGTAGCTCTGACCACGCTGCGCGTCACTGGCACCAGTGTTCAAGCCGGCCTGATAACCCTGGTTCTGAGCAATCTGGTAGCCGTTGTTGTAGCCGCCATACCCACTGTTATTCTCGTAGCCACGGTTCCGAACTCTGTTGTCGTACCCGCCATTGTTTCCGTAGCCGGAGTTGCGATCATTGCGATCATTGCGACGACCCTGCGTCTGGCTTCGATCACGGTTACGATCTCTTTGATACTGCCCGTTACCATTTGACGGGTACTGTCGAGATTGTGCGTTGGCTGTCGTACTGGTCGCCACAGAGATGCCCAACACCAGCAACAGCATCGCGAGTGCCCCGCCGACACTCTTCATCAATTTATTCAACTTCATACTTTCCTCCCTTTACCGAATAAAGAGCAACTTTGCGCTCAGGAGCGTTGGTTGCGGTTGCGAATTAATGCAGAACAGGAAACGTGAAGAACCAATCTGAATGAGAGACCCTTCTTTCAGTAAGCTCTCTTTCACCTGCTCGCTGTCGACGTAAGTTCCATTCGCACTATTCAAATCTTCGATGAAGTATTGCTCGCCCTCATTTCTGATTAAACAATGCTGACGTGAGACGAACGGGTCATCAAGGCTAATGTCATTTGTCAATTGACGGCCTATCGAGATGATTGGTTCATCCAAGAAGATAGTTTGATTACTTAAAGGCCCCTCAATGGCTACCAATCTCGGAAGCTTATCTGAGACCAAGCTTTCAATAGGTGATGCAGCGATATTATTGCTTGAATTTATTGCTGCCATGAATTTGTTCATCACCCACCTCCGGGGATACACATGGCAAAGCGCGTACCACATCTTGCATCGCATGTTTGCTTGTAAATGAAGCTCCACAACCACTGAGTTGTGAGAAAAGAGCACGCTGTGACTGTGCTCTCTTCTCACACATTCGTGCCACAGCGCCGCTATGCTCGCCTGCCTTAGCTTGTTTTTAAGGCGTCCTTCCGCTGTGGAAGTTCGGCATGACCCTTGCACTGGCGACCAACGCAGCGTGCTCACTCGTCACGTTCGTGAACTCGTTCTGCCGGACGCACCGCACAAGGGCTTCCGCACTTTTGAAGGGAGTACAATTCATGTCTATCTTTAGTAAACGTAATCTGCTGGTTGGCCTTGGAGCCTTCATCATCGGCCTCGGAGCCTTTGCCGCTATCTGGGGAGCGCACAGTTTCTTTGCGCGCAGTGCTACAGTTAAAAGTCAGGTCTCAGCTTACCTGCTTGATGACAGGGGCGCAGTCAAAGGTCTGCTGCTCGCGAGCGGCGACCAATTACAATTCAGCCCGCAAACAGGTGAGGCTGTCGCCGCACAGATCAAAGTTGGCGACGAAGTGACTGCGACGGGTCGTGCGGGTTCGCAATCCGCGTACGGACGAGAATTTCGCGTCAAACAGATTTCCGCCAACGGGCGCACCATCGTCGAGGCCGGGCGCGAACGCTCGGAGTCACATGAATCAGGTGACAGGCGTGGAACGAAGCGTCCGGGCGATAGACCGTCTCCGCCCGACGCGAACGCTCAGGGTGAAGCGAAGGCTGAACCCGATGTTGTCCCGGCAAGTGATGCGAATGCCAGTCAGTCAGCGAATGCGCCTTCGGCCTCGCCGGAAACATTCAAGGCCGCCGGCACGATTCGCACGCATCTCGTCAACGGTCGAGGTGATGTGGATGGTTTGATCCTGTCGAGCGGCGAGCAGGTGCGATTCTCATCCAAAATAGGTAGGCTGATTGTCGCCGCCGAGCAAGGCGCGGACACTCAGGTGACTATTGAAGGTCAGGGCGTGCGTAACGAGCGGGGAACGATAATCAGCCCTGCGCAAATCACGGTTGGCAATCAGACCATCGCGCTCGGCGACGATCACGAACGAAAAGATCACTCGCGCCGCGAACGGTAATGATGTGAATGGCACACCTATTCAAGCATTGACAGTTTTGAAGGTGTGGCATGAGCATACAAGCGGTGACAGGTAGAATAGCGAGTGATGCTTGATGCAATCAAAAAGGTGAGTTTGCGAACGCGGCTGGCGATGCTGGCCGCGTTCGCGCTCATCGCTTTACTCATCGCCCTCTTCGTCGCATGGCGCTTGGCGAGGGCGACCGAGACTTTCGCTATCCGCCAGGCGGACGCTTCACTGCACTCGGCAGCGCGCGATCTGGCACGCGCACTCCAGGCACATCCCAACGGTTATCAAACTCTTGAAGAACTTACGTCGTCAACACGCGACCCAAGGGAAGGGACTCGTGATGGAGGGGCACGAGAAGAAGGACGGCGAGGACGAAGCCGCTCGCAACAGGCCGAGAGACTCTTCGCCGCGTACGCGGATCCACTCGCACGCCTCACAGCCATCACTCTGAGTCGTTATCCGGAAACCGCCGGAGGTTTCTACCGCGTCACTGATAATGCGCTCGTCGGTTATGCTTCCCCCGATGATGCCGGGACAAGCAACAACTCGGAAGTTGGCACAGACCTCGCCGGTGTGATCCGTAAGCTTGCGAGTCAGGCGGTCGAGACCGGCACGGCTACTTCAAGCACGATTCAAGCGGGAAGCGACCGGATCATCGTCGTCGCCTACCCGACGCAAGCAGATGACATTGCGGATGAAGGGCTGGCTTCTCAGATAAACGATGGCTCAAACGGGATTGCGGCAGCATGGACAATACAGCGACTCTCAAATCTGTCCGGCGTCTCTGAGGGAGCGAATCTCGCGGCGCTCATCGCGCTCGCGTTGAGTATCATTGCGGTCAGTGGATTGGCGTTGACTACCGTGATAGACCTCCGCAGGGGCGTCATCAGTATTGAGTATGGGCTGGCAGGTATGAAGACAGAGCTTGATCGACAAATTACGCTGCCGCGCACGCCTGAACTCGCACGCATCGCTGCTGCGATTAATCAACTGGCCGCCGAGTTGCGCGCCAACATCGAACGGCAGCGAGAGTTGGAGCATGATCTTCGCCAGAGCGAGAGGCTCTCGGCTCTCGGACGACTGGTTGCCGGGGTCGCGCATGAAGTCCGAAATCCCCTCGCCTCAATGAAACTCAAAATCCAGATGGCGCGCCGTGTCAAGAATGCGCCGGATAAGTTGGATGACACGTTCCGGGTCGTCACAGAAGAGATAGATCGTCTGGATGCGCTCGTCCGTCGTTTGCTGGAACTCGGACGCAAGCCCGTGCTTGAGCGGAAGGAATTCGACCTGTGTGAACTAGCTCGTCATCGCGCCACGCTCCTGAGCGAGCTGGCCGAGCGTTCCGGTGTTGAGATTGTGATTAATGATTCACATGAGAAGATTGCGATTGAAGGAGATGAGGATCGTCTCTCACAGGTGATGGACAACCTCATGCAGAATGCGCTCGAAGCGATGCCTGACGGCGGAAAGTTGACGGTGACTTGTGAAACTTTACCGGACAGGAACAGTTCAACGCTCGCGCGGCTTGTCATCGAAGATACGGGGCACGGCATCGCGCCGGAAGAGCGCGACCATATTTTCGAGCCGTTTTTTACTGGCCGCGATGAGGGCACGGGACTGGGCCTGGCGATTGCGCGTGAGATCATCGAAGCGCATGGCGGGCGCATCACATTTGAAAGCCACATGGGCGGCGGCACGCGCTTTCTGATCGAACTGCCGCGACATCCGCAAGCATGAAGACAGTCGAATGCTGTATATATCTCGTATGGATTCCAGAAGCATGAAAGAAGCTGCGGGACTGGTACTGATCGTCGATGACGAGGTCAACTTGAGAGAGGGCCTCGTCGAGCTGGTTGAGAGCGAGGGCTTCAACGCTGCGCAGGCTGCGAATGGCGAAGAAGCAGTCAGTATGCTGCGCGGCGGCGCAGTCAAACCTGATGTCATCTTTCTTGATATGCGAATGCCGAAGCTGGACGGCCTCGGCGTGCTGCGAATTATTCAGGATGAAAAATTGACGGCTGCCCCGGTCATCGTCATCAGCGCCTTTGGCGACAGTTCAAAGATGATCGAGGCCATGAGGCTTGGCGCGTATGATTATGTCACCAAGCCGCTCGATCTGGATGAGATTATCGCTACCTTGCAACGCGCTGCCGAGCAGCGTCGCTTGAGCCGCGAGGCGGAATCCGCGCGCCAACCAGTAATGGAAGTTGAGAATGCGGATGGCGCAACGTCGCAGGATGATGAGTTCGAGATGCTCGGAGTGAGCCGCGCGATGCGCGACATCTTCAAGCAGATCGGACGCCTCGCGGCTACTGATGCGACCCTCCTGATTACGGGGGAATCAGGTACAGGCAAAGAGTTGGTCGCGCGTGCGGTGCACAAACACTCGGCACGCTCGCGCAGGCCATTCATCGCGGTCAACTGCGGCGCGCTGCCTGAGAATCTGATCGAAGCTGAACTTTTCGGTCACGAGCGCGGCGCGTTCACGGGTGCGGATCGCCAGAAGAAAGGACGCTTTGAGCTGGCTCATACGGGCACACTTTTTCTTGACGAAGTCGGCGAGTTAACGCCGGGCGCACAAGTGAAACTTCTCCGCGCCTTGCAGGAGCGGCGCTTCGAGCGTGTCGGCGGCACGGAGACGGTCGCGGTGGATGTGCGCGTCATCGCGGCGACCAATCGTGACTTGAAGAAAGAGGTGGAGGAGAAACGCTTCCGCGAGGATTTATATTATCGCCTGTCCGTCATCGAAATTCGCCTGCCGCCTTTGCGCGCACGCCTCGCGGATGTGCCGCAATTGGCCGAGCATTTTCTTGAGCGCGCAGTAGCACGCCACGCTCTCGCTCCGAAAGTCCTTTCAGACGAAGCCATGCGTGCGCTCCTCGCTTATAACTTTCCGGGCAATGTGCGTGAGTTGGAGAACATGATCGAGCGTGCCGTGGTCACCGCCGGTGTTGACGTGCTCTCACCTTCACATCTCTTTGGTGAAGCCTCTCCTTCACAGAGTAGCGAGGCACAGGCAAACCAGTCTTTTTTAGACTTACCGTTCAAGGAGGCGGTGGCGGCGTTGGAGCGCGAGCTGATCCGCCGCGCCCTTGAAGCGGCTGACGGGAATCGAGCCGAAGCCGCACGCCGGCTCGGCATCAACCGGCGTCTGCTCTATTCCAAATTGGAAGAACACAAGATCGGATAACCAGGTTCCTGGATGTTTCCTTTAACTTGCCCCCGACTCCACTCGTGGTCATCAAACTACCGGCTCATCTTTTCTTGCTGATTTTTTATGACCGACCATATAGGCCACACCGGTGTCGAAGATAAGTGAAGATTCGCCTTTGCTCTCTTCAGGAGCTTGAAGACCCATGTCGATGAAAGATTGAATTTTAAAGCTCCGAACTACCTGGCTTGTCTTATCTTCGCTGAAATTCAGGTGCGCCTATGACGAGAGTCAGAGCAATCCAATCAAGCATCGGGCGAAGTGTTAGGGCTTGATAGCGTGGCCGATTGCAGTACGTCATGTTCGTTGAAGAATTCGAAGTGGAGCTTTCCTTTATCTGTCGTGTCCGCGTCATCAGTGTAAAAGGGAATCCGGGCTTGCGTCGTGACAGGTAAAACGAAAATGAAAGCAAGGAGAACAAAAAGTGATTTGTACTTCGGCTTCAACAGAACACGAAATATTTTGAAGTGAGACAATGATGGCATTCGTATTGTGAGGAGACGATTGTGAAAACAGAGCAACTGCACCCGGATTTAGAAAAAGCTGTGCGTGCGCGCGACCTGGCGGGCGTGAGAGATAAGCTGGATGACTTACGGCCTTCCGAGATTGCCAATCTCATCAGCGATCTTCCATCGGATGAGCAGGCATTATTGTTTCGCTGTCTCCCGCGCCAACTCGCGGCGACCACCTTTGAATACTTGCCCATCAATACGCAACGTGGATTGTTGAAGGCGCTGGCTCACGAAGAGGTTGCAGACATACTCAATGAGATGGCGGACGATGATCGCACGTCGCTCCTTGAAGAACTGCCGGGCGCGGTGACCAAGCAGTTGTTGACTTTGCTCTCTGATGATGAGCGTGCCGTGGCCGTGAAATTACTCGGCTATCCGCAAGGGAGCATCGGGCGACTGATGACGCCTCACTACATCGCCGTCCATCCGACCTGGACTGTCCAACAAGTGCTCGACTACGTCCGCGAGCACGGGAAGGATAGCGAGACTCTGACGATGGTCTACGTCATAGATAAGCAGGGAGCGCTGATTGATGACATACGCATGCGAGCCTTTTTGCTCGCGCCCGTCACCGATAACGTCTCCGACTTGATGGACAATCGCTTCATTGCGCTCAAAGCGGCGGACACACAGGAATCAGCCGTCACCGTCTTCCGCTATGCAGACCTTCCGGCGTTGCCCGTCACAGACTCCGACGGCATGCTCATCGGCGTCGTGACAGCCGACGATGTGCTTGATGTCGCCGAAGCCCGCGCGACGAGAGAGATACAGAAGATCGGCGGCTCGGAGGCGCTCGACGAGCCGTACATGCAGATCTCTTTCGCGCGGATGGTGAGGAAGCGTGCGGGGTGGCTCGTCATACTTTTCCTGGGCGAGCTACTAACGGCCACGGCGATGGGTTTCTTTGAAAAGGAGATCGAAAAAGCGGTGGTGCTGGCTCTCTTCGTGCCGTTGATTATTTCGAGCGGCGGTAACTCCGGTTCGCAAGCCGCCACGCTCGTCATTCGTGCATTAGCACTCGGCGAAGTGGGACTGCGTCAGTGGTGGCAGGTCATGCGGCGTGAAATCCTCTCCGGCGTCGCGCTCGGAGCGATTCTCGGCAGCATCGGTTTCCTGCGGATCACGGCGTGGTCGCTCTTCTCGAATATCTACGGCCCGCATTGGCTGCTGGTAGCCTTGACTGTCGGCCTCTCGCTGGTTGGCATTGTCCTGTGGGGCACGCTCTCCGGCTCGATGCTGCCTTTCATCCTGCGACGGTTCGGATTTGATCCGGCGACTTCATCAGCGCCGTTCGTCGCGACGCTGGTAGACGTGACCGGGCTGGTGATCTACTTCAGCGTCGGGATGTTGCTCCTGCGCGGCACACTTTTATAACGCTCAAAGCAAAAGAACATCCGAAACTGTGAGCGGATAAACTAAACGCGGTCAGGATGGCGCTTCTTGTTAATGTACATATGGAGTAGTATTATGTACATGAAATGAGTGACATTAACAACACAGCTAGCCAGCGACGTAACAAGCACTTAATTCTCGACCAGACCAAGCTTAAAAAAGCGCAAAAGGTGTTAGGGGCGAAGACCGAGACCGAGGCCATCGAACGTGCGCTCGACTCCGTGCTCGATGAGGACGAGCGTAATCGAAAGGCGTGGGCTGCACATAATCGTTTTCTTCGAGCCGCCGCGCGAGAAGGCATTCATATCCACGACGCGTTTGGCCGCTTGGAGGCCAAATAACCTTGGCCGGAATCCTCTTCGATACTTCCGTCTACATCTACGCCCTGCGGCAGGGAAACGCCTCGATTCTCTCGTCACGCCGCGCCTCTCGTAAGGGGGAAGCGCAGGATCGTCCATTGTGGCTGAGCGTTGTGGTGCTGGAGGAATTGTTGGTTGGCGCGCAAGATGGGAGGATGAAGAAGCTTCTGTCGCACTTGGAGAGGGATTTCGAGCGAGCAGGGAGACTGCTCGTCCCACTCCAGTCAGACTGGACGGCGAGCGGGCAGGTGTTGGCGCTCATCGGAGAGAAGTACGGCTACGAGGAAGTAGGGAAGGCACGGATGACCAACGATGCGCTAATCGCCATGAGCGCGGCCCGGCAAGGAATCACTGTGCTGACGATCAATGATGACGACTACCGGAAGATTGCCGATTTTCGTCTCTTTGAGTGGGAACGGGCGTAGCTTTTTTAGTATTGATTCTGGTGTAGCTGTACCAATCGTGGCCGTGCAGCTTGCCACTCGTCGAGCCTTCTTAACTGGCTGAACAAGTGCTATCAGGAGCGCGTCCGATAAAGACAAGAGATTGCTCGCCGCCACCTTCTCTGTCAATGAGATGTTACCATTGGGATTATCAGACTCACTCAAAATTGATTGCAGCTTTTGGGCTTAGGCATCTGCTTTTACCATACAAACTGATTCGCTGCGGTGGCGCGCGTGACCTCGCTCGATACGTGGATGTAAGGCGGACTGTAGACAGAATCTTTTGCGCTCGTTGTCAGAAGTCAGATGAACGCTCATCTGACTTTTTGCTTGACAGGCTATTAAATTAGTATTAAAACTTCGTTCGCAGTCACAACAAACTAAGTTTTCCGTGGCGGCGTCCCTTCATTCCAACAATCGCAAGTCAACCTTTATTGCAGACCGGAGCCAAGCGTGCGACGCATTGACCTTAAAAATGCGAAGACTGCAAGTAACAGTACGATACGGGACATCAACCGGCAGATCGTCCTCAACTACGTGCGCGACAAAGAACCCATCTCTCGTGCGGATATTGCGCGCGAGACGGCGTTACAACGCTCAACCGTCTCGATCATTATTGAAACGCTGAAGGCGGACGGGTTGATCGAAGAGATTGGCGAAGGAGAGTCCACGGGCGGTCGTCGCCCGACGCTCTTGAGACTGCGTGCCGCCGGTGTCGCGGCCATCGGAGTAGACATCAGCCCTCTCCAAACCACTGTCGCCATGACGGACTTAGCGGGGCGGATTCTTGAGCGGGAAGATTTTCCGACCAGCCCGCGACGCGAGAGGACGCTGGAGCAAATCGCCGCTTCGGTAAAGAATATTAAGTCCCGCGCGACAAAAAACATGAAAGGCGTGATCGAAGGCGTCGGCGTCAGTCTGCCGGGGCTGGTCAATCCCTCAACCGGACACGCACTCTATATTCCTTATTTCAAATGGCGCGAATGGCCGATTGCAGCCGAATTATCTGCGCTCACGGGGTTGCCGGTCACAATTGATAATGACGCCAACGCCGCCGCGCTGGCTGAACTTTGGTTCGGGCGTCCGGAAGTAAGCGAGCCGCGCGATTTCATCATGGTGCTGGTGGCGGAGGGCATCGGCACGGGAATCGTTTTCGACAGGCAAGTGTACAGGGGCGAGCGGAGCGCGGCGGGCGAGTTCGGCCACATGATTGTCGGGCAGGAAGGGCCTGTCGCTTGTTCCTGCGGCAATTACGATTGCTGGGAAGCTTTCTCTTCAAACTATGCAGCAGTCGCGCGTTACAACAAGTTGGCGGAGCGCCGCGATGGCAAGCGTACAATTAGTATGAAGAAATTGGTCAAGCGTGCGCTCGAAGGCGAGCAAGCAGCCATGAATGCGCTCATCGAAACCGCACGTTATCTAGGCATCGGCATTTCAAATATGATCGTCGGTCTGAGTCCCGAAGCGGTTGTCGTCAGCGGTCTCATTACGCAAGCGTGGCCGCTGATCGCCGCCGCGCTCGAAGAAACCGTGGCGCGAAGCATTCGACGCGGCTTGCCGTCAGCACGGATCGTTCCCTCAACGCTCGGCGATCAACCGACTTTGATGGGGGCAGTGAGTCTTGTTTTGGCGCGCAAGTTCGCGGCCACCCGCGCGGCCTGAGCCGTTCACAGGTGGCCCGGTAAATATTCATGGGGGCGGGTCATTAGATTGTCGCAGTTTCCATATCGCCAGCTCTGATGCGCTCGACGTTTGAGCAGTCTCAACTCTCAGGGTTCCTCAGTCTGGCTTTGTTGTGTCACCAAACTAAGCTGATCGTTCGGATACTATCAGCTCAGTCCACGATGTTGCCTTTGGAGGTTAAGTGATGAAAGAGAACACTAAGCGGACAGGGGCAGTAATGCGGCTGATTGCCAGCGCTGCATTCCTGCTATTAATCATCAGCCCGTCGTTTGCACAAACCGACACGGCGCGTATGCAGGGCGTCATCACCGATAGCAACGGGGCGGCCCTGCCCGGTGCGACTGTTACGGTGACCAACCTCGGAACGAACCGGGCTGTTACAACTCAAGCTAATCAAGATGGCGAGTACACGGTTCCGGCGCTTCCCGCCGGCCAGTACAAGGTGGAAGTAAAACAGGATGCTTTCAAGACGACGACGCAAAACGTGACGTTGGAAGTCACGCAGGTGGCACGTCTTGATTTCAAACTGGAACCCGGCGGCGTCACCGAAGTGATCCAGATCACAGACACCTTGCCCCTCGTCCAAACTGAGAACGCCACGATTGGCACCGTGATTCAGGGACGGCAGGTGACGGAACTCCCGCTCAACGGTCGTAACTTTACGCAGTTGGCGACGCTCGTGCCGGGCGTGACGCGCGGCGTGCCGGACAGCGACGCTTCGGGCGCGCGAGGCAATGCTGAAACGTTTCGCAACGGCAGCACAGGCGGCGCGGTGCTCTCCGTCAACGGTCTGCGTCCACAGGCTAACAACTTCATCCTCGACGGCATTGACAATAACGAATCGCTCGTCAATACCATCATCATCTTTCCCCCGGCGGAAGCGATTCAAGAATTCCGCGTGCAGACCAGCGTCGCGCCCTCCGAGTTCGGTCGCGCGGGCGGCGCGGTCATTAACACTTCAATTAAGTCCGGCACCAACCAGTACCACGGCAGCGCGTTCGAGTTCATCCGCAATGACAATCTGGATGCGCGCGAGACGTTCGCGCCTGCCAGACAGGAGTTTCGCCGCAATCAATTCGGCGGAACTTTTGGCGGGCCGATCCTGAAAGACAAGCTCTTTGCTTTTGGCGATTATCAAGGTCTGCGACAGTTCCTGCCATTGCAGGTCGACCGCGCCTCAGTCCCGACGGCGAGAATGCGTCTGGGAGATTTTTCGGAACTGCTCCCGACGACGATTATCAGAGACCCTTTAACCGGATTGCCCTTCGCGGGTAACATCATCCCGGCGGGTCGCATCAATCCGGTCGGCCAGCGTTATCTCAATGCCTTTCCGTTGCCAAACGCGCCGGGCGTGCGGCAAAACTACATCACACAGCGCACACAGATACAGCAGTTCAATGACTTCGATGTCCGCGTGGATTGGAATGTGCGCACCGATGATCAATTCTTCGGTCGCTTCAGCTACGGTCAGGACAATTCCGTCACCTCTTCGCGCCTGCCGCAACTTCCGGCGGGATTTGGCTCCGGTACGAACTTCAATCGCACGCGCTCGCTCGCGCTGGGCGAGACTCATATTTTCGGTCAGAACGTAATTAACGAATTACGTCTTGGCTACATTCGAGTTTTTTACGGATACACGCCGCCGTTTCAGGGTCAACGAATCTCAGCAGACCTCGGCATTCCCAATGCTAACACCAGCCCCTTGCTCGGCGGCGGCGCGCTGATCGGCGGCTTCAACGACCAGATCGAATACACTGGAGACTTTGGACCCTTCCTCGTCCCGCAGAACAGTTATCAAGTAGCCGACACGATGTCAGTGGTTCACGGGTCGCATAACTTGCGCTTCGGCGCGAGTATTATTCGCCGTCAGGTGAACCTGTTTCGCCCCAATCGCGGCAAAGGCTTTTTCATGATTGGACCGGGCACAGGCCGCACCACCGGATATGAAGTGTCGGAACTGCTGGTCGGCTTCATTGACAATTACACGATTGGCCCGCCGTTCGGCACAGTCGGCACGCGCAACTGGGAGACGGGTTTCTATTTTCAGGACGACTGGCGCGTGAACCGCAAGCTGGTGCTCAATCTCGGTCTGCGTTACGACCTCTATACGAATCCGACCGAAGTCGAAAATCGTCAGGCGAACTTTGACATCGCAACGAACAGGATTCTCATTGCGGGGCAAGACGGTAACTCGCAAAGCCTCGTCCCGACAGATAAGAATAACTTCGCGCCGCGCCTCGGCTTTGCTTATGATTGGAACGGCGACGGCAAGACTGTCATCCGTGGCGGTTATGGAATTTTTTACTTCCTTGATCGCGGCGGGATTGATAACCAGCTCGCGCAGAACCCGCCCTTCAGTGGTTTCAGGGAATTCAGATTCGACGATGGCTATCGCATCACTTTGTCCGGGCGCGCCCCGAACGGGACGCTCAATTCAACTCTGGCGACAGGCCCGTTGCCGACCGGCGAACTGTCCAATCTGAATTTGAATAACCCGCAGAACGTCACAGTCTTTGCCGCGCTGCCCACGAACAAGACCTCGATGGTGCAGCAGTACAACCTGCAAGTTCAGCGAGAGCTGTGGCGCGACACCGCGTTGAGCGTCGCTTATGTCGGCACACGCGGCAGTCACCTGACGACCTACTACAACTTCAATCGTCAGGTCTACAACGCCGCGTCCGGCACCAGAGCCTTTCCGAATCTGGGCAACGTGAACGTGCAGGACACGAGCGGCAAGTCGAGCTATAACTCTTTGCAAGCGCAGTTGGAGCGACGCTTTAGCAAGGGCTGGCAGTTTCTCGCCGCTTACACCTGGGCGCATGCGATTGACGATTCGGCAGGGGCTTTTGATAACCAGACGAATCGCGTTGACTTCAGAAACCTTCCGCTCGAACGTGGTAATTCGAGCCTCGACGTGCGTCACCGCTTCGTGTTCAGCACGCTATATCAACTCCCTTTCGGTCGTGGTCAACAATACGGCTCGGACATTTCAAAGCCGATGGATTATTTGTTCGGCGGCTGGCAGCTCAACAGCATCTTGATCCTGCAAACAGGTCTGCCGTTCGACTTGATTGATCCGGGCAATCCCGAAACCCGTCCCGACCTCATCGGCACGGTGACCGTCACGGGCAATCCTGACATGTATTTTAATACGTCGGCTTTTGTCAGAGTTCCGACCAACGCAGCGGGCGTCAAACTGCGTCCCGGCACTTTCGGGCGCAACGTGCTGTACGGGCCGGGAACAAAGAACCTCGATCTCTCGCTCTTTAAGAATTTCGCCATCACGGAACGGGTCAGGACGCAGTTCCGCGCGGAGGTCTTTAACGTCACCAACACTCCGCAATTCTCGCAACCTAATGGCGACATCACGAGCGGCGATTTCGGAAAGATAAGAGGGACTCGTCTCGGTACGAATCGTCAGATACAGTTTGCTTTGCGGCTGGAGTTTTAGCGGCGTCTGCAAACTCACTTTTGCGTTTTCCCTTTGCGCCTTTGCGCCACCCGCGAGAAATAAGCTCGCGCACAGGCGCACAGGCGCAAAGGAAGAGCGCATGCCCTTTGCTTTAGATGTCAGGAGAGAATGTGAGTTTTCGCAGATCAAGCGGCATCCTTCTGCATCCGACCTCGCTGCCGGGGAAGTTCGGTATCGGAGACCTCGGCGACGAAGCTTATGGTTTCATAGACTTTCTGGCGTCGAGCGGTCAGAGCCTCTGGCAAGTCTTGCCGCTCGGCCCGACCGGATACGGCGATTCGCCTTATGCCTGCTTCTCTGCGTTTGCAGGCAACACTTTATTGATTAGCCCGCAACGATTAGTTGATGAAGGGTTGTTGACGAAAGCAGACCTCGCCGGCGTTCCGTCCTTTCCTGACGAGCGGGTTGATTTTAATCAGTCGCTCGAATACAAACAGCCTTTACTACGCAAGGCGTTCGAGAACTTCAACCACACGACTGACACAGGGCTGCGCGCGGATTTCATGGCCTTCTCGCAGGAGGCCGCCGCATGGCTCGACGATTACGCGCTTTTTCGCGCGCTCAAAAACGCGCACGGCGGAGTCTCATGGGATAACTGGGAGACTGCTCTGGCCGGGCGACAGGCCGCCGCGCTCGCCGCCGCGCGTGAAGCATTGCGCGAAGAGGTCGAAGCGCAGAAATTTTATCAATATCTTTTCTTCAAACAGTGGGCTGCGCTCAAGCTTTATTGCCACGAGCATGGCGTCACGATTATCGGCGACATTCCGATTTTCGTGGCACACGATTCGGCGGACGTGTGGATACATCCCGAGCAATTCAAGCTTGATGCGGCGGGTAAACCTTTGGTCGTCGCGGGCGTCCCGCCGGATTACTTCAGCCGGACGGGTCAGCTCTGGGGCAATCCGATTTATAACTGGGAGCGCATGCGCGCCGAAGGCTTCCGGTGGTGGATCGAGCGTATGCGCTCCGCTCTGCAAACCTTTGATATTTTGCGAGTAGATCATTTTCGCGGTTTCGCAGCCTCCTGGGAGATACCCGGCGGCGATAAGACTGCGGAACGCGGGCAGTGGGTTGAAGCTCCGGGCAGAGAGTTGTTCACGACCATCAAGAGCACGTTAGGCGAGCTGCCGATTATTGCTGAAGACCTCGGCGTGATTACGCCTGATGTCGAAGCCTTGCGCGACGATTTCGGTTTTCCCGGCATGCGTATTCTGCAATTCGCTTTCGGCAACGACGGCAATAATATAGACCTGCCGCACAACTACATCCGGAACATAGTCGTCTACACTGGCACACATGACAATGACACTACGGTCGGCTGGTTTCACAGTCGCGCGGGCGGCGGTTCGACACGCGACGCCGCGCAGATTGCGCGCGAAAGAGAATATTGCTTGAAGTATCTCAACACGAAAGGCAGAGAGATTAATTGGGACTTTATACGCGCGGTGATGGCATCAGTCGCCAACATGGCGATCACCCCGCTTCAAGACGTGCTCGGCCTCGGCACGAAGGCGCGCATGAATCTCCCGGCCAGCACTTCCGGCAACTGGTCATGGCGTTACAAGGCCGACGCACTGAATAATGAACTGGCTGCGCGTTTGAGAGAGTTGACGGAGCTTTACCGTCGCCTTCACAAAGCAGAAGCGTGAGAGAGAAGAGCATGAACAGATACAACTCGCCAACACGATTTGTTTCGCTTGTCATTCTATTGTTCGCCGCCGTCGCCATCTGTCGCGCGCAAAACTCTCCCGCTGTGCTCAAGGTTGAGCCGCCGAACTGGTGGGCCGGACATTCGATCAATCCCGTGCGCGTTTTGATTCGCGGGAAAAATTTGGGCGGCGCGCGGGTCGAAGCCTCCGGCGCAGGTTTGCAGACCGGACTGACGCGCATCAATGCCGCCGGGACGTATCTTTTCGTTGACGTGTTGATTGAGCCGCAGGCACAACCCGGCAAGCGCGCTCTGCGCATCACGACGAGCGGCGGAATCGTTGATGCTCCGTTTGAAATATCCGCGCCGATGGGTCGCGCCGGACGCTTTCAAGGCTTCACGCCGGACGATCTCATCTACTTGATTATGCCTGATCGTTTCAGCGACGGAGATAAGTCGAACAACGAACCGCCGCAATCGCGCGGCCTCTACGACCGCCGGAAGACACGCTATTATCATGGCGGCGACTTTCAAGGCATCATCAATCATCTGCCTTATCTCAAAGAGCTTGGCGTGACGGCCATCTGGCTCAATCCGGTTTACGACAACGTCAATCACTTGAACGAGCGCGAGCAATATCCCGATGTGAAGGATGGGGCGAAAGAGCCGATTACGGATTATCACGGTTACGGCGCGGTCGATTTTTACGGCGTCGAGGAGCATTTCGGCACGCTCGCCAGCCTGCGCGAACTCGTTGACGCGGCGCACCGGCTCGGCATCAAGGTGATTCAAGACGAGGTCGCTAACCACACGGGGCCGTACCACCCGTGGGTGACGGATTCTCCCACGCCGACGTGGTACAACGGCACGGCGGCGAAGCATCTCGTGAATCCGTTTGAGCCGTGGACGCTGCAAGACCCGCGCGCGTTGTATGAAGCAAGACGCGCGACGCTCGAAGGCTGGTTCATAGACATCCTGCCCGACCTCAATCAGAACGATGAAGAGACGGCTCGTTACATCACCCAAAATACTTTGTGGTGGCTCGGCGTCTGTGGCTTTGACGGGATTCGTCAAGACACTCTGCCATACGTGCCGCGCGCCTTTTGGCGCGAGTGGGAAGCGGCCATCAAACGCGAGTATCCGAACGTCAACGTCGTGGGAGAACTCTATGACGGCGACCCCGCGCTCGTCTCATTCTTTCAGGGCGGGCGGGTGCGCTTCGACGGAGTCGATTCCGGCGTGGATTCGCTCTTCGATTTTCCGCTTTTGTATCCGCTCCGCCGCGCCTTTGCCGAAGGCAAGCCCGTGCGCGAAGTGGCGCAGATGCTCGCGCGCGATCAACTCTACCCGAACCCTGAGGCGCTGGTCACGTTCATAGGGAATCACGACATGCTGCGCTTTATGAACGAGCCGGGCGCGAATCCGACCGGACTCAAGCTCGCGCAAACTTTCCTGCTCACGACGCGCGGGATTCCGCAGCTTTATTATGGCGACGAGATTGCGCTGCCCGGCGGAGGCGACCCGGACAATCGCCGCGATTTTCCCGGCGGCTTTCCGAATGATGCGCGCAACGCTTTTGCCAGAGAGGGACGCACGCCCGAACAGCAGGATGTGTTTGAGCACGTCAAGCGGCTGGCGCAATTACGCAAAGAGCTTGCGCCGCTCAGACGCGGCACGTTGGAGAATTTGTACATCGCAGAACAGCAGTACGCCTATGCTCGCATGACTGAGAGCGCATCTGTCATCGTGGTGATAAATAATGATGCGAAACCGGCGATGGTTGAGTTTGATGCTTCCGCCGCAAGGTTGCTCGACGGCACGCGTTTGACCGACCGTCTCGGCGCGACTGGAGATGTACGCCTCGAAGGCGGCAAGTTAAAAGTGAACATGCCTGCGCGTTCGGCCAGCATCCTGACCGTGCGCTAAGACCGGGCTGAGAGAGAGGAGTCTGGAAGATGGAAAAACCGCGTTTGAGCTTCTGGCAAATCTGGAACATGAGTTTCGGATTTCTGGGGATACAGTTCGGCTGGGGCTTGCAACTCGCCAACATGAGCGGCATTTACACTTATCTCGGCGCAAAGCCGGAGAAGATTCCGATTCTGTGGCTGGCCGGGCCTGTCACAGGCTTGCTGGTTCAACCCATCATCGGCTCGATGAGCGACCGGACGTGGAATCGCCTCGGTCGCCGCCGCCCTTACTTTCTGACCGGCGCTATCTTAGCCAGCATCGCGCTCTTCTTCATGCCGGATTCCTCAATGCTCTGGATGGCTGCCGGACTCCTCTGGATTCTCGACGCGAGCATCAACGTCAGCATGGAGCCGTTCCGCGCTTTCGTCGCCGACAAACTGAACACAGACCAGCGCACAGCAGGCTTCGTGATGCAGAGTTTTTTTATCGGCATCGGCGCATCGCTGGCGAACGGTTTGCCTTTCATCTTCCGTCGCTACGGAGTTGACGCGGGCGCTGCGAACGCCGCGCGCACCATCCCCGCGAGCATCGTCTATTCTTTCAAGATTGGCGCGGTCGTGTTCCTGCTCTCCGTGCTCTGGACGGTCTTTACGACCAAAGAATATCCGCCGGAGAACATGGAAGAGTTTCTGCGCAAGCAGCGCGAGCACAAGGGGCTGGCGGCAGCCGTGAGCGAGATTCTCTCGGCCATGCGCGAGATGCCGAAGACGATGAAGCAACTGGCCGTCGTTCAGTTCTTCACCTGGCTCGGCCTGTTCTGCATGTGGATGTTCTTCGGCTTGATGACCTCTTATCACATCTTTGGCGCGACGAACGAAAAAGACCCGCGCTTTATTGACGGGCAAGCGTGGGGCGGCAACGCATTCGCCGTCTACTCGATTGTGTGTTTCGTCATCGCTTTCGCGCTGCCCGCGTTGGCGCGCGCCACGAACCGCAAGACCGTGCATGCGCTGGCGCTCGTGTGCGGCGGCATCGGCCTGCTCTCGGTCTATTTCATACAGGACAAAACTCTACTGCTTCTGACGATGGTCGGCGTCGGCATCGCGTGGGCTTCTATTCTTTCGATGCCGTATGCGATTCTGGCCGGTGCGCTGCCGCCCGCGCGGATGGGCGTCTATATGGGCATCTTCAACTTCTTCATAGTCATTCCTGAGATCGTGGCCTCGTTCACTTTCGGACCGATCATCGGTGCGCTGTTCGGGAAGGACAATCCGAATGCGCCGATGTTCGTCGTGATGGCGGGAGGCGCGTTCCTCCTGACTGCCGCCGTGTGCGTCTTGTTGGTGCGAGATGTGGCCGACCGCGTTGCGCCGGAGAAGGCTGTGCTCGAAGCAGACGAAAAGGAACTGTTCGTCCCGGCGCAGTCGGCGCAACCCGTTCCGAGCACAGGTCTGATTGATAAGAACTGAAACATGAATCGTCCCGCAGATAGAAATTTTCGCAGTCATGAACAAGCTCCGGGCGTGCGCGCAAATTTTGGCGCGCGTGCTTCAAAGCTCTTGCGGGTGAGTTTGTGTGTGCTGCTCGCCATCTGTTCGATGACTGCGTTTTACGGGTTCGCTCGCGCACAGTCATCCGCTCAGCAAGACTTTTCAAAGCTCAATGCGCGGACGAGTCGAAAGTGGCTGCGCGACGGCGTGATCTACCAAATTTTTCCGCGCGCTTTTTCCGCTGAAGGGAATTTCAAAGGCGTCACGGCGCGGCTCGACGACTTGAAAAATCTGGGCGTCACCATCTTATGGCTGATGCCGATTCATCCCATCGGACAGGAGCGCAAGAAGGGAACTGTCGGCAGCCCGTATGCCGTGCGTGATTATTACGCGATCAATCCCGACTACGGAACGAAGGAAGACCTGCGCCGCTTGATTTCAGAAGCGCATCGTCGCGGCCTCAAGGTCATCATAGACATCGTCGCCAACCACACGGCATGGGACAGCGTGTTGATGAAGACGCCGGATTTCTACACGCACGACGCGAGCGGTCAGATCATCCCGCCCGTGCCCGACTGGGCGGATGTCGCAGACCTGAATTACGATAATCCGCGCCTGCGCGATTACATGATCGAGATGTTGAAATACTGGCTGCGCGAATTCGATCTGGACGGATTCCGTTGCGATGTGGCGATGATGATTCCCACCGATTTCTGGGAGCGTGCGCGCATCGAGCTTGAGAAAATCAAGCCGGACATCGTCATGCTGGCCGAAGCTCACGAGCCTGACTTGCTGGTCAAAGCATTCGATCTTGATTATTCGTGGCCGCTGCACAGCGCGTTGACGGATGTGATAATGGGCAACGCGCCCGCGACGCGCCTGCGCGAAGTCTGGGAAGAAGAGCGCGCGAAATTTCCGCGCGGCGCAGAGCACATGCGCTTTTCGGATAATCATGATGAGAGACGTGCTATCGCGCGATTCGGCGAGCGCGGGGCATTGGCCGCTTCAGCTTTGATGTTGACCTTAGACGGCGTGCCGATGTTGTACAACGGCATGGAAGTCGGTGACACAGCCGAATCCGGCGCGCCCGCTCTCTTCGAGAGGTTGCCGATCTTCTGGGGCATCGCCGAGCGTCGCCCGGAGTTCCCGCGTTTCTATACCCAACTCATCGCCCTCAGAAAAACAAGCGAAGCTTTGCGCAGCGGTTCGCTCGAATGGTTACACAATTCAGACGAGTCGCGCATCATCACTTACTTGCGCCGCGCGGGCGATGAAGAAATTCTGGTCGCCGTCAACCTGTCCAATCGCCCGTTCGTGGGGACAGTCGAAGCGAGCCGCGCTGACAGCTTCAGAGAAATCACGCCCGATGTAGCCCAGCCGCTCCCGCCGGATGCGCCCGCGCCTGAACGCGCTAATCGAACGCATCATGTCGGCTTGCCTTCGCTCGCGCTGGATGCCTTTGGTTATCGCATTTTTCGCCGCGCAATGCGTTGAGGAGAAAATGAAAGGAACACGATTTATGCGAGACGCTTTAAAAATCATCGCGCTCTTATTTTTAGCTTCATTAATCAACGCTGCGTGCGTCAGCGGGCCGACGGAACAGAGGAGCGGCAACAGCGCCGCGAAAAATTCTGGCGGGACAATCAAGATCGGGCTTTCGATGGACACGTTGAAGGAGGAACGCTGGCAGCGTGACAAAGAATTGTTTACGGCGGCGGCGAAAGAACTCGGCGCGGAAGTGCTCGTACAGGCAGCAAACGGCGATGACAGGTTACAGGTTCAACAGGCCGAGAATTTGTTGACGCAAGGCGTGAATGTGCTCGTGGTCGTGCCGCATAACGGCGAAGTCGCTGCGTCTATTGTTGACTCCGCGAAGCGACAGAACGTGCCGGTCATCAGCTACGACCGCTTGATTAAGAACAGCGATGTGGATTTGTATGTCTCTTACGATCCGGTGAAGGTCGGAGAGTTGCAGGCGCAATATCTTTTCGACCATCAGCCGAAAGGCAATTACGTGTTAATCGGCGGCGCGCCGACGGACAACAACGCGCTGCTGCTGCGTGAAGGCCAGAAGAAAATCTTGCAGCCCGCGATTGATCGCGGCGACATCAAGATTATCGCAGACCAGTGGGCTAAAGAGTGGCAGGCGACCGAAGCTCTCAAGATTGCCGAGAACGCTCTCACGCAAAATAACAACAACGTACAGGCCATCCTCGTCTCGAACGACGGCACGGCGGGGGGCGTCGTACAGGCGCTCGATGCGCAAAAATTGTCCGGCAAAGTCTGGGTCTCCGGTCAGGATGCAGACCTCGCGGCCATGCAGCGCATCGTGCAGGGCACGCAATCAATGACTGTTTATAAGCCGATAGACAAACTCGCGCGCCGCGCCGCCGAAGCCGCCGTCGCGCTCGCACGCGGGGAAAAAGTACAAACCACCCAGACCGTCAACAACGGCAAGAAAGACGTGCCTTCGATCTTGCTTGAGCCGATCAGCGTGGACAAGAAAAATGTCGTCGAGACGGTCATCAAAGACGGTTATCAGAAGATGGACGAGGTTTACAAAAACGTGCCGCGCGACCAATGGCCGCCTGCCCCGTAAAGCAGCAAACAGAAGGCAGATAAGGTGCGGCAGAGACAGGCCAGCAACTTTGTCTGTGCCGTCTCCTGCCTTTTGTTTCCTGCTTTCTAAAAATCGCCGGAGCACATGTGATGGAAAGTATTGGAACATTACCGCTCCTTGAGATGCGCGAGATTACCAAGACTTTTCCCGGCGTGCGCGCACTCGACGGCGTGACCTTCGCTCTTAAAGCGGGTGAGATTCACGCGCTCGTCGGCGAAAACGGCGCGGGCAAATCAACTTTGATGAAGGTGCTCGGCGGCGTCTATCCATACCCGGAGTACGGCGGCGAGATTCGCATCGGCGGCGAGCCGCAACGCTTCACGGGAATTCGTCAGGCGGAAGCGGCGGGCATCGCAGTCGTTTATCAAGAGCTTTCGCTGGTTCAGGACTTGACCGTCGGTGAGAATATTTTTCTTGGACGCGAGCCGCAACGCTTCGGCATCGTGCGTTGGGAGGAGCTTTATCGCCGCGCTCATCAATTGCTCGAAGACTTGCATGTTGCGATTGATCCGCGCACGCCCGTTCGCCAGCTCGGCATAGGCCAGCAGCAGCTCGTCGAGATTGCGAAAGCTCTCTCGCAGAACGCGCGCATTCTAGTCTTAGATGAGCCAACGGCTGCGCTCACCGATGCGGAAGTTGAAACGCTGAGCGCGATACTTCATCAACTGCGCACGCGCGGCGTCGGCATGATCTACATCTCGCACAAACTGGAAGAGGTGTTTCGCTTGAGCGACCACATCACAGTGCTGCGCGACGGGCGCACGGTCGGGACGCAACCGACCGTCGCGCTGGATCAATCGCGCGTCATCGCACAGATGGTCGGGCGCGAGGTCGGAGAGATTTTTCCGCAGGCCGTACATGCTCCCGGCGAAGTCGTCTTTGAAGTGCGCGAGATGTCGGTCGAAGACGCGAACGTCGCGGGCAAAATGCTGGTTGACGGCGTGAGCTTCGCCGTGCGGCGCGGCGAAGTCTTGGGCATCGCGGGCTTGATGGGCGCGGGTCGAAGCGATTTGTTGACGGCCATTTTCGGGGCGCACGCCGGTCGTGTCTCCGGCGAAATTTTCATCGAGGGCAAGCGTGTTCGCATCACGAGTCCAGCCGAAGCCATCAAGTTCGGCATCGGTTACGTGACGGAAGACAGAAAGCGTTTCGGCCTCGTCCTGGAGCAGACAATCCTGCACAACATGACGCTCGCAGCTTTGCGTCAAGTGTCAGGCAGCTTCGTGACCGATGCGGATGCTGAAGCGGCTGCCGGTGAAAAATCTGCGCGCGAGTTACGTATCAAAGCGCGCAACGTTTTCACCATCGCGGGCACGCTCTCCGGCGGCAATCAACAAAAGGTCGTGCTCGCGAAATGGTTATTGACGAAACCGCGCGTGCTCTTTTTGGACGAACCGACGCGCGGCATTGACATCGGCGCGAAGCAGGAGATTTACGCGCAGATAATTAAATTGGCGCATGACGGACTCGCTATCGTGCTGGTCTCTTCTGAGATGCCGGAAGTGCTCGGACTCTCAGACCGCGTGATCGTTTTACATGAGGGACATCTGATGGGTGAGTTCACGCGCACACAGGCCACGCCCGAATCCGTCATGTCATGCGCCACCGGACACAAGCTAGAGAAGATAAAAGTAAAAAGGTAAAAGGCAAAAGTAAGAATGACCTCCAAGCCTTCTTCAGTTTTGCCTTTTACCTTTTTACTTTTACCTTTTGAGAAGGGGGCTTTAATGAGCCAGCCAGTTCATGAGCCGACGATTGATCGTCCTCCGGTCACGACCGATGCCGCGCCGCAGTTGCAGGTCGGCGGCTTCAGAATACCGAAGGAAGTTTTCCGCACCTACACGATGGTCTTTGCGCTGCTCGCGATCTGGTTGTTCTTTCACTACAAGACCGGCGGCGTCTTTCTCTCGGCGCGCAACTTCTCAAACCTGATGCTGCAAACGGCTGTGACGGGTGTGCTCGCGGTGGGGATGCTGATGGTCATCGTGGCGGGGCAGATTGACCTCTCGGTCGGCTCGCTGGTCGGCCTTGCCGGAGGGATAGCTGCTATCGTGCAAGGCTGGTACGGATATGGGCTTGGAGTCTCGCTTGCTTCAGCCGTCCTCGTCGGCCTCATGGTCGGAGCGTTACAGGGATGGCTGGTTGCCTATGCGAACATCCCTGCCTTCATCGCCACACTGGGCGGCCTCTTGGCATGGCGCGGCGTGATTTTAGGTTTGAGCGAAGGGAAGACCATTCCCATTGGCTTGCAGAGTTTCAAAACAATCGGACAAGGCTTTGTCGCGCGTCCGGTCGGCATCGTGATTGCTGTCGTGGCCGTCGCCGCTGTTATCTGGCTCACGCTCCGCCGCAATCGCGGTCGTCGCCGGTATGGCTTACCGGCTGCGAGCGCGGGGAATCTGGCTCTACGGATTATCGCGCCGACAGCATTGATCGTAGCTTTCATCATGACGCTCAATTCATGGGCGGGCGTTCCCATTCCGGTAATCATCTTGCTGGTCGTCGCTCTCTCCGGCGTTTTCCTAACTCATAACACAACCTTTGGTCGTTATCTCTATGCCATCGGCGGTAATCCTGACGCGGCGCGGTTGTCCGGCATCAACCTGCGCAGTCATATTTTGGCAGCCTTTTGTTTGATGGGCGCACTCGCGGGCGTAGCTTCGATTATTTATACGGCGCGCGTGGCGAGCGCGTCGCCGGATGCGGGAAACTTGTTGGAACTGGACGCGATTGCGGCGTGCGTTATCGGCGGAACGAGTTTGATGGGCGGGCGCGGAACTGTGTTCGGCGCGTGTCTCGGCGCGCTCATCATGGCGAGTCTGGACAACGGCATGTCTTTGCGTAACGTCGAGCCTTATGCCCAATACATAGTTAAAGGCGCTGTGCTCGTCGCCGCCGTCGGCTTCGATATGCTTGGTCGCCGTCGCAGATGATATAACTTCATCAGCTAATCAAAAACCTTCAAACTAAAATGAGTCGTAGACGTGTGCGGCGTTCAAGGAAAGATGAGCGCAATCGAGGATGATGAAAAAAGATCAGCAGAGTGATGACCATGCCGGGAACGAAAATCTGGTAATCGCCGCAGATTTGGGCGGCACAAACCTGCGTGCCGCGACCGTTGACAGCAATGGCTATATACACGAACGCGTCAAGCTCCTGACGCCCGGCGGCGATCAAGCCGGCGACATTGTGCAGGCGCTCGTGGCTGCGGCGCGCGAGTGTGAGCTTCGCAGCCGTGCGCGCGGTGAAAAGATACACGCGCTCTCGGTGGTCGTCCCCGGCACGGTGCAAATCGAGGATGGGATAGTAACCAAAGCTCCGAACCTGCCCTGCCTTGACGGCTTTCGCCTTTCCGCCGCGCTTGAAGCTGAGCTTCAATGGCCTGCGGTTCTGGAAAACGATGCTAACGCCGCCGCCGTTGGAGAGATGTGGCGGGGCGCAGCCCGTGGGAACAAAGCCATCATTTGCCTGACGCTCGGCACGGGCGTCGGCGGCGGCATCATTCTCGACGGAAAGCTGTGGCGCGGCGTTGACGGCGCGGCTGGCGAGATAGGGCATATCTGCGTTGAGCCATTCGGCCTGGCCTGTACTTGCGGTAGTCGCGGTTGTCTTGAGGTCTATGCTTCCGCGACGGCGATTGTGCGTATGACGCTCGAAGCCCGCGCGCAATATCCTGACTCGCTGCTCAACACGAGCGACGGGCTGACGGCGGAGGAGATTTATCATCATGGTCTGGGAGGCGACGAACTTGCGCTCGAAGTTTTTCGCAAGATGGGATTTTATCTGGGCACAGGGTTGGCGAGCATCATCAATATTTTGAACCCTGAAATAATCGTTATCGGCGGCGGTCTGGCAAACGGGTGGGAATTGTTCGACAAACATGTCCGCGAACAAATTGACAGAAACGCCTTTCCGATTCCGGCCAGGCGTGTGCAGATCGTGCGCGCCGAGTGCGGCGATGATGCCGGACTGTTGGGCGCGGCGCAGATTGCTTTTACTCGCCCCGGCGCAACGTTCACAGTCGATGTGCTGGCTAATTAAAGCTCAAGAGCTATCGTCGAACAAAGCTTATGAATAGATTGCTCGTCTCGTTTGGCTGCCTCTTCATCAGTCTCTATGCCGTCACAGTCGAAGCGCAGGACATCGTCAACGACCTTGAGCCGATTGGTCATGTGACGGGTTTCACCCGCACTGAAACGGCGGTCACTTTCGATTGTGCAGACCACTCACAGGTTCGCGTCGCAATGCTCGCGCCTGATCTCGTACGAGTCCGCGCGTCGTTCATTAAGCCTTTGCCTGCGGCGGATCATTCGTGGGCTATCTCAGAAAAAAGTTGGGACGCGCCGCGTTGGAAGCTGACTGAACAAGCGGACGCCGTCGTGATATGGACGGATGAACTTGAAATCGTCGTGCGCCGTGCTCCGCTGCTCATCGAATTTCGTGATGCGAAGACGCACCGGACAATCAACGCGGACGAGCGGCCAATGATGTTCGATGCGAGGGGCGTGAGAACTCCGATGATGTTCGACCCGCAATCAGGACCGTTCGTCGCTGCGGCGAAGCGGCTCGGCTTTGACGAACATTTTTACGGTTTGGGTGAAAAGGCCGCGAGGCTAGACAAACGGCGCGAGCGATTCGTCAACTGGAACTCTGATACGCCGGGCTATGCGGAAGGCCGCGACCCGATTTACCAGACCATCCCGTTCTACCTCGGCTGGCAGGATGGCGAAGCCTACGGCATCTTTTTCGACAATAGCTATCGAAGCTATTTTGATTTCGGAAAGTCGTCGCAGAGTTATACAGCCTTTGGCGCAGAGGGCGGCGAACTGAATTATTACTTCTTCTACGGACCATCCATCAAAAAAATTCTCGGTCGTTATGCAGACCTGACGGGACACATGCCGCTGCCGCCGCTGTGGGCGCTCGGCAACCAGCAGAGCCGTTGGAGCTATTATCCCGACTCAATGGCCGAAGAGGTCGTGCGACAGTATCGGCAAAGAGACCTGCCGCTCGACGTGCTCCATCTTGATATTGATTACATGCAGGGCTATCGCGTCTTCACTTTCAACCCTGATCGTTTCCCCAATCCAAAAGCCCTGACCGATAAGTTGAAGCGGCAAGGCGTCAAGGTCGTCACCATTGTTGATCCCGGCGTGAAATATCAACCGCCCGCGAGCAACGTCGCACGACAGGCAAGCGTGGCCGAACATCCCGAACTCTCGCCGCAGGACAAGAGCTACTATGTTTTTAATCAGGGCCTGGCGGGAAATTATTTTCAGAAACGAAGAGACGGCAGTCTCTTCATTCCCAAAGTATGGCCGGGCGAGAGCGTCTTTGTTGATTACACTCTGAGTGAAGCGCGGCGTTGGTGGGGCGACCTGCATCGCGCCTACACGGACAACGGCGTCGCGGGAATCTGGAACGACATGAACGAGCCGTCAGATTTCGTGGATCAGACCGGTAAGGATCAACTGGATGTCATCTCTGACGACGAAGGGCAGCAGACGACGCACGCCAAGAACCGGAATCTGTTCGCGCTCCTCATGGCGCGCGCGACTTATGAAGGATTGGAGCGGCTGCAACCGGACAAGCGTCCATACGTTATCACTCGAGCAGCCTACGCAGGCATCCAGCGATACTCAACCATGTGGACTGGCGACACCACGAGCACATGGGAATCTTTGTCGCTCAGTATCCCTGTCTTTCAAACATTGGGACTCTCAGGTCAGCCGTTTGTCGGCAGCGATGTGGGCGGCTTCATCGGGCGCGGCAACGGCGAACTCCTGACGCGTTCATACCAAGTCAGTTTTCTCGCGCCCTTCTGTCGCAACCACAAAGAGATGAGCGGCTACGATCAGGAGCCGTGGCGTTTCGGCAAGTATTACGAAGACATCATCCGCAAGTATTTGAAGCTTCGTTACCGGCTCATGCCGTTTCTCTACACGACGCTCGAAGAAGCTCACCGCACGGGCGTGCCTCTCTTTCGCCCGCTGCTCTTGAATTACCAGCAGGACAACAACACGCTTAACCTTGACGATCAGTTCATGATCGGCAGCGACTTGCTCGTCGCTCCGATTCTCAAACCTGACCAGACGAGCCGGATGGTCTATTTGCCCGCAGGCGTCTGGTACGATTATTGGAGCAACAAAAAATATTCCGGCGGGACAATGATGCGAGTCGAAGCCCCGCTCGAAGTCGTGCCGATGTTCGTGCGCGGCGGCGCGATCATCCCGTTGTGGCCTGAGATGAATTTTATTGGCGAAAAACCCGCCGACCCGCTCACTTTTATGATTTACCCTGACGAGCAAGGGAAAGCGGCAATGACTCTGTATGAGGATGACGGGACGAGTCCGGCCTACAAGTCAGGCAACTTTCGCCGCACTCCGGTCAGCGTTTCCAGAACTGCCGAAGGTTATGAGATAAATGTTGGCGAGCCGGAAGGACGTTACGCTCCCGGCCCAAGAAAGTTTGTCTTGGTCTTTAAATCCATCTCAACCGCGCATCAAGTTTCAATTGACGGCAAGCCGCTGCCGCGTGCGCGGGCTAACGAACGTGAGAGCGGCTGGCTTCAAACGCCGGACGGTCTGGTCATCCACATCGCGGATGACGGCACGCGACATCAACTTCGCATCAAATGAGAATAACGTGAAGGGGAGATAAAAGATGAAGCAGGATGAAGCAGATTCCCTGTGGTATCAACCCGATTTGGACGTATTCCTCAATCGCTGGTTCGCAAGTTACACTGAGGCGCGGGAATCGCTCGAAAACGAGGGCGGCTTTCTTCTTCCATACAAGGGTCAGTTCTTTGTCTGCGAGGCAGGGGTTATTCGCGCGCTGGGCTTGGATTCTGATGACCCTGATTGGGAGAGAATCGGACGGGACTGCGTGCGGCCTTTGGAGATGCAGGCTTATCAGCGTTTGCATGAGAAGCGAGAACAGGCCAGACGGATTAAGAGGCAAGAGCTGCAAGGAAATTGAAGAGATCGTATGGATGAAGGAGGAATGAATCTAATGCTTATTAAAGGTACAGGGGCTATCGTTCCCATACTGCTTTCGGCCATCTTCATGTTGAGTTGCAGCTCTTCCAGAGACGTAAACTCCAATTCATCGACTCCGCCTGCGAACACGAATACAGACACCGCGAAAACTACCGCGCCGCCCGTCAAGCCGAATGCGGACGGCACCATCTCTTCGGGAACAGGGGTAGAAAAAGAGAAGCCCACCGCAGGCAAAGGCAACGTCCAGGGCAAGGTCTTTTATAACGAACAACCCGCCAAAGAGGTTGAAGTGAAGCTGTGCGAAACGTTCAACCAGTATCTGGGCGGATGTGGCGGTGAAACATTCACTGCCAGGACGGATAGCGCGGGCGAGTATTTAATCAAAAACGTGCCGCCAAGAATCTACGAAGGCTTGATCGTGAAAGTCTTCGAGACGAACTATTACGTCTTCGCAACTTCGGGCATCGTCCAGACGGCCAAGTACAAGATCGAAGCTGACCGGACATTCTTCGCGCCCGACACCAATCTTTTCAAGCATGACTTGAAGCTTTTGAATCCGAAAGCGGGAGCAAAAACCGCCGCGAGCAACCTCGAAGTGAAATGGGATGCTTACCCGGACGCGGCCTATTACAAATTCAGCATCTACGCTGATAGCTCAACGGGAGCCAAGACCGAGTACGACTACATTAACAAGCGGATTGATGGAGTGTCTTACGTCCTGGATAAACCGCTTTCACCCGGTTCATACACCTGTCAGGTTGAAGCCTATAACAGTCATGACATCAAGCTTTCTGAAAGTCCGGACGATATAAAGTTCACTGTGTCGGGCGAAGCAACAAAGTAAAGCAGTGGTTATTAATTTGGGCGGCATCTCAGTAGCCCACGACACGAGTCGTAGGTCAAGCATCCCGTCTTGAAGAGAAGCCCCTCGCCGGCACACGCGGCTTGACCGGCGCTCGTTGTCCTTCGCGCTCACTCTTGACACCCGCCCCCGCACAGGCATATCTTTCCCGCGTTCCCTCTGCCGTATTAGCCTCACTCCTGTTATGCCGCCAGTCCGGCGGAGGAGAACAACAACGAAGAAAACCTATCTGCATTTCCTGCCCAGACTACGGGGGCGACTTGTGTGTGTCGCCCTATTGATCAGTACACTTCTTGTCTGAAAAGGAGATTTGTATGAGCTTGATTAAAGGTTTACAACGAAGGCGATTGATGGCTATCGCGCTGGTGGTCGCCTGCGTCATGGTGGGAGGCGTCGCCGTCTGGCGCGCGTCCAGGCTCAAGGCTGAAGCATCCTCTGTAGATAAACGGAACCTGCAAGAGCGATTGCGTAAAGGGGTCGGGAGCGAAGTCCGATTCGCGTCCGCCTCTTCCAAGCCTGAGCAGATAGCTGAGGCAGTCGGGTCTACAGCCGATTTCATCTACTGGCGCTCCGGCCTCAGGATGTCGGACGAAACGAAGCAGAAACTGGCGGAGGCCGAAAGTAATGTGCTGAAAGGCAAGGCCAGACACCTCACAATTGAAGAGTTGACCGGCAACCTCACAGCGGCAGTCGCGGACAGGCTGGCAACCCTCACGGATGAAGATATTCGGCAAACGGCTGAAGTATCGTCCGACGAGTACGGTGTCATCAGTTCGCGAGCCGACGGCAAGTGGGGTGTCCTGACTAAGAAGGAATTAATTCAGCAGGCGAAATCCGCGCGTGAGTGGAGCCAGCGGGGCGATGTTACGCTACGAACCGCGTTGCGTTCGATGATTGAAGAAGAAGTGAACGACCGCGTGAACACGCTCGGGACAGCCCTGCCTGAGCAGTTCGGGCAAGCCCGCGCGCAGGGCATCACACCGACACAGGCGCTCCTCATCGCTTACTCTGTGGCGACTGACGACCCGTTAACAGATTCGCGGAGCGACATCGCGCAGATATTGGTTCGGAAGAGAATGGATGCCGGACAGACCAGAGAGCAGAGAAAGGCGCAGAAGGACGTATCCGGCAGACCTTACGGCCCGCACGGGTTGTTACATCCTTCTGCCCCGCACCTCTTCTTTAATCAGGCTGGCGTAGACCGGCTCCTGAATCTCGGCGAAGGAGGTGGCAAGTAATGAAAAAGATACTGCTAGCCTTATCGCTCACTCTCGTGTTTATCCTCCCGGGGTGCGGGTTCATCGATCCCTCCTGCACTTACCATGACGGCCCCCCGAACGCGCCCTGGACCATCGTCTACAGCGATCAGACGACAGTCCGATCCGGTAACGTGGGGCCGGATGGAACATTTAGGATTACGAAATATGGTGGGGAGAACTGCACTCAACTACGCTCACGAGTGCATTTCGGCAGCAACTTGAATTTAACCCTCGCGGCCAGTCCGGCGTCGGTGTACCTGCCTAGTCCTCCCACGTCGGGAACCATCAGCGGCCAGAGCTTTGATGCCACTTACGGCATGCCCAGGGTCGAGTACTTCGATGGCAACGGCTTTCTGGTCGGGTCGGTTTACGCGACCTCCGTGTCGGGCGATGGCACGTCGTTGCAGGCAAACCTGCCTGACCTGTCCAACGCTTACTCAGGCACCTATCAGATAAAAGTCACCAATAAGACATACGATGGCTTCTACCTGAACAAAGTCGGCGCTGCAAGCATGACTGGATGGGGCAGGGATCGGGTTGATAGCGACGGCGACGGGTGGTATGACGATGAGGACTGTGATCCTTACGATCCGTACCTCACCAATAATTGTGGAGCCGAGACCTGTGGCGGTGGTAATGAACCCATTACAGTCTGCTACTGATGATCGTCTCATCAACTCTTCAAGCAGCCCACGGGCGATTTCAGAGTTGCTGCAAGCAATCCGAAACGCTCTGAGCATCTGAAGAGAGGAGATTCCGGGGCGGAAGTGAGCAGGTCGCATCGAGTTGCTCACTTCCGCCTGCGGAATATTACTTAACTCAAATGACAGCTCACACAAAGTCGATAGAAAATCCGGGACAGCAGGCATGATTCTCAAGCGCACACTTTTAATCGGACTGACCTGTGTTGCCCACGCGCGCAAGTTCAGAACGCCCGGCCACAGGATATTTATAAGCTTGCTGCTCACACTTCTCCTCTGTGCAAGCTGCGCCCGCCCAAGCGCGATAGCAGGTAATCGCGCATCCCCGCTTTTATACGTGGCGGTCGGAGACTCGACCGGGATAGGCTTAGGCGCGCCAGATGGCGGCGGGTACGTCGACCGCCTCTTCGCACGAATAGAGCAGAAGCGTCCGGGTTCCACTCTGCTCAACCTCTCCGCAGCGGGAGCCACGACAGCCGATGCGGTCAATAAACAGATTCCTCGGCTAGATGACACACGGGCGACGCTCGTCACAATCTGCGTAGGTCTGAACGACCTCCTACGTGGCCGCGAGGCGAAACAGTTCGCCGAGGATTACGAGACACTTGTCGCAAAGCTAAAGCAGCCCGGCGTGCTGATAATCATAGCGAATCTCCCTGATGTCGCTTCCGCGCCAGCGATGAAGGGGATGGCTGACGAGTCCCTCCGATTACGGCTGGGGCAATTCAACAAAGCCATAGAGGACATTGCCAGACGGCACGGAGCGCCGCTGGTCGATCTCTATAAGTTGAGCGGCGAAGTGATCCGGTCGCATCCGGAGTTTTTTTCCTCAGATGGGCTGCACCCGTCTGACCTGGGATACGCTCACTGGGCCGAAGCGATGTGGGCGGTGGTAGAGCAAGCCATTCATGAGTAGCCGCGATACTGAGGGGCATATGAAAGCCAGTTCCGAGGATGATCCTCTCAAGCGGAACCGCTTATTGACGGACAGTCTGCGGCCTTACTTGCTCTCTGCGAGCAATTCTTGAAGACGCCGCAGGAATCGCAGGTCAGCCTATAAAGGTTTTGAAATGCCAGCAGATATACTAGACTGTGTGACACAGTTAAATTTGAGGCGCGAAGGCTTGATGCGAGACGCTGACATGGGTCGTGCGCCTCCGGACTGGCTTCGCCTTCAAGCAAAGATATTCGAGCGGTGTGAATGGAGCAGATATTCAAATGACATGGATTAAGACCATCCCTTTCGACGAGGCGGACGATAAATTGCGTCGGGCGATGGAAGCGCAGCGCGCGCTTTTCCCGACAGAGTATATTGAACCCGTCCATCAGACGGCGGAAGGCGAGCCTGCCGGAATTGTGGCATCGCATAGCCTCATTCCCGACGCCCTTTACCATGCTTTCGCCGCGTTCGGCGTTCTGATGTCGCCGGAACTGCCGCTCTCAAGAACTCAACATGAAATGATCACGACGGTCGTCTCCGTCACCAACCGTTGTCACTATTGAATCGAGTCACACGCAGAGTTTCTGCGTCGGGTTACGTTGAACGAAGAGTTGGTGCAGTCGCTCAAGGAGAACTACAAGACTGCGCCGATCTCGGAGCAAGATATGGTGATGCTTGATTACGTCGCGCAGGTCACGCGCGACGCGACGCGAATCAGCCCCGCAGATCATCAACGTCTACGCGACGTTGGTTTCGATGATAAAGGCATTCTCCAGATTACGCTGATCGCTTCGTGGTTCAATTACATCAATCGCGTAGCCGATGCTTTAGGCGTGGGGAGAGAATAAAGAATTGACGCTTTTGAATCCGACGCTCCGCCGCGAATTCTCATCTCACGCCTTTGCCTTCGACGAGGGTGAGCGCGCGATCTATTCCCGTGACCGCGAATGTTTCCAGAGTTCCGTCAGGCCATTTGACTTCGAGCTTATCCAACTTAGTGGCTGCGCCAAGACCCAAGTGCAGGCGCGGATCGTTCTGTGAAGCGAAGCTCGCGCCGCTGACGAGATCGAGACGCTGGCGCAGTTTGCCGGTCGTCGCGTAGACGATGGAGCCGGTCGCGTCGCGCGGGCTTTTCTTCGCCACGTCGCCAATGAGCCGCAGTTCAAGCCAGTGGTTTTTCGTCTCGCTGACATTGCGCAGCACTGCCGGATAAGAGTCGCAATTGTTGAGCACCACATCAAGTCTTCCGTCGCCGTCAAGGTCGCCCACAGCAAGCCCCCGGCTCGACCACGCCCCGGCCAGACCGCTGCCCGGGGCCGCGCCGACGCGCTCGAAAATGCGATCAAACATACCAGCATTCGCCTTTCGCGTATCCGGCATGTTATGAAACAAGAGGGGCTGCTGCGCCCAACTCGTTCCCCACTGATTGCTTTCCACGACGGGATAGATGTGCCCGTTGGCGACGAAAATATCCTTCCAGCCATCGTTATCGTAATCCATAAAAGCCGTGCCCCAGCCGAGAAAAGGCATGGTCGTTTCGCCGTGTCCCGTCTGAAATGTCACGTCCGTAAAGTTGCCCTCGCCGTCATTGTGATAAAGCGTGTTCGTGTCATCTGAGAAATTGGTGACGTAAAAATCAACGCGACCGTCATTGTCATAGTCGCCCACGCCCAGCCCCATCCCCGCTTGCTCGCGCCCGTTCTCATTGACAGCCACGCCGGATTCATAACCGACCTCGGCGAACGTCCCGTCTCCCTTGTTGAGATAAAGTTGTTTCGGCGTCGAGTCGTTGATGACGAGCAGGTCGAGCAGGTCGTCATCGTTGGCGTGGACAAAGGCCGACGAGAAGCCGTAATACTTCTGCGGGTCTGTGACGCCCGCCTTTTCGCTCGCGTCCTCAAACGTGCCGTCCGGCTTCTGGTGATAAAGCGTATCCCCGTCGCCCTTCAAGCCGAGAGGCCCGCACATCACCGTCACACCGCGAAACTGGCAGAAGTTCAATCCGGCGCTGCCGGGCTTGCCCACATCGTCCGGGCTGGGCGGCAATTTCGAGATGTCGAAGTCAACGTAACCGGGCACGAACAAATCCAGTCGCCCATCGCCGTCGTAATCTCCCCACGACGCGCCCGTGCTCCAGCCCTTACGCGCCACGCCCAATTTCTGCGCGACATCCGTAAACGTTCCGTCGCCGTTGTTATGATAGAGACGAGAGACGCCGAAGTTGCCGACGTACATGTCAGGCCAGCCGTCGTTATCATAATCGCCCACCGCGACGCCGTATCCCCAGCGTTCATTTGCGACCCCTGCTTTGTCAGTCACATCTTCAAACTTCCAGTTGCCCAGATTACGAAAGAGCGCGGCGCGCGGCGGCTTCTCTTTGCCTTGCATCGCGGCGAAGGTCGAGCCGTTGAGCAGGTAGATGTCAGGACGCCCGTCGCCGTCGTAATCGAAGATGGCGACGCCGCTCGAAGTCGTGTCTGGAATGTAATTCATCCTCGGCGTCCCGGCGTGATGCTTGTATCCGGCGAGCGCAGTCTTGGCCGTCACATCCTCAAAGACCACAGGCGCTTTCGCGTCAGTAATTCCGATGGTGCGCTTCGTGCTGTATGTGCGCGCCTCGCCCGTCCTCATGCCCTGCGGCGGCGCGGCGGGCGTTTGAGCGAGCAGAATCGAAGGCGCGACTAGCAAAAAGCAGAGCGCGGCCATCGTCGCTGGTCGCGGCGCATCCACGCGACGAAGGACGTGCAAGGCATTCATGCGAAAGATTTTCATGGCTCTTTGACTGTGAGATAGCGATCAAATTCCGGCTTGCTCAAGACCTGCTTCTGTCCATCAGGCCAGCGAATCTCGACCGAAGCGACGCCGGTCGCCGCGCCGAGGCCGACCAGCACGCGAGCGTCATTCGCCGCCAGATAACTGCCCGCGCTACTGACATCGAAGGTCTGACGGCGTCCCGTATTATCCGTCACGAGGACGCGCGCTCCGATTCCGTCTCGATTAGATTTCGCGCCGAGCAGATTGAGACCGAGCCAGTGATTTTTAGTCCCGTTGTTACGCAGGATGACCGGCGGCGCGTCCGTCTGGCAAATGATGATATCAGTATCGCCGTCGTTATCCAGATCGCCGAAGGCTGCGCCCCGTGCCGCGAGCGGGGCATCCAACGCTGTGCCCGCCGCCACGCTGACAAAAGCTTTACCCGTATTACGCATCAAGAGCGGCGTCTGCCTGTACTTGAGATAGCTCGTCGTCTGTTCAATCGTGTCGAGCACATGTCCCTGCGCCACGAAGATGTCGCGCAGGCCGTCGTTGTCCGCGTCTATGAAACGCGTGCCCCAGCCGGAATTGAGAAGCGTAATCTGACCCACGCCCAAAATATTGGTCACATACGTGAACGTCAGGTCGCCGTTGTTGTGATACAGCGGATAGGTTTCGTTTGATAGGGTGGTGATAATGATGTCGGGCTTTCCGTCGTTGTCAAAATCCGCCGCGTCCACTCCCATCCCCGCAAAGGTTTTGCCGTTCTCGTCATAGCCCGCTCCGGCCAGCAACGCGACATCTTCAAACGTGCCGTCTCCAGCATTGTGAAAGAGCGTCTGGCGCATACTGTCATTCGCCACGAAGATGTCCGTCCAACCGTCGCCGTCGAAATCCGCAAAGGCCACGCCGAGACCTTTGCCGGGCACGTCGGCAATCTTAGTGCGCGCGCTCACATCTTCGAATGTGCCATCAGTCTTTTGATGCAAAAGAATATCGGAGACGGGTTTGAAATTATCCGGATGGCAATAAGCTCTTATGCTTGGCGTTTGTTCGAGGCATAGCAGACTGCCGTTCTCGAAATCCCATTCCAGATAGCGTGCGATGAAAAGGTCGAGCCGTCCGTCCCGGTCGTAATCAAGCCATCCCGCGCTCGTCGCCCAACCGCTGACCGCAGCATTCAATCTCTTCGTCACATCTTCAAACGTCCCATCGCCGCGATTGTGATAGAGCAGTCCCCCGCCGTACGCCGTGACGTATAAATCGGGGAATCCATCTCCATCATAATCGCCCACCGCCGCTCCCATACAGTAGCCTTCCCCGCGAACTCCCGCGCGCTCAGTCACATCCTCAAACGTGCCGTCAGCCCTTTGATGGTAGAGGCGATTCCAGTAGCGCGGGTCGCGCTTATCCGGGACGGCAGCTTTCGTCATCGGGTCTGAAAGCCGCGCCCCGTTGGTAAAGAAGATGTCCAGACTCCCGTCTTTGTCGTAATCGAGCAGCGCCACGCCCGCGCCCATCGTCTCTATCAGATATTTTTGCGTCGTAGGCGATGCGGCATGCCTGAAGGTGATTCCGGTCTGCGTCGTGATGTCGGTGAAAGTCACCGTTGAAGCGGATCGCTGCACGGGCGGCGGGAGTTTTCTCAACGGCGAGCCGGCGCTGTAAGACTTGCCCGTGCGCGCCGGCTGCGGCTGGGGTTGTTGCGCCACCATCACCGATTGACAGACGAGTGACAGGTAGCAGAGGAAGAAGGCGAATATGCGAACAAGGAAATAGCGTGCAAACAAAAGACGCCTTTGCCCGCCCAAGTCTTTTGCTGAGACACGTCTCGCGCGAAGGCGCGAAGGCGTCAAGGCGCTCCTGTCGTGTGGCTTAACAGATCGCTTCATGCGCGCGTTTAGTAGGCGAACGATTGATAGATTTCCGGGCCGGGGTCATCGTCCGGCGAGTCAATAATCGGATTGAAGCGCAGTAGATGTCTGGCGCGCGGGCTGAGCGATTCGAGCGCGGCGCGCGGCACGCGGATGCGGACTTCAGGACGAAAGAGCCACTCGCGACTGTAGCCGATGACGACCATCGGTCTGGGCGTGCCCGTACGGTTGGGCGTGCCGCGATGCAAGCCTCTCACGTCTCGAATCAACACGTCGCCGAGCTGCATCTCAAGCGACTCCAACTTAATCTCTCCCGCCTCTATCCGGCGCAAGCCCTCCTCCTTTGACATCATGTGAGTCCCGCGCGCGACCTCGAAGGGGCCGTTCTCCTGCGTCACAGGCACGAGCGGAAAATTGATTGCCAGTTGAAACGCAGGCGTTTCGCGTCCTGTCTCCGGGAAAAGCGGTTTCGTATCACGATGCAGCTCTTGATAGTCTGAACCCAGAAGCGGCGTGTCGGTCGCAAGCTGGCACATGACCGCTCCCGCGCCGACCAAGCTATACACGATTGCCAGCACGTCCTCATCTTCATAGACGCGCGGGTCAGCAAAAGGCTCGGTGAAAGGGAGCGTTACGTAGTAGCGAGCGGGGCCGCGATTCTGCAAATGTCCCTCGCGCGAGATGTGCTCGTCAAGCAAAGGCAGGAACTCTTGATACCAGTGTTCGAGCGTTCCGGCATCGAAGTGGCGCGGCAGTACGCAAAAGCCATCGCGGGATACTGTTTGCGCGAACGCTGAGAGCTCGCTCTCTGAGTAACGCCCTTTGCTCATCAGCTATTTCCAGACTCTCCCCGTTGCCTATTTGCGCTGACTCAAACGATTTTGGATGATGACCACGACCAGCAGAAAGATACCACGGAGCACAAGCTGCCACCACGGACTGATGTCGCCTTCCAGATTAAAAATATTGAAAATCACGCCGAGCAGAAGCAGGCCAACCAGAGTCGAGATGACGCTGCCCTGCCCTCCGGTCAGAAGCGTGCCGCCCACGACTACGGCGGCGATAGCATCCAGCTCCCATCCCGCGCCGGCGACCGGCTGACCTGCGCCGAGCCGGGCAGTTAAGATGACTCCGGCCAGTCCGGCCAGCAGGCCGCTCAGCGCGTAGACGCCCAAAGTGACGCGCGTCACATTTAAGCCCATCAGGCGCGCGGCCTCTTCATTATCTCCGAGCGCATAGACGTGCCTCCCGAAACGCGTGTGGCTCAACACCACCCACCCGACGGCGAAAGCGATGACGAGCAGCAGCACCGGAACCGGAACCGGTCCGACCTTGCCTTGCCCTAACCAGGTAAAATTCCCGGACAGGCCGGAGACTTTAACCGACTCCTCTTTGGTATAGACAAGCGCCAGACCGCGCGCCGCAATCATCATCGCCAGCGTGACGATAAAAGGTTGAATGCGCCCCTTCGCGATAACCGCGCCGTTGATCAGACCGAGCAGGGTCGTGAAAGCGACGGCCACCAGCAGGGCTATCAGAACCCCGCGCCCGGCGAGATTGGCGGCGATCACGCCACCCACCGCGACCAGCGAGCCAACGGACAGATCTATCCCGCCCGTCAAAATCACGAAGGTCATCCCGAGAGCGACAAAGCCCAGCATACTGTTTTGACGCAGAACGTTGAGCAGGTTTTCGGCGGTCAGAAAATTTTCATAGCGTATCACACCGAAAATACAGATCAGTATCAAGGCCACGAGCGCGCCCTGCCGTTGCATCACCGAGGCGAACCTCGCTCGCGCCGTTCTGCCCCGCGTCGAACTCCCCGCTTCAATCGTCGTTTGGGCCTGGCTCATGGCTCTTATCCTTTTCTCGTGAAGGTGCTGGTAATCTTCAACCAGTCGAAACGGGCTGTCGCGCCCGCCGTGCCGCCGCAGGTTAACGCTACGCGCGCGCCTTCGATATAGCTGGCGCTCACAGGCTCGCCCAACTCTTTCCAGTCGCGCCCGTTGTCACTCTGGAAGAAACGAAAAGTCTCGCCGCCCGTCACAGTGATGCGAAGGAAAATGGTCGGAGCGAGCGACGCCTCGCTTGCGCCGAGCGTTTCCTGCTGCTTCTCTTCGCGTCGCCAGACGTAGACTTTGCCGTCGCCGCCGACCGCTAAACCCAGCGCGCTGTGACGCCAACTGTAAACGGATAATCCGGCATGCGCACCTTTCTCAAGGCCGCGCGTTTCAATCGCGGCGGTCGCGACGTAATCGCCCGAGACGGTGCGCTGAGTCAGCGCTGCGCCAGTCCATTCATCCGCCGCTCCTCTCGTCGTCAAAAGCAGATGGCCGCCATTCTCCACCTCTACGCGCGCCGCCTGCTCATTGTCGAGCGGCCATTGCCAGCTAGCGGACAACTGCACGGCAGTAAAGCCGTCAAAAAATTCCGTCTGCTCCTGCCGCTCTGAAATCCTGAGCGGCGCGGGCGCAGTCTCGCCTGGCCCTTTGTTGTCGTTAATCGTAGGCCATCCGTTTGAATTCCATTTGATTTGATCGAGCAGAGCCTCGCGCCCGATGCTGAAGGCATCCGCGCGCTTACGATAAGCGTGGTAAAGCAGGAAGTCGCGCCCGTCCGCGCTTTGTACTATGTCGCCGTGTCCGGGACATTGCCACGCCTCATTGGCTGCGAGAATCGGATTGGCGGGATTCTTTTCCCAAGGACCCAGCAGCTTGTGCGAGCGCGCCACGCCGACCGCGTAGTTGCACCCGCGACCGCAGCAGGCGTTGCCCGCATAGAAATGATAGAACCAATCGCCATGCCGCAAAATGAACGAGCCTTCGACGACGCCGCCCTCCCACGAAGCCGCATCATTACGCAAGATGCGCGTGCGCTTGCCAATCAATTTTGTCCCGTCTTCAGAAAGCCTCTGCGCCCAGATGAGCGTCGGTTGCTGGCGGCTGTTGCCATCCTCTTTCCAAATCAGGTAGAGCTGATTGTTCTCATCACGAATCAAAAAAGGATCAATCGAGCCGTCCTCCTGACAGACGAGCGGGCCGTGATCCGTGTACGGCCCGGCGGGCTTGGAGGCTGTGGCAACCGCTACACACAAGGGGCCTTTCTTTTTGCGCGCGGCATAATAAACAAAGAAGCGGCCTTTATCTTCGCGAATCTCCGGCGCCCAGAAATCTCCGCCCGCCCATGACGGAGTTTCCGTAAAGACAGCCCCGACGATCTCCCAGTTGACCAGATCGCGCGAGCGCATGAGTTGAAACTGCGGCGACCAATCGCCCGATGTCGTGGTCGCCCAATAATCAGAACCGACGCGAATCACCGACGGGTCTGGATAGTCTCCCGCCATCACGGGATTAGTGTAGGTCGCGTCGCCCGCCTGTGCGGGCACGCCTGAACACCAGATAAGAATGCACAGAATGACCAGACAGCTTGTAGATATAATGCGACTCATAAAACGCAGAAAGCTCAAGCCAGCTTTGGCCTCTGGATATAGACGGCGATGAGAATGATTGCCGCCTTCAACACGAGCGACCAAGAGAACGGAATCGAATGCATATTAAAACTCGTCGTGATGACCTGCATGATGAGCGCGCCGATGATCGTGCCCCAGACGGTCGCCCGTCCTCCGGTCAAAGGCGTGCCGCCCACGACGACCGCCGCGATGGCGTCCAGTTCGATGTTCAAACCGACTTTGGCCGCATCGCTCGCGCCGAGCCGCGCCGTCTCGATCAGACCGGCGAGTCCGGCCAACAAACCGCTGATGGCATAAACGGCGATCTTCGTGCGGACTACTTTCACGCCCGATAAACGCGCTGCCGCTTCATTGCCGCCGACGGCCACGATATAGCGACCGAAGCTGGTCGCCTTCATCAAGCAGATGGCCGCCGCCGTGACCAACACCATGATGACGACCTGAACCGGCACGGGGCCGAGATAACCCTTGCCTAAAAACTCAAACGTCGGGTTACTGAATTGAATGAGCTGGCCTCCCTCGCTCATCACCTGAGCGACACCGCGCCCCGTAATCAGCAGAGCCAGAGTGACGATGATTGGTTGAATGCGAAAGAAGGAGATGAGCGAGCCATTGAAGAGACCGACGGCTAAGGCCGCAAGCATGGCGAGGAGGACGGCCACGCCAACGCCGTGTCCGAGCATCGTGGCGCAGAGCGCGGAGGCGATTGCCATCACCGAGCCGACCGATAGATCAATGCCTCCGGTGGCGATAACCATCGTCATCCCGATGGCGACGAGCGCGGTCGGCGAGACCTGCAAAAGAATGTTCCAGAGATTATTCGCCGCGACAAAGTTCGGCGTGAAGATGATATTGAAAAGGAGCAGGAGGACGAGCGCGGCGAGCGCGCCGTAGGTGGGGCCGAGCGCAGCCAATCCCGTCAGCCCCCGACGCGCTGTCGCGGAGCTTTTGACTGCTGTGGCGTCCGGCATCTTTAATCTCCTTCAGTTTCGTTCATTGCTGTGGCGGCGCACTCGGCTCTGCGGCTTCGGCCATCGCATGAATAATCGCATCCTGCGAAATCTGCGCCCCGCGCAACTCCGCGACTCTCTCGCCGTCGCGCATCACCACCACGCGCGAGCTGCCTTCAACCAGCTCCTCCAGCTCTGAAGAGATCATTAGCACGCCCAACCCTGAGGCCGCCAGCTCATTGACCAACGACTGAATTTCGCCCTTCGCGCCGATGTCAATGCCGCGCGTTGGCTCATCCAGAATCAGAAATTTGGGATTCTTACAGAGCCAGCGTGCCAGCAAGACCTTCTGCTGGTTGCCGCCTGAAAGCTCGCGTATCTTCTGCTCGGCGCTGGAAGCCTTGATGCCCAGACGCTTCATGAATCGCTCGACTATCTCTTGCTGGCGGGCGCGCGAGACGATGCCAAAGGTGGTTAACTGTGGCAGTGCGGCGAGGGTTAAATTTTCCCGCACGGACAGCTCCGGGATAATCCCTTCGGCCTTCCGGTCTTCGGAGAGAAAAGCCAACCCGGCCACAATCGCGTCGCCGACCTCATTTATTTTGAGCTGCCGACCCTCCAGATAAACAGCGCCCTCTTCGATTTTATCCGCGCCAAAGACCGCGCGCGCCGTCTCCGTCCGCCCAGAGCCGAGCAGACCGGCCATGCCCACGATCTCGCCCCGCCCGACATCAACCGAAACGTGTTTCAGCTTGCGTCCGCGCGTCAGATTTTCCGCGCGCAGCAGTTGCTCTCCGGTTTGAGCCGCGCCCTCCTGATGTCCGAAAGCAGTCGTTCCCTGCTTCAACTCGCTGCGCTGCTTGCCGAGCATCAGGCAGACCAGATCGAGCTTTTCTAGTCCCGCGAGCTGGCGCGTCCCCACGAGCTTGCCGTCGCGCAGGATAGTCACCCGGTCACAAACCGCATAGAGCTCGTCGAAGCGGTGACTGATATAGACGACCGCCGTGCCCTCTGCTTTCAGACGGCGAATCACGTCATAAAGAATCGCCACTTCGGTTTCGGTCAAAGAGCTGGTCGGCTCGTCCAGGACGACCACTTTCGCCCCCAGCGAGACGCCGCGCGCAATCGCCACCATCTGCCGGAGCGCGATGTTCAGTTGACCTAAAGGAATGTGCGGCTCAATGTCGAGGCCGAGTCTTTCCAGCAGCGCGCCCGCATCCCGGTTCATCTTCCGCCAGTCAATCAGGCCGAACCGGCGCGGCTCGCGCCCCAGATAAATGTTCTCGGCCACGGTGCGAAACGTCAGCAGGTTAACCTCTTGATAGACTGCGACGACGCCTGCTTCCTGCGCCGCCTCCGGCGAACGAAACTCGACCGCTTTGCCGTCGAGCCACATCGCTCCGCCGTCGCGGCGATAGGCCCCGGTCATAATCTTGATCAAGGTGGATTTACCCGCCCCGTTCTCCCCGACCAGCGCATGAACTTCGCCGCGCTCTAAAGTCAGGTCAACGCCTGACAGCGCGTAGTTGCCGCTGAAGATTTTCGTGATGCCCTCCATGCGGAGGACTGTCTTTGTTTCGCTCATAAGCAGAACTCACAGCTGCGTCAATCAGTAAGCTTGACCGACAAACTGGGCGGCGTTGCTGGCGTCAAAAAACTGATCCTGATTGATAATCTGCGGCGGCAGTTTTTCACCCTTCAGAAATTTCTCAAGCGTCTCGAAGGCGATGGGGCCGAAGCGCGGGTTGCATTCCACGCTGGCGTTCATCTCGCCGCGCATGATGGCTTCGAGCGCGGCCTTCTCGCCGTCAACCGAGACGATCAGCACATCTTTGCCGGGCTGCATGCCGGCGGCCTTCAACGCCTGAATCGCGCCGATGGCCATCTCGTCATTATGAGCATAGACGGCTGTAATCTCTTTGCCTTTGGACTGGATCACGTTCTCCATCACCTTCTGCCCGTCGGCGCGCGTGAAATTGCCGTCCAGTGAAGTGATGACTTTCATCTCCGGGTGCTTGGCGATCTCGTCCATGAAGCCTTTCTTCCGGTCATTGGCGACGGATGAACCGCTCGTGCCCGTCAGCTCGACGATATTCGCCTTCCCGTTGGTCTGTTTCGCCAGCCACTCGGCGGCGCGTTGACCTTCCTGTATGAAGTCCGATTTGATGACCGTGACGAAATCCGTCCCGGCAGTCCCGGCTGCTTCACGATCAATCAAAATCACAGGGATGTTGGCTTGCCGCGCGGCTTGCAACGCCGCCGAAAATCCTTCTCTCTCGCGTGGAGCAAGGAAGATGGCGTCCACCTTTCGCGCGATCAGGTCTTCGACATCCGAGACCTCTTTGGCGGTCTGTCCCTGCGCGTCCGTCACGACCAGCTCAAAACGGTCTGCGCGCTTCGCGGCTTCGCCCTTCATACTGTTGGTCTCTGCGATCCGCCACGGGCCGTTATTCTCCATCTGCGCGAAGCCGACCGTGAGCTTGCCATTTTTGCTGCTGCTCGTGCCGCTTTGCTTGCGACATCCCGGCAGCGCGAGGGTCGCTAAGGCAAGGCAGGCCAGCAGGAAAATGCCGATGTTCGTTCCTCTATTGAAAGAAGGTTTCATGTCTCTGCTCTCCAGTTGAAATCAAGATGAAAACTTTTAAGCTTCAGCGCGACGGCGTGATGCGCAAAGAGCCGAAGCGTGCGACCGCATTTGCTGTTCCGCCCGCAACCAGAGCGACACGCACGCCGCGATCCCAGGGGGGCAAATAACTGCCGTCAACCTCCTGGCCGACCTCCCGCCAACTCCGCCCGTCGATGCTGACAGCGAAACGAAAGAGATGCCCCTCACGCGCCGTCAGACGAAGCCAGACTATCTTTGCGCTGCTCGCCAGAGTGGTTGATGCGATTTCCTGCTGCGAGTTTTTCTCGCGCCGCCACACCGTGACTTTCCCGTTCGTCACCGAAACGCCCAGCGCGTTCTCGCCGTCGCCGTATGCGGCAAGCCCGGCCTGCGCGCCGGGCTTCAAGGCGCGCGCATCCACTTCGGTCACGGCGACATAATTGCCCGTCACGGTCGAGCGTGCGAGGACTGCGCTCAGCAGGTTATTCTCCTGTCCGCCCTGCGGCGAGAGCGCGAGCCATCCGCCCCCCCCGGCGTCGAGCCGCTTGACGGGTTCATTATCCTGCGGCCACTGCCAACCGGCTTGCAGATTCGTCGTTCTAAAGTCATCAAAAAACTGTCGCGGGGATGTTCCCACCCTCGCCCCTTTCGGCGAGAGGGCTTGGCCTGACGGCCCCCGCCCGCCGTTAATCGTAGGCCAGCCGTCCGACTCCCAGCGCACTTCATCCAGCAATGCCTGACGGCCAACGTACACAAAATCGCTCGCATTGTAAGCATGATAGAGCAGGAAGTCGCGCCCCTTCGCCGTTTCGACGATGCTTCCGTGCCCCGGACACTTCCATGCTTCATTACCTTTGAGAATGGGATTGGCGGGATTCTTCTCGTACGGCCCAAGCAGTTTGCGTGAACGCGCGACGCCGAGGGCGTAGTTGCACTCGCGCCCGCAACAGGCATTGCCTGAATAGAAGAGATAGAACCAACCGTCTCGCCGCAGCACAAAAGGCCCTTCGACGAGCTGCGCCTCCCACGCCGCATCATTACGCAAAATCTCTTTTCGCTCACCCGTGAGCTTCGCGCCGTCATCCGAAAGACGCTGTGCCCAAATCGGTGTCGGCTGATTGCGGCTGTTGCCGTCCTCTTTCCAGATCAGATAACGCGCGCCGCCTTCATCCGTCACGGCCATCGCATCAATCGAGCCTGCATCCTGACAGACGAGCGGGCCATGATCCGTGTACGGCCCTGAAGGTCTATTCGCGCTCGCCATCGCCACGCAGAGCGACCCTCCTTTTTTATGGCCGACATAAAAGACGAAATAGCGTCCGCGATAGGCAGAGATTTCCGGCGCCCAGTAATTACCAGTTGACCACGCGGGACGCTTCGCAAAGACCGCGCCGACCTGCTCCCAGTTAACCATATCGCGCGAGTGCAGCAGGGGAAACTCCGGCGCCCACTCCGAGGTCGTCGCCGTCGCCCAGTAATCCGCGCCGACCCGGATGACTGAAGGGTCTGGATAATCACCTGCGATAACCGGGTTGTGAAAAGCTGCGGGTTGAGCCGAAGCCGGATGCGCGCCGAGCAGGAGCGCAATCGTCAGACTGGCGAGACAAAACGCTTGCGTGATAAAAAATCTGTTCCTCATATTCTCCCGTTTTTCGTCAGAAGCATGATGACTATTGCTGCCGTGCTCGACAACAGGCGCTCAAGGTTCTCTGTTCCTCATTCCGGCAGTCGGCCCGGTAGAATTGCGAACTACCAGATGAGTTGAAATATCAATCTCGACCCCGGCCCGATCAGGATGCTCAATCATTTGCATCAAGGCTTCGACCGCGCGCCGCCCCACTTCCTCACGCGGTAAGCAGACGGTCGTGAGGGCGGGCTCGGCCAGTGAGACGAAGGCGATGTCATCAAATCCGATGATCGAGACATCCTGCGGAATCGAGAGTCCGGCGCTGTGAAATTCCTGCATCGCGCCGAGCGCCATCATGTCATTGGCTACCATCACAGCCGTCGGTAGCTCTCGCGCGTCGAGCATCGCGCGCGCCGCTCTCCGCCCGCCTTCGAGCCGGAAATCGCTCTCGTAAACTTTGCTTGGCGGAGCGTCCGCCAGGTGACGCGCGTGCGATTCGTAGAAAGCTTCGAGCCGCCGCGACGCCGAGCGCAATTGAGCCGGCCCGTTAATGAAATTTATCCTTTGATGGCCGAGCGAAACCAAATGGCGCACGGCCTCGTCTATGCCAACTCCATAGTCTATGTTGATATTGCTCATATGCGGCCCCGCCGACCCCAGATCAAGGAAGACGACCGAAACCTCACGCCGCGCCAGTTCGTCAAGCAAAGCCGGATCAAGCTCCGAAGTCATCAACGCCACGCCCGCGACCTTGCGTTCGATCATCCGCCGCACGTAATCCGAAGTGCGCGCGGCATCATAATTGGTATTTGACAGCACCACCTCATAACCATGTTCAAAAGCGGCGGTCTCCATGCTTTTGACCAGTTCGGGAAAGAACGGGTTGACAATATCTGAAATCAGGAGGCCGAGCGTGCGGCTGCGGCCAGAGGCGAGATAGCGCGCATGAGCGTTGGGATAATAATGGCAACGCTCAATCGCGCGCATCACCTTCTGGCGCGTCTCTTCGCTGACAAACCTCGTATTATTGATCACGTGCGAAACGGTGGCGGTTGAAACGCCCGCTTCGCGCGCGACATCTTTGATTCGCATATTTATCTAAAGAGAGTAAGTGAAAAACCCCTCTATAAATTCGTGACTCTCAAGCGAGCGATGCGAGAGCAAACTGAAAGACCTTCACTCCGCTAACTATTTATCTCGACGGCTCCGGCGGCGGCTTCCACCACATACATTGCGGGGAAAATGTCGGTCGCGGAATGATAGGCGAATCCTATAGCCTGCTCAAAACTCTCGATTCGATCCCTCCGCACAAGATTCACGCTACAGCCGCCGAAACCTCCGCCCATCATCCTCGCGCCCGCGACTCCCTCAATACTAATCGCCACGTCAACCAGCAAATCCAGCTCGGCGCAGCTCACCTCGTAATCATCCCGCAAAGAGCGATGCGATTCCACCATCAAAGCGCCCAATTCGGCCAGCTCGCCGCGACGCAGAGCCGCCGCCGCTTGTAGAGTTCGCTCGTTTTCCGTTATCACATGACGGCAACGGCGACGGATAAGGGCAGGTAAAATTTCTTCAAAAGCGGTGAGCTCACGCAAGCTCACATCTCTCAGCGCACGAACATGCGGCAGCTGCTCTTGCAGCAGTCTGACTCCCTGCTCGCACTCCGCGCGACGCACGTTGTACTCGGATGAGGCGAGCGAGTGTTTGACACGGCTGTCACAAATCACAACGGCCTGTTGCGAAGTGTCGAGGGGAATCGGCTCCATCTCCAACGAGCGACAATCAATCAAAAGCGCATGCCCCGGCTGGCCGCAGACGACGGCCAGTTGATCCATGATTCCGCAATTCGTTCCCACGTACTCGTGTTCCGCCTGCTGACCGGCGCGCGCCAGCGTGAGTTTATCAATCCCTTGTTGCGAGACGCTGAGGAGAGCCAATCCGGCTGCAATCTCAAGGGCTGCGGATGAAGAGAGTCCGGCTCCGGTCGGCACATCTGATTCAATAGTCAAATCCGCGCCGCGCAGATGGATGCCGCCTGACAGTAATGATTGAGCCATGCCTTCGACATAATCAACCCACCACCCGCGCCGCCGCGCGCCGCCCGCATCGAGATCGAACTGCGCCAGCTCATTCTGAGCCAGTGAAAAGACGCGAACTAAGCGGTCAGAGCGCGCGGCGGCGGCGACTATTGTGCGACGATCAATCGCCATCGGCAGGACGAAGCCTTCGTTATAATCCGTGTGCTCGCCAATCAGATTGACGCGCGCCGGAGCCGCGAACAGTCGCTCATCTTCGCGGTCGAACACTTTACGAAACGCTTTCCTCGCCTCGCTGCCGACATTCACCCTTCAAGCTCTCCTTTCCTCAACTCCACGAAACGGACTGAATGTGACGGCGCAGCTCTTGAGCCTTCTCTTCAGCCAGTGTGTCGTTGATAAAGAGTCCCGCCCCCGTTTCGCTCCCGGCCAGATACTTTAATTTATTGGCGGTGCGGAGCGGCGGGTAAAATTCAAGATGAAAATGGTAGTAATCGTAGCGGCGGCCATCGCTCGGGCGTTGATGCAGCACCATCATGTAGGGAAAGGAAATATCAAAGAGCTTATCAAAAGCCGCAATCACCATCTTCAGGATTGCAGCCAGAGCGCGTTGCTCCGTGCGGCTCATGTCGGTTAAAGCCTGCCAGTGTCGCACAGCGGAAATATGAACTTCATAGGGCCAGCGCGCGAAGAACGGAATGTACGCGATGAACGATTCGTTCGTCGCGACGAGGCGGCGACCATCCTTCAACTCTTCGCCGCCAATATCGCAGAGCAAGCAACGTCCGGTCTGCGCCATGTGAGCGCGCGACTGATCCAGCTCGCGCTGTATTCGCGGCGGGATGAACGGATAGCCGTAAATCTGCCCGTGCGGGTGATGAAGTGTGACGCCGATGGCCTCGCCTTTGTTCTCGAAGATAAAGACATAATCCACCTCATCCAGCTCGCTTAATTCACGAAAGCGATCCGCCCAGACGCGCACCAGTTTTTCTATTTGCTCGACTGGCTCGTCTGCTAAAGTCGTCGAATGTTTGGGCGAATAGACCAGCACTTCGCAGACCCCTTTGGAGGGTCGCACGGGATATAACTCCGTACCTGCAACCGCAGGCTCAGGCGGGTCTGGGAGAAGCGAGGGAAACTGATTTTCAAAAGTAACGATATCGTAAGTCGGCTCCGGGATTTCCGTCGGAAACCCACCGGGCTTGGTCGGGCAGAGCGGACAGAAATCCGCCGGTGGCAGAAAAGTGCGCGCCTGACGGTGGGTCGCGGTCGCCGTCCATTCACCAAGTAAAGGATTCCAGCGCAGCTCAGACATCGCCGTCCCTCTTCGACCCCGGAATTTCCAACCCCGCCTTCACCGATTCATGCTTTGCAGCTTCGTTGTGACTATCGGATTCCGCCCCTTTATCACCAAAGGTGTAAAAGATGAGATAACGCCCGTCCTTCAGCGTAATCCGTCGCCGCCGCATATCTTTTTCAGTTTCCGAATCTGCTTTAATCATATATCGCTTGCGCCGAAGGCGATTTCAAGTTGCGGCGAAAATTCCGCGCTCTGTGCGTATGTCGAATCTCTTAACGCGCGCGCGGCGCGCTCTGCTCTCCTGAAGAGGCCGTGCCGTCGCCTATCACGGGCCAACCATCTCGATATGTGACGCGGTCAATGAGCATCACACGCCGCGAGTTAATCTCGGACTCAGGAGTCGCACGCGGATGATTGACATCAATCGCGTGATAGACAATCCAATCATCGCCCGCCCTATCCGTCACGATTGAATTATGGCCGGGGGCAAGCCAGCGCGCGCTTCTTTCGAGAATCACGCTGTTCTTTTTTCTGTTCGCCGCGGCCAGCGTCTCGAAAGGGCCGAAGGCATTTCGGGCGCGCGCGACCATCACGCCATAATGCGCCTTCTCGCCGCAACAGTTATCGCCCGAAAAGAAGAGGTAATAATAGCCTTTGCGATAGATGACCCATGCGCCTTCGACGAGCCGTTGGTAATTGTTCGGGTCTTCATCGTTAATCGGAAAGACCAGTTCCTTCGGCTCGCTGCCCGGCATAAAGCTGATGTAGTCCGGCGCAAGCTCCTGCACCTTGATAGGCTTGAAACCCGAACCCCAATACAAGAGACGCTTGCCCGTTCGAGGGTCGTCGAACTGCATCGGGTCAATATTGATGAAAGACTCGCCGCACTTTAACGGGTGGCCGATGTCTGTGAAAGGTCCTGCCGGAGATTTCGCTCTGGCGACGGCGAGGCATAAACCCGTCTTGGCGTTCGGGTCGGCGGAATAATACATGTAGTAAGCTTTGCCGACTCGACTGACATGCGGCGCCCAGAAGTTCTGCGTCTGATTGGCCCACGCAGGCTTGACCGGCAAAGCGTCACCCAGATGTTCCCAGCGCACTAAATCTTTTGAGCGCGCGACCTGAATATTGATGGATTTCCCTTCCCTCGCGCCCTGCGTGCCGTAGGCGTAATACCAACCGTCCGGAGCGCGTATGACTGTGGGGTCAGGGAAATCCTGATCCAGCACCGGATTGGTAAAGTTGGCCGCGACTGCGACGGCCTTTTGAGTTGCGCCGCGCTGCCGGGTCGGCGTTGCCGCCGCCACGGCCAGTATGAGCGTCGAGCAGAGCAGCCATCCGAGGTGTTTGTGTAATGAGAGCATGCGTCACTTTGGCGTCACGACGCGCACAGAGTCCCAATTATTTTCCGAAGAGCCATAACCGTACAACATGACATGAAAAGTGCGCGGCATGTTCTTGATGGTCTTTTGCAGACCGATTTCGCCGTTGAGGACGAAGTAAAAATCGTCGCCTTTGCGCGCGATGCTGATGGTCGGAGCGGTGACTTTGGTGCCCAGTTTGTGATCGTCCAGCCGCTCGCCTTTGCCGTTCACGACCGACCATGCTTCAAAAGTTCCTTCGCTCGTCAACAGCCACTCGATACGATTACGGCCTGAGCCATCGAACATGACCGTCAGAATGGCGTTGCCAATCGGCAGGCCGTTCGAGTTTGGCTCAGGCAGGGCTTGGCCGACCTTGGCGATAGTGCCTTCGACGATAAAGCGGTCGCCTGTGAACTGCTGTTTGCTGCGCACACCGGCGCGCGAACCGCTCATGCCGCGCATCTGCAACTGACCCTCCTTGACTTCGAGCTTGCCGCCGCTTCCGCCTTCAAAAGTAAACCGCTCCCACCTGGCCTGATCCAGACTCGCCCCGTCGAAATCATCGCGCCACTCTTCAAGCGCGGGCGCTTTCGGCTGCGGCTCTGCGGGCGAAGCGGCGGGTTGCTGCGCGGCGACGCTGGAGGCCGCGAGGATGAGAGCGAAGGGAATAAAAGATAAGCCCGAGCAAATCCGGCGCATGATACGTCAACTCCTTTTCATCGGTTAAAATCGAACAGCCGCGAGGCGGCGAACCAGCTCGCGGCGTTCCTCGTCCACTTCCACCTTCTGACCTTCGCTCAGTTTTTTGAACTTATCCAGCGCGGTCTTGCCCTCTTCGGCGCGCTTGAGGCGAATCAACGTGCGACCCAGTTGGTAATAAGCCTCGGCCAGTTTCGGGTCGTCCGCCACCACGCGCTCAAGCTGTGTGAGAGCTTCCGCCGGACGCTCCGTTCGTAAATAAAGTTTGCCCAGGGCGAGGCGCGCCGCCGTTAAAGTCGGATCAAGCGCGAGGGCGCGCACCAGCAGGGATTCGGGGCGCGCGGTTTCGTTTGGAGCTTGCTTTAACAGCGCGTCGGCCAGCAGGTAATACGTCGTCGCGATCTTGTCGTCGCTTGCGAGCGCGCGCTCATAAAATGGAATCGACTCGGCGTATCTGCCCTGATCGGAATAGGCCAATCCAAGATAAGCGAGCGCGGGCGTGGCTTTCGGATCAAGCTCAAGCACACGTCGGAAATCGTTTTCGGCCTCGACCGCTTGATGCTCTGTGAAATGCGCGAGGCCGAGAGCGAACCACAGCCGCGTCGAGCGCGGGAATAATTTTAGAGCCTCTTCGAGCCTGATGATGGCCGCCTTCGGCGCTTGGGAGTTGATGAGCAGAAGCGCGTAGCGAAAGCGATAATTCTCGTTTTGAGGCTCGTGCTCGACAGCCAGCCGCATCACCGGAATAGCGTTTTCATAACGCCCGATTGATTCATACAGATCCGCCAGCTCTGCGTAAAGCGCGGAGGATTCGACGCCTCTCGCCACCGCCGCTTCAAGCGTCCGACCCGCAGCCGCCACGCGACCGAGAGCGCGATGCCCACGCGCCAGCGCGATCAGCGCCTCGACGTTCTGCGGCTCAAGCTCTGCGACAGCGCTCAGCTCGGCGACTGCTTCCGTGTTCAATCCGGCTGCCAGCAGAGCGTTACCCAGTTCGAGTCGTGCCGCCGACGACTTAACTTTATCGCTCGCCCCGGCGAGCCTTTGAGCGTAATCGTGGTAAGCGTCAATGGCCGCAGCCTGATCCCTGAGGCGCAATGAGGTCAGAATCAGAGAGAGCGCAATCTCGGCATCGGGCGCGATGGCCTGCGCCTTGACGAAAAGGTCGCGCGCCGCCTTCATCTCCTCCGGCGTGCCGCCAGCGACATAAATCTGCGCCAGATTGACCATCGCGTTGACCTGCTTGGGGTCGGCGCGCAGCGAAGCCTTAAACTCAATCGCCGCCTCTGCGGCGCGTCCCAGCCGGAGGAGAATCGCGCCGTAGTTATTTCTCGTCGAAGGGGAATCGGGGGCGAAGCGCGCGGCCTGTGCGAAGTGGCTTTCGGCCTCCTTCAAATTCCCGGCGCGGTCGGCGATGACTCCGAGATAGGTATGAGCCTCCACGTTGCGCGGCTCCAGTTCGAGAGCCTGCTGAAAGCTCGCTTGAGCCGCCGTCATGTCAAGGCGTTCGATGGCAGCCGCTCCTTCGGCGACGAGGGCGGCGGCTCTCTCATGCCGTGTCGCCTGCTTCTCCTGCCCCCGCGTGAGGGACTGCGCGATTTGGACAGGACTCAAACAGAGCGCAAGGGCGACTCCGATGTGACCGATGATGATTGGCTTCACACGCCGCATCAACGACAGGCTCCAAATGCAGTTTGATTTCTTGAAACTAAACGGCGCGGGAAGAGTACCACTTTTCCCGCGCCGCTTTGCCACCTACGATCCGGACTAGAAAATGACGCGCACGCCAAGCTGAATGCGACGCGGCAAGTAAACGTTTCTGTCCCCGACACTTTGAAAACCAAAGTTGACGGCATCGCGGAAATCGGTGGTCGGCGAAAAGAACCGTTTCCGATTGAAGACGTTGAACGCTTCGGCACGAAGCTCCAGCGTGAGCCGCTCTGTCAAGTGCGTCTTCTTGAGCAGACTCAGGTCTTCGTTCAGATAACTCGGGCCGCGCACCGCATCCGTGACGGGAGCGACCGTGCCGAAGAAGCGCGCCGGGTTGGCATAGTACGCACGATAAGCCGGGTCGGTCACGTCCGCCGTCGGCGGAGCCTGATAATTCGGCGGAGGGGCAAAGGCCGCCGGGTTAAAAGCATACTGGCCGAGGCGAACGGGGATGAAAGCCGTGTTGGTGGGGTCGAGCGGCTGCCCCGTCGCATTCAAGCGCAGGTTACCGTTATAGCCGATCAAATCGAGGAACTGAACATTGTCCGAGGTAAACAGATTGAGCGGCAACCCCGATTGGTAACGCTGGATACCGTTAAATTCAAAGCCGCCGACCAGTTTGTCAACTATCCCTCCGCGATTAAGAAAACGCTTGCCTTTACCGAACGGCAGCTCGATCAGATAATTGAACACGATCACGTGTCTCGGATTGTTGGATGAGACGGAACGGAGCGAGCTACGGTCGAACGGATTCTGCAAGACTCCGCCAATGGGGCTGCCGCCGAAGAGGTCTTCAGCGGCGTCCGTCAAAAGCTTCGAGAAGGTGTAGGAGACTCCGAACTGAAAGCCCTGCGCGAAGCGGCGATCAAGCTTCAGTTGCAGCGCGTTGTAATCGCTGGTGCCCTGACTTTCGAGCAGGTTGTTGATGCGATTATATTGCGGGAACGGACGCAACGACTGTGCGACTGTTCCGTCGAAGCCTGGAAAGACCGCCGCATTACTTGCCGGGAGCGTAAAACCAACGCTCGTGGCGTAAGCGCGTTCTGCCGGTGTCACGGCGCTCAGAGGTTTATTGAGCAGCGGGAATCCCAGCTTGAGAGCGTCCAGCGGCAACGCATTGAGACGCCCGAAGTTTGACCTGAGCCTCGTCGCTTTGTGCCCGATGTAACTGGCCTGCGCCACCAGCTTGAAGGGCAGCTCTCGTTGGACATCCAGACTCCACTGAATAGTGCGTCCGGTCTTGAAGTTCGGATCGAAGTATTGGACATCACCCCCGATAAACTGCCCGCCCGGATCGACCGGCGGAATTGACGGGTAAGTGGATAAGAAGAAGTTGGCATTGCGTCCATTGGGAGTGCGCGGGCCGCTGTTGGTATTGTAGCCGAGGGTGCCGGTGTTGATGTCGTTATTACCCTCGAAGCCGTAAAGAATAGGAGCATAGTAGATGCCCACTCCGCCGCGAATCACAGTCTTATCATTGAAGGAATAGGCGAAGCCGAGGCGCGGCCCGAAGTTTGAACGATCCGGCTTGGAGAGCGTCTTGAATTGCGCCGCCAGCCCGCCCTGCCCGCCCGCGCCGACTATCGCGCCCGGACGACCTCCGACCGCAGGATTCGCCACGGTCGGGTCGAAGGTTCGGAAACGATCAAATCTCTCACTTCGCAATCCCGGCAGGTCATAACGGACTCCGACGTTCAGTGTTAATCGCTGCGTGACTTTAATATCGTCTTGAAAGAAGTAGGACTGCGAGAGCTGTTTGAAGGCCGGGTCAATGGAGTTGGTGCTGTTGAAAGAGAACTCCGTCGCTCCGGTGATCAGGCTGGCAATCGGCCACCCGCCGCCCGGGTCTGTATCCGACGCCGTCTGGTCGTTGCGGAAATTGAATGAGCCGCCCGGGTCAATCCTCTGATGCACATTGAAACGGGACATGCGGAAGGTGGCTCCGAACTTGATCGTCTGACGACCCCACACATGCGTGGCGAAATCCGTGAGTTCAAAAGAGGTGTCGCGAATGCGGTCTGTAAAGAATGTCGAGCCGATATTCTGGTAGGCGCGCGGATCGCCTGAACTCACCGGGTCGCCGTATCCGGGAAAGTCTATGCGCGGGAAGGCTGAGTTCTGCGTCGCATTCACCGGCAGACCGAGCGACGCGGTATTGAACCCGTCCGCGAAATTCATATTCGACACATCATAACGCGTGAAGCCGAAGTTGAAGTGGTTGAGCCAGGTCGGAGAGATAGTATAGTCGTGCTGAATACGCGCGAAATCCGAAATGAAGATCTGATTCCAAACATTCTGCGCGACGAAGGGCGCAGGGAAACGCGGAAAGCCGCCCTGCACTCGCGGCTGGTTACGGTGTGAATAGCTGAAGGCCAATCGTTGCTTCTCAGTCAGGACGAAATCAAGCTTGAATGTCGATTGATTCATCGTAATGGGAGCCAGACTGGAGGCCACGTAGTTATGGTAAACGCCCGGGCGATTCGGCAAGGGGAAGCCCTGCAAGATATTGAAGCCCGCCGGATCAATCCGCGTCCCGCCCAGATAGGTCGCCAGATTATTGTTCGGGATGGCGACGCGAACATTTGACGGTTGGCGCGGGTCATAGATGCGAATCGGCCCGCCCAAAGTTTGCAGGACATATGGGTCGGTCAACAACTCGCCGAAGTCGCCCATGCGCATGCGCGCGGTGGGCACGGTCACGATGACGTTTTCACCCTGTGTGAAACGATAGCCTTCGTAATTGAAGAAGAAGAAGGCGCGATTCTTGAGGCTCCTGACTATCGGCCCGCCTTCGCCGAAATGCGGTAGATAGATTGGGCCGCCGATGTTGAAGCCGAAATCGTTCTCGTTATCACGGTCACGTTGAAGGTTATTCGCGTTGCTGCGAAACGAGTTGGCATTGAGGTCTTCGTTCTTGACCAGATCGTAGACTTCGCCGTGAAACTCATTGCCGCCTGATTTCAAAGTGAAATTTACGATGCCGCCCGACGAATTGCCGAACTCCGCCGAATATGAGCTGGTCGAGACGGTGAACTCCTGAAAGGCGTTGGGGCCGGGAGCGACTTCGGAAAAGAATGTTCCGTTCTGCGTGCGCCTCGTGCTCGCTCCGTCAATCAAGATTTCAGTGCCGAGCGCCTGACCGCCGTTGATCTTGAAGCGGGAGGCGTTGACTCCGTTAGTGCCGGTCGTGGCTGAAGTCACACTGCTGTCCAAAAAGATAAACGAGAGCGGCGTGCGCCCGGCAGCTTCCGAAGTGACTTCGAGCGGCAACTCTTTGACCTGCTGCTCGGTGACATTTCTTTGCTGAACCGGCGATTCGGTTTGCAGCGGCGTGGCGTCGGCAGAGATGGAGACCTGTTCGCCCACCCCGCCAACTTCAAGCTGCACATCCGCTCGCCGCGTCACCTGGACGGCCACCTGTATGCTCTCTATCGTCGCGACCTTGAACCCGGGCGCTTCAACCGTCAACTTGTACTGATTAGCCTTCAGCTCAGCCAGAGTGAAATTACCCACATCACTGCTCGTCGTCTCGCGAACCTCGCCAGTATCAAGACTGGTGGCAGTGATTTTGGCGTTGGGTATCACAGCCCCGTTCGGATCGGTGACCTTGCCGGTAATACTTCCCCGATCACTTTGCGCAGAGGCGGCGAAAGCGCTAACGGCTAACACCACGAGCAGCAACACCAGCACAAAAATACTTTTGGCTTTCATGTTTACTCCTTCAAGAGTCCCGGCAATCAGTAGATATACGAAAACTCAGAGCTTATCTGGTCACGAAAGAGAAGGGGGGTTAATCTTTGCTTACGCTAACGCGCACACATTCGCACACCACAAGGCGAGCGAGCATGCTCTTTTCAGGCTCAAAAGTTAAACGGTTGCGTAAACGATTGCGTAAGCGATTACTTATCGCATAGTGCGTTATAGTCACCAAACATCTCTTTGTCAACAATTTTCTTCAAAAATCGCCTGCGCAGAATCGGTCTGTTATTTTTCGAGCCGCTGCTTAGAGCTATCTATCAGACGATTATTTCTCTCGTAAGAGATTTCGGCGCGCTCGTTGCGACCATAGTTCTCCGGCGGAGGATAGAAATGGCTGGCATAAACCGGATAAGCCTCAGTACGCAGGTGTGAGAGCATGTGATGCCCGCGACGCGTCGCGCGCTCGTGCCGGAGTGCAGAAATGTCTACCGGAGCGACGACAATCCGCTCGCCCGGCCCCGGAGAAGCCTGAGCCAGCAGGCGACCATCGAAATCAACCACCTGACTTCCCCCCGGCCAGGAGTAAGGAGGATAGTGCTTCAGGCTGGCGCCCTGATTCGCAGCCACGACGTAAGCCATGTTTTCCAGCGCGCGGCAACGATTCACAATCGTCCACCAATCCATCGGCTCGGTCGCTCCCCAAGGGTCCATATACGCCGAGACGCGCACCAACACCTCAGCGCCGTTGGCCGCCAGTTGACGAATCGCTTCCGGGAATAACCAATCGTAGCAGATGGCGCAACCGATGCGTCCGATGGGCGTGTCGGCGACGGGAAAAAGCGGCTCTTCATAGCCTTCTAAATCGTGCGGGCTGGCGTGGACTTCGTAAGGTATCCACGTATTGACCTTGCGATATTTATAGAGGATGCCTTGAGGCCCAATCAGGCAGGTCGTATTGAAGACCATATCCGGCCATTTCGCATCAACCTCCAGCATCGAGCCGCTCTGAAGATAGATGTCATACTCGCGCGCTTTCTCAATCAAACGTTCCGTGTGTTCGTTAGGAATCGGCAGCGCCAGTTTTTCAATCAACTCTGCCGCAGTTGGAAAGACCGGCGCGGCATGTGCGAACTCTGGAAAGACGACGAGTCGCACCGGCAGGAAGGGCGCGCTTCCCGCGACGGCGGAATCTATCATTGACAACATGCGGTCGGTATTGGCGCGCATCGCCCGGCGTTCGACCGGATTGGGCATGTCCGTCTGACAGGCTGCTACTGAATATCTGATGTGCTCCATGATTACTTTCTTCCGTTCATCGAAAAATCTCAGCGCGATGCTGCGCGGCGGCTCAAGCCGTTTGCGCCTGCAAGCATAGTATCAATTGACGGAACCTCCGCCGTGACGACTCGTGTGTTGTATCTTTCCAGATAGGCGCGCCTCGCTGGCGTCATCGGATAATGCTCAGGCGCTTGGTACGGATATTTCGTCATGCCGTGAAAAGGCAGCGGCCAAAGTTGATCGGGACTCGCGGAGTTGATGTCCATCTCCTTGCTGAAGCCGTCGGCGTAGAGCAGGAAAGTGCGCGTCCAACCGTCAGGCAGAGGCGGCAGCGAAGTGGCATCGAATGAGAGGCTGATTTCGTCACCCGTGCGCGAGATGACGAACATGTCATCCGACTTGAGGAGCAATTCAAGCACGTCGCCTTCGCGCGTGTACCGTCCCGTCATGACCTTCCACGGCGAGCTGTTTGAGACTTGCTGATAATCATAGCCGAACGGCTCGCGCCCGTCGGGCGTCACCTCCTGCGAGTAGCCTCGCCAGTGCAGGTCGGCGGCAATCGGTTCGAGCCGCGTCAGGCTGAAAGGAGAATCGCCGTTTGAGGTGTCCACCAGAATTTGATCCCAATAGATACGCATGCCGGTGACGATGCGCACCTCTCTGCTTGAGCTGAGGAATTTGCCGGTCAGATCAACCGTCACGGTTTGAGGTCGTCCCACTGGAATGCCTATATCTTCTATCACCGTGCGCCAACGACCCGCAGCGTCTTTGACCTGAAGCGCGGGCAGCAGCATGCTCTTTCCGCTTTGCGACGCGGCGACGTTATCACTAGACCACGCGTAATCAGTCCAGCCTGTCAGCAAGAGGAGCGTGCGCTTCCTCGAAGCCGAGTCCTCATCCAGCTTTAAAGTCAAAGTATGTTCGTCCGAGTAACCTCGTATGTGATGCAGCGGAAAATCGGACGGGTATTGACGGTCAAGCTGGCTGACGAGCGGGAGCACATCACGCCCGTCATCATCCGTGGCCGCAAGCGGCGGACGCGCGTCGTGCGTCGCGTAGAGTTTGAAAGGCGGAAGCGGCGGATCAATCATGCCCTCGTTCGGATAAACTTCCACGTCCTGCGGATGAGCAACGGCGACGAGCTGTAAGCGGTCGACGAACATAGATTCTTCAAGCTCATTGGTGACGCGCAACTCGTAACGACCGTTCAGCTCTTTCAACTGATCTCCGCGAATACGCACATATTCATCCGGGTCGGGCTGGTTGTAACGCCCCGGTTCTTCGAGGTATCCCATCTCACCGCCGCCCATAAAATCCGTGATGAACTCGAAGCTCTTGCCGTTCCACGTGTAAAGATAGGGGCACGAAGAGGGCTTGCGATTCAATTCGGTGACGGAAAGAGCCATCGTCACCGCGCCGTTTTTAGCATTACTGGTTAGCAGTCCCGGAGCGCCCGCCCTGGTAATCTCTGTTTCCGCCTGCACGATCCCGGCAGGCCATATGACGCGCACGGCGTCCACCGTCTCACGCTTGCCCAATCCGAAGATGAGCTGAGCGGGCGCGGGCGCGGGGCACGCGGCGTAGCTTTCGAGCTTCTGCACCAAGCTTCCGGCGCGCGCTTCAACTTTAGCGCCCACGCCGCTGCGGTTGCTGACCTTGCCGCTGAGATTGATTCGTAAAGAGCTGTTGCCATTGCCGCCATCATTACGCGCGACGCGCAAATCTCCAGCCGCAGAGAGCGCGAAGAGGTCTGTATCTCCATCATTATCTATATCTCCCGATGCCAACAGATGTGAACCACTTAATAGTAATGGCCCGCTGGCCGGTTCGCCCCCAAAGGCACGCTCGCTGGTATCCATCCAGCCGTCGCCCACATTACGCCAGACGCGCAATCCCTTGTCTGTCATCATCAAGCAATCGAGCAGGCCATCATTATCGTAATCGAGAAGCTGCGCCGCCCTTGCCGCTTCGCTTCCGGCAGGCGCGGCCAGCGTCCTGAATTTCTCTTTCCCGTCACTGATGGCAAACAGTCCGACGCCGTCCATGCGACCGAAGAAGAAGTCCGTGAAGCCATCCTTGTTCACATCACCCGCCGCCGCGCAAGTCCAGCGTCCCGTCATACTGTCCAGACCCACTTCGCTTGTGACATCACGAAACGTGCCGTCACGACGGTTGCTGTAGAGGTCTGGAGGCTTGTCGTAATTGACCACGAGCAGGTCAATATCTCGCCGGTTGTTAAAGTCCGTCGGCACGACTGCGACGGCGTGCCCGACTCTGTCCAGCTTTGCGGCAGCAGTGATGTCCGTAAACTTGCCGTTGCCGTCATTGCGCAGCAACAGGCCGGGCGCTCCGGCGAAATCATCCGGGAACACCGAAGCGTCACCGCTCTTGGAAGGTTTAGAGAGATCGGCCAATCCCGCTATGAAAGCATCCAGGTCTCCATCATGGTCTACGTCTACAAAAGCGACGGATGATGGCAGATAAGGATAACCGGGCAGATTAGCTGCGGAGGTGGCGTCCGAAAATTTTCCGCCGCCGTCGTTGTGATAGAGCGCGAGTCCGCCGTCGCGTATGACGAACAGGTCGGGCCTGGTGTCGTTATCATAATCGCCCGCCACCGCGCCGATATTGACGCCCCTGAACTTTGCGCTCAACGCGCCTGACTGACTTGTGATGTCGGTCAGCTTTCCGCCGTCGTTACGATACAAACGCTGTTCGGCTGGCATCGTCAGAAAGAGGTCTAGGTCGCCGTCGCCATCAAGATCAAAGAGCGTCGCATTGCCTCCGAGCGAGGCGGCTATCGCGCGCCGGTCTGCATCGCTCAACTCGCCCGCCTTAAACTTGTGACCGAATGGCGATGACGGACTGAGACCGCCCGGTTCGCCTGACGTGCTGTTCAACGAGGCAGGCATGATGCTCGCCGTCGCATCGGTGAAAGTGACAGCCGGAGTTTTGCGGTCAACCAGTTCCGGCTCCGCGCCGCTTGAGGCGAGAGCCTCCGCGTAGCGGCCCTGCTCCGCATAATTTTGGCCGATAGTCGTGCCGCTCCCGAGCTGTCGCAACTCCTGAAAGCTTTTGATAACGCGCTCCCCTTCATCACGCTGACCGGCACGCAGGAGCGCAGTTCCGAGATTATAAAGCGCCGTTGAATTGTACGGCTCAGACGACAGCGCGGCGCGAAAGGCCGTGATAGCTTCCGTGTATTTACGCTGCTGCGTGAAAAGCTGTCCGAGATTGATGCTCGCTCCGGCATCCTGCGGGTCAAGCTTGAGGACGCGTTGAAAGGACAGGATGGCGTCTTCCATGCGATTCTGCGCTTTGGCGATCAAGCCTAAAATGTAATGCGGCTGTGGAGCGTTCGGGGCTACGGCGATGGCGTTGAGGGCTTCACGTTGCGCGCCCGCGAGATCGGGCACGTTGAAGAGAGCGATGCCGAGATTGATGCGAGCGAGAGCCAGCTTCGGCTCTAACTGCAAGGCGCGCTTGAATGCCTCCGCGCCCTCTTTGTATTTGAATTGTTCAAGCAAAGCGACGCCGATGTTGTTCGCCCGATAAGCCTCCTCGCGCTTCTGCAAGGCCGCGCCGGACTGGTCTTGAAAGCGCGCGGCGGTGCGGCGCAAACAGGGAGCGACGATGAGCAGAAGAGAGAAGATGATTAGCGTCAGGGGAAACAAGTGCGGATTTTTTTTCACGGAATCGCGTGCGCCTTGCTGTAGCTCGTCAAAATAATTGGGGAGACCAACTCTATGATACATTATTTATGCACTCAGCGAGGAAATGGCATTTCGCTAGAGCCGAGCCTGTCAATTGGTGCTCCTCAAACTTGACGACTCCAAAACTCTCTTCGTGGGAAAGGCGCTGATTTGGATGAGACAGACCAAGGTCATTTTCTCTCTCTGGCTGGTGATGGCTTTGACTATTTGCGGCTGCAAGAAATCCTCTCCTGCGCCATCAGCCGGTTCTCAGTTAAACGTAGAGCAAGCGCCCAACCAAGCTCCGACGACGACAGCGACAGCCGCGCTGCCGCGCCCGTCCGGGCCGATAGAGTTTACGGATGTAACCGCTCAAGCGGGCATCCGTTTCAAACACAATAACGGCGCGTCGGGCAAGAAATATCTGCCTGAAACTCTCGGCGCGGGCTGCGCCTTTCTGGATTATGACAATGACGGATGGCAGGACATCCTGCTCGTCAATTCGATGGACTGGCCTGAGCGTAAGACCGGAAAATCCTATCTCGCGCTCTATCATAATAATCGTGACGGGACATTTACGGATGTCACCAGAGAGGCCGGGCTGGCCGTCGAAATGTACGGCCTCGGGGTCGCCGCCGCCGATTATGATAATGACGGAAACGTGGACATCTATCTCACCTGCGTGAGCGCCAATCATCTCTTCCGCAATCTGGGCAACGGCAAGTTCGTTGATGTCACGCGTCAGGCGGGAGTGGGCGACACGGGGTTTTCCACCAGCGCGGCATGGTTCGATTACGACAATGACGGCAGGCTCGATCTGTTCGTCGCCAACTACGTCGAATGGAGCATTGAGACGGATAAGTTCTGCACGCTCGATGGAAAGAACAAGTCTTATTGCACGCCTCAATCATACAAAGGCCAAAGCTCGACGCTCTATCACAACAAAGGCAACGGCGCTTTTGAGAACGTGACGCAACGCGCGGGACTCTCAGACCCGACGAGCAAGTCGCTCGGCGTGGCTTTGCTCGATTACGATAACGACGGCTGGATAGACCTCTTCGTGGCTAATGATACGGAACCCAATAAGCTCTACCGGAATAATCGCAACGGGACTTTCACAGACGAAGCCGTGCTCGCGGGTGTCGCTTTCGGTGAAGCCGGTAACGCACGCGCCGGGATGGGAGTGGATGCGGCGGATTACGACGGCTCCGGGCGACAGGGATTGGTGATCGGTAATTTCACCAACGAAGCCATGTCTCTTTATCATAACGACGGGACAGGACTTTTCACGGATGAGTCCTCGAATTCCGGGATCGGAAAAATGTCTGCCCTCTCATTAACCTTCGGCTGTTTTTTCTTTGATTACGATCTGGACGGATGGCCGGATATTTTTGCGGCCAACGGGCATGTCTCGGATGACATTCAGGTCGTGCAGCCGAACGTCAAATACGCTCAGCCGCCTCACCTCTTTCATAATAAAGGAAAGGGGAAATTTGAAGAGGTGACGACCAAGTTGGGTCATGCATTACAAAGAGCCATCGTCGGTCGTGGCGCAGCTTACGGCGATTTCGACAACGACGGTGATCTTGACCTGTTGCTCAATATCAATAACAGTCCCGCAAGGTTACTGCGTAATGATAATAGCAATCAGAATGATTTGCTGCGCGTCAAAACCATTGGAGTGAAATCCAACCGTGATGGAATCGGCGCCAAAATAACTTTCAAGACCTCCAGGGGAGCTAAGCTTCTCAGCATGGTCAAGACCGGTTCGAGTTACTGCTCGCAAAGCGAATTGCCGCTCACGTTCGGTTTAGGCAAACCTCAGGAGGGAATGACACTCAGTCTGGAAATTAACTGGCCGAGCGGACAGAAAGAGACGCTCACCGACATCAAGCCTAATCAGGTCATCACGGTGCAGGAAGGCAAAGGAATCATTAAGGCTGAAACGATAGTCTTCGCCCCGGCCACATCACCATCGCCGCCACAGTAAATGGAGACCAGTTGATTGAAGAGATCGCGTATGGAGAAAGTTACATACTTAGATAACATCGGTTGCGTGAGATTGTTCAATGGAACTGTCGAGGTCGTCGTCACAGTGGATGTCGGCCCGCGCATCATCCGTTATGGATTTCCGGGCGGGGAAAACATCCTCGGTGAGTTGCCGGAAGTTTCGATTGAGACTGCATTGGGCGACTGGAAGCCCTGGGGCGGTCACAGGCTCTGGACTGCGCCGGAAGCCAACCCGCGCAGCTATGTGCCGGACAATAGCCCTCTTGAATACAGCAGTGATAACGGGCAGACCATACATCTCATCCAGCCGGTCGAGCGGGCGACGGGTATCCAGAAGGAGATGACAGTACTGCTCGACGCCGAAGGCTCCGGGTTGACGGTCGAACACAAGATAACTAACCGGAATCTATGGGCGATAGAAGCAGCCCCGTGGGCGATTACAACTATGAACGGAGGCGGCACGGCGATTCTCCCGCAGGAGCCGTATCGCTCGTGGGAAGAATATCTCTTGCCCGCTCGCCCGATGGTCTTGTGGCACTACACGGATCTGAGCGACCCTCGATGGAAGATTGGGGCAAAGTACATTCGTCTCAGGACGGATGAGCGTTTAAAGCAGCCGCAGAAGATAGGCATCATGAACAAGCAGGGCTGGGCTGGTTATCATCGTCGCGGGCTATTGTTTCTCAAACATGCTGCATTTGAGGAAGGCGCGCGCTATCCGGACTACGGCAGCAGCACGGAGATTTACACTTCCGGCTCGACCATCGAAGTCGAGACATTGTCGCCCTTGCGCCACCTCGAACCCGATGCAGCAGCCGTGCATGTGGAACGCTGGAAATTATTCCGGGATGTGGAAATCGGGTTAACCGAAGCAGAGATCGAGAAAGTAATCGATGCCCTGATCGAACAAATTGAGATGCCGGATTGTAACCGATGACTCTTAAAAATCAGTTCAAGCTCCCGCTCAGTTTCTTGCTAATGCTATCGGTTATCTTCTCAGGCGCGTGTCGCAGCCGCGCGGGGCTGCCGGAAAAATCTTCGGCGGAGTATCGCGCGCTGGTCGCGGCTTTTTATATCGGGCTGGCGGCGTTGCAGGTCGGAGATGACTCGCGCGCTGATGAGAAGCTGAAGCGCGCCACAGAGCTTGCGCCGGGAGAGCCTGCGGCGTGGGCGGATTGGGGACTCCTGGCCTTGAGGCGCAGAGAATACGATGCGGCGGCGGAGAGGTTGGGGAAGGCGCGCACGCTTGCGCCGGACAACGCGCAGATGTATGTGCTGTCGGGCGTGTTGGAAAGCAGCCGTGGAAAGAGCGACGAGGCCATCTCTTTCCTGCGTCACGCGGTGGAATTGAGTCCGCAGGATTTGAAGGCGCTCTATTTGCTCGCGAGCGAGACCGAGCGCGCGGGCGGCGAGGCGGGCGACACCGAAGCGCAAAAGTTACTGGAAAAAATTCTCGCGGCACAGCCGGATAATCTCGCGGCGCTGTTGGAAGCGACCCGGCTCGCAGCCAAACGCGGCGACGCGGATAAGCTGAAGAGTCTGGTGGCTCGCATGCACGAGCGCGCAAGCCATTGGCCGCCGGAGATGCGTGAGCAGTTTGATGCTCTCGAAGCGACGGCGGAGAGCGCGAACCCGCGCGCCGCCGCGACCCGCGTCGCCTTCCTGCGCAACGTGCTGGTACGCGACGCGGAATACAGGCAGAGCCTCGCCGCGATTAAGACTCCGCCGGAGATCGTGTTTGAACCCTTCACTCACTTCATCAAACTGGAATCGCCCGCCTCCACGCCCGCGCCGCCGGATGAGCAAATCAGTTTCACTCAAGAGCCTGTCAATGAAGCAGGCGCGGGGCAGTGGCAGTGGTGCGGCGCAATCTCTCTGAAGGGCGAAGGAGCGGACGCGCTCGTGTATGCGAACGGGCGCGAAGCGCAGATCGCGGGCGGCGCGAAACTCTCCTTTCCCGGCGGCCCGACCTCTCAGCCTCCTTCGTCGAACGGCGTACTGGGGCTTGATTACAATTACGACTTCAGGACAGACCTTGCGCTCGCGGGCGCGGGCGGCTTTCGCCTCTTCAAACAGGAAGGCTCAGGCGCATTCACGGATGTCACGGCGCAGACAAAGCTCTCCCCTGCTCTCACGAGCGCGGCCTACACGGGGGCATGGGCTGCGGACATAGAGCTGGACGGCGATCTAGATGTTGTGCTGGGCAGGCTCAACGATAAGCCGCTCGTCTTGCAGAACAACGGCGACGGCACGTTCAAAGAGATATTTCCATTCGCGGATGTGATGACGCTGCTTGATTTCGCTTGGGCGGATTTGGATAGAGACGGCAACCCGGACGCAGTCATGCTCGATAGTGGAGGCGGTCTGCATGTGTACCTCAACGAGCGCGGCGGACAGTTTCGCGCGCACGCTATGCCGGGCAATCAAGCGCCGGTCAGGGCTTTTGCCATAGCCGACACCGATAACGACGGGGTTTCGGATGTACTGGCATTAGAGGCCAATAGCGTGCTCGCGCGGCTGACGGATAGAGGAGAAGGGCGCGAATGGGAGACGGCGGAAGTGGCGCGGCTGCCCGGCGCTGCCGGAAATTATCTCGAAGCCGATCCGAGACTGCGTTTGCTGGTCGCAGATATTGATAACAACGGCGGCCTTGATATTGTTCTGCCGTCTATGATTCAGGTGAAAGCGGAAAACGCTCCTGACAGCACGTGGGGATGTTTGATCTGGCTTGCCGATGAGCGGGGCGGCTTCAAATTACTCCAACAACAAACGGGCGCGCGCGCCTTCTCCGTCGCTGACTTGAACGGAGATGGACGGCTTGATCTTGCGGGTCTTACGACGGATGGAAAACCCGCGCGGCTCATCAACAAAGGGGCAAAGAATTATCACTGGCAGGTAATTCGTCCTCGCGCGCAGGAGGCGGCGGGCGATCAGCGGGTCAACTCCTTTGGCATCGGCGGCGAGATAGAAGTGCGCGCGGGGCTTCTGACGCAGAAGCAAATCATCACCAGCCCACTCGTGCATTTCGGACTCGGGACGCAGGAGCAGACGGACGTGGCTCGCATCATCTGGCCGAACGGCTTTCCGCATGCGGAGTTTGAACTCAAAGCCGATCAGGCAGTTCTCGCAGAGCAACGACTCAAAGGCTCTTGCCCGTCTCTCTTCGCATACGACGGCGCGGGGATGAAGTTCGTCAAAGACTGCGCGCCGTGGAGTCCGGCCATCGGATTGAGAATCAATGCTTACCAGACGGCTGAAGTCACGCAGACGGAGGAATGGGTCAAGATTCGCGGCGATCAATTGGCCGCGCGCGACGGTTTCTATGACCTGCGTATCACAGCCGAGTTGTGGGAGACATACTATCTGGATCACTACTCGTTGCTCGTCGTAGATCACCCGCCGGGCACTGATGTCTTTGTTGACGAGCGCACGGCCAGAACGCCGCCGGAGCTGAAAGTCTATACCGTCGCCACGCCGCATCCGTTCGAGCGTGCGCTGGACGAGCGCGGGCAGGATGTGACGGGCATCGTGCGTGAGCGCGACGGGAAATACCTTGACACTTTCGGTCTCGGTTCTTATCAGGGCATAACGCGCGACCACTTTGTTGAGCTTGAGCCGGGCGATGACGCGCCCGCCACAGGCCCGCTCTGGCTCATCGCGCACGGCTGGCTGCATCCGACGGACGCTTCGATCAACGTCGCCATCAGTCAAGGCGGCGCAGAGCCGCCGCAGGATTTGCAGCTGCAAGTCCCGGACGAGAAAGGCAACTGGATTGTCGTGCAGCCGCATCTCGGATTCCCTTCCGGCAAGAACAAAACCATCCTCATTGATTTGACGGGAGTCTTTCGCCCCAACGCGCCGCGCCGCCTGCGTCTGCTGACCAACATGGAAATCTACTGGGACGCTCTCGCTTGGGCTGCCGGGCTGCCGGATGGTCAATCGAAAATCGTGCATCTCAACCCGTCCACAGCAGAGCTGCGCTTTCGCGGCTTTTCCGAGATGCGCCGCGCCGACAGGTCATCGCCCGAGACGCCGGAATATAATCGGGTGACGGCTACCTCGCAGCGTTGGCGCGACCTGACGGGCTACTACACGCGCTATGGCGACGTGCGCGAGTTGCTCATGCAGGCTGATGATCGTTACATCATTGCGAATGCGGGTGACGAATTGCTGATGCGCTTTCAAGCGCAGCCGCTGGCTGCTGACGGGTGGACGCGCGACTACGTGCTGATAGGCAACGGATGGATTAAGGACGGCGACTATAATTCTATGTTCTCTAAAACGGTGCTCCCCTTGCCATCGCGCGACGAGCGTTATTACACTACTTTGCCGACACGGCTGGAGGACGATCCGGCCTACCAGCGCCACGCGCAGGACTGGCAGGATTACCACACGCGCTACGTTACGCCGCAGAGTTTCACAAACGCGCTGAGAGTTAAATAATCCCACATGATGCAGAAGCGTCACATCGCGCGGGGCTTGCTCGCAATCTTTTTTGTCGCCCTGCTGTCGACTCCGGTCGTGCTGCGGCGCTGGTCTGAGCGCAATCAGATTAAAACTAACGCCTCAGCGCCGGACGCGCTCAAGCGTTACGGCCTCAGCTTCGAGGAGGTCTCGCGCTCCGCCGGCATTAACTTCACGCACACAGCTCCAAAGCTCGACGCACAGCTAGACCACATTATGCCGCAGGTCGCTTCGATGGGCGCAGCCGTCTCCATCGTGGATTTCGACCGCGACGGATGGCAGGACATCTACGTCACCAACAGCGGCGAGGGAAGCCTGAACGCGCTCTATCGAAATAACCACGACGGCACGTTCACAGACGTGGGCGCAGTCATGAACCTCGCCGATGTCAATCACGCGGAGACGGGCGTTTCGATGGGAGCGGTGTGGGGCGATTACGATAACGACGGCTACGATGACCTGTTTCTTTACAAATGGGGAAGGCCCGAGCTTTTCCACAACGACGCGGGGAAAAGTTTCACGCGCGTGACCGAGAGCGCTGGCTTGCCCGCGTGGGTCAACGCGAACACGGCGCTGTGGTTTGATTATGACAGGGACGGGCGGCTGGATATTTTCTTGGGCGGCTACTATGCGGAGAACGTCAACCTCTGGCATCTGGAGACGACGAAGATGATGCCTGAGAGTTTCGAGTACGCGAAGAATGGCGGACGCAAGTTTCTGCTGCGCAACTCAGGCAACGGAGCGTTCGAGGACGTGACGGAGAAAGTGGGGCTTAATACGCGGCGCTGGTCTCTGGCGGCGGCGGCGGCAGACCTGCGCGGGACGGGTTATCCAGACCTCTTCATCGCCAACGACTACGGGGTCTCGGAGCTTTTCTTCAATGATGAGGGCAAAGCTTTTCGTGATGCGGGCGAGCAGACGGGCGTCGGCTTCGCTCCCAAAAGCGGGATGAACGCGGCCTTCGGGGACATGCTCAATCAAGGCCGGTTCGCCATCTACGTGACGAACATTTCCGAAGAGGGCGTGCTCATACAGGGCAACAATCTCTGGATGCCGAAGGAGGGCACGGGCGGCGCGACGCTGAGGTATGAGAATCTGGCGCGCGAGATGGGCGTCGAGCTCGGCGGGTGGAGCTTTGGCGCGCAGTTCGGCGATTTGAATAACGATGGGACGCTCGATCTCTATCTCGTCAACGGCTACGTCTCCGCCGCGAAGGGGGCGGATTACTGGTACGACTTTTCAAAGATTGCCGGGGGCAACACCGCGATTATCTCGGACGCGAAGAACTGGCCTGCGATGAATGGCCGCAGCTTGTCCGGCTACCAGCAAAAGCGCGTGTGGCTCAACGACGGCGCGGGCAGGTTCTCCGATGTCGCGCAGGCCGTCGGCGTGCGCGATACTTACGACGGGCGCGCTGTTGCGCTCGTGGACTTGTGGAATCGCGGCGTGCTTGATGCTGTGGTCGCAAACCAGCGCGGGCCGCTGCTCGTCTATAAAAACAGCGTCGCGCCGGAGAACAACTGGATCGCCTTCTCGCTCGAAGGCACAGAGAGCAACCGCAGCGCGATTGGCGCAGAGGTGCGGCTCTTCTGGAACGGGCAGGAGCAGGTGCAGGAAGTTTCGGGCGGCAGCGGCTTCTGCGCGCAGAACGAGCGCGCGCTCCACTTCGGTCTCGGCAAAAACGCGCGCGTCGAACGGGTTGTCATTCGCTGGCCTTCGGGTAAAATTCAGACCATCGAAAAGCCTGAGACCGGCAAGCTTCATTACATCAAAGAAGCCTGAAAGAATTTTTGCTATGAACCCAGAGGCGAGCCTTCCGACAGATGTCGCTTCAAGCTCTCTGACACCCGCGTCGGAGAGCTTGAAGCAACCGGCTTCAAATCAACCGGACGCTTCGCCGCGTAAAATCTTCGGCCTCGACCATCGTTTCATCGCGCCCATTCTCATCACCTGCATTCTGCTCGTCGGGCAATTGTCGTTCGGCATGCTGGAGAGTTATCCGAAAACCGCGCTGGCGATTATCACGGCCATCTGCATCGAGCTGATTCTATCAAAACTCTTTACAGGCAAGTGGCCGCACCTCGCGAGCGCGTACATCTCAGGCATCAGCGTCGGCATCCTCGTGCGCTCGCCAGCCGTCTGGCCTTACGCGCTCTGTAGCGCGATTGCAATCACCTCGAAATACGTCCTGCGGATAAAGGATCGTCATCTCTGGAATCCGTCGAACTTCGGCATCTGCGCGATGCTCTTTCTCGCGCCATACACGGTCGCCTCGCTGAGCATCCAGTGGGGCAATAACATCTGGCCGATGCTCGTCATCTGGACGCTCGGCTCCGTCATCATCTGGCGACTGAAGCGATTTCACATCACTTTCACATACGTCGTCTCATTCCTCGTGCTCAGTCTCTTCAGAAGCCTTGTGACGGGGCATCCTTTTCTCGCGGAGGTCGCGCCCGTGACGGGGCCGATGTACCAGCTCTATATCTTCTTTATGATTACAGACCCGAAAACGACCGTGCGCTCTTCAAGGCTGGCGCAGTGCGGAGTAGCTTTGGCGGTCGCGCTCGTCGAGATGATCTTGAGGCTGATGCAGGTCGTACACGCTCCCTACTACGCTCTCTTTATCGTCGGGCCGACGGCCAACCTGATTGAAATCTGCCTCAGTTCACGCGGCAAATCCGAGAACGCTGCGTTATGAGATGATGGCTTGAATTACGCCAGCATCGCCTCGACTGCGGCCACGCGTTCGGGCTGAGGTAGCTCGAACGGTAGTGTTGCGAGAATTAATTCGAGGCGTGAAAATTCTTCAAATGTATTTCGTCAGGCAGCAATCTGAGACAGCGAAGCTACGAACTTCGCCTGCGTATCATTTCCATTTAATCTTTTGACCTCGCCCTTCCTCATCATGTTCATCGCTTCGATACCTTCGAGAGTTCGCTCCGCCGTGTGAAACCTCTTGAAGCATGGCGAAGCTCGCACCTTCTTTTTGACAAAACGGTGATCTCGCTCAATCACATTGTTCAGGTATTTCACGCGCCTCGACGAGGCCGCGCTCTTTCATCATCTCCACGACATCGCGATAAGTTTTCGGAACAGCCGGGATTGGTGATTCAGTCGAGGAATGGATTTGAGAGTAGCCGAACGCTTACTTAACGTCAGTTCGCCGTAAAGACTTCAACCAGCCTGCGTCAGCAGGCGAGAGAGTGTAGCCCCACGCGTCAGCGCGGGGATAGAGCGAAGTTAGACAAAGAGCCTGCGAGAGCAGGCGACAGATGAGAGGCAAAGCAATCATCTGTCGCCTGCTCTCGCAGGCTTATTGAATCTGATGTGCCTTTGTCCCCATGCTGACGCGTGGGGCTAGACTCTGGCCGCCTGCTGTCGCAGGCTCTTTGAGTCTCCTTGCTTATCTCCAACTGACGTTACTTAGTGCTCTCCGGCCCTCAGAGAGAGAGCCGGAGAGCTGAGCCACGGTCATCCGGTCTTGCCAGGACGAAGGGCTGTGGCTGACTGTTACACTTACCACCACCAACCGTAACACTCTTCATAATCGTCAATCCCGTTACAGTTCCTGTCTTCCCCGTAGTTGCAGTAAATCGGAGCACCGGGGTAAACCGTCGCATCATAGGGATTACATTCCATCTCGTCGCAGAAGCCGTCCCCGTCGTTGTCCGCGCACGGCGGCGTCGGCACGGGCGGCCCGGACGAGGCCGGGGAAGATGAGCTGCCGGGGAAGGGCTGGTCGCTGCCGAACCTATTGCGATACTCCGTTGACAAGAGGAACGCTCTGACCATCTCGTTCGGGTCGCCCTGCGTGTTCAGCTTGTTCAGCCAGAAGAAGTAACCGGGCATGCTGGGGCCGTCCGGCGGGTCGCTCGGATGGCGGCGCAAGTATCCGATGTACTGCATCATGACAAACGCCGCGTTGAACTCCCTGTCAATGAAGGATTGCTCCTCCACTATTTTTCGCAAGACGGTGGCGCGCGAGTATTGGCCTGTGTTCAGCCCGTTAACCAGATCGTCGCGGAATCCCTGATTGGAAATCTGCGCGTTGGCTAACAGCCTGTCTACATACTCGTGGTTCAACAACCCGCCGTAAGCCGCCAAGAATGCCCCCCTTGAGGCGAAGGTGTTGGCATAGGCGGACTTGTTGGATTCCAGCGTCAGGTCCCAGCCCGGATTGTTGACAATCACATTCTGACTCACCAGGTTCTTATCGGTCGAGAATTCCGTGAGCGTCGGCATACGCGCGAACGCCGATTTGTAGAAGCGATAGACGAAGTAGCCTGTCTGCTGGAACTCTATGGAGAGGAAGAAGGCTTTGGAGACCTGCACCCTCCTGTAATCAATGCAGGCCGGGTCGCCGTTGCACTGCGTAATGTTGCTGGTCCAGAAGTCCCACCCTGATTGATCCGGCTCGCGCGCGAGGAAGTCTACGTACTGCTGGCGAACGAAGAATCGCGCGTCGTCAATCGGATTCGCACAGTTGATGGTCTTATTGCCATTGGGGACTAGAAAGTTCGTGCCTATGACACGCACGTTGATTGTATTGTTGCTGGAGTTTTTCAGGCGGACGGGCAGGTCTAGCTTGAAGGAGTGTCTCCCGTCGCCCTTGCCTGCGTTCTGCAAGTCTTGCCTGAAGACATCGGCGTTCAGGGTCTGGATGACCGTGCCGTTGACCACAATCTCGACTCTGAGCGGCACGTTCGGAGCCAGCTTGTTCCACACCCAGCCCTGTAGGGCGTTGCAACTCGTCTCATCAACCCAGCCCTCGTATTGCGGGCCGGGAGAGGGAGTCGGGGTCGGAGTCGGTAAGGGACAGTTCAAACACTCTATGATCGCCATGTTGTCGATGATGGCGGCAGGATGCCCGCAGCTAAAGGGATCCCAATAGTTGTTGATGATACTCCACCCCGCCGGCGGCGTCGGGGTGTTACAAATGATCACCCTGTCTCCGCGTTTCTTATTGTCAATACGCTCGATTACCCACTCGTTGTAAACGTTTGGAGCAATCGGGCGGCCACAGGTGAACGGGTTGTTGAAGTCGTTAGTCTTTGCCCACCCGGGCGGGATTGGCTGACCCGCACAGATGATCGCTGTCTGTGCCATTGCCTGTGATGATGAGAACGCGATGAAGCTCACCAACATCGTGACCATGAATAATAAGCGTCGCATGTTGCCTCCTTAAATGCCTTGAGTAAGTCAGAATCCGCAGGGGAGGTTCTGAGTGAAGTTTGCCGACCTTGACCGGTTTCTTACAGCTGAAATGCGCTCCTCAGACCTCTACGGCTGACCGAATCGCTGGCGATATTCGCCTGAGTTCAGGAAGGCGTCGATCAGGTGATTGACACCGTTCTGATTAGCCGGATTGCCGTAGTTGTTGAGGTCGCCGAGCCAAAACTGAAAGCCGGAGTCGCTGTCCGGGACGGAGCGTCGCAAGTAGACTTCGTAACACAGGTGCACGAACTGGTAGTTGTTGGTCAGTCCCGCGCTGGGAGTGAAAAGCGACGGGTAGGCCGCGACCCAGAAAGCGCGCGAAACGTCTATGCGCTTGGTGTGCGTGCAACCGTTGTTGTCGTTGAAGCCAGTGCCGCAGGTGCCTGTGATATTGCCCGTCCAGAAATTCAGCCCGCCCTCGTCAGGCTCCGGCTGATTCGCCAGAAAGTCTCCGTAATGTTGCCAGACGAAGAATCGTTGATTGTCTATCGGGTTCGCGGTGGTTGGCAGGCTCCCGGTAAACAGCAAGCGGTTAGGCGAGCCGGTGCCGATGACGCTCAGCTTACTCAGGCTCGCATTGCTCTTGATGAATTGCGCTACCCTGTCGGGACAGGATGAGATGGCTCCGCCCATGAAGGCGGAAGTGGCGCTGATGGGATACCAGGAGCAGTCGGTCGTGCCCGTACGCCCCTGCAAATACAGGGCGACAGCCCCGGCGACATGCGGCGAGGCCATAGACGTTCCTGAGATGGTGTTGCTATCCGTATCGCTCCCGATCCAGGTGGAAAGGACATTTTCGCCCGGCGCAAAAACATCCAGGATGGTTCCGAAATTGGAGAAATAAAAGCCGCCCGATTGCGCTCCCTGATCTGTCGGGCCAGACGCGCCAACCGTTAAGGCTTCCTGAACATGCGCCGGTGAGAAGCCCGAAGCATCAGCCGCACTGTTCCCGGCAGCGAGCGCATACGTCACTCCTGAATCGATAGAGTTACGCACAGCCGTGTCCAGAGAAAGATTGCTTCCTCCGCCTAAGCTCATATTGGCGACGGCGGGCACGGAAGGATGTGCGTAGTGGTCATTGGTGACCCAGTTGACGCCTGCAATGACAGCCTCGCCGGGGCAACCGTAAACCAAACTGGCGGTACACACCTTAACCGAACGAATGGTCACTCCTTTGGCGACGCCGTAGGTCGCGCTGCCCACCGTTCCGGCGACGTGAGTTCCGTGGCCTAAGCAGTCGTTGTTCGTAGCAGTGATGCACTGGTCGATACCCGTGCCGATAAAATCGGCGGCGATGGACGCGCGCCCGCCGAAATCCACATGGGTCGTTCTAATGCCGCTGTCAATCACGTAGGCCGTGACGCCCGCGCCCGTCGCGTTGTAGGCATACTGGTTGTTGAGAGGGAGCGACATCTGGTCAATGCGATCCAATCCCCATGGCGGATTAGGTTGCACGGCAGAGACTTGAAAGACTCCTTCTTCTTCCACAAACTTGACTTGCGGGTTTTGACTGAGGACGCGGGCCACCGCTTCACCCGGCAACTCAATCGAAAAGCCCTTGAGCGCGGTTTCGTAGACGAAGCCGACTTTTCCTCCAAGAGCTTTCGCCTGACTATTGGCGATGGCTTTGACCCGCGCCCGCCGCGTGGCGAGTGAGGCTTTTGAGGAAACCACATCGTCGTTGAGCACGACGATGTACTTGTTAGGAATCGCATTCTGAACCTTGCGGAACTTGGTATCGAGGACACGTGTTTGTGGCTGCCGCGAACGTGAAGTAGTGAGCGGCGAAAACTGAGGCTGAGAGGTCATTCTGTGATCTATTGACGTATGACCTATCGTTGACATAGAGATAAACGCGAGGGCGAGGATGCACAACGCGACGAGACTGTTCCTGAAGCTTTTCATTCGTGACTCTCCTTTCTTACTGACGAGCCGAGGTAGTCCAAGAGGACTGTTAAGACTTATTAAGAATTAACGAGTGCTGAAAAAAGTAGCGCGCCAACCATGAAATCAATTTCTGCAACCCCTTCGGGATGCTTGCCTTGCTGATAGCAGAGCTGTTTCTGCCGCTTTTCAAATTGCGACCTTTGGCATAACTAGACGTGGAGGCTTCTGATTTATTTGTACTCGTATAAAATTCTTTTCAACTCACTCGACGGCTGAATTATTCCTTTGATTGAAAGCGACCTTTGGCGGTAAAAGAGCATCGGAACATCCGGCTCAGGCCGAAGTGACTAGAGCAACTCGTCCCGTCCACCCGATTTTTTTCCGTGAAAGGAAGTTTTATATGTCTCACCAGAAGTATCGCGTCATAGCAATCTGTTTGCTGTGTGTGGCTGTCTCACTGACGGGTTTCAAACCTCTGCCCGTGTTTGCGCAAGCGGATGACGAAGCGGCGATTCGTCGCCTCGTCGAGAATTTTTTTGCCGCCTACCAGAAAGAAGACATTGAAGGATTGATGTCTTTATGGAGTGAGCATTCCGGCGACCTCGCGGCCAGCAGGCAGAGCCTGCAACAAACTTTTAGCGACTACCGGAATATCGAAGTGAAAAAGCTCGACATCGGCAAAGTAGCCGTCGAAGCGGACAAGGCGAAGCTACAGCTGACCTTCGAGATGAGCGCGGTAAATACCAAGACCGGCAAACCCGCAGATGATTTCGGGAAGCTGTCTCGCATCATGCAGGTGGTACGGGAGGGAGCCGGTTGGAAGGTCTGGCGGTATGTTTCCGTTGAAGAAGATTTCGCGGCAGACCTGTTGGCGGCTAAGAACGAAGAAGAGCGCAAAATGCTGCTCAGCCGCAACGCGGAGAGAGTGACCGGCGGACTGGTCAGAGAGTTGAACAAACAGGGACGCACGCTCTCATCACAAAGCAAGTTTGCGCAGGCGTTGAGCGTCTACCACATCGGCTTGAGCGTCGCCGCAGGTTTGGATGATAAGACGGGCGCGGCCTTGATCTTAATCGGCGTGGGGAACGTGCATTACCTGCAAGGCGATTACACGCAAGCCTTAGATTCTTTCCGGCAAAGCCTGAAACTCGCGGAGGAAGCCGCGAGCAAAGTGAGCATGGCGAGAGCGTTGAGCAGTATCGGCACTGTCTATTACGCGCAAGGCGATTATCCGCAGGCGTTGGAACTCCAGCTCAAGAGCTTGAAGCTGCGCGAGGAGTTGGGGGATAAAGCAGGCATTTCAACTTCGCTCGGCAACATCGCGGGCGTCTACTATTTGCAAGGCAGCTACGAGCAGGCGTTGGAGTATCAACTGCGCGGGCTGAAACTGGCGGAGGAGATGGGCGATAAGCCCGGCATCGCCGTCGCGCTGAGTAACATCGGGGCTGTGTATCTGATTCAAGGAGACTACCTGCGCTCGCTCGACATGCGCCAGAAGAGCTTGAAGATGCGTGAAGAGTTAGACGATAAGCCGGGCATGGCCTATGCGTTGAATAGCATCGGACTGGTTTACTACGAGTACGGCGATTATCCGCAGGCGTTGGAGTTTTATCAGCGAAGCCTGCAACTCTCGACCGCAATCGGAATCAAGGCTCTGACCGCCGCCGCCTTCACCAACATCGGGAACGTCCATTACGCAGAGGGCACTTACGCGCAGGCGATAGAGTTTTACCAGAAGGGTCTGAAACTGCATGAAGAGTTGGGCGATAAGACGAGCATCGCCACTTCCTTGAACAATCTAGGGTCTGTGTATAACGAACAGGGCAATCACACGCGCGCTTTGGAGAGTCTTCAGCAGAGTCTCAAGCTGGCGGAGGAGTTGGGTTACGAGCATGTCATCGCCAGTTCCCTGACGAACATCGCGCAGACTTACCAGGTTCTGGGCGCATACAAGACTGCGCTTGATTATGCAGGCCGCGCGATTGCCGTCACACGCCAGAGCGATAATGCGGCTGTCTTGTGGCAGGCATTGACGGCGGCAGGCAAAGCGCAGATGGCTCTCAATCAAGATGATCTCGCGCGACAATCCTTTCTTGATGCCATCGCTATTATTGAGAAGCTGCGCGGACAGATAGCCGGTGGCGAGCGCGGGCAGCAACGCTTCTTTGAAAGCAAAGTCTCGCCTTACTACGCGATGATCGATCTGTTAATCAAGCAACAGGAGACGGCTCAGGCTCTGCTGTATGCGGAACGCGCGAAAGGTCGTGTGCTGCTTGACGTGTTAAGCAACGGTAGAGTCAACATCACCAAGGCTATGACGGCGGAGGAACTCGCCAGAGACCGGACGTTGACCGCCGAACTCAACAATCTCAACACTCAAATCTCGCGGCTGAAATCCGGCTCCGCCCCGGCTGAGCTTTCGGGGCTGACTGCTCGTCTGGAAAAAGCGCGCCTCGAATATGAAGCCTTTCAGGCCAGCCTCTATGCCGCTCATCCCGAATTGCAGGTGCAGCGCGGTCAGGCTCACACGCTCACTCTGGAGGAAGCGGCAAAGCTCTTGCCGGATGACAGGACGGCTCTGCTTGAATACGTGGTCGGAGATAATAATTCCTACCTCTTCGTCATCACGAAAGCTGCGGGCGGCGCGGAGCCTGTGACGCTGAAAGTCTATCCGCTCAACCTCAAGGCTCAGGAGTTGACGGAGTTGTCGGAGAACTTTCGCCAACGTGTAGCCGAACGCGACCTGACCGTAAAAGCGCCCGCGCAGCGACTCTATGACCTGCTCATCAAATCCGCCGAGAAGCAATTGCAAGGGATTCGTAAACTCGTCATCGTCCCTGACGGGCCGTTGTGGGAACTCCCCTTTCAGGCTTTGTATCGCGGCCAGAAGGGTTACCTGTTGGAAGATTATGCAGTCTCCTACGCCCCTTCGCTGAGCGTGCTGCGTGAAATGGATAGGAAGGGGGCTGAGTTCAGGTTAGCGCGGAGAGGAGAGCAACCCTCTGCTGCCCGGAAAATGGCAACAGAGCCGTCTCTCAACGGCAACTTTCTGCCCGAGCTGCTCGCGCTCGGCAATCCGGTTCTGAACAAGGAAACAGTCGCGAAGATTTATTCCCTGCGTCAGGATGCATCGCTCAGCCCGTTGCCCAGCGCGGAGCGAGAAGTCAACACGTTGGGAGAACTGTATGGCCGCTCCAGAAGCAAGGTGCTCATCGGCGACAAGGCGACTGAAGAAGAGGTCAAAGCCGAGGCCGGAAAATATCTGCTCTTACACTTTGCCACTCATGCGATTCTTGACGACCGCAACCCCATGTACTCTCACATCATGCTGTCATACGCCGGAGACAATGCGCGTGAGGATGGCCTGTTAGAAGCATGGGAGTTGATGAAGCTCGATCTGACGGCGGAGATGGTGGTGTTGTCGGCGTGCCAGACGGCGCGCGGGCGGGTCGGGGCTGGCGAGGGAATGATCGGGATGTCCTGGGCGTTGTTTGTCGCCGGATGCCCCACGGCGGTCGTCAGCCAGTGGAAAGTGGACTCGGCCAGAACCACAGATTTAATGCTGGAGTTTCATCAAAATCTACGCCGCCGCAAATCCGGCAACGAACCTGCGATGACGAAAGCCGAAGCGCTCAGGGAGGCTGCCCTGAAGCTGCTGCACAGCCCGTATAACCATCCGGCGTACTGGGCGGGGTTTGTTTTGATCGGCAACGAAAAATAGCTGGCAGGCGAAAAGGGCGCGCGGGGGTGGACTTATTTTTTCATTGACCGAACGCTGTGCAACAGCTTTCTCGCAACTGCCGAGCGGGGGTTCGACTTCAACTCTGTTTGAAACTCCCGCTCGGCCTCGTCCAGCAAACCCGCTCGCGTGTAAAGCACACCCAGGCCCAAATGATAATTTGGGAAGGCGAGCTTCACTCGCTCCAGTTCTTCGTTACGGCGCTGGTCGAGAATCTTAAATTTGGCTTGCGGGGCGGGCATCACAGGCGAGGTGATTTCCTGGCCGTCCTTTAACGCAGTCACTTGCCATGAATAAACGCCGCCGCGCTTGAGCGGAACGGTATCGCCCCACTCCGTTTTGGTGAGCGTCCCGCTGCTGGCGACGACGTTGAGCTTGTCATCTACGACGGTGACAACGTAGCTGCTAGCTCCGGCCAGCGATTGCCAACGAAACGACGGCTTGCTGTTCTGAACCACCTTGCCCACAGGGCTGAGCAGGCGAAACGGAAGTCCATTCCCGGACTCGCTCAAGAGCGTGCCGCGCGTTCCTTTCAACTCGGCCAGCTCCAGCGGCCTCTCAAGTTTTTGAGTTGTCAAAGCCGATACGATCTCCCGATGTAAAGCTGGCGATATTTTCTCAACGCCCGTTAAATCATCTTCGGCCATAGCCGTCGCATCGGTTCGATTAAGTTCCTTCCCCGAAGGAGAAGCAGTCTGCTCGCCGCCCGCGCCTTCGGGACTGTGAACTGTGAGCGGCGGCTGGACTGTTGAAGGATTTGGAAGAGGCGTGTTCCCGTTATCCTGATTCGACTTCTCATCTTTCACTATCACCGGCTGCGACGGACGGCTGTTTCTGATGCGTATGAAAAGTAATGTCATCAGGACCAACGCAAAGGCCAGCAGCAAGAGGGCGGCAAACTGTGCCGGACGGCTCATGGCTGTGAAGAAAGCTAAGAAGCCAGCCCCTGTTCGATGTCCGTAGCCTTGTTCCCTTCCACCGGCGAGCTCTGCGGCAGGCGCGAACGAATCTTCGGATGTGGCGGCGCGCAACTCTGCTACGGCCTGTGTGCATTCGGCACAAACTTCCAGGTGGCTCTCGGCTTCCTCGACAGCTACATCGTCCAGACTCCCCTGAACGTAGCCCGCCATCTCCGCTTTCGTCAGGTGATAGGCTGCGTCATCCGGCTCAGGCATTAAGGCAGCCAGGAGAGTTTCATAATCTTCCTTTAACCTGGTCGGCGCATTGCACTGCTCGGAGCACACGGGACAGTCGCTCACGTGCCCGTGAATTGATAGAAAAAGGTCTGGCGCTAAGGCGCGCCTTTGGTATAGCTCCAACTGCTGGGACGATGGATGCTCTCGCATATTTTTATTCGCGCCGAGTGGATGTCCTCATGAGCGTGCTCTCGATGTAGCCTGACGTTGACTTTCCCGAAATATTGCTATCGCGGAGGTTCTCTTTCAAGAGCCTTCATGCGTCTCATCAACCTGTCGCGCGCGCTCCGGCGTAAATTAATCACTTGCTGACGAGTGATGCCGAGATATTCGGCGAGACTCAGATCGTCCAATGGCAGCTTACTCCAGAGACTTTCAAACTCTTCGAGCGGTATCTCTAAAGCATCTGCAATCCGCTCAAACGTGGCCACGCGCGTCGCCGGAAAGAGCGTAATCACATTGATCCCCTGCTGATTTTTCAAATTGCAGAGGAGAGCCACGCGCTGGCGGCGTGGCAACCGTTGTATCTCGACCCACAACTGTTCAAGCAGTTGGTGGTACTCAAGGAGCGTGTCAGGATTCGCCTGAGAACTGGCTAACCGCTCCGACAAGGGATTGCTTCCCGCGTCGAAAGAAGTTGCCGGATTGTCTTCTATGCCTCGTAATTTTGCGACGATTGCGGTCAGTTGATCCAGCTCAACGGGAGAGCCGAGAATTTGGAAAACAGCGGTTATCAGCTCGTGTAGTTCCAATCGCTGGACATTAATGTGCTGTAGTTTTCCCGATAACGACTCAAGCAGGTCGCCTGTAGGTTGCGTGTTGCCGCTCGCCGGAGCGGGTGCGCCTCGTCTCTCCCAGACGGCCAATCCCGACAACCATCCTTTGCCGGCCTCTTCCCACAGCGCAAGTTCGGAGCGGCTCGTCAAACAGTAGCGAATTTTATCTTTTAAGTTGCGACGCTGCGGAAACTTTCGCCGTAAGTATTCGTCGCAGGCGTTGCGGGCAGTCGTTGCCACGTAGCTCCTGAGATTAGCCACAGATTTATTGACCGGGTGGCTTTTGAAATCGCGCAGGCGCTTCAGCAGATGTAGTTGTATCTCATTATAGGCTTCTTCAATATCCTGATTTCGGTAGGTCACTTCTCTCTGGTTGGAATACCATTGCAGTTTATATCGGAGTATTTGTCTAACAATCGGGTTGATGTGTTCATCGAGGAGTTGGATCAGGAGAAGCTCTTCCTCCGCCTCGGTGGTCGCCTCTAGAAAAGGCAGCAGCAAGGTATCAATATTAGCAGAAGCGGCCTGCGCTTTATTACTGGAATCCATAAAAGCCGGGACACATAGAACCGAATCCATCCAGCCGCGCGTGCATCAGCGCCTTCGCTCTGACCTCCCCTCACGCGACTTGGAAGAGTTAATGCCTTAACACTACGCACCCTTGACCATACCACAATCCATCACCGGATACAGCACAATGATGGCTGAGAGTGGAGTCTCTGTCTCTCATACAACTATCCTGAGCTGCGTCCAATGCTATGTCCCTGAATTTGAGAAACGCTGTAACCTGATACTGATCGAGCCGAAGCCCTGCTTCTCTTCCGAAGAGTATTCCATCGGTTCAAGCCCGACGTAGGCCGCCACCTTGCGACTCCTTTGGAAGCGACTCACCGGCTCCAGGCTATGCACCAGTGCCAGTGAGGCTAAGAGTCCGATACCCGGATGAGTTCGCAGTCGCAGCTCACACGAGAGCTGGAGGTGCCCGCTTCATAACATCAGAGCCAAAGACACCCGCTCTAGTTCAAGTTTGCTTCTCTAGAGCCTCTGAAAATATTCAATCCCGGGTTTTCTCCATGAGGTAGCAACGGTTACGCCAGCCCGATGTGATTTCACCTATCTCGGCGTACGACGTAGAGGACCATCTCAAGAATAAACCGCTTGGAGTCCGAGTCCGGCGCGCTGCGGAAGGCCGTCAGTGCTTCGATCAAGGCTGCGCCGGCGAGTTGACGCGCTGCCCGGCGGGCGAATTCGATGCTGCCATAGTGCCTCATCAGTCCGTACAGCCAGGTGACATCTGCCTTTTCGCGGTCGCTACGCGACCTGGCGAGGAAACGCTTAAGCTCGCGGCGCTCTTTCGGCACGCAGTGGTTTAGGAGATGAACAAGCATCAGCGTTCGCTTTCCCTCCCACAGGTCGCCACGAATTTCCTTGCCGTACTTCGCGTATGTCCCCGTCAAGTTCAGGATGTCGTCTTGAATCTGGAAAGCCGCGCCAAAATACCATCCGAACCTACAGAACCGATCCGCGTCCAGTTCTCCGCCCTCAGCGATCAGCGCGCCCACGCGCAACGGATAGATGAACGAATACCATGATGTCTTTTTGAGACACATGTGGAGGTAATCTCTCTCGTCGAGCTCGTACGCGTTGTCACGAATCCAGCCGAGTTCAATCGCTTGTCCTTCCAGTGAGTGACGCAGCGTTCGCTCAGTCTCTTCCATGATGTGCCAACTGAGCTGAGGGCCGAGAAGCTCGCGGTTCACCATGAGTCTTTGCAACGCCAGTAGATTAGTTCCGTTGCCCACATTCACCGCAATGCCAATGCCGTGTTCTCTGTGTAACGTTGGTCCGCCGCGCCGCCTCTCGCTTTCGTCCTGCACGTCGTCATGGATAAGAAATGCGTTGTGGAACAGTTCGATGGCGACCGCGGAGTTCAGCGCCCGCCACTCGCTGCCGCCCAGAGCGTCGCAAGTCGCAAGGCACAAAGCGGCTCGCAAGCCCTTGCCTAAACGACGGGGATAACTTGGAATGAGATCGTAAAGATAACGCGGACCCTCGCCTGGAATGAGATCAAGCAGCGCCCGGGTTGTAAGGTTTCTATACCGCGCTAAGGTCTGTTCGAAGAATTTGGTAGGGTTCTGTCCCCTACGCCGTCGTCGAGTGGCCAGCTTAGCTGCTGCGTGGGCCATTTCCAGCACCCTGCTTTTTGGGGAGATTCGATTGGACTAGCTGATCGGCAATCTCCGCGCCCATATTAATCATTTCTACGACCAAGTCGAGCAGATTATGCGTGTTGTTAGTGAAGCGTTTGATGATTTCTGTATTCTCTTCCGAACGCAGTTCCGAGAACTGGTCGTTGAGCAGGTTTACGACTTCGTGCGCATCACCTTGAAATCTCTGCAAGGACTCTTTGAAATCGCCGGGATTAATTCGCCGCTCTTGCTGAAAACGCTGCTGCATTTGCTTTGCTGCGACAATGCCCGACGCAAGTTCGTCGTCTAGCAACACAGCCGCGTCTTTCACAATCTGTGAGCTGCTTTTGCTGATTCGCTCAAATCGCGCAGGCCGTGGGTTTGTCGCCCCAGCCTGCCTGGTGTTCGATTGTTCCGACCCCTTTTTTTCTGCTTTCTTCTTTGCCATTGGATAAACCTCCTTTGTGGCATCAGCGGGCGTTTATCGTTGAGATCGCCAGAGGGTTCGCCGTCTAGGTTGAAGAATATATTATCCGTTGGTCGTTGGCAATATCGCGCTCTAGAGGTCGCCACACAGTGGTTCCCCCATGACACGACCGTGCCGAATATGACAAACAGGCGAACGGCGGTAATGATGACGGGTTGATCACTAAGAAGGATGCCATCTTCCCCGGCCTACGATTGTGGCAGGACGCGAACCACAACGGCGTCTCCGGAACAAGCTCGGCTGAAGAATTATCAACTGAGGCCGTGACCAGAATCGAGTGTGTCCGCCATTCTATATCGCTAATTTGTATAACCCTGACAAAGCTAATCTTGCGTGAGCCTTAAATTTAAGTTGCATTTCGGTTGTGCCTCTTTACCGCCTTCTATCATTTCAGCTAAGCTCATTGCTAAAGCAAAAAATCGAGTAAGCGGCGCGCGTGCGGGGCATTAGCGATGTAGCCTGAGTGCGTCGCACTTTCAAGCTAAAGGGAGGTTTTTATGTCGCAAACAGAAATCATTCGCGCGTGGAAGGATCCCAACTATCGCAGTATGCTGAGCGCACAAGAACTCGCTGCGTTACCACCTCATCCGTCCAGTGTTGTTGCTGTGACGGATCAAGAACTGAGCGGCGAGGCGTCAACGGGGACTGTCCAATTCAGTGTCTGTATCTGTACGACGAGCATTATTTGCCCCTTCATTCATGATTCGGGCAGCAGCTCTTAAGGCTCGACACAACAAGGAGAGGCTCGGAATTTACTTTTTCTCACTTGCGCAGAGGCATGTGTGAGGGCGTGAGCATGGCTTCGGCTGCCCGCATGAGCCTCACTTTGTTTACCTCCGGGCTGAGAAAAATTCCGCACGCGATGCGGGCGGCTGACTGTGGTAACCATTTTTTGCTCCGGTCAACTGTTTGTCATCGCCTGACGGCAAGTCTGTTAATCCTGCACGCCTTAAAGCAGTAGTATATCGCGCATCTTAAGCACTGTGAGTCATACGCCCTTTCAGTCTGCTGCCTGGTATGCTGCTGCGACCCTGTCGGAACGCATCGCATTGAGGCGCGCGAAGAAACCCGTACCTTCCTCTTTTGAAATTAATGCCGGGCTTTCAGAGCGGCGCGCTGAGAGATGGCGCTCACAATCACCATTCGATAAAGGCTCTTATTTCGGTCAGCGGCTCGCCAGCGAAGGGATCGGTGAAGAAGAGTTTCGTCAGATTCTCGGCGAGCCTCTGGAAGCCGTCGCGGCGCGTCACTCCACCCCGCCTCGCTGGCTTACCGAAACCGCCGACGCGTTCGACAGTTCGGCTGGTCTCCTCAGCAGCAAGAATTCTCTTCAGCCGATGAAGGCCGAGCCGCGAGCATCAGCGTTCATGACGCTGGTACAGCCGCTCGTCGAACGCGGGCGTCGAGGCTTGCGCGAGGCGCTCAGCAATCTTCCAACGATGCGAGGCGGCCCACCTTTTAAGACGGATACAGTCGAAGACCTGCTCTACGAGAATTTGCCGATCCCACTCGCCTCACGGCTCAGTCGCACTCTGGCTCTTGAATTAAACGTCGCGCGGCTTCAGGGCTTGTTGATGGGAGACACGCCGGAAGAGCGATTCCAAAACTTCATCCAACGCCTAGAAGAACGGGAACACGCGCTGGCGATTCTCGAAGAATATCCTGTGCTGACGCGGCAGGTCGTGAGGCTGATAGATAACTGGCTGGCCTTTAGCATCGAGTTCCTGCGAAACCTCTGTGCCGACTGGGAAGACATCGTGCAGACCTTCTGCGGGAAGAGCGACCCCGGCATACTCGTCCAAGTAAAGGACGGCGCGGGAGATTCGCATAAAGGCGGACGGTCTGTCTTAATCGCTAAATTCAGCTCGGGATTTCAAGCGGTTTATAAGCCACGGTCGCTCTCAATCGATCTGCGTTTTCAGGAGTTGTTGAACTGGCTGAATGAGCGCGGGGCGCAACCGCCGTTCGCGACCTTTGATGTGCTGGATAAGCAAAGTCACGGGTGGGCGGAATTTGTGGCTGCCAAGCCATGCCGGACGGCGGAAGAAGTCGAGCGGTTCTACCGTCGGCAGGGCGGTTATCTGGCCTTACTTTATGCCCTTGAGGCGACGGACTTTCATTTCGAGAATTTGATTGCGGCGGGTGAACACCCGTTCCTGATAGACCTGGAAGCTCTGTTTCAAGCACGCGTCGGAGGTGAAGTCATCAAGCAAGCAGATGTGCTCGCCAACTCAATCGCGGCGCATTCCGTTTTGCGCGTCGGGCTGCTTCCCCAGCGTGCCTTCTCAAAAGACGATTACGAGGGGATAGACGTGAGCGGGCTGGGCGGAGCCGCCGGGCAGTTTTCTCCTCACCAGATCATGCAGTGGGAGAAGGCCGGGACGGATGAGATGCGAATCGTGCGGCAGCGCGTTGAAGTGGCGCGCTCTGACCACCGCCCGACGCTGAATGGAGCAGAGGTTAACATCCTCGACTATAGACAGGCGTTGGCGGACGGCTTCACGGGAATGTACCGGTTGCTCTTGAAACATCGTGAGGAGTTGTTGTCGGATGATAGCCCGCTGGCGCGCTTTGCGGGAACGGAAGTACGCGCCATCGTGCGCGACACTCATACTTATGCTCTTCTGCTTCAAGAGAGTTTCCACCCGGACTTCCTGCGTGACGCGCTTGACCGGGACCTGTTCCTTGACCGGCTGTGGATTGGTGTTGCTAACCATTCTTACTTGGCAAGAACGGTTGAGGCAGAGCGTTTGGATCTTCTGAACGGAGACATCCCCGCCTTCAGCACATATCCTGAGTCCAGACATCTTTGGAGCAGCTCTCAAGCTCAGATTAGTAACTTTTTCGACGAGCCGGGGATGACGCTTGCGCGGCGTCGGATAGAACACTTAAGCGCGCGTGACTTCGAACAGCAGCTCTGGTTCTTGAATGCTTCACTGACAACTCTGTCTATAGATCTGTATCGAGACAACTGGCCTACCTACCCGGTTTTCAAGGCGCGACAAGAGGTTGACCACCAGCGGCTTCTGAATGCAGCGCGGGCGATTGGCGATAGGCTGGAAGAGTTGGCTCTCCGCACGGAGGCAGAGGCGACATGGCTCGGAGTGGTCGGAGTAGATGGCCGCCACTGTGCCTTGGCGCAGCTTGACTCTAGCCTCTACGAGGGCGTACCGGGCGTCGCACTCTTTCTGGCCTACCTCGGCGCAGCCTGCGGCGAAGAGCGTTATGTTGAGTTGGCAAAGCTCGCGCAGGCGACCATGCTGCGACAAGTGGAGCGGGTTAAGCCAACTCTGGAACGGATCGGCGCATTCGCCGGGTGGGGAGGATTCATCTATACGCTCACTCACCTCGGTGTCTTGTGGAATGATTCCGAACTCTTGTCTGAAGCCGACGACATGGTCGAGCACGTCAGCGCACTTGCCGAGCGTGATGACACGTTCGACATCATCAACGGCTCCGCTGGCTGCATCGCGGCGCTGATCGCTCTTTATCAATGCTTGCCCAACGAGCGCACGTTGGAGGCCGCGATCAAATGCGGCGATCATCTCAGCTCAAGCGCACAAGTCGCGGAGCGTGGAGTCGCGTGGGATACGAAAGTGCCGGCGCAGAAACTGCCATGCGGGTTTTCTCACGGCGCGGCGGGTATCGCTTGGGCGTTGATGGAGCTATCTGCGCTCACGGGCGAAGAGCGTTTCCGTAAAGCCGCGCAAGCAGGCATGGAATACGAGCGCAGCCTCTTCTCTACGGAGACGGGAAACTGGATGGACGGGCGTGACTTGGGAAGCTTCGGGCGTTTAAGACGGATGGAAGGGTCAACGACTGTTGCTACCTGGTGCTACGGCGCGCCGGGAATCGGGCTGGCACGCTTAGGCGCACTGCGCTACATCAGTGACTCATCAATTATTGAGGAAGCTGAAAGGGCGTTGCAAATCACGCTCGATCAAGGTTTCGGCCTTAACCACTCGTTGTGTCATGGCGATCTAGGCAATCTAGAGTTGCTGCTTCAGGCCAGCCGTTTCTTAGACGCTCCGGAGTGGGCGGCTCAAGTAAATCGCCTCTCCTCGATGGTGCTCGAAAGCATAGAGCTGCGCGGCTGGTTATGCGGCATCCCGCTGGGTGTAGAATCTCCCGGATTGATGCCGGGACTAGCAGGCATCGGTTATCAATTGTTGCGCTTAGCCGAACCTGCGCGCGTGCCGTCCGTCCTGACGCTTGAACCGCCCCGATGCAAACTCAACGTTAGAATCTATTAAAGTAGCAACAGCTAAGGCACTGTGAAGACGACCCGCGCGTCATGACGCCGAAGCAAGCGCGGGTCATACGCTGTGCCGTCATGCCAGATCGCCAACAAGATGCCTGCCAGCTTCCTTGCCAATGCTACTGCTGCCGTCGCTTGACCCCTCCGCTGCCCGATCCCTTTGTGTCCACTTATTTAACGAGTTGAGCCAGATGCTCATCGCACTTTTTGAGAGGACAGGTGAAGCCTGCATTTATGGAGCACCGATTCGATTGATGCCGGGCGATTAGCTCAAGCACCAGCAGAAAAGGCTTAGCCATGACTTTCAAACACCTGTTAAGAAGTAGCCTTCGTCGTTACGCTGTACTCTCTTCAGACCTGCTCGCTGGTCAAAGTTAGGGCGTTGCTGGAACCGTCAGAGTGCTTGCGCCTCCGTAGGTGAGCAGACCGGTAAGCCCGTCACCTTGTTCGTCCTGTACCTGTATTTGAACCTGATAGTTCCCCGGTCGGCAGACGACACCCTTGCTTCTGAGAAGGTTGACCAGATTAACGCTGAACTCAAATTTCATGTCTTCGGGAGGAATGTAGTTCGCCGTTGTTTTAATGTAATCCCGGATGCCCGTATCCCGGGCTGGCGTAGCCGGGTTCGTGACATAAATATCGCCGATATTCGCCGGCCCCATATAGCATCCGTTAGGCGAACCGGTAACAAAGACGGAGAGGCGCGTCGTCGTTGACCATGGATCATAAGCCCACCCCGCTGCGGACGTGCCATCGAAGATGTCCACGAACCCCATTGAGCGTGGATTCCACCCCGGCGGAGGCGTATGAGCTATCGAGAGTGTGCTCAAGCGGTTCAGCCACGATGTGCCCAAGTCGCCCGGCCAAGCGCCTCTGGTGAGCGAATCTGATTTCGGAGGAATCAGGTAGTAGTATTCCGGATGGGTCGTCTGGAGCATGTCGTCCTGATTGACATAGTAGCCGGGAGGCAAAGTGGATATTAAGTCCGGGTTATAAAGCGGGATGAAGCGATCCCAATTCCACTCCCAATCCGACGGCCAGAGTTCACCATCTCGATGCCTGATACCGGCATGGTCCCAGGTGGCGCGCCCGTCGTAGAGCGTGAAGGCAATCCCGCTCAGAGTTTTGCCCTCCAGCCCGAGATCGTAGGCCGAAACCTCCAGCCGCACCCACTGTCCTCTAGCAGGCAACGCTCCGATCTGGCGTCGGCTTTTGGTTCCGGACTGTCCCCACTGAATGATGTCCTCCCCCCAGAAGGCTCGATGCTCCCACTGCTCCGCGTCGTCGCTGTACCACTGCAACATCACCTCTCGCGGCGGGTTCGACGGGTCAACGTAGACGTAAGCGAACAAGGTGTCGCCTAACTGCACTTGCAGCTTCTGCGGCGAGTTCCAGAAACAGAGCTGATGCATCCCGCCAGAGATCGCCGACTGGTAGCTCAACGTGCCCGTGATGGGCAAGGGGTTAGAGCCGACTCGGTTGCTCCAGCTATCAACGACTCCGGCGACCGAACCGCCCGTCGGAATGGCGTCATCAACCCAGACCTCATCGCCCGTCGTGAAATAAGAGTAGCGCGCGAAGAGGCCGAAGAATTTATTGTATTTCCGCGCGATAAGCTTAGCCTTCGCTGCTTCCTGATTCCACAGGAAGATTGCTTCCGGCGTGGTCAACATCGTCCGGTCTGCGGTGCGGTCGGGTGCGCCTCCGACGCCCATGAGCCACGAGGTCGTCTCGTGGACGAAGCCCTGAATCCAGGGGCTTTTCAGGAGCGCCTCGATGTCGTTCCCATGCACCGGATTGTTGTACAGATCAAACTTAGAGAAATTACTGAGCTTCGCGCCGACGACGGTTCTCGTGATGCCGCTGGCGTCCACATATTTGTAATCGAATGCTTCATTCTTGGCCGGCGACGTGAACGAATAGATGCCGGGTAGCTGGAAGTAAAGAACCCCGCGAAAGGAAGGATTACCGGCCTGCGCGAAAGTTATGGTTTGAGCGATTTTCTCAAGATGAGCAGACCAGGTCTCGTAGACCCACGCCTTCCAAGTGTTCCAGACCGTCGTGTCAGTGAGCGGAACAAACTGCACATAAGAGGGTAAACTGATTTCAAAGTCGTTGTTATTGAACTCGTTGCGATCCGCAGGCAGGTAGCTTATTGACACCCCGTGCGCGGCAGCGTACTGCACGAACTTATCTTTCGCTGTAACAGAAAACAGAGGCACAGCGCGTTTAGGGCCGGCTAAGAAATCACTCGTCACACACGGGTCGCCGCCCCTCAGAAGCGGCGGGTTCTGCGTCAGGTACGAAGGGCAATTCGGTCGCAAAGGCAAGGCGGATTTCGGCACGAGATCATCGTTGTCGGGTGGAGCCGAAGCTTGTGTAAATGGCATGTAAACCGGGCTCAATCTACTTTCATTGAAAACGTAAAAACCGTTGAGAGGCCCGACGCTCTGGTTGCTCAGCCCTTCGTGGTCAAAGGCCGCAAACAGACTATCCATCATCGCTTTGACCGCCTCATCGTTTGTGATATCCACCGCCACGCCTTCGATCCCGAAGAGCGAGTCAGGACTGGTGGAGGCGAAAGGCTGGCGAATCCACAGGGAGCCGTTCGATTTCAAAGAGACGGCTCGATAATAGTCCGGCTGTAGTCTAAAATCTGCTTGCTCGGAGAAATTCGGAAAACGACCATTGGTAAAAATGCCGATAAAATCTTTCCCGCCCGCTTCGGCTCTGACCTCAGCAATAGCTTGATTGACTTTACGCGCCGCCTGAAAGTCCGTGGCGTCCTCCAACCTGGTCAGAAACACCTCTCCGCCTGCGAACTTTTTCTGATTCATGCGGATCAAAGCTTTCAGCTCGTCAAGGCTTTGAGAACCACCGTTTTGTCCTGTTCCTACAAAGAGAGCGCTCTGAACGTAGTTGAATGGTAATTCGGAAGACTTGAGCGGTGGCTGCTGAACCTGCGTCAAAGTGCTAATGCGGATACGATATGCGCTTGTAGCAATCTGGCCGAAGTTGTCGTTTACCTTGACCGTGAAGTCATAGTAGCCGACCGCGCTCGGCTTCCCCTCAAGACGACCGTCTGCTGTGGACAGAGAGATGCCGGGAGGCAAAGCCCCGGAGATTACTGTCCATGCATAAGGCTGTGTGCCTCCGTTGGCTTTCAAAAATACTGGCCCCCAGGGAGCGCCCTGTATGCCGTCGAGGAAACGTCGCTGCTGGGTCACGATAGTCAAACCGGCGAGAGCCGTCGTGCCTTTCCCGGCCACAAGGGAGCTGGGTTCTACAGGATTGGCCGCTTCCAGTGCCGCTTTGACTTTTTCCATCTTCGACAACGTCCCGAAGAGGACTAATAAGCAAGCCATTAAAGCCAGGATGATTGCGATTCTCAGGGACACAAATGCGGTGTACTTTGTCTTCCTCATATAACACTCCTCATTGAAAGAGCAGACGTGAAAGTGTGTAGGACTTAGAGTAGGTCTAAATGGGGGCGAGGCGCTTCTTGGAAATCACCTTTTTGCAAGAGAGATAATTTATTTTGCTTACGATAGGCTTGTGGCGAGATGCCGACGCGGCGGTGAAAGAGCCAGCTAAATGAACCGGGACTATCAAAGCCGACGAGAAAACAGATTTCCGTGATTGGAAGCTCTGTCTGATGAAGCAATCGTTTGGCTCTTTCTAAACGCAGGCTGGTCAGATACTGGTAGGGCGTCTGCTGAAAGACCTGTTTGAATGTCCGCATAAAATGATTGGGTGAGAGACAGGCCACGCGCGCCATCTCGTTCAACGTCAACGGCTGGTCAAGCGAAGCAGCGAGGTAATCTCTGGCGCGATAGACGCGCCGGTAAATCTCTTCGCGTGTGGCCGCGCGCACCGCCGGAAGGCTCTCAATCTCCCGACGCACGCTCCAGTGTATTTGAAGTAGCTGCTCTAAGATTCCGTGCAGTTGTTCTTCATACCATCCCTGTTCGGCTGTCAAAGTATCCAGTGAGTCCCACAACGCATTCAAAAAAAGAGAGAGCTTAGGATCACGCGGGTAAATGCGCTGGATAAATTCAAGCCGGGCGACTTCCGGCGGGTGCGGCTCATCCAGCAGCAGACCTGTCGGCGCAGTCATGCTGCGAAGGACTTCTCCGGCAAATCCCTGCGCGAAAAAGATGATGATTCCTTCGACCTCAATCCGGGAGTTTACCGTGAGAAAGTATCGCTGTTCAGGATTGAGAATCAGGTAAGTATCCTTATCCGGCATGTACCGGCCATTGCTGGTTTCAAAGAGAGCATCGCCGCAGAAGGCAGATTTGATGGACAGATGTGAGAGGTTGGTTTGTCCATAATATTCCTTAGCTCTTGTCTTCAGAATATAACTCGAATCCTTCTTCAACGCCTGTGAATCGGGAATCGTCTCCGCGCTCATTGAAAAACAGGAGTCGTGTTGCAGTGTAATAAGCATTGCACAAAGCGGGTTCTGATGCCTGTTGTTGATCTAGAAACAGGACAACTCAGCGTGCCGTTTTAAGCATAGCGAGACGAATGATAATCCGCCGACTCAAACTCTCTATGGCCTTGACCATTAGCAAGGTCATGAGAGAGCTTTGAGGCATTGCGGAACGCGGAAACGGCTCACTCTAACTCGGCCATCCTGTTTCGATCTTGGCGCGCCGGGGAGCTGGCGATGTGGTCTTAGATTTAAATGAATGCAACCGTCATTCCAACGTAGAGAAAGCTCTCCCATGTATTCTGTTTTCCATCTATGTTTATGAAATGGAGCGAGGTGCGAATGCACGGCGTTGCTGATTTCGGATAAAGACCCGGCACATCATGGTGATTTTGGATAAATCCCAATTGTTAAAGCCTGTGCCGGTTGAACCCCTTAAAAATTGATAAGGCCTAAAGAACCTGACTAATTTAGACAGGCTTGCGCTAGCAGCGCGTGCTGCAAAAGCCCAGATATTCGCAAAACATGTCTTATCGGAATTATGGCACGAAGAAAACTTTCGAAGCAACATATGTATAAATCTTCTCACATGTTGCCGACGTGAAACGCTTTATGAAACATACCGGAATGAGCTCTTTGGTGAAGTGTGTCGGGA
>DASWRG010000140.1:0-36026 GCA_036403295.1 Pyrinomonadaceae bacterium
TCATCTCGCTGCCGGGGCGGGCTTGAGTGATAACTCAATGGCTTTGATTTCCGGCGCGACCTTTCGGATGGGCACGGACGCGGCGGACATCGCGCGCCTGCAACAAATCTTCGGCGTCAAGCGCGCGGAACTCTTCAGCGCGGAAGTCCCGCGACATACAGTGACGCTTGACTCTTTCTATTTAGACAAGCACGAAGTCACAAACGCGCAATTCAAAAAATTCATAGACCGTCATCCCGAATGGCGTCGAGAGAGAATCCCGGCTCGCTATCACAACGGAAATTATTTGAAAGATTGGAACGGCGATAATTTTCCGAAAGAGCAGTCCGAGCGTCCGGTCACCAACGTGAGCTGGTACGCCGCCGTCGCCTTTTGTCAGGCTGAAGAAAAACGTCTGCCGACTGAAGCCGAATGGGAATACGCCGCTCGCGGCGGTCTCTCTGACAAACAGTTTCCGTGGGGCGATGAGCCTGCGGACAAGACGCGCGCGAATTATCTGGGCAGTAAACTCAAAGCCACTGCGGCGGTCGAAAGCTATCCGGCGAATGGATACGGGCTGTTTGAGATGGCCGGAAATGTGTGGGAGTTCATGGCGGACGAGTGGGGCGCGTATCCCGCATCCGCTCAAGTCAATCCGGTCGCGGGCGGGAATTTCTTTACGGATGACAGCTTCACTGCTGTCACTACGCGGCGCGTGATTCGCGGCGGAAGCTTCGGCGGCTCTCCCGTTAACCTGCGCGTGACTTACAGGGACAGTCATCCGCCCGACGGCGCGAGAGAGTTCGTCGGGTTTCGCTGTGCGAAGAGCGTTAAAGTTTCGGATGAAACGCAATTCAAGGTCGGCATGGTCACGCGCAATTTCACGGACGAGAAGAGAAAGAATTGGCAAGGCACATCGCCGCGCCCTTTGAGAACAGCCGTCTGGTATCCGGCGGATGCGGTTACCGATGAGGAGACGATCTTCGGCGGCGCGCCTGACAAAGAGGTCTTTGCGCCCGTCACAGTCGCGGCGGGCGCAGAGCTTTCGCGTGCTTCAAAAAAGTATCCGCTCGTTCTTCTCTCTCACGGGACGGGAGGCTCTGCGGTGCAGATGATGTGGCTCGGATATTATCTCGCGGCGCACGGTTACATCGTCGCCGCCATCAATCATCACGGCAACACGGCGTCAGAAAAAGAGCCTGCCGCGCAAGGCTTCCTGTTGTACTGGGAACGAGCCAGAGATTTAACTGCGACGCTCGACAAATTGCTTGCCGACCCTGTTTTCGGAGAACACATTGACCGCCAACGCATAGGCGCGGCGGGTTTCTCATTGGGCGGCTATACCGTCATCTCACTCGCCGGAGGAGTGTTCAGCCCGCAGGAATTTGAAAGCTTCTGCCGCTCTCCGCAAAGAGATTTCACTTGCGAGCCGCAGGCCGAATTCCCGGACGCGCCGCGATTGTTCGCCGAATTCAAAAAGACTGATGCGGTCGTGCAGGAATCATTACGTCATGCCTCTGACTCGTACAGAGATGTGAGAATCAAGCGCGTGTTCGCCATCGCTCCCGCGCTCGGCGGCGGCTTCACGAAGGCGGGGCTGAGTCAAATAAAAATACCCGTTCGCATCGTGATAGGTCAGGCGGATAAAGTAGCTCCGCTCGCAACCAATGCGCGGCGATATGCGAAGCTCATCAAGCGAGCAACACTGACTATTCTTCCGGGAAGCGTCGGACACTACACATTTTTGGCTGAATGTAATCCTCACGGAAAAACGATTCTGGATATTTGCCGCGATGCCGAAGGCGTTGACCGCGCCACTGTGCATCGGCAGGTCGCTCAACTCGCGTTCGAGTTTTTCGAGCAAGGGCGGACGAACAAGTGAACTGATATTTAAGAAGCTGTTTGAAAAGTCCCGACAGGGACTTTCTCGCTTTTCCACATAGCTTCCAAGCTTAAAATTCCCTCTTCGTTAAGGCCATCACACAGTCTCGTCTCCGCATAACTTTTTCATCAACAAGCGCGTATCACGCCCCGGCTCTGTTTATAAATCACCTTACAGGGGAGTAGCATTAAAAGCGAGAGCGTGCCGGGCATGACCGACGCGGGCGGGCAGCTCGCGGCGCGCCTCGGCCTGCTCGAATCTCCGGCGATTGAAGAGGCCGCGATTAAAAATGTTCACGTCATGGTCTCGGATGTATTGACGATGCTCGGACAGGCGATAGGCGCGCGGCTCGACGGCATTATCGGTTACAATTATTTGAAAGAGTTCAAAGTCACGATTGATTACCTGCACGAGATTCTGTATCTGGAAAAGGACACGAGATGAGCAAAGATGAGCGCGAGAGAGAAGACGGCTCGAAGATGAACCGTCGCGGCTTCCTGCACGCGAGCATGTTGGGGAGCGCGATGCTGTTGACGCATTCCATCCTGGTTGGAACAGAAGAGAGAGCTTTTGCTATGCCTCCACGCCGCGACAAAAAATTCGAGCTTGAGGAAACGACCATCGCCGGGTTGCAGCAAGCGATGATGACGGGCAAGCTGTCCTCGCGTTCAATCACAGAGAAATATTTGAAGCGCATCGAAGAGATTGATCGGCGCGGCGGCCTCAACTCTGTGATTGAGACGAACCCCGAGGCGGAGGCGATTGCCGAAGCCCTCGACCGCGAGCGCAAAGAGAAGGGAGCGCGCTCGCCCTTGCACGGCATCCCGGTGCTGATTAAAGACAACATAGACACGGCAGACCGGATGAAGACCACAGCCGGTTCGCTGGCTCTGATGAATGCCAAGCCTTTGCGCGATTCCCACGTCGCGCAGAGATTGCGCGAGGCGGGCGCAGTCATTCTGGGCAAGACCAACTTGAGCGAGTGGGCTAACTTTCGCTCGACGCACGCGACGAGCGGGTGGAGCGGGCGCGGCGGCCAGACGCACAATCCTTACGCGCTCGATAGGAATCCTTGCGGCTCAAGCTCCGGCTCAGGCGCGTCGGTCGCGGCCAACCTGTGCGTCGTCGCGGTCGGCACGGAGACTGACGGCTCGATAGTTTGCCCTTCATCAGCCAACTCCGTGGTCGGCATCAAGCCGACGGTCGGCCTCGTCAGCCGCGCGGGCATCATTCCCATCTCGCACACGCAGGACACAGCCGGGCCGATGGCGCGCACCGTCACGGACGCGGCCATCCTGCTCGGCGCGCTCGCGGGGATTGACGAGCGCGACGCCGTGACCAGAGAGAGTCGCGGCAAGGCTCAGACAGATTACACGCAGTTTCTCAAAGCTGATGGCCTGAAGGGCGCACGCATCGGCGTGATGAGAAAGTCATTCGGCTTTAATGATCGCGTGGACAAGTTGATGGAGGACGCGATTGAGGCGATGAAGCGGCAGGGCGCAGTCATCGTCGATCCGGCTGAGATTGCGACGAACGGAAAATTCGACGACTCGGAGTTTGAAGTCCTGCTCTATGAATTCAAAGCGGGCATCAACGCCTATCTCGCGGGGCTTGGGGCAAATGCTCCGATGCATACTTTGAAAGACTTGATAGATTTTAACGAGCAGAACAAAGAGCAGGAGATGCCCTATTTCGGTCAGGAGATTTTCATACGCGCCGAGAAGAAAGGGCCGCTGACGGAAAAAGCCTATCTGGACGCGCTCAAGAAAGATCAACGCTTGTCGAGAAAGGAAGGGATTGACGCGACGCTGTTGAAAGACAAGCTCGACGCGATTATCGCGCCGACGGGCGGGCCGGCGTGGACGACGGATTTAATCAACGGCGATCACTTCGGCGGCGGCAGCTCGACTCCGGCGGCGGTCGCGGGCTATCCGAGCATCACCGTTCCGGCGGGCTACGTCTATGGCCTGCCCGTCGGCATCTCCTTCTTCGGCACAGCTTACAGCGAACCCGTGCTTATCCGGCTCGCTTACGCTTATGAGCAGGCGACCAAGCTGCGCCGACCGCCCGAACTGCTGGCCTCTGCCGATTTGAGCGGAAGATAGTAACTCAAAGACATCTCTCAACTCTTTGCGCGCTTCAGTTTTATCTTCGCGCCTTTGCGTGAAAAGCCGGTTTCTCGCTCGTGGCGCAAGAAAAGAAAAACTGAAGGCGCAAAGGGTAGAGTTGTTTTGTCGCTTGAATTTGTAAACATTGACATCTCGCGGCGTTTGACATAAAAGCGGGTTGCTTTTCCCCAGACCTCTTTGTAAGGAGCGCCGCTATGAAACGCTTTCCCGTCTTCGTCCTGTGCATGATTTCAATTGCAATGCTTTCCTGCCAGACACAGCAGCCGACGAATAACACAGCCCAGAACAATCAGAACACAGCAAGCCCGGCGGCGAGTCCAGCCGCCAACGCGCAGAGAAAAGCGTCGACCGATTTGGAGCAGCTCGCCGGGCGTCTCGTCAACCAGAGCGCGGGCGTCAAAGAGAATGACATCGTGCTCATCACGGGCGGCGTGCGTGACGCGGAGCTTTTGGAGAACATCGCCACCAACGTCCGCAAGGTCGGAGCATTCCCGCTCGTCACACTGAACAGCGACCGGATGGCGAAGCGTTCTTACACGGACGTGCCCGAAAAATATGACACGCAAGCTCCGGCGCTCGACATGAAGCTCGCAGACCTCGCCAACGTGACGATTACTGTGGATAGCAACGAAACGGAAGGCTTGCTCGCGGACGTGCCGCCCGCGCGAATGGCCGCGCGCGGCAAGGCCGATGAGCCAGCCGTAGAGAAATTTCGGAAAAACAACGTGCGCTCGGTTGACGTGGGCAACGGCCTGTATCCGACTGACTGGCGCGCGAAAAGATTTGAGATGCCGCTTGATGACCTCGCCAAAACTTTTTGGGAGGGCGTGAATGTTGATTACACGAGCTTGCAGGCGAAAGCCGAGCAGGTCAAGAACGCTCTCAACGGCAATGAGATTCACCTGACGAATCCGAACGGGACAGACATCAAAATGAAAATTCAGGGCAGGCCGATTTACATGAGCGACGGCGTCATCTCGCCCGAAGACGTGCAGAAGGGAAGCCCCTTCGTCAACATCTACCTGCCTGCGGGTGAAGTGGCGGTGACGCCCGTCGCAGGCTCAGCCGAAGGCAAAGTGGTCGTTGACAGAGATTTTTATGAAGGCAAAGAGATCACAAATCTGACCGTCAATATCGCGGGCGGCAAGATAACTTCGATGACGGGCACGGGGCCGGGCTTTGACGCCTTCAAAGCCGATTATGACGCGAGAGGCGCGGGCAAAGAGCTGTTCAGCTTTATAGACTTCGGCATCAACCCGAACGTCAAGCTCGCGCCGGGCAGCAAGCTCGGCAACTGGGTTCCCGCAGGCTCTGTCACAGTCGGCTCAGGCAATAACACCTGGGCTGGCGGCGACAACACAGTCTCTTACGGCTGGACGGGCTTTCTGCCCGGCAGTACCGTGACGCTCGACGGCAAAGTGATTGTCGAAAACGGAGTGCTGAAAGTTTAGCGGGTTTACTTTGAGATTAATTAGCCACAGAGGACACAGAGAACACAGAGGAATATTTAAGATTTTATTCTTAAAAATTTTCTCTGTGCTCTCTGTGTCCTCTGTGGCTAAAGCTTTTCAGGCACGCGCCATTGAAGTGTGCTGCGTGCCGCGCACGCGCTCGGTCTCGCTCTCAAAGATAAAGGCGAGGGATTTGTAGATCAGCTTGGCGCACAGGAAAGCGGAGGCGTCGAAGCCTTCGACGTAAGAGTATTCGGTCAAGTCCATGCCGACCACGCGCCGCTTGCGCGCGAGCGTGCGAATCAAGCCGACGGTCTCGTACCAGCCAAGCCCGCCCGGCTCGGGCGTTCCCGTCTGCGCGACCAGCGAAGGGTCTAGGCCGTCTATGTCAATCGTCAGATAAACATTCCCGGTCAAACCGTCAACCGCCTCGTCCCACCAATCGGTCTTGCCCACAATATCCTTTGCCCAGAAGATACGCGTCGGCAAAGTGTCAATCGCGCGCGCCTCCTCAGCAGAGATGGAACGGATGCCGCATTGCACGGAAGGGATACGCATATCGCGCACGACGCGCGCCATGATTGAAGCATGAGAGTGCGGCGTCCCGTCGTAGGTGTCGCGCAAATCCGCGTGCGCGTCTATTTGAAGCACGGAGAGATTCGTATACTTTTCGGCGTGCGCGCGGATGACGGGCGCGCTCACGGAATGCTCGCCGCCGATCATGGTGACGAACTTTCCGGTCGCCACCAAATCTTTCGCGCGCTCATAAAGCGACTGCATCATCCGCTCAGGCGGATCAACCGAAGGCGACTCGTCGAGTGTGTGTATGCCGAGCTTGTACACCTCCGCGTCCGTCTCTTCGTCGTAAAGCTCCATATTGCGCGAAGCCTCAATCACGGCCTGCGCGCCCAAGCCCGTCCCGGTTCCGTAAGAGACAGTGCCCTCGTAAGAGACAGGCCACACCAGAACGCGCGAGCGGTCGAACGCGGAAAACTCCTCTTCGGCAATCCCGCCGAAGTTTTGTGGAAGATGCGCTGATTCAGACATGCGTCACAGTTTAAAGCAGTTTCGCGCAAAGGCGCAAAGGCGCAAAGGAAGTCAAGAGCCATGCTGTTTTAGCTTGCCTCTTATCTTTGCGCCTTTGCGCCTTTGCGCGAGTTTATTTCGCGCTGGCCGCGCGTGCCTTGTTGATGAAAGTCATCGCGTCGTCGCTGAATGGCTTTTGGGCATGAGCAGGCCAGTTCGCCTGATCTGTGTACAGGTTGCTCAGACTTTGAGCGATGCCGGGATTGCCGCCCGTAAAGCTCTCGACCAAAGCAGACCAGCGCGCCGCCAAGCCCTGCGCTCTTTCGCTCGACGGGTCAATGCCCTCGCTGATGGCCGCGTTCACTTCCTTGAGGAGCACAGCCCAATCGTGCTGCGCCTGTTCGAGCAACTCCGGCGTAGCCCTTTGCGACAATTCCTGTAATTGCTCTTCGGTATAATATTTCTTCACCCAGTCCCATTCATTTTGCATATTTATCACCTCGATTATTTTGACGAATGCTTTCCAATCCGGCTCGCCGCTTGAAGTCATCACACGTTCGGCCTTTTCAATCGCGCCGATAGCCATTTCAAGTCGGCGTCGCTTCTCTCCCAAAATCTCGCGTTGGAGACGGAGCGCGGTCGAGAGATCGAACGACTCGCGGTCGAGCACAGCTCTGATCTGTTTCAAAGAGAGGCCGATGAATTTCAACGTCACGATCTGCTGCAAACGCGCGACATCCCTCGCGCCGTAGAGACGATAGCCCGCGCCCGTCCGCCCGCTCGGCTTCAACAGTCCGAGCCGGTCGTAGTGATGCAGAGCGCGCACCGTCACGCCCGTCAGCTTTGCGAACTCGCTCGCCTGATACAACATCTTTTCCGTCTTCGACACCGGCCACTCATCCTTTGACACAGCATCCTACGGCCTGACGCAACGTCAGGGTCAAGAGGTTTTTTTGAAAAACAATTCTGTTACAATACCGGCCTCAAGCTCATTGACTCCCGGCTCTATCAGGCAGAGGATGCTTATGACCGACGAACATCGCCAGCGACAGATGGATTTCATCATCAACACTCTGGCAAATATTACAGCCACACAAGAGAGATCGGAACTAGAGCGTAAAGCCGATGCCGTGCGAATAGGGCGGCTTGAAGATTCTATGATCACCCTGACGCAAGTAAGTGAAACCCTCACTCAGTTAGCGCAGAGGTCTGATGAGAGACTGGACGAGCATTAGGAACAGATTACGGACTTAAGAGAGGCCGTACTGATACTCACTAAGATTGTGAACGAAGGGCGCAACGGTCAAGCTTAAAAAATAGCCAGCAATCAGCATTTCTACTGACTACTGGCTACTGACTGCTGACTACTTGCCGCTCTTACGGAACTTCGATCATCAAATCCCGCCCCGTAAAAGTGAAGTTCGGACGCTTGCGCCCTTTCATGTATTTGGCTGCGGTTTGCGAGAGGGCTGTGACTAAGATAGGGAGCGCGATGGTCGCGTCGCAGTTGACGTAGGCCGTGTGCGCGCCGCGCGCGAGCTTGCCGTAAATCAATGAATCGTCGCTGGCGGTCGCGTTCGAGCGTCCGCCGGGATGCGGGGCGTCTGTGGCGACGGTGATCGCATACTTGTGACCGCGCGCGGGAGTCTTGACGATGTTGGTCGAGATTTCCATCTGCTGGATAAAGCTCTTGGATGTCCCGCCGCCGAGGTTGATGATGCCTGAGACGCGCGCACGCGCCGCGATCTGCGTCATGTCGAGCACGTCTTGAATCAGATCGAATTGGAAATTATTCTTCTTCTCGAAACGCGCGGCGGCAATCCCGATGGCAATCGCGCTGTTTGAGATGGCCGGGCAGAAGACGGGCACGCGCGCTTTATAAGCGGAGGTCAGCACGCCGTCTTCAGTCGCAATCTCGGCCAGCTCGCGTCCCAGGAGATGCAGAAACTCGCGCGTCGAATAGGGGCGCGTCTGGTCGAGTTGGTTGGCAAAGCCGCCGACCCACTCGTCAGCCTCACGATACTCTTCGTCGCTCGCTAATAAATCCCACATCCGATTTATCTGCGAGGCTTCGAGTTCGGCGTCCGTCATCGAAGGATGCGCCTGAAAGTGATGGCGTCCGAGCGTCTCGTGCAGGTCGTGGAAAATAATCGAGCCGGAGAGCACCAGCACATCCACGAAACGATTCTTGATGACGTAGGCGAGCAGGCGGCGCATCCCCGCAGGAATCAGCGCGCCCGAACCGGCGACGAAAATCGTCGTGTTGTCGCCGAGCATGTCGAGCCAGATACGGTGCGCCTCGGCCAGTTGCCGCGCGCCAAAACCCGTGCCTTCCATCTTTTCCAACAGCCCCGCAACTGAACGGTCGCGATCCACCTGCACGGGACGCGTCGGCACAGTCAGATACTTCGACGCCTTCGGTTTTCGTTGAGTTACCATAGAGGTTACTGTCATCCTTCTCTAGTAAATAGTTAATCGCGAATCGTAAATGGAGAGAGAGACGAGCGTTCGTCTATTGACTATTGACCATTTACTATTTACGCCCCTTGTCGTTGCCGTTCACTGCGAGGTAGGTATACGCGTTGAAGCGCGCTTCGTAGAACTCGATGATCTCCGCGCCTTCGGCTTCAGTCAGCTCGCCGCGCTTGACGCGTTGCGCGACCTGACGGCGAAAGCCGTCGTGCAAGAAGCTGCGCTCGTAACGGGCGCGCTCCGCAGCTTCGCCGATGGATGTCCCCCTGATGACCTTTTTGATGAGATAGCCGTCTTCGTCTATATGTATGTGCGCTTCGTTGGGCGCGCCGAACAGGTTGTGGTTGTTGCCCATCACTTCCTGATAAGCTCCGACGAGCAGGAAGGCCAGATAATACGGCTCGTCCTTCTGCAACGCATGCAGCTCAAGCACCTGTTTGACATCATGCAGGTCGACGAACTTGTCTATGATGCCGTCGGAATCGCAGGTGATGTCACAGAGCGTCGCGTATTCGGTCGGCGGCTTGTTCAGGCCGTGAACCGGGACTATCGGAAAAAGCTGGTCGAGCGCCCAGTGATCCGGCACGGAGCGAAAGACCGAAAAGTTGGTCAAGTATTTAGCGCAGAGCAACCGTCGCAAGTCGTCAAACTCTTCGGCCACATACTTGGCCTGCTGCGCGTACTTGTCCGCGCGCTCGCAGACATCCCAGAAGAGGACTTCGCCTTTGGCGCGGTCTTCCAGAGAGATGAGGCCGAGATTGAACATCGTGAACAGCTCATCTCTGTGCTCAAGCGCGTCGTGGTAATACTCCCTGTAATTTTTCGGCCCGATGGTCTCGCGCAAATCGCTCAGCTCAATCACAGTTTGCGGGTCGTCCTCGTCCACTGCAATCGGCGTGATGTCTTCGACGACGGTTTCAATCTCGTCCACCACGTTGGTCACGATGATGGCGTGATAGGCCGCGAGATAGCGTCCCGATTCCTGTATGATGGTCGGATGCGGGACGTTCTCGTCGTCGCAGACCTGCTTGATGGTGTAGGTCACGTCGTTGGCGAATTCCTGCGCCGTGTAGTTGGCCGAAGAATCGAAGGCCGTCTTCGAGCCGTCGTAATCAACAGCCATCCCGCCGCCGACATCCAGAAATTCAATCGGAGCTTTCATCTGCACGACTTTGGCATAGACGCGCGCGGCCTCTTTCATCGCGTTCTTGATGCGCTTGATGTCGGTCAGTTGCGAGCCGATGTGAAAGTGCAGGAGGCGGAGCATGTCCATCCGGTCTGCCTCTTGAAGGCGATGTATGACTTCCAGGATTTCGGTCGTCGTCAAGCCGAACTTCGCGGCCTCGCCGCCGGACTTTTCCCAACGCCCGGAGCCTTTTGAATAAAGCTTGACACGCATCCCGACCATCGGCAGGACGCTCTTGCCCTCGTGCTCGTCCGCGAGAGTGAGAATGTGTTCCAGCTCGCTCATCTTTTCGATGACGATGACGACGCGCTTTCCGGCTTTTGCCCCGACGAAAGCGAGCTGGATAAACTCTTTGTCTTTGAAACCGTTGAGGACGAGCAGGCTGTCCTCCGCTTGTTCCATGGCGAGCGCGGCGTAAAGCTCAGCCTTCGATCCGGCTTCGAGGCCGAAGTCGTAACGCGAGCCTTCGCGCAAATATTCTTCGACCACGGAGCGTTGCTGGTTGACCTTCATCGGATAGACGCACATGTGCGCGCCTTCGTACTCAAACTCGCGTATCGAATTGCGAAAGGCTCTTTGAAGCTTTCGTACCTGGCTGGCGACGAGCTGCGGAAACCTGAGCAGCACCGGAGTCGAGATGCCGCGCCGACGCAGATCGTCCACAATCTCTTTGAGGTCTGCGGCGCGCGTCTCGTTCTCCGAAGGGCGCACGATGAGATTCCCCTTGCGATTGACGCCGAAATAGCCCGCGCCCCAATTTTCGATGCCGTAAGTTTCGAGCGTCTGCTCAATAGCCGTGGTCAATTCTCGCAGTCTCCTACCTTGTCGCAGCTCACGCCTCGCGCGCCTTCGCAATCGTGGAGGCGCAGACGGCCTCCCGCCGGAATGTCATGGGGGATATTCATGGTTGGAACACTAGGCGCGCAATGTAACAGAAAATGCGGGGTCGGTCAAAAACTATTTTTTTGACCCTTTGTCACGCGCCTTTGCGGGTTAAAGTAAAAGCCAGTAAAGGTTTAACTCGTAGAGCGGCATTCGGGCGATGGGATGAGCCTCTGGCCGCGTGCAGCAAACGGCTTGACACAGCCGCCAACGTCACTATAATGCGAAGCTTTTAACGCGCTGCTGTATGACCCTTGCCGCGCTCGCGCAGACCAACTACCGGCTCAGCAACACTCGTCGCACGCATTCCGGCGCGGGAATCCCCCGACACTCCCAAAATATCGACAGGAGATCACATGAACGCAAAAACAGCCTTGAAGTATGCCTCCGACCAGGGAGCTAAATTCGTTTCCGTCAGATTTACAGACCTGCCCGGCGCTTGGCATCATTTGACTTTCCCCATCGCACAGCTCGACGAAGGCTCTTTTGAAGACGGCTTCGGTTTCGACGCCTCGTCTTTGCGCGGTTGGGCAGCGATTAATGAATCGGACATGCTGCTCGTCCCCGACGCCATGCGCTTCTGGATGGATCCGTTCGCGGACGAGCCGACCATCTGCCTCATCGCCAACGTCGTTGACCCGATTACCAAAGAGGGCTACCCGCTTGACCCGCGCTCGGTCGCCACGCGCGCCGAAAGCTATCTCAAATTTACGGGACTCGCAGACACGGCCTTCTTCGGCCCCGAAGCCGAGTTCTTCGTCTTCGACAATGTTAAGTTTAATAACGATCAGAACTCAGCCGGATACAGCGTGGATTCCGACGAGGCTCATTGGAATTCGGGGCGCGCGGCTGACGAGTTTCACGGGACGAACCTCGGCTATCGCATTCGCGCCAAAGAGGGCTACGTGCCCGTGCCGCCCGCAGACTCTTTAAGCGACCTGCGCTCCGAAATTTCGCTGACGCTCGGAGAGGTCGGCATCAACGTTGAATGTCATCATCACGAAGTCGCCACCGCCGGACAATGCGAGATCGATTTTCGTTTCTCGAACCTCCTCGGCACAGCCGACAATCTGATGCTCTTCAAATACGTCGTCCGCAACACGGCTTACGCATACGGCAAGGCCGCGACCTTTATGCCGAAGCCGCTCTACGGCGACAACGGCTCAGGCATGCACTGTCATCAATCGCTCTGGAAAGACGAGAAGCCGCTTTTCGCCGGCGACGGCTACGCGGGACTTTCCGAGATGGCGCGTTTTTACATCGGCGGACTCTTAAAGCACGCGGCGGCGGTCGTCGCCTTCGCCGCGCCGACGACCAACAGCTACAAGAGATTAGTTCCGGGCTTTGAAGCTCCTGTGAACCTGGCTTATTCGGCGCGCAATCGTTCGGCGGCGATACGAATTCCGATGTTCTCGACCAACCCGAAACAGAAGCGGCTTGAGTTTCGTCCGCCCGACCCGTCCTGCAATCCGTATCTGGCGTTTTCGGCGATGCTGCTCGCGGGGCTTGACGGGATACAGAATCGTCTTGATCCGGGTCAGCCGCTCGACAAAGACATCTACGATCTCTCGCCCGAAGCTTTGAAGGAAGTGCCGAGCCTTCCCGGCTCGCTCGACGAATCGCTCAAAGCTTTGGAAGCCGATCACGAATTTCTGCTCAAGGGCGATGTCTTCACCCCGCAACTGATTGATCGCTGGATTTCATACAAACGCGAGAAAGAAATTCAGCCGCTCAGGATGCGCCCGCACCCGCTTGAGTTCGGGATGTACTTTGATATTTAAGAAGGATTCAAACAGGGATGGACAGGATAATAATCTGAGATAACAGATTTGAGATTTCAGACACTCGATTTATCTGAGATTTGAAATCTCAAATCTCAAATCTTTTTATCCTGTCCATCCCTGTTAATTTCTTATGCTCATTCAACCAGTCACACTCGAAGGCAGACATGTGCGCCTTGAGCCGCTCACGCTTGAGCATCATGCCGGACTGTGCGAAGTCGGTCTTGATGAAGACCTCTGGCGGTGGATTCCGCAGCCGGTGACGACGCCCGCGCTGATGCGCGCCTACATCGAAGCCGCGCTCGAAGGGCAGGCGAGCGGAATGTTTCTGCCGTTTGCGACCGTCGAAAAATCTTCGGGTCGAGTCATCGGCTCGACCCGTTACGGCAACATCGAGCGCGAGCACGCACGCGTCGAGATCGGCTGGACGTGGATCGCCCGCGCGTGGCAACGCAGCGTCATCAACACGGAGGCGAAGTATCTCATGCTCCGTCACGCCTTCGAGACGCTCGGCTGCATGCGCGTCGAATTCAAAACGGATTCTCTCAACGCGCGTTCGCGCAATGCCATCCTGCGTCTCGGCGCGAAAGAAGAGGGCATCTTTCGCAATCACATGAAGACTTCGACGGGGCGCATCCGTCACACGGTCTACTTCAGCATCATTGATTCCGAATGGCCGACGGTCAAGGCCGGGTTGGAAGAGAAACTGGCTCACGCTTATCCTTCGCAAGCAGGCTGATACGCAGTGCGCGCCATGAAGAATTTATCGAGCCATCTTGACGAGGACGACTTCACCTTGTTTGATTAGCTTTAATGCTTCCAGAGCTTGAGGGATTAACGGCTTGAGAGCATGGTATGCATTGCTCTTCGCCGCCAGAACGAGAATTGCGATGTTGAAGGTTTGGATATTTTGTTGAAGGGCGATGTTCTGATCTACAGTTATTAACACATCGAAATTGCCGGACGCAGCACGCAGCAGCTTGCCGTTCTTCAGACCTTTGAACCCGGCTTCGTCAACAGTTTTAACTTCATGAGCAGTTAAGTCCGGTTTGAGATAGCGGGTAACACATTAGTCAAGCAGCAACTTCATACGTAGCGAGAAGAGTTTCCTTCGACGCCTCCAACACGCCGAGAGCTTGTTCACGAGTCACAGTTGGAAACTGATCGAGAAATTCGTCCAGACTGTCTCCGCCTTCTAAACAATCGAATAAATTTTTGATCGGCACGCGAGTGCCGAAAAACACGGGCGTGCCGCCGAGCTTCTCCGGGTCGCGTTCGATCAATTGCGTCGTTTTCATCAGACACCTCACACTTGCTAATACTGGCTCAAATGATAACAGAAAAGATGGCCGGAAGCTTCAGGCTGTTCACGCTATTTTTCTTGAGTAATCACGCGAGCAGCAATGCGAGCTTGGCGAAGCGCGCGAGGCTCTGTTCCAAGAGCTCGGGCAGGTTTTCCAGAAACTTTCGTTGAGACTCTTCGGATTTATCTTCAAGCTCAAGCTCGCCTGACGCGACCAGCGCGCGGAGTTCTTTGAGCAAGGCCGGGCGGTCGCGCGTGCCGTCAAGGAGTTGCAGGAGCTTTTGTCCCAGAGCATCCTCTATCTCAAGCCCTGTGCAGAGCAGCGTCGTGACGACCGCGCCTTGCGCGATCTGCCAGCGCGCGAGCGGGCTGGCGTGTGGACGCTCGCCCGCGACGGTTGAAAGCTGCGGCTGATGGACATGCAGCTCAACCAGCCCCGCCGCGTACACCTGAAGCAATACGTCGCCAAGCACGAGCGCGTCCGTCCCGGCGGCATTTCTCGCCGCAACTTTTCCGCTCCGCTCAAGCGCGCTCTCTAACAGCTCTTGGAAGCTGAGCGATTGCGGATAAAGCTCGCTGAGACAGATAATCGCGGCTTTGGCGACCGGATGATCCGTCTTCATGACCGCGCCTTTCTCGCCTTGAAACTCTTCGACCGCGCCGCCCACCACGTCCGGCTTTTCAGAGACGGCGCGAGCCGATGACGCGATATAAAACTCGCGCATCCGTTCGGGCTTGACCTGACGAGTAAGCTGCACCTCTTTGTGACACAAGAGCGTCTGACGAAAGCGGCGACACCTGACGAAATCCAGATATTGCTCTCTGGCGATAATGTCGCTCGACATGATGCGCAGAGCCTCTTTGACCTGCGCCGTGTAGAGGTGATCCTGCATCTCGAAAAAATCTGCTTCCGAGAGAAACTGCAAGCCGTGCCCGGCGGCTTCTTTGGCGAACTGGTAAAAATAGTAGGGCTGATTAAATTCCGCCATGTCATCATGAAACATCTGCTCGCGTCGCCTCTCAAGCACATGCTCAAGCTCTTTCTGCAAAAACATGCGGTACAAATCCGGCTCGGCAAACGAGTCGGCGAGAAACTTCAAGAGCGCCATCGCCTGTATGATCTTCTCTTCGGGGTCGGTCACGTTCTGCACGTGAAAGAGCATCATCTCGCGCGTCATGTCTCTCAAGTGACAGCCGGGATAAGCGTTGTAGCTGACGTAGGCCACGCCCTGCGGCGCGAGATTGAGGCGGCAGATGTCAAGTATCTTCTCGCGCACAATGGGCGGCACCCACGAATAAAGACCGTGCGCGACGATGTAATCAAACTCGCCGAAGCTCTCGTCCACATCCATCACGTCGTAGCGGCGCAGCTCTATATTCTTGAGTTCCAACTCCGCGATCATCTCCCGCCCGCGCGCGATGGGACGCGCGGCCAGATCAATTCCGACGAAACGGCTGTCGGGCAGGCTGAAGGCGTAAGGAATCAGGTTGCCGCCGAAGTTGCATCCGAGTTCGAGCACGCGACAATGCTCGACCGCAGGAGGCTGCATCCCGAAGAAAGTCGCCATCGTCGCCAGGCGGTCTGGGTTCGTCTGCGCATGCAGATAGCTCGGATATAAAATCTCGTCGTAGGAATCAAGCGGTGCTTCAGTCATAGCGATTGTTTATCTCAATTTGAGATTTCAAATTTCAAATCTGAAATCTTTATCCTGTGAATTCTTTGTTTCGCGCCTCAACGCTCGCATTGTACTATTCTTTCGAGCCGCCGGAAGAGTTCATTGCTTGAGACTGATGCTGTGCTAGAGTTTGCCGAAAAAATCAAATCGCTCGTGCGCGAATTGCCCGACCGGGATGGCGCGCTGCTCTTCTTTGAGCGGCTCGCGCGCGAGCACCCGCGCGAGGCCGAACGACTGGCGCGCAATGACGGGTTGCTGGCGGACGCGCTCGCCCTCGCGGCGTGGAGTCCCTTGCTGGCGACGACGCTCGCGCAGCACACGGATTATCTGTCGTGGCTCGCGCGCGAGCGCGGGCAGACGCGCGTCAGAACGCGTGAAGAGCTGGGAGAATCGCTCGCGCGTTTTAATCTCACGCATTCGCAGCTTGAGCCGCAAGTCTTGCTCGCGCGTTTTCGTCGCCGCGAACTGCTGCGCGTCTACCTGCACGACATACGCAAGGCGAGCACGCTGGTCGAGATTACGGAGGAGCTATCGAATCTGGCCGACGCCGTGCTCGAACACGCGTTGAGCCTCGCGCGACAGGAATTGGATAATCGCTACGGCGCGCCGCAGAAGATTGATGCGAGAGGTCGTCTCACGAATGCGAGCTTATGCATCGTCGCGCTCGGCAAGCTCGGTTCGGGCGAACTCAATTACGCTTCGGACATTGATCTGCTCTTTCTCTACTCCGAAGACGGCGCGACCTCCGGCAAGGGCACGCGCGGCGAGACGACGAACCGCGAATATTTCGTCCGCCTCGCCGAAGCAGTGACGCGCATGGTCGGGCAACAGACGGGCGAAGGCGCGGCTTATCGCGTTGATTTGAGACTCAGGCCGTTCGGCAGAGACGGCGCGCTCGCTTCCTCGCTGGATGAAGCCGTGCGTTATTACCGCGAGACGGCGCAGGCGTGGGAGCGTCAAGCCCTGATTCGCTCGCGCGCGGCGGCTGGCAGCCAGCAACTCTACGCGCGCTTTGCCGAGCGCGTCGAGCAAAACATTTACGCGTCGGACGTGACGGTCGCCCGCGCGCTCGGCGACGTGCGTCTCGCCAAAAGTAAGATTGACAGGCATCACGCGCACGACGCGCGAGGCTACAACGTCAAGCTCGGACGCGGCGGCATACGCGAGCTCGAATTCATCGCGCAGGCTTTGCAGCTCGCCTTCGGCGGGCGCGACGAATGGTTAAGAGCGCCGCACACGCTCATCAGCCTCGGTCGCCTCGCAGACCGCAAGCTCATCACAGAGCGCGAGCGCAACGAGCTTTCCGAGGCTTACGATTTTCTGCGCACGCTCGAACATCGCCTTCAGATGGAGCATGGCCTGCAAACGCACTCCGTGCCGGATGAAGCAGAGCGACGCGCTCTCTTTGCGCGCCGGATGAATTTTACGGGCGAGCATGCGCTTCTCGATTTCGACCGCGAGCTTGAAAAGCATGCTTCTCATGTCAAGGCCGCGTATGACCGCGTCTTCGGCAGAACTGAGGATGAAAGCGAAGCTGAAACTAATCTCGAAGATGCGATTCCCGCGCATGTCAGCGTGAGAGCCGGGCTGGACGAGCCGGTTGACGCTGTCAAGACCGCCGCACATGCTGCCGCGACCGTCTTCGCGCCGCTCATAACGGAGAACGCGAAAGCTCTTTCAGTCGAAGAACTCACGCGGCGGATTCATCTGTCGGCCTCTCAATCGCTCAATCCTCATCGCGCGATAAAGCTTCTCTCGCACATCGCCTCTTCGCTCGATAAATCAAGCACAAGGGTTGCGCTCTCGCCAGCGCATACGGACGCGCTTGTGCGTCTGTGCGGAGTCTCGGAGTTTTTCGGAGAGATGATTGCGGGACACCCTTTGCTCATCAAAGCCGTCGCGTGTGAAGAAAATGAAAGCCAAGATTACCGCTCTCTCTTGCGGGCTGCGGTTGAAAGCGAAAAAAGTTTTCGCGCCGAGCTGGCCGCACTGCGTCGCGCGTGGGCGGAATTGTTGGTTCAAATCGGGACGCTGGATGCGGCGTGCGGCATCAGCATGCGCGAAGCTAATCGCAGGCAGACGTTGCTCGCCTCTGCGAGTCTCGACGCCGGATACACGATTGCGCGGCGCGAGCTTGAGCGTCGTTACGGCGGCCTCAATGCTGAGCCGCAACTGGCCGTGCTCGGCCTCGGTCGTCTCGGCGGCGCGGGCATGGATTACGGCTCTGACCTTGATGTGGTGCTGATTTATGACGGAGAGAAGCCGTCGCCCGTCGCGGCTCTCAATCACGCGGAAGCTTACGCGCGTTTGAGCGAACTGCTCGTCGCGTCTCTCTCAAATCTGACGCGCGAAGGCTATCTTTACAGGGTTGACCTGCGCCTGCGCCCGGACGGCAGAAACGGCGCGACCTCGACGGGCGCGCGCGCCTTCGACTCTTATTTATCGGAACGCGCTCTCGCGTGGGAATGGCTCGCTTACGTCAAGCTGCGCGCCGTCGCGGGCGAGATGACGCTCGGCGCGTCGGCAGAAAACCGCGCGCGGCGCATCATACACGAACGAGCGCAAGAGATGGATGATGAAGCCTTGCGCGCAGAGACGCGGCGCGTGCGCGAGCGGCTTGAGCATGAGCGAAGCCGTCGGCGCGGCGCGGGCACTGACATCAAGTACGGGCGCGGCGGGATGCTCGATGTCTACTTCGCCACGCGCTATCTGCAACTGAGAGATAACGTGCCGGACACCTCCGAAGACCGCTCGACGGTCGGCATGCTCTCGCGCCTGCGCGAGAGAGGCTCGCTCGATGAAAAAGATTTCGCGGCGATGCACGAAGGCTATCAAGTCCTGCGCTCGCTCGACCATCACCTACGCCTCATCATCGGACGCTCGACGCGCCTACCCGCGACAGACCATCCAGCCCTCGCAGACATCGCCCGCCGCATGAACTACGCCTCGGCTGACGCGCTGATACACGATCTTACAACACACATGTCAAACATCCGCGCAGCTTATGAGAGAATTACAAAGGGATAGGACAGGCATATTATTTTGAGACTGATTTTGAAATATGAGCTCGGAGGAAAAGGCGATGAGTCGTGAATATAAATGTGAGTTGGTTATTTACTGGAGCAAAGATGACAAGGCTTTTATTGCCGAAGCTCCTGAGTTGCCCGGTTGTGCGGCGGACGGGGCAACGTATGCGGAAGCAGTGGCTAATATACAAGTTATCATTGATGAATGGATTGAAACAGCAAGAGAGCTTGGCCGGGAAATACCTGAGCCGCGCGGGCGGCTCAGGTATGCATAGCCTTCAAGCGTTAGCTGATTCATGTCTCATCTCTTCATGCCAGCAACGCACACACCACCTGTGCCGCGCCTCGCGCTCGCTCTGAGAATAACCCTGAGTTGGCAAACGGCGGGCGATGAGCTGCTCTTCTTCGCTTAATTCGCGCCAGCTTTTGAGGCGGCCTTCGTGGCAGCGCGGGCAGCGTGAGTCTGTTTGTGTGTCGTTCATAAAAAAATCCTCGGCGGCGCAACTCCCGGCGGCTCGCGGTTTGAGAATCAACGGGGAAGCGCGGTAATATCGCGCGCGTGAAATCCTATGCTCCACAGGTCTTAAAAAGAAAGCACGCCTGACAGATGATGCCACACATTCGCCGTCTCGTCGCACTCCTGCCGCTCCTCTTTATTTTCGCTTTCGCAATTTATGCCCAACGCGACGACTCGCGTTTCGACTTCTACGCGCGCGGCCCCTTTCGTCAAACTGTGCCGCGCCCGCAGAGCATATTGCGTTTCGATGTCGGAGAGTTTCACACGAGCTACGCGCAGATGGAGCGCGTCATCGAAAAAATCGCGGCGGCTGCGCCGGATCGCGTCCGCATGATGGACATCGGCGAGACGAATGAGCACCGGATGATGCATCTGGTCGCCATCAGCTCGCCCGAAAACCTCGCGCGCCTCGATCAGATCAAAGCCAACATCGCGCGCCTCGCAGACCCGCGAAAGCTTTCTGACAAAGAGGCTCAAACTATTATCAACGAGACGCCCGTCGTCGTCTGGCTCAACTACACGATTCACGGCAACGAGTCGGCGTCGTTTGAAGCGATGATGCAGGTCGTCTATCAGCTCGCGGCTTCGGAAGAGCCTGCGACCGGGGAGATACTTAAAAACAGCATCGCTCTCGTCAACGTCTGCGCCAACCCGGACGGCCACGAGCGTTTCGTCTCCTGGTACAACTCTGTCGCCACCGGCAACCCTGAGCCTCTGGCGAACGAGCACCGCGAGCCGTGGTCTGTCTACGGGCGTTTGAATCATTATCGCTTCGACCTCAACCGCGACAACATCGCTTCGACGCAAATAGAGACGCGCAATGTGCAGCGCGCGTATCTCGAATGGAATCCGCAGGTCTTTGTCGATCATCACGGCCAGCCTTCGCAGTTCTTCTTTCCTCCGGCGGCGCAGCCGATCAATCCGAATCTGCCGCAGGAACAGACGGCGCGTTGGCTGACGGCTTTCGGGAGAGCCAACGCCGCGCAGTTCGATCAAAGGCAATGGGACTTTTACGTGCGCGATATTTTCGACCTTTTTTATCCGGGCTACTGGGACTCCTGGCCGAGCCTGAACGGCGCGACCGGGATGACGTATGAGACGGACGGCGGCGGTTTCAAGGGGATTAACTGGAAGCGCGATGACGACACGATTGTCACTTTGCGCTCAGGCATCGCCAAACATTTCGTCGCTTCGATGACGACGCTTGAGACGGCTTCGCGCAATCGCGCGGCGCGGCTTAATGATTATTACGAGTTCAGAAGAACTGGCATTGAAGAAGGCCGCACGGAGCAGATGAAGCGCATCGTGATTGTGCCGGGCAAAGACCCTGTCAAAGCGGCAGACCTCGTGGATGTCTTGCTCGGAGCAGGAATCGAAGTGAAGCTGGCGCGCGAATCGTTCCGCTCGCGGAGCGCGCACGCCTACTTGGGAAATGATTCCGCTGCTGAACGCTACTTTCCCGCAGGCTCTTATGCGATTGAGCTAGAGCAACCGCAGAAGCGTCTAGCGAAGGCTCTGCTTGAGCCGAACACGGAGCAGGACGGCTCGTTCGTGCGCGAGCAGATCGCGCGTTTCCTGCGCAACCAGCGGCGCGGCGAGAATGCTGCGAAAGAAGATTATGGATTTTACGACATCACTGCGTGGTCGCTGCCGCTCGCTTTCGGAGTCGAAGCTTATTGGACGGAGGACGCCGAACCGTTTTTCAAAGTCCCGCTTCCGATAAATAGTCTGGAATCGGTCACTCCTCAGCAACTAGGCGCACTCATGCGCTCGTCCCATATCTCGTTAGGGAAGGTAAACGGAGGCGCTGCCAGCGTCGCTTACATCATTCCGTATGAGCGCGACGGCGCGGCCTCGCTCGTCTATCGTTTGCAAAACGAAGGCTTTCATCTCGCCGTCGCCACGCGCACGCTGAATGCGGGCGGGCGCGACTGGCCGCGCGGGACAATCGTCGTCCGCGTCTCGCGCAATTCCGAATCGTTACATCAAGCGATTGCGCGTCTCGCAATAGAGACGGAGGTCGAAGTCACTGCGGTCAATTCCGGCTTCAATGAAACGGGCGAGACAGGCATCGGCTCTGAGAACGTCATCTCACTCAAACGCCCGCGCGTCATCATGGCTGCGGACGAGGCCGTGAGCCAGACGAGCTACGGTTCTCTGTGGTACATGTTCGACCGGATGGGCGTGGATTTTACGGCGATGACGATTGCTAACATCAAGCGCGCGGAGCTTGATAAATATAACGTCATCATCCTGCCGGACGGCTCGCCCGACGCTTATTTTTCGGCCTTCGGCAAAGGCGGGATTGACACTTTGCGCGGCTGGACGCAGCGCGGCGGCGTGCTCGTCTGCATCAAGGGCGCAGCCGTCTTCGCCGCGCTCAAGGAGGTCAACCTCACTTCGACGCGGCTGGTCGGAAGTGAAGACGACGATCAGAAAAATCAGCCGGAGGAAGAGAAACCAGCCGCGCCCGCTCCTTCTCCTTCTCCATCGCCATCGCCTGCGGAAGCAGGCCAACAGCTTTCCCCTGCAACCGCGAAAAGTAAAGTAAAGGGAACGAAAAAGACTGCGACCGAGCAGCAGCGCGCGGAGGCCAATCAGACTGAAAAGATGGAGGGCGCGTCGCCGGAACTTCCGCCCATCGCTTCGCCTTCCGCGAGGCCGGGGCAAGTCCCCGAAGCGATTCCGGGCGCGATCATGCGCGCGACTATTGATCGCACGACCTATCTGACTTATGGTTATGAAGAGCGTGAGCTGCCCGTGCTCATCTCTTCAGGCTACTTTTTCCGGCCTTCAAAAGAGGGCACGAATGCGGTCGTCTTTGCGAATGATGGCAAACAGGCTTTGCGTATCTCCGGCTTCGTGTGGCCTGACAACACGGAGCGGCTTTTGAGCGGCACGGCTTATGTGATAGACGAGCCAACCGGACGCGGCCATGTCGTCATCTATGCGGAAGAGCCTGCCTTTCGCGGCATCTGGCGCAACATGACGCGGCTCTTTTTCAATTCGATTCTTTTTTCATCATCCTTTTAGGAGAAGCACAAACGTGTTCAAGATCAAGGCAGATTACACAGAGCAAGTGGAAGTCAAAACGACGGTCGAGCGAGCGCGGGAGTTTTTCACGGAGTGGAGCAACTTCGTCGAGCTGATGCCCGGCATCGAGAGCATACGCAGAGAGGCGAGCGGGCTCCTGCGTTGGACTGTCAGGACGGACGTGCCGATGCTGGGGCCGATGCGCGTGGCCTTCGCCGTCGAGCAGACTGACAATCTGCCCGACCGCGTCGAATGGTCGCCCGCGCCCATCGAGAAGAAAAATTATCTACGCTATGCCGCCAACTTCATCGAGCGCGGCGCGTCTTCCACCCTCGTCCGTATCACGCAGCATGTCGAGCTGCGACGCCAGAACGCGCGCGAGCTGCATATGCTCGCCGGACTCGTCGGCGAAAACCGCATCAGCGCCGAGATGCAAAAAGCCGTCTCCGCCATGATTCGCACCTTCCTGGAGCGCGCCCGCGCGCGATTAGAAAGTTAACTTCAAGACATATCTCACGCAAAGGCGCAAAGACGCAAAGAAGAGATTGAGTCTTCCTTTGCGCCTTTGCGCCTTTGCGTGAGAATTTCTTCGTTACTTTGTCGACGTGTGACCGTAGCTAATCATGTTGGCAAAGACGCGGTACGCGCCGGGGACGCCCGCGCGCAGTTGCCTATACCAGACCATGCTCGTGTAGATGTAATGGCCGCGCCCGTCATCGAGCGCGAGCAGCCCGCCGCGCAAAGGCTCTTCGCCGGCGTCGCTCATCGCCAGCAGCGCGTGATAACCGGCGTCCCAAGTCTTGGGATAATACAGCCCGCGCTCCTGTATCCAATCCTTGAAATCATCCTCGGTAATCTTGTTCGGCAGATTGAGCAAGGGATGCTGCGATTCCGTGAAAGTAATGCTCGCGTTCTCGTCCGTCACGCGCTCGTTGCCGAGCGTGATCGGCAGCGGCGCAAGCTGCGGGCGATTCTTCGCCGCGTCGGGATTCCACTCGTTCGACTTGTGATAAAAGACGATCAGCGTCCCGCCGTTTTTCGCGTAGTCGAGCAGACGCGGATTGGCCGCGATGAGTTCGGGATGAAGCTGGTAGCCGCGATTGTCTATGATGATGGTGTCGAATTTTGAGAGGTCGGCTGCGTCGATCTCTTCGGCCTTTAACTCTTGAGACTCGACGCCGAGCGCGTTGAGCGCGTTTCGCAAAGTATCGTCCGTGCTCCGCACGTAACCCACGCGAAGATTCGGCGCGACCCGCGCGTCACTGTAAACAATCCGCGCCGTGCGCTCGGTGATGGCGTTTGCGCTGTCCGTCGCATGCACGGAGAAAACGACGGAGCCGAAATCGGCGCGCGGCGTGCGCCTCTCGTCCGGCGTGTCCACAGGAATGATGTTGGTTCGCAAAGTGAACTCGCGCGTCTCGTTTGCCGCGAGCGAGATGTCATCGCCGACTTCGCCGCCTTGCCCGGCCAGTAAAATCATAAACGCGCTCTTGAAGGGTTTGTTTTGGTGATTGACGAGCAGAACTCTGAAAGTCAGAGCTTGATTGAGATTGGCCGGAGTGAAAATGTATGGCGATGGCGCGACGCTCATAATTTGCACGGGCGGCGCGATGTCCATTCGGGCGATGACCGGAATTTCAAAACTCTGATTGCCAACTTCAAGTTCGGCTCTCGCCGTCAGCCGCTCGCCGAACAATGTGCCGTCGTAAAGATGTTCGGCGTGCGGCAGGTTGCTCTTTGCTCCGGCGGGCGTGTTGAATTTCTGTAAGTTAAGCTCCAATTGCGAATGCGGCTTGACGAGTGCGCTTTCCGTGCTTCCGTTAACGTCTCTGCGGTCAGGGAATCTCACGTCGCGGACTCTAACCGGACGGTCGCCCTTGTTGGCGACTCGCAAGCGAAAAGCTGTCGTCGAAGCGGGAATCAAAACCGAATCGGAGGACGTGAGCGCAAGCTCGATGCCGCTCGTCGCAGCCAGCGCGTGATTGATGCGCTCTGTCATCAACTCGAAATGCGGGTCAGCCTCGACCGTATTGAGCCGGTCGCTTCGGATTTTTTCCTGATTCAGGTCGTCCGCGAGAGCCTTGAAAACACGTTCGGGCTGCGAGATGAAATCGGTCAAGGGCTTGCCTTCGATGGTCGGAGCGTTGAGAAGTGGCGCGACCTTTTCGGGCAAGCGCAGGCCGTCGAGAAAAGTTTTCGGATTCGCCGGAAGCGGGCTTGCCTCTTTCGCTTCGCGCGCGAGGCGATAGCGGACGGGCGGCCAGCCTTCTTTGGGCAAGGTTTGCGGCCACGGGCCTTGAGAGGCATGCTGTTGCAAGGCGTGCAGGGCTTGCTCCGCATAGGTCGTGCCGCGCACGGGGTCTAGCTCATTGCGATTGACCGTCACGACGCGCCCCGCGCGCTCCGCTTCTTCATCCAACTTTTTACTCTCCGCGAGTCCCTCATAATTCATACGCACGAAGAGTCGCTGCACTTGCCACGCGCCGGCTTCTTTTAATTGTTCGGGAAATTTTTTCGAGTCGGCAGCCGCGTCGAAGGCTTCGAGGACGAGGCGGCCTGTGGCTTGATGATGGCCGTGCCCGCCCGTCGTGTCGTGATTGGTGATGATGACATCGGGACGCAGCCGTCGAATCTCGAAGACCATGCGGCGCAGGGCTTCGTCGTGTCCCCAGACGCGAAAAGCTTCATCGGCTGATTTCGAGAAACCGAAATCGCGCAAGCCCAGAAAATGAGCTTCAGAGCCTTGTATCTCTGCGGCCTTGACAGTCTCTCTCGCGCGAATCGCTCCCAGCTCTTCATACAGCTCGGGGCCGATGGCGTTCTGTCCGCCCTCACCAAAAGTGGAGAAGAGCGAGATGGTGTGCGCGCCGTACTTGCGCCTCAAGACGGTTAAGGTCGCGCCGTCCTCGTCATCCGGATGAGCCGCGACGCACATCACCGTCCACGGGTTGGTCAAGTCGAGCAGCGATTGATAAAGCTCCGCGCGGTCGGCTTCAGTCTGCGCGGCGGCGGCAGGAGTGGCCTGCGGGACGGCGCGCACAAGTGAAGCGACGAAGACGAGAGCGATGAGAGCGAGGCTGTAAAAGCTTCGCCGCGTCGAAGGCTGAAAGGCGGTCTTTGTTCGTTTCATGGTTGTTGGCTCAACTATACAATCTAGCGGGGAAAAGCTGTAGTCGCCGCGCCGCGAAATTTTGCGTGCGGCGGGGATGAAAGCCGTGCTATAGTCTCTCGCTTTTTGATAATTCAACGGATGCGATTTCAGGAGAATTATGCACTCTCGAACAAAACTCAACATGCTCCTCGCGCTGGCTGTGCTGCTGACCTTCGGGCTGGCGTGCAGCGGCGGTGATGAAACTGAAAAGGCCAATAAGTTGGTCGCCGAGGGCAATGCGGCGATACAGGATGGCAACAAGCTGGCGACCGACGCCGGAGCCAAGAACGACAAGCTTTTTGACGAGCTGTCCCCCAACAATTTTGACGCGGATAAAGAGCGATTGTCGCCACAGGCGAAAGAGGTCGTGGACGGCCTGGGCAAAGCCGCCGACAAATACCGTGAAGCGTCGAAGAAGTTTGACGAAGCGAGCAAGTTCAAGCTCAACGACAAGTTCAAAGAATACCTGACGCTCAAATCTCAAGAGTTCAGCAAGCGCGCAGAGCAGATGGACGCGGGCAAGGGCAACGCGCAGGCTGTGCTGGACAGCAGCGATGCTGCGAGCCTGTCAGCGAAAGTCAGAGACAATAAGACGAAAATCGAGAAGCTCGATCAGGAGAGCAAAGACCTGGAGACGAAGGCCGCCAAGATTCAGGCCGAAAACAAGGATAAGATTCAATAAAAGGTTCAAAGTTCAAGGTTAAGACATGGCCTTTGTCTTTCAACCTTGAACCTTGAACTTTGAACCTTGAACTTTTTTAACTCTTCCTTTCGAGCCGCGCGGCAATCGTCATGCTCAGCGCGATGGCGGCCATCAGCGCGACGCCGTAGGCTGCGGCTGTGCCCAGGTTGAAATCACGCATCGCCGCCGCAATCGCAATCGAGATCGGGCGGTTGCTCGGCACGAAGACGAGCACCGAGGCCACGTATTCGCCGAGCGCGATGACGAACGCGAGCAACGCTCCGGCCAGCGCGCCCGGCCAGATGAGCGGCAGGCGCACGCGCGTAAATCTTTTCCACCAACGCGCGCCGAGACTGCTCGCGGCCTCTTCGAGCGCGGGGTCAACCTGCTCCATGCTCGCCTGCACGCTCCTCACGACGAGCGGCATGAATCTCAAGAAATAAATGACCGGCAGAATCCAGAACGTGCCGACGAGAATAAACGCGCCCGTCAAAGGATTCTCCTGCCCGTAAGCTTCGCCGATGGCGACCGCGACGACAGTGCCCGGCAAAGCCCACGGCACGAGCACCAGCAGCGAGATAAGGCGTCGCCACCAGTTGCGCTTGCCCGCCACCAGAGCCATCACGCAAAAGCTCCACACGAGCGCGCACGCCGCCGCGATGCCCGACATCACAAGACTGTTGACGAGCACGCCGCCCGCGCCCTCTTCCGTCAGGATGCGGCGATAGTTGTCGAGCGTGTAAACGCGCGGCAAGGTCTCCGTCGTCCACGCGCCGTCGCGCGCAAAGCTGATGATGACCAGCGTGATGACCGGCAGCGCGAGGACGAGCGCAAAAGTCACGCCGCACAGAGCGGCCAAAGTGCGCGCCCCTCCGCTTCTAATCCGGGCGCGCCTCTTCGTCGCTCCCTTCAAAGCGGCTGAGACGAACTGCCGCGTCCCCTCATACCTTTGAAAAAAGATGAGCGCGATGAGCGAGATAGCCGCGAGAATGACCGTCTCCGTTAAAGCCGTCGTCACATCGCCGCGCTGTCGCGCCGTGTAGATTTCGAGCGTCAGCACGCGCACGTCTCCGCCGAAGAGGAGCGGCGCGCTGAAAGACGCCATCGAAGTCATAAAGGTCAGGAGCGCGGCTGCCACGAGCGCGGGCGTCAGTTGCGGCAGCACGACCCGCGTCAGAACTTTCAGGGGACGCGCGCCCAGGCTTCGCGCGGCTTCGGAGAGTCCGGCGTCAATTCTCTGCAAGCCCGCGCCGACCAGCACGTAAAAGAACGGGTACATCGTGTAAGTGTGAAAGAAGAGCAGCGCGCCCCACCCGCGCAGAGTCCACGGCGCGTGATCGAGCGCGAAAATTTTCTGCGCGAGCCGCGCCAGTATCCCCGACTCGCCGCACAAGAAAATAAACGCCACCGTTCCGACGAGCGGCGGCAGGACGAGCGGCAACGCCGCCAGCGTCGCAAACACTTTACGCGCCGGAAACTCATAACGCTCAAACAGAAACGCGAGCGGCACGCCCACCAGCGCGCACAAACAGACCGTCAGGATTGAGAGCAGCACGCTCGACCAGATCGCTTCCAAAGTCGCGCGCTGGGAAAAGACTTCCGCGTAATTCTGAAGCGTCCACACGCCGTCTCGCTGAAGCGAAGCAAACAGCACATGCAGGTTCGGATAGATGACGCCGTAGATGAGAACGAGCGCGACGAGAAAGAAAGGGATGAGGGATGAGGGATGAGGGATGAAAGAGAAGCTCTTCTTAATTAGTTGCCTCTCATGCTTCATCTTAATGTGTTGCCCTTCATTACTCATCCCTCATCCTTCAGAAGATTGATGCGTCCCGGCGGGAGTCCGACCATGCAGGAGTCGCCGGGAGCGAGGCCGACGAGGCGCAGCACTAAAGCTTCCAGCTCAAGACCGTTGGCGTCGAGCTTGACGGTCGTGGTTGCGCCGGCGAAGTTGACTTCAATCACAGTCGCGCGCAGCACGTTGTCCGCCGGAAACGACGCGCCCTGCGTGATCGAGATATACTCTGGACGAATCGAAAGCGTCACAGGCTTATTGAGTGCTCCGAGCTCCTCTGCTTTGACGGGAACGTAGAGCGTGTGGCCTCCCGCGAGCGTCTTGAACTCGCCGTGCGCGTCGTGGCTCTTACTGAGGCGCATGGCCTTGATGAAATTGTTGCGCCCCAGGAAACGCGCGACCGCGAGGTTCGCAGGCTGTTCGTAAAGCTCACGCGGCGTGCCTGTTTGCAAAAGTCTTCCGCCGCTCATCACGCCGATGCGATCACAGAGCGCGAAGGCTTCGTCCTGATCGTGCGTCACGTAAATCGCAGTCAGGCCGAGCCGCTTGACTAGCTCGCGCAATTCGCCGCGCGTCTCTTCGCGCAAGGCCACGTCCAGATTCGAGAGCGGTTCGTCAAACAGGAGCAGGTCAGGCTCAATCGCTATGGCGCGCGCGATGGCGACGCGTTGCTGTTGACCGCCCGAAAGCTCGTCCACGCGCCGCCGCTCATAACCGGGAAGCTGCACCAGCGTGAGCGCGTCCGCAACTTTACGTTCTACTTCGGCGTGCGGACGACGACGCGCGCGAAGTCCGAACGCGACGTTCTCAAACACATTCATGTGCGGAAAGAGCGCGTAGTTTTGAAAGACCATGCCGAAGCCGCGCCCTTCGGGCGAGAGCCGCGTGATGTCGCGCCCGTCAAGCTCGATTGCGCCCGCGTCCGGCGACTCCAAGCCGGCGATCATCCTTAAGGTCGTCGTCTTCCCGCATCCCGAAGGCCCTAACAGGCCGAAGAACTCGCCGCGCTCGACCTCAAGCGAAAGCTCCCGGACGGCGAGCGTCGCGCCGTAACTTTTCGAGATGTTTTTGAGAGAGAGAAAAGGCACAAAGATTGCTCATTTACTCATCGGCTCATTGATTCATTTTTTCAATCCGTAAATGAGTCAATGATTAAATGAGTAAATCTTTCATTTAATCTGTTCCGACGACCTTGCTGCGACGTTCGAGCAACACCGTGTCGCGCCACACGCCGTTCATCTTGCCGATGCGCTCGCGCTTGCCGACTTCTCGAAAACCGCACTGCTTGTGCATGGTGATGCTGCGACTGTTCTCTGGAAAAATCCCTGCTTGCAGAGACCAGATGCCGTTGTTCTCCGAATCCGAGATGAGCGCGTCAAGGAGAGCTTTGCCGACGCCTTCGCCCCTGTGATTTTGTCCGACATAGACGCTAATCTCGGCCACGCCCGCGTAGACGAAACGGCTCGACACGGGACTCAAGGCAGCCCAGCCCTTGACCGTCTCGCCGTCGCGCGCGACGCGGCGGCTGTAAGGCAAATGGCGCGCGTCCCATTCCTCCCAACTCGGAGCCTGCGTCTCGAATGTAGCGTGTCCCGTCGCAATGCCTTCCAGATAGACCGCGCGCACCTGCTCCCAATCGTCCGCGCTCATCTTGTCAATCACAAAGCTCATCTCTTTTTTTACGCTCTGAGAAAAATTTACAACTGCTTCAGTTTCAAACCTCTGTGATGCGATCAAGATCAATTAAGAGTTCGAGCCGCGTGCCGTCTTCCCACGTCTCGCGCTTGAACTCACGATGATACTCGTCAATCGCATGCGCGGATTTTTGTTGAGCGGCCTCGCGCGCCCGCTCGAAACTCTCGGCCTTCATGAAGTAGATCAGAAAATCTCCTTCCGGCGTGCTGTCTAAAAAGACCGATTCGATGATGACAGTTTCATCTCGCAAAGTCTCAAGCACCTCATCCCGTCTGCGCGTCATCTCTGCCGCCCACTCGCGCACGCGCGCCAGAGAATTTTCCTTGAGCTTGATTTTCATGCAACGCGTTTCAGACATAACTTTTGCCTTTTACCTTTTTACTTTTGCCTTACTTTCGCTGCCGCCCGCGAATCTCCGTGTCCCAATATTTTAACCACTCGCCGCCCTCTTTGCGCAGCAAGTCCCAGTCGAGCGGCATTCGCTTGATCGGCTCATTCATCCACGCCGGAAGTTGCGTGCGGTCTAAGTCCGTGCGCGTCGGCAGGCGATAGTAAGCCTGCGCGGCATGCGTCAAACTCTCAGGCGTCGTCACGAATTCATAGAAGCGTCTGGCCTCTTCCTCATGCGGCGCGCCGCGCACGATGGCGATGGCGTCAATCACGACCGGAGTTCCGCTCGCCGGGATGACGTAAGCGACGGGCAATTTTTTCTGCTCCTGATAGAGCCGCGCGTCCGGCATGTTGTAGAGACTGATTAAGCCTTCGCGCCGCGCCAGCTTTTGCATCAAGAGAGTTCCGTCAGCCGTGTACTCATGCACGTTGGCGTCGAGCCGTCGCAGCCAGTCGTAGCCGCCCGCAGGCGAGTTGGTCTCTTTATAAAAACGCCAGATCATCGCGCCGAAGATGGCGCGCATTGAGTCCGACGGATTCGGATTGCGAATCAAGACTTTGTCGCGCCACTTCGGGTCGAGCACGTCGTCCCAGTCGCGCGGAGCATCGGAAGCCGGGACAGCTTCGCTGTTATACACGATCACTTCCGGCGTCTCGTAAGTTCCGTACCAACGATCCTGCGCGTCGCGCGCGTCCGCCGGAACTTTGTCAGCCCACGTCGGGCGATAAGGCGCGAGCAGGTTCTCATCCGCCGCAGTCTGAAAAGTCGTGTGCGCCGCGCCCCACCAGAGGTCTGCCTGCGGGCGATTGTGTTCGAGTCGAAGTCTGCCCAAAACTTCCTGCGAACCCATGTCCGCGAATTGCACATCTACTCCCGGGTTCGCCTCTTTGTAGCGCGCGATGAAATCCTTGAGCATGTCCTGCCCGTGCGGCGTGTAGATCATCAGCGTGCGTTTCGGCTGCGTGCCGCCGGATTTACAGGCGAGCGCGTAGCCGATTAGAAGCAGCGCACAGCAAATGAGAAGTATGCGGCTCTGTCTGAGAGACATCATGAAAGGCAACGTGTTGGGAATTGGTCGAACGCCGTTTATGCTAACACAGCCACGCGAAATGAACACACCCGCCCGCGCGTGCAATCCTCTGCGATGCGCTTGGCTTCGGTGACGACTCCCAAGTAGAATAGCTTTCACTTCAGGAAAAAGTTGATGGGGGGGACAGGCATGACGCAGGGCACAAAGGCGAGTCCGAGTCTCAAGCGCAGGCTCTTGCGCGCGGGCGGCTGGACGATGGCGAAGCGGCTCATCAAACCGATTCCCATCATCGGCACAGCCGTCGTCATCGGCATGGCCGGTTACGATATTAAAAAGAAGGGAATCCTGCGCGGCGGCATCCACGTCGGCCTAGACGCCACGCCCATCATCGGCACAGCCAAAGGCATCCTTGAGCTTTTCACGGGCGACCTGATTCCCGATAAGGATGTGCGAAGGCGAAGATAAAGATTTACCACAGAGGGCACAGAGGAACACAGAGGAGAAGAAGCTTTCATGCAATCCTCTGTGTTCCTGTGTGCCCTCTGTGGTGAACTGAACCTTTCTAAGCTCTCACCTTCGGCTGAGCCGTGAACGGATGCGCCTGCTCGTAGGCGTGTGCGAGTTTGAGGAGCATGCTTTCAGACCAGTGCGCGCCGACGAGTTGGAGGCCAATCGGGAGGTTCTCTTCGGACAGGCCGCACGGCAGGGAGATGCCCGGAATGCCCGCCAGATTCGCCGTGCAGGTGTAGATGTCGTTGAGATACATGGCGAGCGGGTCATCAGTCTTTTCGCCTAAGAGAAAAGCTGTCGTCGGCGTGGTCGGCGTGGCGATGGCGTCGCACTGCTCAAAGGCTTTCTCGAAATCCTGTTTAATCAGCGTGCGGACTTGTTGCGCTTTGCGATAGTAGGCTTCGTAGTAGCCGGACGAGAGCACGTAAGTGCCAAGCATGATGCGCCGCTTGACCTCCGCGCCGAAGCCCTCGTCGCGCGTCCGGCGATACATCTCGCGCAGGGTGGGCGCGTCCTCCGCGCGAAAGCCGTAACGCACGCCGTCATAACGCGCGAGGTTCGATGAAGCTTCGGCGGTCGCAATGATGTAGTAAACGGCGATGCAATACTTCGCGTGCGGCAGCTCGATGTCAATAATCTCCGCGCCAAGCTCGCGGTAAGCTTCAATCGCGCGCGTGACGCTCGCGCGCACCTCTTCATCCAAACCTTCGCCGAACAGTTCACGCGGCACGCCTATCCGCGCGCCCTTGATGTCGCCCTGTAGCTCTCCGACGTAGTCGGGCACGGGCACGTCCGCAGTCGTCGCGTCATACTCATCACGTCCGGCGATGACTCCCAAGACCTTTGCCACATCGCGCGCGTTTCGTCCGAAGATGCCGATTTGATCGAGCGATGAAGCGAAGGCGACGAGGCCGTAACGAGAGATGCGCCCGTAGGTCGGCTTTAAGCCGACAATGCCGCAGAGCGCCGCCGGTTGGCGGACGCTCCCGCCCGTCTCAGAGCCGAGCGCGACGGGCACGATGCCCGAAGCAACCGCCGCCGCAGAGCCGCCGCTTGAGCCGCCCGGCACGCGCGCCGTGTCCCACGGATTGGCGACCGCGCCGAACGCCGAGTTTTCATTCGACGAACCCATCGCGAACTCGTCGCAGTTGGTCTTGCCGATGATGACCGCGCCCGCCGCGTTGAGGCGTTCAATCGCCGTCGCGTTGTAGGGAGGATGATACGGGCCGAGAATGTGCGAGCCGCAAGAGGCTTGCAGGCCGCGCACGCAGATATTGTCTTTGATGGCGATGGGCACGCCGCGCAAAGCCTGCCCCGCTTCGTTTGAAGCAGAGCCTCGGTCAATCTCTCCGGCGCGACGAACCGCGCCCGCGCGGTCAATCTCAAGAAAAGCATTGAGCGTTTCGTTCAAGCCTTCGGCGGCATCCACTGCGGCTTCAGCAACAGCCCGCGCCGTCGTCGTCCCTTCGGCGAATTGCGAGCGCAATGATTCAATGTCGTTTTCAAAAAAGTTCATAAATTAAATAGCTAGTTTGAAGACTGTTTTTTATAAAACTTTCGGTACGCGGAAATGGCCGGACGCAGCGTCGGGCGCTTGATCGAGCGCGAGCTGTTGGCCGAGCGAGGGACGCGGCGCGTCTGCGCGTGATGAGTCCGTGGCTTCGCCTGCGGGCGTCAAGCCGCCCGTCGCCGGTTCGACATCGCTCGTGTCAAGCTCGTTAAGCTGCTCGACGTAAGCCACGATGTCCGCAATCTGCGGCGTAAAAGCGCGCGTCTCTTCCTCTGTGATTTCCAGATGCGCCAGCGCGGCGATCTTCACGATGTCGGATTCTGTGATAGGCATGATTGGTTTTCAGTTTTCAGTTTTTAGTTTTCAGTTAACTCAAGCTGCTAAAAACTGAAAACCGAAAACTGAAAGCTCTCTCATTTCTCTTTTTCCTGTCGTTCAATGCAACTGCCTGCGGCGACGAGAAAGCGGCGGCGCAGTTCTTCATCATGGATGGCGTCGGCAGCATGGCCGAGCTGTCCCGCAGCCTTTTGGAGCGCACGCCGTTCCTGCTCTTCGCGGTTTGTCTCTTTCAAAGCATGCGCGGCGCGTTCGGCTTGAACCGTCTTCAGGTCAACTCGAAACTCTATGAACGTGACGACGGGCTGGCCGAGCAGCGAGTTGAGACGAAAGAGCAGTTGGCCGCTCACGGCTTCGAGCTGCTTCTGCCAGGTCGTGTCGGCGACGGCGACGACGAGCGTCTTGCGATAGAGCCGGAAGGGCACGGCCTGCCCGCGCAAGCCCTCGCCCGCCACCCTGCGCCAGGCCACCATCGCCGCAGCTTCGCAGACCTCTTCCGCCTCGCCTGCGGCGCGCAAAAGTTTCGGCAGAGAGCGAATCAGGTCTTCCATAAATTTTAAATTTCAGATTTGCGATTTATGTGTTCCAAGCTAAAATCGCCAGGCTAAAATCTGAAATCGCGGTGAGTGTAATGGAAAACAAGCGTGAGTCACAAGCGAGCGAGGCCGCCGGGGATTTGAAAGGATTGGAGTTGAAGCCGCTCGTGCTGGCTTCGACCAGCCCGCGCCGCGCTGAGATTCTGCGGTCGGTCGGCTGGCCTTTCGAGACGCTGGCGATACCGATAGACGAGACGCCGTGGGATTCGGAAGACCCGGCTGCTTACGTCAAACGACTGGCGCGCGGAAAGGCCGAAGCGGCTGCGCAACGCGCGCCCGAAAGCATCGTGCTCGGCGCAGACACGACCGTCGTCGTTGACGGCTTGATGCTCGGCAAGCCAACAGATAAAGAGGAAGCTCGCGCCATGCTGCGCCGCCTGAGCGGCAGATGGCACGAAGTCCTGACCGGCGTCGCGCTGATTCGCACAGGCCGCGAGGCGCAAAGCCTGGTCGCGCATCAGGTGACGCGCGTGCGCTTTGCGCGGATGACAGACGCGGAAATCAACTGGTACGTGGCGACGCGCGAGCCGATGGACAAGGCCGGAGCTTACGCCATACAAGGGAGCGCGGCTCTCTTTATCGAAGAGGTCGAAGGCGATTACTGGAACATCGTCGGCCTGCCGGTGAGGCTGGTTTACAAGTTGGCGCAGGAGATAAGCTAAAGACAGTTTCACGCAAAGGCGCAAAGAAAAGCAAGAAAGATTAAGCAGCACTCAACAACTTTGCGTTCTTCCTTTGCGCCTTTGCGCCTTTGCGTGAAACTGTCTTTATACAAGAAAAGGCCGCCCTCATCGAAGGCGGCCTTTCTGAATACTAAACTTCCTTCTCTTCTTACAAAACCTTATCGAGCGTCGGCGCGAGTTGGCCGATGACATCGCCTTTTGAATCAAGCCCGCCGATGGGCGTGCCGACGATGTGTCCCTCTTTGTCCAGCACCACGAAGGCCGGAATCTGATCCACGCCGAACTGCTTCGAGACCTCACCGTCTGCGTCCCGCAGCACAGTCAAATTCAACTGATTACGCTTTGCGAACAGACGCAACTGCTCGTCCGTCGCATAGTTCTTCGACTTCGGCGAATCGGAATCGGTGGCGACGAAGTAAACCACCACGCCCTGCTTCGCATACTCGTTGGCGAGCTTGCGCAAACCCTCTGCCTGCTCGCGCGAGAGCGGCAGCCAGGACGCGCCGAACGCCAGCACCACGATCTGCCCGCGCAAGTCCTCCGAAGAGACCGTGTGCCCGTCAATCGTGCGCAGAGAAAATTCCTGAACGGCGACGAGAGCGGACGCGCCGCGCGCCATCAGCGAGACGGTTGAAAGCGTCAACAGGATTGATAACGTCACAGCTACTTTTGACCTGCGACTTTTCAAAAACATTTAGTTGCTCCTTCAAATGTGGCCGCTTTTTTCAGGGGCTTGAGCCGGAAAGCGGCAATCACTCAAGCGTACAATTAGATGTGCCTGCCACTCATTCAGTTGGCCTCTCAAGAGGGAGCGTTGACGGGCGGCTCGCGGTCGAAAATCTCCCTGTGCAACGCGCGGTAATCATCCCACGTATCCATGTCGCGCGCAATGTATTGCGAAGAGACCGCGAGCCGCGAAACTTCCGCTCTGTGCTTTTCAAAAAACGCTCGCAGGCCGCGCTCAGGATTGAGCTTTAAAAGCTCGTCACGATATTTCACATCAATCAAAACGGGATGCCCGCCGCGCCCTTCATGCGTTGGAATGAGCAGAGAAGCGGAGACACGTTGCCTCTCATCAGTCAAGCGGCGCACGACTTCGGGCGGGACGGCTGGCTGATCCACGAGAGCGATTAAGACTGCCTCCGCTTTATCTGAAACCGACTCGACGCCGCGAGCGATTGAGACGCCCATCTCGCTCTGCGGTTGCGCATTGACGGCAAATTTCACGGGCGTCTGCGCGAGCCGCTCACGCACCTCTGCCGCGCGGTGGCCGACGACGACGATGATCTCTTCAACGCCGCCTT